>NZ_CP139979.1:605000-1210000 GCF_034424525.1 Sphingobium yanoikuyae
TTGCGCCACTGCTGACGGCGGAGACGCGGCTGGTGTCGATCCTGGCGGGAACACCGATTGCAGACCTGCGCCGGCATTTCCCGGCGCCGCGCGATGTCGTCTGCGCCATGCCCAACCTGCCGGTCGGGCTGGGCGAGGGCGTGGTGGCGCTCTACACTGATGCGGCCACTGATGCGGCGGCCAAGGCCGACATTGCCGCGCTGATCGCGCCGCTGGGCCTAGCCGAATGGATGGGTGACGAAGCCCTGTTCAATCAGGTGACGGCCCTGTCGGGCTGCGGTCCGGCCTTCCTGTTCCGCTTCATCGATGCGTTGTCGCGCGCCGGCGAGGCGCTGGGCATTCCTGCCGATCAGGCCGCACGCATGGCGCTGGCCACGGTGCAGGGATCGGCGAACATGGCGGCGCGCGCCAGCGTCAGTCCGGCCACCCTGGCGGATCAGGTCGCCAGCCCCGGCGGCATGACGCGCCAGGGCCTCAATGTGCTGGACGCCGACAATCGCCTGCTCGACCTTTTGACCGACACGCTGGTCGCGGCGCGCGACCGGGGTGCGGCGATGGCGCGGGGCGAATAGGGACGGTTCCGGTCCGCGCCATTATCCGTTAAGGGGGCGCGATCGATATACGGAGTCCGTTCATGCTGTCCCCCGAAACCCCCATCCTGCTGCTCACCACCGGTGGCACGATCGACAAGGTCTATTTCGACGCCCTGTCCGACTATCAGGTCGGCGAGACGGTGATGGCCAAGCTGTTGCAGGTGGCACGGGTCAAGCGGCCCTTCCGCATCGAGGAAATCACCCGCAAGGACAGTCTGGAACTGGACGACACGGATCGTGCGCTGATCGCCGCCCGCGTTGCCGCTGCGCGCGAGAAGCATATCGTCATCACCCATGGCACCGATACCATGACCGAGACGGCCAAGCTGTTGCAGGATATTCCCGGCAAGACCGTCGTGCTGGTCGGTGCGCTGGCCCCGGCGCGCTTTGGCGAGAGCGATGCGAGCTTCAACCTTGGCATGGCCTTTGCCACCGCGCAGGTCGCCGAGCCGGGCGTCTATATCACCATGAGCGGATCGGTGTTCCGCGCCGACAAGGTGGTCAAGGACCGCGCCAAGGGCGCCTTTGTCCCGACCGGCGAGTAAGGGGGGCCAGCGGGGCGGCTGAAACCTTTGCCCGCTCTCCGGCATTGTTGCCCCCACGGGGTGACAAAGAGGAGAGACTTTATGGCAGATTATCAGGAACGCCCGGCGCCCACGACGACGATCATCGAAAAGCGCAGCGGCGGCGGTGGCACGACCATCGCGATCCTGTTGCTGGTCGTGGTGGTGGCGGTTGCCGCCTTCTTCCTGATCAGCAGCCAGACCCGCAAGGATGATGCCGTGTCGAGCGCGGCGAGCCAGGTCGGTCAGGCCGCAAGCGATGTCGGCGACGCCGCCAAGGATGCCGCCGACAGCGTGAAGGGCAATTGATCCAAAGGGCCGGCTTCCACAGCGAAGCCGGTCCTTTTTCAGACCATGATCTTGTCGAGCGCAGCGCAGAAGGCCTGCATGTCGGCCATGGAGCCGACGGTGACGCGCGACATGGTGGGCCAGGGCGCCCAGTTGCGGCCGATGCCGACACCCGCCGCCAGGAACTGGGCCTGCACGCCAGCGGCCGGCTTGCCCCAGTCGACCATGAACATGTTGGCGTCCGACGGGATGAACTTGACCCCGCGCTTGGTGAGATGGGCGAAGGTGAAGTCGCGCGCCGCAATCATCTCGGCCCGGCGCTGCTCGATCAGCGCCTTCTGCGTCAGCGCCACGGTGCCGCACACGACCGAGGGCAGGGGCAGGTTGGTCGACATGCGCTTGCCGTCATAGCGCATCATCCTGCCATGCAGGTCCGGTCGCGCGATGGTGGCGCCCAGCCGCATGCCGGCCATGCCGAACAGCTTGGAGAAGGTGCGCAGCACGATCACATCCTTGCCCTGCGCAACCAGCGGCGCGGCCGACTGGCCGTGCGAGAAATGGAGATAGGCTTCGTCCACCAGGACGATCGATCCGGCCGGCTTGTTGGCGACCAGCCATTCGATGTCGGCCACCGGCGTCAGCGTGCCGGTGGGGTTGTTGGGCGAGCAGATATAATAGAGGCCGGCGTCCGGATTGGCGGCCAGCATCGCCTTCACGTCGTGGCGATAATCGGGCGTCAGCGGCACCTTCGTCACCTTGGCGCCGGCCCATTCCGCCGTGCCCCAGGGTTGTTCATAGCTGACATCGGCGGTCACCAGCCCCTTTTGCGGCGAGCAGAAGGCGACGACGATGCGCGAGAGCGGGTCGCTGGACCCTGGCCAGGGCAGGACATGGTCGACCGGCACGCCCTCGATGGTCGCGAGCGTCTTCTTGAAGTCGGTGACTTCGGTGCCGGGGTGATAGAAATTGGCGTGTGAGACGATCTTCGCCGCGGCGGCCTGGGCGACGGGGAAGGGGCCGGTCCAGCATTCGTTGGAGCCGATCCGCACCTTGGGGAAATTGCCTTCTTCGGGGCCGTCATTGCGCTGCGCCCAGACCGGGGTGCCGGCGGTGGCGACCGCCACGCCCGCGCCCAGCACGCCCAATATGCGGGCGGCGTCGCGGCGCGAATAGCCGCGCTGGATCAAATCCTGTTGCGCGTCATCCTGGTCGTTCATGGCTATTCCCCTATGCGTCCTGAAGAACGGTTCGGGGGAGTCAACGGACGAGGGCGGGATTCCCGCAATGGCCTTGCCGTAACGAAGAAGGGCGCCCCTTGGGAGGGCGCCCATCGTCATGTTTCAGCCTGTTCGGGCGAAGCGATCAGCCTTCGACCTTGGCATATTTCGGCGCGGCCTCATTGAGGATGCGCAGGATCTTCTGCAGCGCAGTGGGCTCGTCGGTCTCTTCCATCGCGGCGAGTTCGCGGGCGAGGCGGCTGGAAGCGGCCTCGAAGATCTGGCGTTCGGAATAGCTCTGCTCGGGCTGGTCGTCGGCACGGAACAGGTCGCGGGTCACTTCGGCGATCGACACCAGGTCGCCCGAATTGATCTTCGCTTCATATTCCTGGGCGCGGCGCGACCACATGGTGCGCTTGACCTTGGGCTTGCCCTTCAGGGTTTCCATCGACTCCTCCAGCGTCTTGTTGGAGGACAGCTTGCGCATGCCGACGCCTTCGGCCTTGTTGGTGGGAACGCGCAGCGTCATGCGCTCCTTTTCGAAACGGAGCACATACAGCTCCAGTTCCATGCCCGCGATCTGCTCCTTTTGGAGTTCGATCACACGGCCCACGCCGTGCTTGGGGTAAACGACATAATCACCAACGTCAAAGGACAGCGCCTTGGCAGCCATTTGAAACCTTTCTATTCAACCGGGGAACGGGCCGTCGCGGGGCAGGTGCAGCAGGGGCACGAGTCGGGGAAAGTCCGCGGCGTCACCGTCAAGACATGATGCGAATACTCCAGGACGAACGCGACCATGTTCGTCCGCTGGGCGCTATTTAGCAGATTCGTAACAAAATTGCCACCCCCGGACACAAAGTCTGGGGGTGCGGCACAAAATGGGACGCTGCGCCTTGATGGCGCAGGATAATATCGATCAGCTGCCCTCGCCGGGTTCGGGCGAGAAGAACTGTTCCAGCTTGTTCTCTACGCCGCTCATCGCGTCGGCGTCAGCCGGGGCCTCGCCCTTGACCGTGATGTTGGGCCATTCGGCCGAATATTTGGTGTTGAGTTCCAGCCACTTCTCAAGGCCGTTCTCGGTGTCGGGCAGGATCGCCTCGGCCGGGCATTCCGGTTCGCACACGCCGCAGTCGATGCACTCATTGGGATTGATGACCAGCATGTTCTCGCCCTCGTAGAAACAGTCCACGGGGCAGACCTCGACGCAATCCATATATTTGCAGCGGATGCAGTTGTCGGTCACGACATAGGTCATTGTCAGGGCACTCTTTGGGTTGCGACAGCGGCGGCCCTGCTATGCCCGGCGCGCGCGAAGGTCAATGAGGATAATGTTGACGGGCGCGTAGGGGCGGTTTTGTGCTGTCGGCAGCGCAGATGGTCGGTCGGGCCGCCCGTTCGAGCGGCCCGAGCCATCGTCAACTGCGCACGTCGGATTCGGTGACGGGCGAGATCTTGATTTCGACGCGGCGGTTGGCGGCCTTGCCTTCCTCGGTCGCATTCGACGCGATCGGCTGGGTTTCGCCAAAGCCGCGGGTGGCGATGCGGGCCGACTGGACACCATGGCTGGTCAGATAGCCGGCGACCGACTGGGCGCGGCGTTCCGACAGCGTCTGATTATAGGCATCCGACCCGTCGCTGTCGGTGTGACCATATACGTCGATATAGGTCTTGGGATATTGCGACAGGATCGAGGATACCTCGTCCAGCGTGGGGCGGAACTGCGGCTGGACGCTGGCGTCGTTGAACGCGAAGGTGATGCCCGAGGGCATGCGCAGCAGCAGGTCGTCGCCCTGGCGGATCACGTCGACGCCGCTGCCGGCGGTCTGCTGGCGCAGCTTGCGTTCCTGTTCGTCCATATAGGAGCCGATGCCGGCGCCCGCGATCGCGCCGATGCCGGCGCCCAGGATCTTTTCGGTGCGGTCATGCCGGCCGCCGACCAGATCGCCCAGCAGATAACCGCCCAGTGCGCCGCCGATGCCGCCGATCGCCGCCTTCGACATGCGCTTCTGCCCGGTTTCCGGGTCGGTGGTGCAGGCGGTGGTGGTCAGCATCGCGGCCAGGCCGGCCGCCATCATGATCCGGTGCGAAATCCTCATTCTTCTATTCCCTTGTCCTTGGCATCCGCGTGGATGGATGCCTCCCTAATAAGCCAGGCGATGGATTGTTCCACAAGTGAACTGAACGGGCGATGATGGGATGGTTGTGAAAACGAAAGAATAAAGGTTATAGGGGAGGGGACCACCATGGCCACGATCCCCCCTCCCGCTCCGACGCCCTTCCCCTGGGTAGACCTCATCATCATCCTGGCGCTGGTCGCGCTGAACGGCGTCTTCGCGATGTCGGAGCTGGCCATCGTGTCCGCGCGCAAGCCACGGCTGCAGGCGATGGAGAAGGCGGGCAAGCGCGGTGCCAAGTCGGCTCTGCAACTGGCGGCGGACCCCGGCAAGTTCCTGTCGACCGTCCAGATCGGCATCACCCTGATCGGCATCATCTCCGGCGCCTATTCGGGCGCCAGCCTGGGCGGGCCGACCGGCGAACGGCTGGCGGCGCTGGGCCTGTCGCCCAATATGGCGGAAAATCTGGGCTTCGCGATCGTCATCGGCCTGACCACCTATGCCTCGCTGATCATCGGCGAACTGGTACCCAAGCAATTCGCCCTGCGCCAGCCCGAACCGATCGCCGTGCTGGTGGCGACGCCGATGCTGTATCTGGCAAAGCTGACCGCGCCGGTGGTGTGGGTGCTCGACAAGTCGAGCGGCCTCATCTTCAAGCTGCTGGGGCTGGACCGCGAATCGGAACATCATGTCACGGTCGAGGAACTGCATCTGATCGTGGCCGAGGCCAGCCGTTCGGGCATCATCGAGGAAAGCGAGCGCGCGATCATCTCGGGCGTGGTCCGCCTGGCCGACCGGCCGGTGCGCGAGGTGATGACCCAGCGCATGGATGTCGACTGGATCGACATCAACGCCGATGAGGAAACGATCCGCCTGCGCCTGCTGGAAACGCCGCATACCCGCCTGCCGGTGGGCCGCGGGTCGGTGGAGGATATCATCGGCATCGTCCAGGCACGCGACATCATGACCGCATTGTTCCGGGGCGAGGCGCTGGATATCGAGACGCTGCTGCGCAAGGCGGAGGTCGTGCCCGATCAGGTCGATGCCATGGATGCGCTGGAAGTGCTGCGCAAATCCGATGTGCCGATGGTGATGGTGCATGACGAATATGGCCATTTCGAAGGGATCGTGACCCCGGCCGACCTGCTGTCCGCCATTGCCGGCCATTTCGCGTCGGACCGCGACGCCTATGACGAACCCGACATTGTCGAGCGCGAGGATGGCAGCCTGCTGGTATCGGGCCAGATGCCGATCGACCAGTTGGCCGAGAGGATCGACATCAACCTGTCCGAGGATCGCGATTATGCGACGGTCGCCGGCCATGTCCTGTGGCTGCTCAAGCGGCTGCCGGAAATCGGCGACTATGCCGAAGATCAGGGCTGGCGCTTCGAGATTGTCGATATGGACGGGCGCAAGATCGACAAGCTGCTGGTCGCCCGGCTCTAGACGTGACAGGCACGGCGCTCGATGCGGTCGATCGCCTGGCCCTACGCCTGCTGGACGACAAAGAAGGCCTTGTCATCCTTGGCCTGTGCGGCGCCCAGGGCAGCGGCAAGAGCATGCTGGCCGGCGCGCTTGAGGCCCGGATGACCCGGCGCGGCATCGCCACCGCCATCCTGTCGATCGACGACCTTTATCTGACCCGCGCCGAACGGGCGCTGCTGGCCCGGACGGTCCATCCGCTGCTGCGGACGCGCGGCGTGCCCGGCACCCATGACATCGCATTGGGCATGGCCGTGCTGGACGATCTGGCCGCAGGCCACCCGGCGCGCCTGCCCCGCTTCGACAAGGCGGTGGACGACCGCCTGCCCGAAGACGCATGGCCGATCGCGCCGGCGGGGCTGCGCCTGCTGATCCTGGAGGGCTGGTGCGTTGGCGCCCGGCCACAGCCGGCGGCGGCGCTGGATGCGCCGGTCAATGCGCTGGAGCGGGACGAGGATGGCGACGGGCGCTGGCGACACTTCGCCAATGTTGCGCTGGCGGGCGATTATCAGGCGCTGTTCGGGCGAATCGATGGTCTGGCCTTGCTCGCCGCCCCCGGCTTCGACGTGGTGCAGCGCTGGCGCACCCAGCAGGAAGGCGATCTGCGCGCCGATGGCAGCGCCGTGATGAACCCGGATCAGATCGCCCGCTTCATCCAGCATTATGAGCGGCTGACCCGCCATATCCTGCGCGAAATGCCGGCACGGGCCGATCTGGTCGTGCAACTGGATGCCCGGCGCGGCGTGACGGCGGTGCAGGCAAAAGCCGGATAGCAAAAGGGGCGCAGCCAACGGCCACGCCCCCTTTCCTCAAACCATCATATTCTTACTGGGCCGCGTTCTCGGCCGGGGCTTCCGCCGCATTGGCGGCATTGTCGCCCCCTTCGGCCGCGGCGCCATTGTCGGCGGCGGCAGCGGCCGGCGCGGCATCGGCGGCCGGCAGCGGCAAGTTGGATCCCTGCGTGTTCAGCCAGGCGATCAGGTTGGCGCGATCGGCCGGGTTGGAGAGGCCGGCAAAGGTCATCTTGGTGCCGGGGGCAAATTCACGCGGGCTTTTCAGCCAATGGTCGAGATTGTCGAAGCTCCATTCGCCGCCCTTGCTCTTGAGCGCTTCGGAGAAGGCGAAGCCGCCCTTGCCCTGGCCGATGCCTTCGCCGACGGTGGCATAGAGATTGGGGCCGATGCCGTTGGCGCCGCCCTGGTTGACGGTGTGGCAGGCGGCGCATTTCGCGAACACTTTCTCGCCGGCCGCGACATCCGCGCTGGCGAGCAGGGTGTTGAGGCCGGGGCCGCTGTCGCCGCCACCTTCGCCTTCCACCTCGACGCCCTCGATCGCATAGCCCATCTTTTCGGGCCGTTCATCGTGGAAATATTTGGAACTGACGATCGCGCCACCCAGCGCGATGATGCCTGCAAACAACGCCCACCCTGCAACGGTGTTGAATCGATCGCCCATCCGCAGATTTCCCTCGCATCTTTGTTATGGAGGCTGTCGTGCGCTCCCCCACTTAAGCACTTGCCATAATGGGGGATAGGCCGGGGTGCAACCCGCCGTGGCGCTTTTCGCGCCCCGCCGCCCCGCCGATGCTTGCGCGCGATCCCCCAACTGCCTAAGCGCGCAGGCACGCATGGAAAATTATCCCGCCCCCGCTCGCGCGCTGGTCGCCGACATGTCGCAAAAGGCCGCTGCCGATCCGGCGCGCGCCGTCGCCTATCAGGGCGCGCCCGGTGCCAATTCGCACCTGGCCGCGCTTGGCTACGCCCCCGATTGCGTGCCGCTGCCCAGCTTTGCGTTCGAGGATGCGATCGACGCTGTGCGCAATGGCCTTGCCGCCCGAGCGATCATTCCGATCGAGAACAGCCTGCACGGCCGCGTCGCCGACATGCATTTCCTGCTGCCCGAATCCGGGCTGCACATCGTCGACGAATATTTCCTGCGCATCCGCCACTGCCTGATGGCGCCCGACACGGTGCCGGTGAAGAGTGCGATCAGCCATCCGCAGGCGCTGGGCCAGTGCCGCCATTATCTGCGCGAGCGCGGCATCCAGCCGGTCGCCTATGCCGACACCGCCGGCGCCGCCGCGCTGGTGGCGGAAACGCGGGCGCCGGGCGAGGGGGCGATCGCCCCCTATCTGGCCGCCGAAATCTATGGCCTGCGCCTGATCGCCGAGAATATCGAGGATAGCGACGACAATATGACCCGCTTCCTGGTGCTGGCGCGCGAGCCCAAGGCGCCGGCGGCCGGCGTCGGCCCGGTCATGACCACCTTCCTGTTCGAGGTGAAGAATATCCCGGCCGCCCTCTACAAGGCGATGGGCGGCTTTGCGACCAATGGCGTCAACATGACCAAGCTGGAAAGCTATCAGCGCGGCGCCAGCTTTGCCGCGACCGAATTCTATTGCGATATCGAAGGGATGCCGGGCGACCCGGCGGTCGACCGCGCGCTCGCCGAGCTGGAATTCCACACCAAATGGGTGCGCGTGCTGGGCAGCTACCGCCAGGCCCGCCCCCGCACCTGAATGGTGCGCCCGATAAAGGGCGGTTTCAGGGTCACTCCTGGGTTTCTCCAGGGTCACATCGCGAAGTTCACAGTGTCGTGACGCGATGATATCGGCGTTTTGCGGCGTTTTCGCGCCTGAAACGCGCCGCCGGCGCGCCTGTTCGATCACATCCGGGTCATGGCGACGCGCCATCAGGGTCACGGCTACGCGCCTGTTGGGTTGCGGGGGTGGCGGCGCATGAGTGCGCGCGGAGGGGCGAGGTGGCGGCTGCTTCATCGCGGAGGATAGATCAGATATTGGTGGAGTAGGAAAGTAGGGCTGGGTTTGGCCGCTAGGCGACTATCCGGTTCGGAGCTGGGTTGCGTGGATAGCTGACGGTCGTGCGGAGTCGGCAGCCGACCAACTCAAGACGTTCAGCATCACTGACGTAAGCGTCAGCATTTGCCGTAACCCGCCGTTCAGATCACGCAAACCGGCCGGTTGGCTGTGCGGCCTCATCTCCGTCGTTCCATGAGCCATAAGCGAGATGCGATAGCCGTCGACTGATCGCAAGCTGACTTGCCGCAGGCCCCATTTTGCTCGAATGTCAAAGATGATACAGAGACGCTGAGGGGGGGGGGCTGCCAGGGATGAACGACATCACACTGCATTCGCCAAACTTAGATAAGCTTGAGATCGGGCCACTAAGCGCCAAATTTAGCGCGCGTGGCGATCGTATCCTGCGATATTACATTGATATCCGGCACAAGACAATGAACCTGCACCGCGAACTCGGCGCTCCCGAGTTGTTCATCCTGCAGAGCAAGGTCGATGCGCTGCTCGCCGATTGGGACGCAAAGCTAGTTGCATTCGAAACCAAGCGGCTGTTTCAGACCGGGAAGGGCGCGGCCGACGAAATGACTGCCGACGCGATCCGCGCCCAAGAGGGTATCGGTCGGATCCTTGCGCATACCCTAACGATCGACGACGCTATCGATTGGAACACACTTAAAGACCACAGGGCATATGCGATGCCCGCGAAGTTCCCCGAAGCGCGGCCCACCACCGCCGCACGGCCGGAGCCAGCCTACGAGGCTCCGCAAATCGGCTTACTCGATAAGCTATTGGGAAAGCGCAGACATCTCGAAGACCAGGTTGCAAGGCGTAACGCTCGCGCGGGTGAGGAATGGCGGACTGCGGAGGCTGAGCGCGAGGCAGGTTACGCGGCGGACATCGCAGCGTGGACACTTCGCGAAGAAGCGTTCTGGACCGGGCACGAGGCCGCAAAGGCTGAGTTCCTTGCCGCGCAGGCCGCTTCACATGCCAAGATCGACGCTTTGCGCAACGCGATCGCCGACCGTGATCCAGACGCCGTAATCGAGCATGCCTCGCTCGTCCTAGAGAACTCTGAGTACAGCGGATTGTTCGAGAAATCGTACGACATGCAGTATCGGCCGGCTGACCGGCTGCTCATGTTGGCGTACCGCCTGCCGGGACCCGATGACCTTCCACAGGTCAAGGCCGTCAAATACGTCAAGGCGACCGGCGAGCTAACCGAGACGCGCATTTCCGACCGTGATCGCAAGGCGAATTTCGATAGCGCGAGTTATCAGATTTGCCTGCGCACCCTTCACGAACTTTTCGAAGCCGACGTCGATGGCAACCTCGATGCTATTCTGTTTAACGGCATGGTCGAATCGATCGATCCCGCCACCGGACTGGAGCGGCAGGGCTGCATCATGTCGATCCTCGCGAAACGTGACGAATTTTGCCGCATCGACCTCTCCCGCGCCGATCCGAAGGCCTGCTTCAAGGCGCTGAAGGGCGTCTCCGCTGCAAACCTCGCCGCACTGGCGCCTGTCCCGCCGGTGATCGAGATGGATCGTGAAGATCGCCGTTTTATCGACGAACGCGAGGTAGTTGGCGGGATCGACGCCTCGACCAATCTCGCCTCGATTTCGTGGGACGATTTCGAGCACCTAGTGCGTGAGCTGTTCGAGAAGGAGTTCCTAAGCCGCGGCGGTGAGGTGAAGGTCACTCAGTCGTCAAGCGACGGAGGGGTCGACGCGATCGCCTTTGACCCCGATCCGATCAGCGGTGGCAAGATCGTTATTCAGGCGAAGCGTTACACGCGCACCGTCGGCGTTTCGGCGGTCCGCGACCTCTTTGGCACGGTGATGAACGAGGGTGCCTCACGCGGCATTCTTGTGACGACCTCTGATTACGGGCCTGACGCCTACCGCTTCGCCAGCGATAAGCCTCTGGCGCTGCTCAATGGAGCCAACCTGCTCCACATGCTAGAGCGGCACGGCTACCAGGCGCGAATAGACGTCGCCGAGGCTCGAGCTGCCCGACCTTGATGCGTCTCGCCATCTACCGGCATCAAGGCTTTGCTCGTTCGATGGATCACTGCAACGCGGAATTAAAAGGAGCGTTTTCCTGTTTTAACCGCCCGATCCTGCATATCCAATCATTCCGCTGTTGAGTTCTGGCAGATGCCGCATGACCGCTACTGGCCGGACCTGCCGTTCGCGAATTCGCGAGGGAACAGCAGCAATGTCCCAGGCCAAGTCAAATCTGGATGTCCGCTCTGGGGTGCAGGAAAATTGCCGTCGAACTGCAAGGATGGCGCTAACCAGCCATCAGCCCCTCCCACCCCCTCCGCTTCCGCTCCCCTGCAATCATCGCTATAGCCCCGCCATGGTCGCTGCGATCCTCTTGTCCGGGCTGGCGATGACGCTGATCGTCGGGGTGCGCTATCTGATTGCCAGTGGCGGTTTTGCGCTGGCGACAAGGCTGCGGCAGCCGGGCCTCTATCGCGGGCAGGGGCGACAGATCGGGCGGGAGATTGGCTGGTCGCTGGCGTCTGCGGCGATCTATGGCATTCCCGCCGGGGTCGTCGCCTGGGGCTGGCAGGCGCGGGGCTGGACGCGCATCTATGAGGATGTCGGCCGCTATCCGCTCTGGTATCTGCCGGTGTCGGTGCTGCTCTATCTCGCCGCGCATGACACATGGTTCTACTGGACGCACCGGTGGATGCACGCGCCCCGGCTGTTCCGCATCGCCCATGCCGTCCATCATGCGAGCCGGCCACCGACCGCCTGGGCGGCGATGAGCTTTCATCCGTGGGAGGCGCTGACCGGGGCGGTGGTGATCCCGGCTTTGGTCTTCCTGATCCCGATCCATGTCGGCGCGCTGGGCGTGGTGCTGTCGATCATGACGATCATGGGCGTGTCCAACCATATGGGGTGGGAGATGTTTCCGCGCTGGATGGTGCGCGGGCCGATCGGCCGCTGGCTGATCACCGCCAGCCATCATCAGCGGCATCATGAGCAATATCGGTGCAATTATGGCCTCTATTTTCGCGTCTGGGACCGGCTGTGCGGCACCGACCGGGGGCTGGGGGATTTCGGGCGTGATTTGAGGAAGGAACAGGCGTGATCGGTCGGGTGGTGTTTGCGGTGGTGGCGATGGCGGGACTGGCGGGGGCGGCGCCGGTGGACCTGGCCCAGCCGATCAGCATGACGGCCGAAGGGCTGCGGTCGGCCAAGGGGCGCATCCTGATCTGCGTGGCGCGATCGGCCGACTATTTTCCCGATTGCAGCAAGGATCCCGACAAGCGCCACCTGATCGTGGCGACGACGGGCAATGCCATCCCGCTCGGCAATCTGGCGCCGGGCGACTATGCGATCGCGATCATCCATGACGAAAATGGCAATGGCAAGCTGGACACTTTTGCCGGCATTCCGCGCGAAGGCGTGGGCTTTTCGCGCAATCCGGTGCTGCGCTTTGGCGCGCCCAGCTTCCGGTCGGCCGAGTTCGTCGTGAGCGGCGCGCCGGTGCGGCAGGCGATCCGGCTCAAATATTTCCTGTAAGGCGGCGCGCGCGCCCCGACTTGTCCAGCAGGGGTGACGCCCCACATAAGGCGCTGTATGACGGCGGCGACTAACCGCATTGCAGGAGAATGAAGCGTGGCGACCCTGGGACTGAGCGAGGCCGACAAGGCGGCCGTGGAGGCGTTTCGCCAGGATGTGGTGGAGCCTTCGCGCACGAGCCTGGTGATCGTCGACTTCTGGGCCGAATGGTGCGGCCCGTGCAAGCAACTGGCGCCGGTGATCGAGAAGGTGTGCGCCGACTATGCCAGCAAGGGCGTCAAGCTGGTGAAGGTGAATGTCGATGAAAATGGCTTCATCGCCAGCCAGTTCCGCGTCCAGTCGATCCCGACCGTCTATGCCGTGTTCCAGGGCCAGCCGGTCGCGGACCTGAGCCAGGCGCGGACCGAGGGGCAGTTGAAGCAATATCTCGACCAGTTGCTGAGCCAGTTGCCGATCGAATCGGACGAGAAGGCGCAGGCGGAAGAGATTGCGCCGCTGATCGCGATGGGCGAGGAAATGCTGGCCGGCGGCGAGGCGGAGCGCGCTTTGTCGGTGTTCCAGCAGATTGCCGACATCGCGCCCGACAATGCCGAAGTGCTGAGCGGCCTGCTGCGCGCGCTGGTGGCGCTGGGGCAACTGGACGAGGCCGATGCGCTGCTCGCCGAACTGCCCGCCGAGATGCAGAAGGACCAGGCGATCGAGCGCGCGAAGGCGGCGCTGGCGCTGGCCCGCAATGCCAGGCCCGTCGCCGACCTGTCGGGGGTCGAGGCGCGGCTGGCGGCCGATGCCGACGATCATGAGGCGCGCTTCGAGCTGGCGACCGGACTGATGGGCAATGGCGACCGGGATGGCGCGGCCGAGCAGCTGCTGGAGATCGTGCGCCGCGACCGGGCCTGGAATGACGGCGCCGCGCGCACCCAGCTTCTGACCCTGTTCGAGGCGGTCGGGCTGGAAGATCCGTGGGTGTCGGCGCAGCGCCGCAAGCTGTCGCAGATCCTGTTTTCGTAAAGGATCGGTGAGCCGGTGAACCGCGCGCGCATCTCGATCTTTCCGCTGTCCGGCGCGCTGCTGCTGCCGGGCATGGAACTGCCGCTGCATATCTTCGAGCCGCGTTATCGCGCGTTGGTGCAGGATGCGTCCGCGCGCGACCGGCGCATCGGCATGATCCAGCCGCGCAGCGAGGGGCAGAAGCCGCCGCTGTTCGATGTCGGCTGCCTGGGGCGGATCAGCCATATCGAGGCGCTGGACGATGGCCGGTTCAACATCATCCTGACCGGGCTGGCCCGGTTCCGGCTGGTGCGCGAGCTGGAGGTGTCGACGCTGTTCCGCCAGATCGAGGCGGAGGTCGAGCAGGCGCCGGAGGATGAGGTGCTGCATCTGGTCGAGCGGGCCGCGCTGGAGCAGGAATCGCGCCGCTTTGCCGATGCGCTGGGCTATGCGGTCGACTGGACGGCGGTGTCGCGGCTGGACGACATGGCGCTGGTCAACGGCATCGCCCAGATCGCGCCGTTCAACCCGGCGGCCAAGCAGACGCTGCTGGAGGCCGACACGCTGAGCGAGCGGGCCGACCGGATCATCCAGCTGATGCAGATCGTCGGCCGCGCCGAGCGCGACGGCGGCGCGACGATGCAATGAGCGAGAGCATGAGCGAAGAGACAGCCCCGATCGATCCCTGGCTGCTGGCCAAGCTGGTCTGCCCGGCGACGCGCACGCCGCTGCGCTGGGACGGCGCGCGCCAGGCGCTGGTGTCGGACGCGGCGGGCCTCGCCTATCCGGTGCGCGACGGCGTGCCGGTGCTGGTGGTGCGGGAAGCGATCGCGCTTTCCTGACCGGACACGGCCGGTGTCGGCCTAACCCTGTCCGCCGAGCAGCTGATATTTGAGGCCCATGGCCTGGGCGAGGTTGCGCAGGCGGCGTTCGACCGCTTCGCCGTAGAGATCGGCATCCTCGTCGCGCAGGTGGAGGTCGATGCGGTCGCCATGCCGTTCCAGATGGGAAATGGCGAGCGGGCCTTCGACGCCGCCCGACAGGCGCTGGGCCAGGCGGATGGCGAGGCCCCAGAGCGCGGCGCGGCGCAGCGCGTCGGGGCTGGCCATGCGGTCGAGGTTGGGCAGCGTGCCGACATCGCCGCCGAAATGGGTGTGCAGCGCCTGACCCAGCATCGCCCGCTCGGCAGCGGTGATGCCGACCCAGTTGCTGTGCAGGGCGATTTCGACGCCGCGTTCCGCGCGGAAATCGGGATTGGCGCGCCAGCTGACATCGGCCAGCAGGCAGGCGGCGCGGCGGATGCGGCGGGCATCCTTGTCATCGTCGGGGAAGAGCGGCGCGATCCAGCGGTCGATACGGTCGCCATGGCCGCGGAAGCGGGCCTGTGCCTCTCCTTCCGCCTCGGCCGCGACCAGCAGCGGGTCATGAGCGCGGATATCGTCGGGCAGATTTTCGTAGAGCAGCCCTTCGCGCAGGCCATAGGCCGACACGATCATCCGGCTGGACTTGAGCTGGCGCACGACCACAGACAGCAGCGCGGCGGCATCCGGCAAGGTCGGCACGCGCGATCCGGTCATCGCCGGGATCTGCTTCAGCCGGCCCTTGTCGACATGGGAGATGATGCGGGTGAGCTGTTCGGCACGGGCCGCGCTCATCTCATATTGATGCACCACCGGCAGCGGGAAATGGGTGAGCTGCATGTCGAAGCGGGCAAGCGAGCGCCAGGAGCCGCCGACAAGATAGAAGGGCAGGTCCGGTTCCGCCTGCCAGCCGGCCTTTTCCAGCATCTTGGCAACGCAGCGATCCAGCGCGCGCGGCCCCTTGGCCCGGATCTGCGGCAGGCGCAGCACGCCCAGCGGCAGCGAGATGGTCTGTTCGACCGCGCCCTTGCGCACGCGGGCCAGTTCCAGGCTGCCGCCACCCAGGTCGCCAACGATGCCGTCGGCATCGGGAATGCCCGACAGCACGCCCATGGCAGCGCCGATCGCCTCCTGCGCGCCCGACAGCAGTTCGACGGTCAGGCCCATAGCCTTGGCACGGGTGATGAACTCGGCGCCATTGGTGGCGTCGCGCACGGCGGCCGTCGCCACGCAGCGTATGTCGGTGACGCGCATGTCGCGGCACAGATGGGCAAAGCGGCCGATGGCACGCAGGCCGCGCTCCATCGCTTCCGGTTCGATCGCACCGGTCTTGGCCAGCGAGGCACCCAGGCCCGCCATCACCTTTTCATTGAACAGGATGAAGGGGATGCGGCGCGGCCCGTCATAGACGACCAGGCGGACGCTGTTGGAGCCGATGTCGATGATCGCCGAGCGCGCCGTGGCGGGTTCGGGCGAGGTCGCCATGGTCTCCGCCATGGCGCGCACGCGGCTGAGCATCGAGTTCATCGCGCGATCAGGCCCGGCCACGCAGGCGCAGGGTCGGCACCGCACCATGCTCCTGCGCTGCGCCGCGCCCGGACAGCGACGGGTTGGTCATGAAATAACGGTGCAGGTTGAACGGCCGGTCGCCCGGCTCCAGCCGGGTATAATGGCCGTCGCGATCCAGCACCCAGCTCTGTTCGGTGTCGATCAGATTGGCGACCATCACCTGGTCCAGAATCTGGTCATGGACGGTCGGATTTTCGACCGGCGCGAGGAATTCGACGCGGCGGTCGAAGTTGCGCGGCATCCAGTCGGCCGAGCTGATATAGACCTTCGCGCCATTATTGGGCAGCGCCTTGCCATTGCCGAAGACGGTGATGCGGCTATGTTCCAGGAAACGGCCGACGACCGACTTCACCCGGATATTTTCCGACATGCCCGGAACGCCCGGCCGCAGGCAGCAGATGCCGCGCACGATCAGGTCGATCTGCACCCCGGCATTGCTGGCGGCATAGAGTTTCTCGATGATCGCCGGGTCGACCAGGCTGTTCATCTTGGCCCAGATGGTGCCGGGGCGGCCGGCGCGGACATGGTCGATCTCCGCATCGATGCAGGCGCACAGCGTGTCGCGCAGGTCGCGGGGCGACATGACCAGCTTTTCCAGCCGCTGCGGCTCGACATAGCCGGTGATGTAGTTGAACAAAGCGGCGGCATCGCGGCTATAGGCCGGATCGGCGGTGAAGAAGCTGAGATCGGTATAGATGCGCGCGGTGATCGGGTGGTAGTTGCCGGTGCCGAAATGGCAGTAGCTGCGGAACTGGTCGCCTTCGCGCCGCACCACCATCGACACCTTGGCATGCGTCTTCCAGTCGATGAAGCCATAGACGACCTGCACGCCCGCGCGTTCCAGCGCGTCGGCCCACATCAGATTCTGCTCTTCGTCGAAGCGCGCCTTCAGCTCGACCACCGCGGTCACCGACTTGCCGGCCTCGGCCGCGTCGATCAGGGCGCGGATGATCGCCGACTGCTTGCCCGCGCGGTAGAGGGTCTGCTTGATCGCGACCACATCCGGGTCGGACGCGGCCTGCTTCAGGAAGGAGATGACGACGTCGAACGCCTCATAGGGATGGTGGACGACGATGTCCTTGGCGCGGATCGCGGCGAAACAGTCGCCGCCATATTCGCGGATGCGCTCGGGGAAGCGGGGGGCATAGGGCTCGAACTTGAGGTCGGGGCGGTCGGCGTCGACGATGCCGCTAAGGTCACCGATGCCGATGAAGCCCTCCACCTCGACCACGATCGCCTCATGGCCCTGGAGCATGTCCTGGAGCATTTCCTCGACCGGTTCGGGAATGCGCTCCTCTATCTCCATGCGGATCACGCGGCCGCGGCGGCGGCGCTTGATGGCGCTGCGGAAATAGCGGACCAGATCTTCCGCCTCTTCCTCGATCTCGATGTCGCTGTCGCGGATGATGCGGAACACGCCGCTGTTGCGGACGCGATAGCCGGGGAAGAGATCGGCCGAGAAGCGGCGGATCACCGCCTCCAGCGCCATGTAGCGCATCGGTTCGCCCGGAATGCGCACGAAGCGGGCGAGCGAGGAGGGGATCATCACCAGTTCGCGGATCGGCTGCTTGTCCGACAGCCGTTCGAGATCGAAGACGATCGACAGCCCCTGATTGGGGATGAAGGGGAAGGGATGTGCCGGGTCCAGCGCCTGGGGCGTCAGGATCGGGAAGATCTGGGTCAGGAAATGCTCGCGCAGCCACCCCGCGCAGCCGACATCCATTTCCGCGGACGGACCGATCACCTCGATCCCAACCTGCACCAGCTCGCCGTGCAGCGCGCCCCAGACCTTCTGCTGGGCGCGCATCAGGCTGGCCGTGGTCTCGGTGATCGCGCCGAGCTGCTGCGCGGGCGTCAGGCCGTCGGCCGACCGCAGATCGACATCCTGCAATTGCTGGCCCTTGAGCCCGGCAACGCGGACGGAGAAGAATTCGTCGAGATTGGCGCCCGAAATCGACAGGAAGCGGAGCCGTTCGAGCAACGGGTGGGCCCGGTTCATCGCCTCTTCCAGCACCCGCTGGTTGAAGGCCAGCCAGGAAAGCTCGCGGTTGAAATAGCGCTCGCCCGCGGGCGAAAGGCTGGCGATGGGATCGGCTTCGGCCACGGATTACTCGCGCTGGTCGTTGGTGGGATCGGGCGGGACTATAGGCAAGATTCCTGCAGATTGCAGGGCCTCTTTCGCCAGTGCGACCGAAATCTTACGTCCAGATGACAGCGATGCCTCATCCAGCAGCGCCGTCACCGCCGCAATCGCGCCATAGCTGCGCTCGATCCGCCGAAGCAGCCAGGGGGCAAGGTCCGGTGCGAAGCTGGCGCCCGACGCGCCCAGCCGCCGCTCGATCAGCGCCAGCGCCAGCGCCTCGTCTGGTTCCTCGATCGCGACATGGGGCGATCCGGCCAGCCGCGATCGCAGGTCGGGCAGCGCCACCGTCCAGCGCAGCGGGGACGTGCGGCCGATCATCAGCAGCGGGCGATGCTCGGTCTGCGCCTCGTTCCAGGCATGGAACAGCATATGCTCGTCCTGCCCCTCGGCATCGTCGATCACGCTGCCGCCGCTCATCGCGACGAACTGGCGGCCCAGCGCCGAACGGCCCGACAGTGGCGGGCCGGTCAGCACAGTCACGGACACGGGCCAGTCGCGCCAGCGTTCCAGATGGGCAACGGCCAGTTGATTGGCCTCGCTCACCAGAAACTCCTCGCCCTGGCCCTGCCATTCGAAGGGCAGGCTGATCTGGCTCATGGCTGTCCTGCGGGCGCCTGCCGGCGCGAGATGCGCATGGTGTTGCCCGATACCGCCACGCTGTAGCCGCGGGCCTGCAATCCGGTGCGCAGCGCGTCGGCGCTCCCTTCGAAGCTGACCTGCATCACCGACGTGCCGCCCAGCGCGAGGCTGCTGGTCGCGGCCGAGCGGACGCCCGGAATGCTGCGCAAGGCCGATTCGCCGGCGGTGACCGATCCGACGTCGGGCGTGTCGAACTGGATCGCGAAGCTGGCGACGCTGGCGCCGGCGGTGGGCAGCGGCATGTCGACCGCCTCGATCGGCGCCTCGGTCGCATTCTCGATCGCCAGCGCGTTGGGGTCGACGGGTTCCTCGATGATCAGCGACGGATCGGGCCGCAGGCGGCCGTCATTGAGCGCGCGGATATAAAGTTCGTCGATCCGGCGTGCGCCCTCATCCAGCATCTGCGGGATGCCGCTGTCGTTCGAGGCGCGCAGCGCGAAGCTGCCGATCAGGCTGTTGTCGGGGCCGTAGCGGGCGGTGAAATTGGCCGTCACCGGACCGCCGGGCCATTGCCGGTCGAGCCGCACCATCGGGATCACCACATCGGCCGCGCCATATTGATCGAGCAGCACGCGCCACCAAAGGCGGCCGCGCCGCCCGGTCTGGCCGGCGTTGAGCAGCACCGGATCGGCGACCGAGCCCGCGACGCGGACATAGTCGATCGCGCTGTCGCCGGTGCGATATCGCGCCCAGGCCTTCTGCCATTCATTGACCCGTTCATAGGATACGGCCGAGCCGCCATCCCACATGACCGGGATCACCAGCAGCGGCGGCGAGCGCATCACATTGCCGGAAACACCCAGCAACTGGCCGGTGCGCGCGCGGTCGAACAAGATGCCGAGCGTCGCGACATAGCGACCGGGGCCGGCCTGTTCATATTCGACCTCGATGCCCGAGATCATGGCCTCGAGCTGCGAATCGGACAGGCTGGGCACGCCGGTGCCGCCATGGGTGCGGGTCCACAGCATCTTCCACGCCTGACGCTGGGCCAGCCGCCAGCCGGCATAGCGGGCCGCGTCGGCGCTGCCGGCCTGGACGTCGACCTTCACGCCGCGCACCTCATAATCGCCGCCGCTGGCGATCGGCGGGACGCCGCGTTCGCCCTCCATCTGGGCGAACAGCGCAGCGCCGACCAGGCCGATTCCCACCGCGCCGGCGATCTGCGCCGGCCGGGACAGGGCATGGAGAGCAAGCGCTGGCGGAAACGACAGGCGACGAAGAGTCTTGGCAAGGATCACGGGCGTCCTTTTGGCGAGATTTGCCCCGCATGCCAAGCGCGAACCTGCACGACCTTCCCCGTTCGGGCTGAGCGAAGTCGAAGCCTTCACCTGAGCGAAGCGAAGGCGCCTCGCTCCGCTCGGCGATGCTCTTCGACTTCGCTCAGGGCGAACGGGATATGGAGACAATGACCGCGCAAAACTCGACATTGGACCGTTTCGAACGTAGAGCGCAGCCTCATGAGCGACAACGAATCCTACAGCTACGCCAAGGCTGGCGTCGACATCGCCGCGGGCAACGCCCTTGTCCGTGCCATCGCCCCCCTGGCCAAGGCCACCCGTCGCCCCGGCGCGGACGCCGAACTGGGCGGTTTCGGCGGCTTTTTCGACCTGAAGGCGGCGGGCTATGACGACCCGTTGCTGGTCGCCGCCAATGATGGCGTCGGCACCAAGCTGAAGCTGGCGATCGACCATGACCGCCATGACGGCGTGGGCATCGATCTCGTTGCCATGTGCGCCAACGACCTGATCGTGCAGGGCGCCGAGCCGCTCTTCTTCCTCGACTATTATGCCACCGGCAAGCTGGAGTCGGGCGTCGCCGAACGCGTCATCGCCGGCATCGCCGAGGGCTGCCGCCAGGCCGGCTGCGCGCTGATCGGTGGCGAGACCGCCGAAATGCCCGGCATGTACAGCGACGGCGACTATGACCTGGCCGGCTTCTGCGTCGGTGCGGTGGAACGCTCCAAGGCGCTGACCGGCAACAAGGTGAAGGCTGGCGACGTCCTGATCGGCCTCGCCTCCTCGGGCGTCCACTCCAACGGTTTCTCGCTGGTCCGCCGCCTTGCCGCCGACAAGGGCTGGAAGCTCGATCGCCCGGCGCTGTTCGACAATGAAGTGCTGCTGATCGACGCGCTGATGGCGCCCACGAAGATCTACGTGAAGAGCCTGCTGCCGCTGGTCCGCGCCGGCATGATCAACGCGCTGGCTCACATCACCGGCGGCGGCCTGCTGGAAAATATCCCGCGCGTCCTGCCCGAAGGCACCCATGCCATAGTCGACGCCGACGCCTGGGAACAGCCGCGCCTGATGGCCTTCCTCCAGGCGCAGGGCAATATCGAGCCTGAAGAGATGGCGCGCACCTTCAACTGCGGCATCGGCATGATCCTGGCCGTGGACGAGGCGCATGTCGCCGGCGTCACCCAGGCGCTAGAGGATGCGGGCGAAACCGTGTTCCGCGTCGGCACCGTCAGCGAAGGCGACAAGGGCTGCACCGTCAAGGGCAGCGCCGAAACCTGGAGCGCAAAGGCCGACTGGTCGGCCACGCATCTGGGCTGACAAGCACCACCAATCCCCCTCCCGCCTGCGGGAGGGGTTAGGGGAGGGTTTTCCGAGGGATCGCCTTTAAGACAGGCCCTCCCCCGGCCCCTCCCGCCAGCGGGAGGGGAGACCCTATGACCAAAGCAAAGATCGGCGTCCTGATTTCTGGTCGCGGCTCCAACATGGCGGCTTTGCTCTACGCGGCGAAGGCCGCGGACTGCCCCTATGAGATCGTGCTGGTCGCCGCCAACGACCCGGAAGCCCCCGGCCTGGCGCTTGCCGCGGCCGAGGGCATCGCCACCTTCGGCCAGAGCCACAAGGGGCTAAAGCGCGCGGAGTTCGACGCGGTGATCGACGCGCAGCTGCGTGCCGCGGGCGTCCAATATGTCGCGCTGGCCGGCTATATGCGGCTTTTGTCGCCCGAATTCGTGTCCGGCTGGGAAGACCGGATGCTCAACATCCATCCCAGCCTGCTGCCCAAATATAAGGGCCTCGACACCCACCAGCGCGCGATCGATGCGGGCGACAGCCATGCCGGCTGTTCGGTCCATATCGTCACCGCCGAACTGGACGATGGCCCGGTGCTGGGCCAGACCCCGGTGGCGATCCTGCCCGGCGACACGGCCGACAGCCTGGCCGGGCGCATCCTGATCGCCGAACATCAGCTCTATTCGCGCACGCTCGCGGATTTCGTCACCCGTGAGCGCCAGCCCGACTGGCTGCTGAACAAGGTGCGTGAAGCCGCGCTGGCGCTGCCGCAGGCGGACGAGATCGTGTCGCATGGCATGCCCTGCTTCGGCATCGTCAAGGGCAAGAAATTCGCCTATTTCACCCGCGACCATCATGGCGACGGCATCATCGCCGTGCTGGTGAAGACCACCGCGCCCGAGGAACAGGCAACCCTGATCGAAGCCGACCCGGATCGCTATTACCGCCCCGCCTATTTCGGCAATGACTGGGTCGGCATCCGCCTCGACCTGGGCGACACCGACTGGGACCATATCGCCGACCGCCTCCACGCCAGCTGGCGCCAGATCGCGCCGCGCAAGTTGCTGGGCCTGATGGATATCGCCGACCAGTTCTGACCATCTAGTCGATGGGCCGAACAAATATGCAGGATGAGTTGTGACCTTCCTGCGTCGGGCCGATGCCGGACATTGTCCGGAAACATTGTCCTGTATTTACAGTATATTGACGGGAAATTACTGTGCCGGGCCATGGATGCCCGTGCGCCGGCATGGGGGCTGGTTGATCTTCGGACGGCCGTTTCGACAGGGATTTGCATAATGAAATCGACGATAGCCCGATGGAGCATGACGCTCCTCGCCATGGGCGCAGCCGCGCAGGTGGCAGTCAAGGCGCAGGATCTCAGCAGTTCGCGCCAGTCGGTGGGGCAGCCGAGCAAGGACCGGATCGTCATCGGCCTGGGTGCGGCGGTGACGCCGGTCTATCAGGGCGCCGACGATTATCGCGTGCTGCCGCTGCCCGCGATCGACATTGTCGAGGGGCGCTTCTTCGCCAATTTCCGCAATGGCGTGGGGCTCAATCTGGTCGATGACCGGGCGCTGACCATCGGTGCTGGCGTCACCCCGATGCCCGGCTATCGCCGGCGCGACGTGCCCACGGGCGTCGATCGGCTGTCCTGGGGCGTGGGCGGGCGGGTATTCGCCAATCTGACCGGCGGCGGCGTGGTGGCGACGCTGGGCGCGACGCAGGGCATTACGGGCAGCACCGGCGGCTTCATTGCTGACGCCAGCCTCTCCTATCCGGTCATCCTCAATCCGAAGGTCATCATCACCCCCTCGATCGCCACCAGCTTTGCCGACGGCAAGCATATGGATGGCTATTTCGGGGTGAATGCGCGGGAGGCGGCAGCGTCCGGACTGGACCAATATCGCGGCAAGGCAGGGTTCAAGGATGTCTCGGCGCTGCTCAACATCGTCTATCGGCTCGACAGCCGCTGGAGCGTGACCGGATCGGTCGGGGCGACCAGTCTGCTCGGCCGGGTCAAGGACAGCCCGCTGGTCGAGCATGCGACGCGGCCAAACGGCTTTCTGGCGCTCGCCTACCGGTTCTGACCCAGGCGATCGGCGGCGGGTTTAGCTGCCGACCGTCAGTTCCTCATAGCAGGCCTGCGCCTCGGGCGCGGGGCCGCGCCGGCTGGGCAGCTGGATCACGCGGACGACGCGGACGCCGGCGGCGTGGGGAAAGGTGATGAGGTCGCCGGCGCGCACCGGCGCATGGGACCGGTCGATGCGCCGACCGTTGAGGCGGATATGGCCGTCCTCGGCCAGCTTCTGCGCGGTCGAGCGGCTTTTCGACAGGCGCGCGAACCACAGATATTTGTCGATGCGCAGGGACGGGCCGACGCCCGTCCCCGGCATTGCAATGGCCCCCTTGGGGTCAGCCATTGCGTCCCAGCAGTTCGGCCAGGCCGGCGAAGGCATGGTTGCTGGTCGCCGCCTTGTGGCTGGCGGGGGTAGCGCGCGGCGCGCGATTATCGTCGCGATCGCCACCCTTGCGCGGGCCGCGATCGCCGCCCTTGCCACGGTTATCGCCACGACCTTCGCCGCGATTGTCGCTCTTGCCGGCAAATTTGCCTTCGGGGCGCTGCTGCTGATCGCGGCGGGGACCGCGCGGGCCACGATCGCCCTGCGGGCGGCCTTTCTGCCGACCCTTGAACACCCAGTTGGCGCCGGTGGCGGCGACGGGCGCTTCGGCCGGGGTTTCGGTCGCCGCTTCGCCAGGCGTTCCCGCGTCCGCTTCGACGGGGGCCTCGGCAACGACTTCCGCCGTTGCTTCAGGCGCAGCCTCGGTCGCTTCGACCACGTCCGTGCCTTCCACGGCGGGCGCGGCTTCGACCGGCGCCTCGGCGACGGGCGCCGGGGTCGGCACCGGATCGATCGGGCGGAAGCCGGCGGCGCGCATCAGCTGCAGGAAGGCTTCTTCGCTCAGGCCCAGCGACACGATCTGCGGGCTGAGCGCGCTGAACGGCTCATTCTTCGCGATCGTCTCATGCGCGGTGCGGGCCATGCGCTCGGCCATGTCAATGCGCAGCATCTGCGGACCGAAGCTGCGGAAGCCGGCGATGCGCGCACCCATTTCCTGAGGCTTGTCGCCGGTCGGGATCAGGGTCAGGCCCGGCTGGGGCAGCGGCAGGCAGGGCTTGCCGATGCGTGTCGCCTGCAGCGCCGCGCGCCAGCGCGCCGCGCCCGGCTTCAACAGGCCGGGATGATAGAGGTCGAGCACGCCGATATCGATGCCGGCGCGGCGCAACAGATGGCGCTGATCCTTGTCGAGATGGCCGAGCGCCGAATCAAGGTCGAGTCGCGGCGCGACGCCACCGGCATCGGCCAGCTGGGCGAAGACCGCGCGGACGACGGCGGGCACGGCCGGATCGGCAGCGCTTTCGCTCATCTTGACCAGCGGCAGCAGATGCTTCTGCTTCTGCGCCTCGAACCAGGTCGCCAGACGGGTCGTCACCTGCTTCTGCACATCCGGGCCCAACGCGGCGAGCGCGCGATCGAGCCGGATTTCGGGCGCGAGCAGGCCTGCGCCCGCCATCAGCGTTGCGACCGGGGTTCCCTGCCAGGCGATGCCCGGCGTCTGTCCCGCATCGTCCATGAGCGCGAAATCCGTATCCGCAGCGCTCATCAATTCGTCAGCCTTCACTCGTAATACCTTTCCAAGGCGCCTTTCCGCCGCCGCCAGCAACAGCTTTCTGTCCTGGAGTCGCGTAGCGGGATCGACTGAGAAACGAAATCCGTCAAGTCGCCCGATCGTCTCGCCATCGACGCAGACCGTCCCATCCGGGTCGACCGTGACCGGCAGATTGCTCGCATTCTGTCCGATATCCCTTAGCAGAACAGAGGTGCGTCGGTCCACGAAACGCTGCGTCAGGGCCGCATGCAGCGCATCGGACAGCTTTTCTTCCAGCATGCGCGTGCGTTCCGCCATCTCCACCGGATTGGCCAGCCAGTCGGGACGATGGGCGATATAGGACCAGGTGCGCGCGGCGGCGATCCGGCCCGACAAGGTGTCGATATCGCCCTGGACCGAATCGAGGCGGGCGATCTGCTGGGCAAACCAGTCACGTGGAATATGGCCGCCAAAGCCGGAGCCATTGCCGGCGATGAAGCGCCAGATGCGCGCCACGGTGCGGGCATGATGCTCCGCGCCCAGCTTCTGGAAATCGGGCAGGCCGCAGGCGGCCCAGAGCCGTTCGACATCGCGCTTGGAGCGGACACGGGCCTGGACCTCGGGATCTTCGGCCATGCGGCGCAGCACGGCCAGGTCGACCGCCTGCGGCGCCGCGCGCAGTTCCGGGCGGTCGGGCCGCGCCTCCAGATCGATGATGAGATGGTCGATGCTGTCGGTGCGTGGCGCGCCGTCGCGCCAGAAAAGCTGGTCGACGGACGGAAAGCGATGCGCCTCGATCGCCTCTATCTCTTCGGGCGTGAAGGCGGCGTCGCCATCCTCCGACCCCAGGCTGCCGAAGGTGCCGTCCTTGTGATGGCGTCCGGCGCGGCCGGCGATCTGGGCCATTTCGGCGACCGTCAGCCGGCGCGAACGGCGACCGTCGAACTTGCGCAGCGAGGCGAAGGCGACATGGGCGACGTCGAGATTGAGGCCCATGCCGATCGCGTCGGTGGCGACCAGATAATCGACGTCGCCGTTCAGGAACATCTGCACCTGGGCGTTGCGGGTGCGGGGCGACAGGGCGCCCATCACCACCGCCGCGCCGCCCCGGAAGCGGCGCAGCATTTCCGCCACGGCATAGACTTCCTCGGCCGAGAAGGCGACGATCGCCGAGCGGCGCGGCAGGCGCGACAGCTTCTTGGCGCCGGCATAGGAGAGGGTGGAGAAGCGCGGCCGGCCGATGATCTCGACTTCGGGGACGAGGCTTTTCACCGTCTTCGCGATGCTGGCGGAGCCCAGGATCATCGTTTCTTCCCGGCCGCGCGCGCGCAGGATGCGGTCGGTGAAGATATGGCCGCGCTCGGGATCGGCGCCCAGTTGCGCCTCGTCCAGCGCGACAAAGGCGAAATCGCTGAGGCCGCCGGTCATCGCCGCCGCTTCACGCCCACCGCTGATCGGCATGGATTCGGCGGTGCAGAGGAAATAGCGCGCGCCCGGCGGCACGATCTTTTCCTCGCCGGTGATGAGGGCGACCTGCTGGGCGCCCTTGATCGCGACGACGCGGTCATAGACTTCGCGCGCCAGCAGGCGCAGCGGAAAGCCCATCATGCCGCTCGAATGGCCGCACATGCGCTCGACGGCGAGATGGGTCTTGCCGGTATTGGTGGGGCCCAGCACCGCGGTGATGGGCGAACGGGCGAACTGGGCCATGATGGGGCCTATGTCGTGCAGGATGGCGGGCAGGGCAAGGACTTTGCGCAATCGGCCCGATGTTCCGGTGGTTAACGGGACTCTGCCCGGCCATGGGCACGTTTCGTCGCAGCGGCGCGGGTCATGGCGGCGTCTTAAATTGACTTTAACCCTGCGCGTTCACAAGGGTGCGGTCCGACGCATGGCGCGGGGACCATTGCGTTGGCGATGCGATAAAAAGCACCCCGGGGGTTGCGGCTTTTGTTCCAGGATAATCAGTCGGGTTTTCAGCAGGGTGGCGCGTCCATGTCGCTATGGCTGGCGGACAGCCTGCAGCGACCGGCGGCGCCGCGCGACTGGCGCACGCGCCTGAGGGACTGGGCGGAGGACGTCAACCTCGTCCCGGACCTGGGGCAGAATGTCGGCAGCCTTACCTGGTTCCGCGGCCTTGCCACCTGTTTTGGCCTGTGCGCCACCGCCCTCTATCTCTCGCCCGGTTTCCAGCCGGTGCCCG
This sequence comes from Sphingobium yanoikuyae, assembly GCF_034424525.1. NCBI lineage: Bacteria > Pseudomonadati > Pseudomonadota > Alphaproteobacteria > Sphingomonadales > Sphingobiaceae > Sphingobium > Sphingobium yanoikuyae. The sequence continues at coordinate 632,189 of NZ_CP139979.1, forward strand.
GCGCGCCCGAACCGCTGCTGACGCCCGCGCAATATGACGAGGTGCGCAGCCAGATGATCACGCCGCTGGCGCTGGGCGCGGACAGCGGCCGGCGGATGGGCGCGACCGATGCAGTGCAGCCGCTCAAGGAAACACCCGAACGGCCGCAGATCGAACTCAATGCCCAGATCGGCAGCAGCGACACGCTGGCTCGCGCCCTGTCGCGTGCCGGGGTCAGCAGCGGCGATGTCGCGACCGTGACCAGCATGGTCGGCGGCGACATCGGCGCGGGCGTGAAGCCGGGCACCCGGCTCGACATCATCCTGGGCCGCCGTGCCAGCCGCACGTCGCCCCGGCCGCTCGACAAGCTCAATTTCCGCGCGCGGCTCGACCTGGCGGTCGAACTCAACCGGGTCGGCGGCGTGCTGCAGGTGACGCGCGTGCCCATTCGCGTCGACAACACCCCGCTGCGCATCCAGGGCGTGGTCGGCGACAGCATCTATCGTTCGGCCCGCGCCGCCGGCGCACCGCCCAAGGCGGTGCAGGCCTTCCTGCGGGTGATCGCCAAGCAGGTCGATCTGGGATCGATTGGCGCAGGCGACCGCTATGACATCATCACCGAATATCATCGCGCCGAAACCGGCGATGTCGAGGTGGGCGAGCTGCTCTATGCCGGTTTCCGCCGGGCGCGGGGCAAGGCGGTCGACATGCTGAAATGGACCAGCGAGGGCCGCACCGAATGGTTCGAGGCATCGGGCGTGGGCGAAAAGCGCGGCGTGCTGGGCGCGCCGGTCGACGGCGCCCGCATGACATCGGGCTTCGGCATGCGCCGCCATCCGATCCTGGGTTATACCCGCATGCATGCCGGCATCGATTTCGGCGCGCGCTATGGTTCGCCCATCTATGCCGTGACCGACGGCGTGGTCGCCTTTGCCGGCCGCCATGGCGGCCATGGCAATTATGTCCGCATTTCCCATGGCGTGGGCCTGGCCACCGGCTATGCCCATATGAGCCGGATCGCGGCGGTGCCGGGCCAGCGGGTGCGGCGCGGCCAGGTGATCGGCTATGTCGGTTCCAGCGGCCTGTCGACTGGTCCGCATCTTCATTATGAGCTGTATCGGGGTGGGCAGGTGGTCAATCCGCTGTCGGTGAAGTTCACCACGACGGCGCAGCTGACCGGCAGCAATCTGGCCGCGTTCCGCGCGCGCCTGGCCCAGCTCAAGGGGCTGAAGGTCGGCACGCATGAGGTGGCGGCGGCCGCGCCGACCGCGGGCGCACAGGCCGCTGCGGGGAAATAAGCGGCTTTGCGGCGCTGGCTCGCTCGGCTAACGAGCGGGCATGACATCCTCCGATCCCGCCACCATCACCGCGATCCTGCTGGCCGGCGCGCGGCCGATCGCCGATCCGCTCGCCACCGCTGCCGGCGTGCCGGTCAAGCCGCTGGTGCCGGTCGCAGGCGAGCCGATGATCAACCGCCCGGCGCGCGCCTTGCTCGCCCATCCGGCGATCGGCCAGCTGGTGGTGCTGACGCAGAATCCCGAATATTTCGCCGATGATCCGGCCACCGCCTGGCTGGCAAGCGATCCGCGCGTGCGGTTCGAGCGCGGCGGCAAGGGCATCGCCTCCTCGCTGCTGGAACTGATGGAGAAGGCGGACCTGCCTTTCCCGCTGCTGATGACGACGGCGGACCATGTGCTGCTCGACGCGGCGATGCTGGACCAGTTCGTGGCGGAGGCGACGGGCGCTGACATCGCCGTCGCCTTGGTCGAGAAGACGACCCTGCTGGCCCATTATCCGCAGTCGCGCCGCACCTGGCTCAAATTCCGCGACGGCTGGTGGTCGGGCGCGAACATCTTCTGGTTCGGCAGTGCCAAGGCGCGGCCGGTGATTGCGCTGTGGCAGGATGTCGAGCAGGACCGGAAGAAGGGCTGGAAAATCCTGTCCGCCTTTGGCCCGCTGGCGCTGGTCGGCGCACTGCTGCGCATCCTGACCCTGCGCGGCGGCATTGCGCGGGTGGGGCGGCGTTTTGGCCTGACCGCGCGGCTGGTGGCGATGGACCAGGCGGAAGCCTGTATCGACGCCGACAAGCCCGACGACATCGTGCTGATCGAATCCATCCTTGCACGCTGAAGCATAGGGCAGCCCGTATCGGGTTATTCCCGATGCCGCGCGTCTTGGCCGCATGCTAGAAGCAATCGGACCCGGCAGACGGGGCCGATGAAGGGAGCACCCGCATGCGCAAGATTCTGCCCCTGGCGGCATTGTTGCCCGCCACCCTCGTCCTGATGGCACAGACAACGCCCGAAGCAGCGCCCCCGCCGCCGGCCCCGACCCCGGTCACCCCGGTCAGCGGCGATTCCCGCGACGTATCGGTTGCCGCCTGCCTGAACGAAGCCAAGGCCCAGGGCGCGAAGAAGGGCGTGATCGACGTCACCCTGCGCGAGGTCGAGGATACCGACAAGAAAAGCGACAGCCGCGGCGCCGTGCGCGCGCTGGTCAATGTCGTGATCGACAAGGACGGCAAGCAGAAGACGGTGAAGAAGACGTTCAAGTGCAGCACCCAGAATGGGGTGGTAACCGCCTTCAAATATTATTGAATTTCCCTAGCCCGGTCTCATCAGGCTGAACCGGGCGCGGCACCAGTGCGTCGTTCCTCTCCCCCCTCGATCCAGGGATGGCGCGCTGGTGTCGCTCAGTTCGCGTCGGGCTCCGGCGGCAGCGTATCGCGCAATGCCAGCGCATGGCGGGTGGCAAGACCCATCATCAGGAAGCCGGCGATCGAGGCGACGATATTGGCGATCGCAGCGCCGATCGTGCCATTCATCGGCAGCAGCACCGCCTGCATCCCCAGCAGCAGCAGGGTGGAGGCAAAGGTGATGCGCAGCGACAGGCCGGCCCGGTCAGTCGCCATCAGCAGCGGGCGATAGCTGACCCCCACCAGGTCGATGCAGGCCGATACGCCCAGCAGCATCAGCAGCGGATAGGCGGGGAGGAATTCCTTGCCCGCGATCAGGCCCAGCAGCGGATGGCCGATGGTCAGGATCAGCGCGATGATGATGGCGCCCGCGATCAGCGCCAGCCGGTTGGTGCGGCGGAACAGAGACCGCAGCGCATCCACGCCATGGCTGGACTGGGTGCGCGACAGTTCGACGAAGATGCTGCGCGAGAGCAGGCTGGAAATCTTGGTCAGCGACTGTGCGAGCTGGTTGGCGAGGCGATAGAGGCCCGCGCCCACCGGCCCGACGAACAGGCCGACGACCAGCACCGCGACCTGCTGTCCCATGGCGGACAGGCTGGTCTGCAGGTTGGTGGCGGTCAGGAAGCCGACGATGCCGGGATTTTCCTGGCGCGCATCGAGTGCCCGGCCGGCGGTCCAGTTGCCAAGCCGTCCCTTGCCTTCGCGCAGGGCGAGATACCAATAGGCCGCCGCGCACAGCAGTTCGGCGGCGCCCCAGGCGATCAGGAAGCCGGTGATGCCGGGCATCAGGGCCAGGGCCAGGCCCGCGCCGATCATCCGTCCGACCGGGATCATGGTTTCGGCGACGGCGGCCGAATCGAACCGGTCGAACAGGCGCAATATACCGGTGGGGGAGGATCGGATGGTGATCATCATCACCATGCAGAACAGCCAGGCCTGAAGCCCCATGCCGGGCCCCAGTTGCAGCTGGTTGCCGAAGGCCAGGATGATGATCGCGGCGATCAGGCCGCCGGCCACGGCCGAGGCGAGATCGATCAGGATGCAGAAGCGCAGCACCCGGTTGAGCGCATTGCCGTTGCCGTCGGCCAGATGCGGCTGGCCATAGCGCACGACGATCTGCCAGCTGTCGAAGGACACCAACGTCTTGATGACGTTGGCGGCGCTCAGCACCAGCGCGAAGCGGCCGAAATCGGCAACGCCCAGCGTGCGGGTGACGATGGCGAGATAGGCAAGGCTCAGCACCGCGCCCACGCCCTTGCCGCCCAGCAACCAGCCGGTATTGGCCAGGATACGGGCAAAGCCATCCTGTGCGCTGCTACCCTTTGCGCGCTTCAACTTCACCGGAACAGGAGCCTTTCGCGTGACACGCCGTTTGTTGCTGGCGGGCGTCTATCTAGGGAAGGGCGGCGCATTGCGCAAATACGTCCTTCTCTTCCCTGCGCTGCGAAATCGCTCTAAAGCGCGGGCATGACCATCAAGAAAGCCATCATCCTCTCCGCCGGCCAGGGTTCGCGCCTGCTGCCGCTGACCCGTGACGTGCCCAAGTGCATGATCGATTTCAACGGCCGCACCCTGATCAGCTGGCAAATCGCCGCGCTGGTCGCCAATGGCGTGACCGACATCGTCGTCGTCACCGGCTTCCGCACCGAGCGGGTCGAGGATCATGCGCTGCAACTCTATCGCGAGACCGGCGCGCGCATCCGCACGCTGTTCAACCCCTTCTTCCAGGTCGCCGACAATCTGGGCAGCTGCTGGATCGCGCGTGAGGAGATGGACCAGGACTTCATCATCCTGAACGGCGACACCATCGTGTCGGACGAGATCGTCGCAAAGCTGGTCTCGGGCGCCAAGGACGCGATCACCGTCACCGTCGATGTGAAGCCCGACGGCGACTATGACGATGACGACATGAAGGTGAACCGGGACGAGAGCGGTCGCCTGCACCATATCGGCAAGCGGCTGCTGCCGCCCGACACCAATGCCGAATCGATCGGCATGCTGGCGTTCGTGGGCGAAGGGCCGGCGATCTTCCGCAACCAGGTCGACCAGATGATGCGCACGCCCGAAGGCGTTGCCCGCTGGTATCTGCGCGCGATCGACATCATCGCCAAGGGCAACCGGGTCGGCACCGTGTCGATCGAGGGGCTGGAATGGCAGGAAGTCGACTTCCCGCAGGATGTCGATGCGGCCAACGCGCTGACCGAGAAATGGGTATCGCAGGGGCGTTACGGAGCCTGACGCGCCGGGTTGCGTAGCACTGCCAAATGGCCGGAATGGGTGGATTTGCGACAGTCCGCTTATGGGTTAGCATAGCGAGACCGGGATCACCCATTCAGGCAAGATATGAGCTATCGGATTTTTTATCACCACGGCTTTGAGTTGGGCCTAGCTACGAAAGTGGCAAAAGGCGTTCTGGACATCGACGATAAGGCCATTGCCATAAAATCAGGCGGCAATGCTTATCACATTGCATTCCATGATGTTGAAGATGTCGAACTGATCCGCCTGCATAAGGTCGGCCGCGTCATTCGCCTGACGCATAGTGGCGGCACACATTTCGTATCCGTCGTTCGGTTTATGGTCGGGCAGTTCGCGCTAATCAATTTCCTTGCCACTGGCAGGGTGTTCAATCGGATACAAAGCGCCGTGAACAGCAAACATAATCAGGCCTGACTTGTCTGCTACTGGCGACTAACCCTATGTCCATGAGTGGCCGCTTCTGGTCGACAGCCGTCAGGCTGCTACGCAATGCACCTGTCGGCATATTGCTAACAAATCTGCGCCATAGGACGGGACGATCACCAGTAACTGAGCTTCCCCGCGTTCGATCCGCTCTACTTGCCCTTTTACAAAAGAGGCGTGTTTCTCGTGATATTGCGGGGCCGCAGTCGGATGTGGCGGCTCATAGAGCCGATCAAGGGCATCGGCGCTCAGCAAGCACCCTCCGATAATATCGACGTGCGATATGATATTGCCCTGCCGAAAATCATCGATTTGCAGCGCCTCAAGGCCTTCAAGGATCAAATTGAAATCTGCGCCATCCACTTGCTGCAAGTAGAGCGTAGCGCCACCTTCGTGCACCTTTAACCCTGTCACGTATCCATCGTGGAAATTCGGGATAGACTGTATCATTTACTGAGCTTAGCCTCGGATCCGCAGTGTCCGCAATTGGGCGAGCGTCGAGGCGATGCGAATGACAAAAAATGGTCGTTTGCCGACCGTCTGATCTGTCTACCCGACCTAGAAGGCTTCCGCGATCCCGAAATAGAAGGCGGCGCCGTCCTTGCCCCAGGCAATGTCGGCCCGCAGATTCACATTGGCTTCCTTAGAGGCGAGATAGCGTAGGCCGAAACCGCCGGCCGGCAGCATCTTGGTGTGTTTCCAGATATCCTTGCCGCTGCGCGCAATGCCGCCGATGCCGCCGAAGGCTACCATGCCGATCTTGCCGAACAGATGCTGGCGCACCTCGCCCTGCAGCGCCCAACTGGCCCGGTCGCGATAGCGGCCGGTCTCATAGCCGCGCAGGTCGCCATTCTGGCCATAGAGGCACAGATCGTAGTAGGGCGCGCCGTCCGATGCCTCGCACAGCGTCTTGCGCACCACCAGCACGGTTTCGCGCCCCAGCGGGAAATAGCCATTGCCCGCAATCTGCAGCTTGTGATGGGTGAAGTCGCTGCCCAGCCAGTCGGCGCCATAGGTCAGTGAACCGGTGGTATAGACGCCCTTGCGCGGATCGACCGGATTGTTGCGGCTGTCGAAGGTGAAGGAGGGGCCGAGCATCGCAATCTGGCTGTGCCGTTCGATCGCGGGTGGCGTCAGGTTCGGATGATTGGGCAGCGGCAGCGAAACGCGGGCGTTCATGTCGAGATAATAGAGGCGCGCGCCGAAGGAGAGGTGGCGCAGGAAGCCCTTGCTGAAGATCTGATATTGGGTGTCGATCATGGCGGCGAAGGCCTTGTCGCGCAGCTTGATCGACAGGTTGGATGCGCCGGCATTGGCGCCGATGCCATAGAAGCGCAGATTGGCGACGCCATAGCCGGCCCAGCCCTGGAAGCGCAGCCGGTCGTCGGCCAATGTCATGTTGTGCGATGCGCCCAGGCCCCAGCTATCGGTGCTGGTGTAGCCGCCACCAAAGCCGCTGACCCAGGGGCGGGACGATCCGTTGGGATTATAATAGAGCACCGCCGCACCGGCGAGGCCGGTGCCCATCGCCGGATTGGACAGCGGGATCGGCGCGATCACCAGGTCCGGCTTGGTGCTGGGCGGGGGCAGGGCGGCATCGGGCGCGGGTTCCGGTTCGCCGGCCTGCACGCTCTGCGCCTGATCCATGATCTCGCGCGAAGGCGTGTTCTGGGCGGCGGCGGGAAGGGCCATGCCCAGGCACATTATAAGGCTTGGGCCGGCCAGCGCGTGTCGCACGCCATGTCTCCCTGTCATGTCGGACCAGCCTAGAGGAAGGCAGGGGCGGCGCCATCGGGGGAAATGTGCAGGCAAAAGGGGGAAAATACCCACAAGCCAGGCGAGCGCCTTTCCCGCATATTGTCTGCCCGGTCCGAAGGAGCAGGGCGCGGGGCCGGGGGACAGGGGATGATGGCGATGCGAGGAGTGACGCTGCTATCGGTCATGACGCTGGGCGTGGCGGGCCATGCCCGCGCAGAAGAAGTGCCGCCCGTCCCGATCATTACCCAGGTCGCGACCAGCGCCGATCCCGTCAGCGGGACGGCCGACACGCCGATGCCCGTTGCGCCCGCAGAAGGGGCGGTGGAGCCCCCGCCCGAGCGCAGGACATATCCGCTGCTGCCGATCGGCGGGCGGGCGGCGATAGAACGTGGCTATCATATCCAGCGCGCGCTGGGCGCCAGCGGCATGCTGATCCACAATGTTCAGCATATGAACAGCCGGAACCTGGCAGTCGCCATTGCCAAGGGCGATGACCCGCCCGAGGGCGCGTCGCTGCTACAGGTGCCCTTCGTCACGACGACGGAGATGGAAAGCCGGACCAGCAACAGCGAGTTCAAGGCGGATGTCTGGCTGTTTCCTTTTCTCAACCTGTTCGCCGGCATCGGCAAGGTGAAGGGGCATGTCGATGTCGGCGTCGACATCGATCTCGATGCCTTCGTGCCTTTCCCCTTCTGTCGCCCGGCCAAGCCCTGCGGTCATAGCCAGCTGCCCTTCAAGGCGGATGTCGACAACATCTCCTTCACCTTCGGCAGTATCCTGGGTTATGGCAGCAACAGCTGGTTTGCCGCCCTGTCCCTCGCCAAGACGATCAGCGTGGCGAAGAAGGACCGGTCCGACATGCGGATGACCAACATCGCGGCACGGGCCGGCCCGCGCGTCTCGCTGGGCGGCGACACGATCCTGACACCCTATGTCGGCGCCAATTATTTCGACATGGATGTCACCGTGTCGGGACTGGTGCGCAGCGGCCCTTTGTTCGAGGACGGCGATGGTGTCGGCCTGCGCTACAAGGTCGATCTGTCGAGCCGCCGTCCCTGGGCCGGCATCGCCGGCGCCAATCTGGAACTGTCCAGCCATTGGGCGATGCAGGCCGAATATAATCTGGGGCAGGAATCCAACCGCTTCGTGCTGAGCCTGACCTTTCGGCCCTGATCCGTTCGGTCAGAGGGCGAAATGCCCCTTCAGCCAATTGCGCAGCGCCGTGTCAGCTTCGCTGTCAATCTTGACCGCGCTGCCAAGGTCGGGCTGGCCCGGCCAGCCGGCGTCGGTGATGGTCAGGCCGGCCGCGCTGCGTTCCCCGTCATAGCGGGGGATGACGTGGAAATGGACATGCGGGTCGACCATCATCAGCATCAGATAGTTGATCTTCGCATAACCGACCGCGCTGGTCAGCGCAGCCTCGATCGCAGCGGTGACGGTCTTGAGTTCGGCATGGGCGGCGCCCGGCAGGTCGCCGAACGCGGTCGCGTCGCTCTTGGCCGCCAGCACCAGCGATCCCAGCGTCGGCTGGGCCGGGCGCAGCAGCACGACCCAATGGTCGAATTCGGCCACCAGCGTGGCGGGCCAGCCGAACTTGGCGATGGTGGCGTTCATGCGGCGGCTTCCGCTTCGTCCATCCAGCTGACGATCGGCCGGCCGGAGCGGTGGACGATATAGGCCTGCGCCAGACGCACCGCATGGACGACCAGCGAGAGGATGGTCCACCAGGCAAGCGCGATCAGGCCGATGTCGGGCCGGCCGAACAGCAGCGCCACGAACAGGATCACCATGTTCGGGTTGCGGCGCGCGGTGATCAGGCGGAACTGGCTGTCGAACCGGCGCCACACATGGATGTCCATCTTGAAGTCCTTGAGGAACATCCCCTCGATCAGGCGCTGGAGGATATAGCCTGCGATCACGGCGGTCATGATGAAGGTAAAGGTGCCGGCCGACAGGCCCAGCCCCCAATAAGTGAGGCCCGTGCCCCAGAAATACCACCAGAAGGGCGGGTGGACCAGGTCGACGCCATGGTCGATCACATTGCCCCATTTGGACGAAGTGATGGTGCAGCGGGCGAGCTTGCCGTCCACCGTGTCGAGCACCATGAAGATGAAGCCGCACAGGAAGCCGGTCCAGAACAGCCCCTTGGCGAACAGGAAGGTGGCGACCAGGCAGAGCGTCACGCCGATCACCGACACCATGTTCGGCGTCATCTTCAGCTGCGCGGCGATGCGCGTCAGGATCAGCGCCAGTTCGGGCCAGAGATATTTGGTCAGCAGGTCGGTCACGCCCTTATAGGCGCCGAAATAGCTTTGCCGCTCGATCGCCTTGCGGGTCTGGGGCACCAGTTCGCGCACCATCGGCTGTTCCAGCTTGCGCAACTGGCGATTGTAGAGCTTGCGCCCGTCCGACAGGTCGATGAGGTTGCTGGCCTGCATCGGGTCGCTGCCCGCCGGCACCTGGCCGACGATCGGCTGGCCGGCCCAGGCGAACATCGTGCCGGGCGTTTCGAGCACCAGCCGCAGCAGCAGCGGGTCGAAGGCATAGGCGAGGTTGAAGACCAGTTCATGGCCCGGCGCCAGCGTGCTGCCATTCTTGGCCGCGCTTTCCGCCATGCGGCGATTGCGTTCGGCATTGGACATGCCCCAGATCGGGGTCGCGTTCTCGCCAAGCAGGCGAACCGGGCCGAGGGTGGTGCTGATCGTCTGCATCATGCCTGTGCCTTCTGCGCAAAATCGAGGATGAGGGCGGCCTGCCGCTGCGAGGCGGGGACCGGGGAAAGATCGATACTATCCTGCATTGCCGCTTCCTGAGCAGCAACCAGGCCCGGTTGCAAGTCCGCTGCCCGATCGAGCGCGCCCTGAAGCGCATCGGCGCGGTCGATCACCTGGCCCAGACGCCAATGGGCGAAGGCCTGATCCTCGCGCCAGTCATGATGGTCGAGGTTCAGGAAGATGCAGGGGCGGGGGGTGATCAGAAACTCGTAAACCTGGCTCGACACGTCGCCCAGATAGGCGTCGGCGCTGGTCGTGTAGCTCATGTCGATCGAGTGGCGGCTGCCCATGTCGATGCGGATATGGGGGCTGGTGCTGTGGATCGGCGGGATTCGGCGGGCGAGCTTCACATGCGGCGCGATGATGACGTTCCAGCCCTGCAGCGCTTTGAGTGCGGCCATGACCTGCGGCCCGTGCCTGACCCAGGAGGACAGGTCCGGGTCGAAATGCGGATTGTAGAGCAGCACAGGCTTGTCATCGTCGAACAAGGGGCGGCGCGGCGCGCGCAGTTCGAACTTGGCATAGCCGCCGACCAGGCAATTGGTTTCGGTGCAAAGGCCATAGCCGATCATCCGCCGCCGGTCCTTCTCGCCCGCGACGATGGTCAGGTCGAAATCGGCATGGCGCTGCTTGTAGCCGCCGGCCCGGTCGCCCGCGCCATGCTTGATCAGGATCAGGCGGGTGGCAAAGCCGGGCACCCGTTTCAGCCAGGCGCTGGTAATCTCCGTCGTCACCAGCGTTGGGAAGCGGGCGATGGCGCGATAGTTGAGCAGCAGCGTCGCCAGCCGCGAGGGCAGGCGGAACAGGGAGTCGGGCTTGGTGGAGGGGCGACGCAGCTTGATGAGGTCGAGCCGACCTTCGGGATCATAGCTGGCGACCAGATCGAGAATCAGGCGCGAGGGCGAAAGCACATGGACGCGCACATCCGCGCGCTTGCCCAGTTCAAGGGCGGCCGGCAGCCAGTGGAACACCTGCTGCGCTTCGGCGATGGCAAGAAAGGCGATGTCGATTGGCAATGAAGGCGGTCCCCACAGATATTCGCCGCCGCAGGGGCATGACCTGCGTTTGCTTTACTTCGCCCCGCGTCGCAAAGCGAGGGGGGAGCGAAACGAGGTCGCTCTAGCGCGGCTGGCGCGGGACGCAAGCCGAAGCCCCTCTTCGGCAATGATTATTTGCAATCGATTTGCAACAAGGCCCGCCGGGGCAGAATCATGGTCTCAGTGCTGGACCTTTGCAGATTTTTCGTTATGCGGACCCCCATCAGACAGACATCGACGAAGAGGCTCGACGAGCGATGGCCGAATTTGCTTTGCCCAAGAACAGCAAGATCAGCGGCAAGGGCGTGACCCACAAGGCGCCCGAGGGCGCGACCAATGTCCGCAGCTTCAAGGTCTATCGCTACGATCCGGACTCGGGCGAGAATCCGCGCTACGACACGTTCGAGATCGATCTCGACAATTGCGGCCCGATGGTTCTCGACGCGCTGCTGAAGATCAAGAACGAGTATGACTCGACCCTGACCTTCCGCCGTTCGTGCCGCGAAGGCATTTGCGGTTCCTGTTCGATGAACATGAACGGCAAGAACGGCCTGGCCTGCACCACCGCGATCGACGAGTGCGCCGGCAAGCAGGTGCAGATCACCCCGCTGCCGCACATGGACGTCATCAAGGATCTGGTGCCGGACTTCACCCACTTCTACGCCCAGTACAACAGCATCAAGCCCTGGCTGCAAACCGTCAGCCCCGCGCCGAGCGGCAAGGAGCGGCTGCAGTCGCCCGCCGATCGCGAGAAGCTGGATGGCCTCTATGAGTGCATCCTGTGCGCCTGTTGCTCGACCAGCTGCCCCAGCTACTGGTGGAACAGCGACAAGTTCCTGGGCCCGGCGATCCTGCTGCAGGCCTATCGCTGGCTGGCCGACAGCCGCGACGAGTTCACCGGCGAGCGCCTCGACGAGCTGGAAGATCCCTTCCGCCTCTATCGCTGCCACACCATCATGAACTGCGCGAACGTCTGCCCCAAGGGCCTGAGCCCGGCCAAGGCGATCGCGGAGACCAAGAAGATGATGGTCGAACGGCAGCTGTAAGTTGACCAGCGACGGTGTTGCAGGCGGGCGACCGCTGAACGAAGGGAAATGGTCGGGCTGGACCGCCTGGCACGATCCGCATCCTGACACCTTCCTGCAGGCCATCGGCCGCGGCTACATGCGCGGGCTGGGCGAGAAGAAGGCGCATGTCGCGCTGGAAACCCGCACCAGCCACCGCAACCGGCTCGATACGCTGCATGGCGGCTTCCTCGCTGCCTTTGCCGACCATGCCTATTTCGGCGCACTCTGGGCGATGGGGCATCAGGGTCAGGTCAATGGCGTGACCATCGACCTGTCGATGCAATATCTGGGCGCGGGCAAGGTCGGTCCCGACCTGCTGGCCGAGGTGGAATTGCTGCGCGAGACCGGGCGCCTCATGTTCCTGCGCATGCTGATCACCCAGGAGGGCGAGCCGGTCGCGGCGTCCACCGCCACGCTGCGCAAGGCGCCCAAGGCGCAGTGACCAGCGTCATCGCCCGTTATGATGCGCTGGTCGCGGCTGGCGAATTGCGGCCCGACCCGGACCAGCGTGCCGCCGCCGTGCGACTCGACCAGCTTCAGCATGATCTGGAAGCGACGCCGGCGCGTGGCTCGACGCTGTGGAAGCTGCTGCGCAAGCAGCCCGAGCCGCCGCGGGGCCTCTACATGTGGGGCGGGGTCGGGCGCGGCAAGTCGATGCTGATGGACCTGTTCTTCGACACGGTCCATGTGCAGCGCAAGAAGCGCGCCCATTTCCATGAATTCATGCTCGACGTACATGCCCGCCTGGCCGAGGCGCGCAAGTCCGAGTCGGGCGATCCGATCCCGCCGGTGGTCGAGTCGCTGGCCGAAGAGGCGCGGCTGCTCTGCTTCGACGAGATGGTCGTCAACAATATGGCCGATGCGGCGATCATGTCGCGGCTGTTCACGGGGCTGCTGGAAAAGCGGGTGACGATCGTCACCACCTCCAACCGCGAGCCCGACGAACTCTACAAGAATGGCCTCAATCGCCAGCTGTTCCTGCCCTTCATCGACCTCATCAAGGCCAAGCTGGACGTGATGACGCTGAACGGTCCGGTCGATTATCGCCGCGACCGTCTGGGCGACTCGAAGCTGTGGCATGTGCCCAATGGGCCGGAGGCGACCAGGGCGCTGTCGGAGGCCTTTTTCCGCCTGACCGACTTTTCGGTCGAGGATCGGGCCAAGGTGCCCTCGGAGGAGATCGTCGTTCAGGGCGGGCGCACCATGCATGTGCCCAAGAGCCTGAAGGGCGTTGCCGTCTTCTCGTTCAAGCGGCTGTGCGTCGAGGCGCGCGGCGCGCCCGACTATCTGGCGATCGCGCGCAAATATCATACGGTCATCATCGTCGGCATCCCGGTGCTGGGGCCGGAGAAGCGCAACGAGGCGGCGCGCTTCGTCACGCTGATCGACTCGCTCTACGAATATAAGGTCAAATTGCTCGCCTCGGCCGATGCCGAGCCGATGCGACTCTATCCCGAAGGGGATGGGGCGTTCGAATTCGAGCGGACCGTGTCGCGGCTGATGGAAATGCAGTCCGACGATTATCTCGCGCTGGGCCACGGCCCCAAATAAGCGCGGCGCACCCCGTCGTGCGCGCATTTCGCCCTATCGCCGCTTGCGTCGACGTTCATCAGGGCGCAACTTTCTTACGGAAAAACAGACCGGATGCTTCCACTTGGGAAGCATCCGGCAGGCTACCGCTGCAGGGAAGGCTCTAGGTCCAGGGTAGGAGACCAGGAGCGACAGGGTGTGAAAAAGCCTCTAATGCAACTGCGAATGAATTGCAAAGATAATTTGCCATAGGGGGCTTTGTTTGGTTGAAACCCCCACAATATGGGCGTAGGCGCACTGACAATTCCAGAGTTCACATCTTGGAGGATGATTGCATATGGCCCGTAAGAAGATCGCGCTCATTGGCGCTGGCAATATCGGCGGCACGCTCGCGCATCTCGCGGCTCTCAAGGGACTCGGTGACATCGTCCTGTTCGACGTCGTCGAAGGCGTTCCCCAGGGCAAGGCTCTCGACCTGTCGCAGTGCGCCTCGGTCGAAGGTTTCGATGCGAAGATCACCGGTTCCAACGACTATGCCGATATCGCGGGCGCGGACGTCATCATCGTCACCGCCGGTGTCGCCCGCAAGCCGGGCATGAGCCGCGACGACCTGCTGGGTATCAACCTCAAGGTCATGAAGGCCGTGGGCGAGGGCATCGCCGCCAACGCCCCCGACGCCTTCGTCATCTGCATCACCAACCCGCTCGACGCGATGGTCTGGGCGCTGCGCGAATTTTCGGGCCTGCCCTCGAACAAGGTCGTCGGCATGGCCGGCGTTCTGGACAGCTCGCGCTTCAACCACTTCCTGGCGGAAGAATTCAACGTCTCGGCCAAGGACGTCACCAGCTTCGTGCTCGGCGGCCACGGCGACACCATGGTTCCGGTGATCGAATATTCGACCGTCGCCGGCATCCCGGTTCCCGACCTGATCAAGCAGGGCCGTTCGACCCAGGAGCGCATCGACGCCATCGTCAAGCGCACCCGTTCGGGCGGCGGCGAGATCGTCGCGCTGCTCAAGACCGGTTCGGCCTTCTATGCGCCCGCCACCAGCGCGATCGCCATGGCTGAAGCCTATCTGGGCGACAAGAAGCGCCTGCTGCCCTGCGCCGCGAACCTGACCGGCCAGTATGGCGTCGACAATCTCTATGTCGGCGTGCCGGTCATCATCGGCAAGGATGGCGTCGAGCAGGTCATCGAGATCGAGCTGAACGACGAAGCCAAGGCCAACCTCCAGGTGTCGGTCGACGCCGTCAAGGAACTGCTGGAAGCCTGCAAGGGTATCGATCCCTCGCTCGCCTGAGCCAACCAGCTTGCACCGTCCCGTTCCAGGTAAGTGCGCAGCCTGGGACGGGTCGCTTTAGACCCAAGTGCCACGTCCACAGAGAATAAAGGGACACATATGTCCATTCTGGTGAACAAGAACACCAAGGTCATCACCCAGGGTATGACCGGTGCCACCGGCACCTTCCACACCGAAACCGCTCTTGCCTATGGCACGCAGATGGTTGGCGGCGTGACCCCCGGCAAGGGCGGCACGACCCATATCGGCCTGCCGATGTTCGACACCGTTGCCGAAGCCAAGTCGAAGACCGGCGCCGACGCCTCGGTCATCTATGTTCCGCCGCCGTTCGCGGCCGACTCGATCCTGGAAGCGATCGATGCCGAAATCCCGCTGATCGTCGCGATCACCGAAGGCATCCCGGTTCTGGACATGGTCAAGGTGAAGCGCGCCCTGTCGGGTTCGAAGTCGCGCCTGATCGGCCCGAACTGCCCCGGCCTGCTGACGCCGGGCGAATGCAAGATCGGCATCATGCCCGGCAACATCTTCTCGAAGGGTTCGGTCGGCGTCGTGTCGCGTTCGGGCACGCTGACCTATGAAGCCGTGTTCCAGACCACCAATGCGGGCTTGGGCCAGACCACGGCCGTCGGCATCGGCGGTGACCCGGTCAACGGCACCAACTTCATCGACGTGCTGGAACTGTTCCTGGCCGACGACGCCACCGAATCGATCATCATGATCGGTGAAATCGGCGGCGACGCGGAAGAACAGGCTGCCCAGTTCCTGATCGACGAAGCCAAGAAGGGCCGCAAGAAGCCGATGGCCGGCTTCATCGCAGGTCGCACGGCGCCTCCGGGCCGTCGCATGGGCCACGCTGGCGCGATCGTGTCGGGCGGCAAGGGCGACGCGGAAAGCAAGATCGCGGCGATGGAAGCGGCCGGCATCAAGGTCGCTGCCAGCCCGAGCCTGCTGGGCGAGACCCTGCTGGAAGTGCTGAAGGGCTGATCCGCCTTTAAAATATGATATGGAAACGCGGCCGGGCTGCACCCCGGCCGCACTTTCCCGCTCCGCGACTGCACGCGGCATGCATGGGACACAAGACGATGGGTTACGAGAACCAGGATTTCGAGATCGAACAGGGGCCGAGCTGGGCACGCCCCAACTGGCCGTTGGCGGACACCGACGACCTGACCGGGGCGATGGACCCGACGCAGATGCAGGTGGCCGTGAAGGCTGCTGCAAAGGCGCAGGGTGCCGCTGTTTCCGAGGCCGATATCGCATCGGCTGCCGAGGACGCAATCCGCGCGCAGATGCTGATCCGCACATATCGCGTGCGCGGTCATCTGGCCGCCAATCTCGATCCGCTGGGCCTGGCCAAGCGTGACCTGCCGGCGGACCTGACCCCGGAATATCATGGCCTGACCGATGCGTCGAAGAAGGTCTTCCTGGGCGGCACGCTGGGCCTGCAGTACGCGACCGTCGCGGAGATCGTGACGATCCTGCGCCAGAATTACTGCGGCAATGTCGGCCTTGAATATATGCATATCGCGGACGTCGAAGAGCGCCGCTTCCTGCAGGAACGCCTGGAAGGCAAGGACAAGGAAATCCACTTCACGCCCGAGGGCAAGAAGGCGATCCTGGCCAAGGTCATCCAGGGCGAGCAGTATGAGAAGTTCCTGGGCCGCAAATATGTCGGCACCAAGCGCTTCGGCCTCGACGGTGGCGAGTCCATGATCCCCGCGCTCGAAGCGGTCATCAAATATGGTGGCGCATCGGGTGTGCGCGAGATCGTGTTCGGCATGGCCCATCGCGGCCGCCTGAACGTCCTCGCCAACGTCATGGCCAAGGGCTTCCGCGTCATTTTCCACGAATTCTCGGGCGGCACTGCCAACCCCGAAGACGTGGGTGGTTCGGGCGACGTGAAATATCACCTTGGCACCTCGACCGACCGTGAGTTCGACGGCGTCAAGGTCCACATGTCGCTGGTCCCCAACCCGTCGCACCTTGAAACCGTCGATCCGGTGGTGCTGGGCAAGGTCCGCGCGCAGCAGACCTTCCGCGATGACCTCACCAAGCATGAGCAGGTTCTGCCCGTGCTGATCCACGGCGACGCGGCGTTCGCGGGGCAGGGTATCGTCTGGGAATGCCTCGGCTTCTCGGGCGTCAGCGGCTACAACACCGGCGGCTGCGTCCACTTCATCATCAACAACCAGATCGGCTTCACCACCAGCCCGCAATTCTCGCGCGGCTCGCCCTATCCGTCGGACGTGGCGAAGGGTGTCCAGGCGCCGATCCTGCACGTCAATGGCGACGATCCCGAAGCCGTGACCTTCGCGACCAAGCTCGCCATGGAATATCGCCAGAAGTTCCATCGCGACGTCGTCGTCGACATGTGGTGCTATCGCCGCTTCGGTCATAACGAAGGCGACGAGCCGGGCTTCACCCAGCCGCTGATGTACAAGGAAATCCGTCAGCATCCGCCGGTCAGCGACATTTATGCCGCGCGCCTGAAGGCGGAAGGCGTGGTGGACGACGCGTTCGTCTCCGGTTCGACCGACGAGTTCGTCGCCCATCTGGAAGACGAGTTCGAAGCCGCCAAGAGCTACAAGGCCAACAAGGCCGACTGGTTCGCCGGTCGCTGGTCGGGCCTGCACAAGCCGGCCGATGCCGAAACCGCGCGCCAGAGCGTGGAATCGGCTATCAACCAGAAGCTGTTCGACAGCCTGGGCCGCACGCTGACCACGGTTCCCGAAGGCCATAATGTCCACAAGACGCTGAAGCGCGTGCTGGATGCCAAGGCCGAGATGTTCAAGTCGGGTGCCAATTTCGACTGGGCGACCGGCGAGGCCCTGGCCTTCGGTTCGCTGCTGTCGGAAGGCTATGGCGTTCGCCTGTCGGGTCAGGACTCGGGTCGCGGCACCTTCAGCCAGCGTCACGCGGTCTGGACCGACCAGGACACCGAGGCCAAGTATATCCCGCTCTCGACCGTGCCGCATGGCCGTTTCGAAGTGCTGGACTCGCCTTTGTCCGAATATGGCGTGCTGGGCTTTGAATATGGTTTCGCTTTGGCGGACCCGAAGAGCCTGGTGATCTGGGAAGCGCAGTTCGGCGATTTCGCCAACGGTGCGCAGATCATCTTCGACCAGTATATCGCGTCGTCGGAAACCAAGTGGCTGCGGTCCAACGGCCTCGTCTGCCTGCTGCCGCACGGCTATGAAGGCCAGGGGCCCGAGCATAGCTCGGCGCGTCTGGAACGCTATCTGCAGCTGTGCGCCGAAGGCAATATCCAGGTCGCGAACATCACGACCCCGGCCAATTACTTCCACGCGCTGCGTCGCCAGATGCTGCGGCCCTTCCGCAAGCCGCTCATCATCATGGCGCCCAAGTCGCTGCTGCGTCACAAGGCCGCCGTCAGCAAGGCCGAGGACTTCCTGGGCGAAACGCACTTCAAGCGCATCCTGTCGGACCCCAATGGGTCGGCCGACAAGGATACCAAGCGCCTGGTGCTCTGCTCGGGCAAGGTCTTCTACGACCTGATGGAAGCCCGCGACGCCGCCGGCGACGCCAACACCCAGATCGTCCGTATCGAACAGATTTATCCGTTCGCGACCGACGCACTGGCCACGCGCATCGAGCGCATGACCAATCTGGAAGATGTCGTCTGGTGTCAGGAAGAACCGCGCAACAACGGCGCCTGGTCCTTCGTCGAACCCTATATCGAGGAAGCGCTGGCCAAGGCCGGCAAGGCGCCCAAGCGCGCCCGCTATGCCGGCCGCAAGGCTTCGGCATCGCCTGCCACGGGCCTGGCCTCGCGCCATGTGTCCGAACAGGGCGCCCTCGTCGCCGATGCGCTGGGTCACAGCGTTCGTGAAGAAATCCGTCGCCAGAAGAAAGGCTGAGAAAGCACATGGCAACCGAAGTCAAAGTCCCCACGCTGGGCGAATCCGTTACCGAAGCAACCGTCGGTCAGTGGCTCAAGAAGCCGGGTGAAGCGGTCAAGGCCGACGAGCCGATCGTCAGCCTGGAAACCGACAAGGTCGCGGTCGACGTGCCCTCGCCGGTCGCCGGTGTCATGGGGGATCTGGTCGCCAAGGAAGGCGACACGGTCGAGGTCGGCGCGCTGCTGGCCTATGTGAACGAAGGCGGTGCCGCTGCCGCCGCGCCGGCTGCTGCCGCTGCTCCCGCCGCCAAGGCGGAAGCCGCTGCACCCGCGCCGGCCGCTTCGGCCCCGGCTGCATCGGACGACGAAGAGGGCGGCAGCCTGACCCTGTCGCCGGCGGTCCGCCGCCTGGTGCTGGAGCATGGTCTTGACCCGAGCAAGATCAAGGGCACCGGCAAGGACGGCCGTCTGACCAAGGACGACGTCATGGCCGCCGTCGCTGCCGGCACTGCCAAGGCTGCTGCTGCGACCCCTGCTTCGGCGCCTGCCGCCGATGCGCCGGCCGCTGGCCCCAGCCGCAAGCAGGAACGCGTCAAGATGACCCGCCTGCGCCAGACCGTCGCCAAGCGTCTGAAGGAAGCGCAGAACAACGCTGCCCTGCTGACCACGTACAACGACGTCGACATGACCAACGTCATCGAGGCGCGCGCCAAGTACAAGGATCTGTTCGAGAAGAAGCATGGCGTCCGTCTGGGCTTCATGGGCTTCTTCACCAAGGCCGTCTGCATGGCGCTGAAGGACATTCCGGGCGTCAACGCGCAGATCGAAGGCGACGAGATCGTCTATAACGACTTCGCCGACATCTCGGTCGCCGTTTCGGCCCCGACCGGCCTGGTCGTTCCGGTCATCCGCAATGCGGAAAGCCTGAGCGTCGCTGCCATTGAAAAGACCATCGGCGGCTTCGGCAAGAAGGCCAAGGAAGGCAAGCTGACGATGGAAGATATGAAGGGCGGCACCTTCACCATCTCCAACGGCGGCGTGTTCGGTTCGCTGCTGTCCAGCCCGATCATCAACCCGCCCCAGTCGGCGGTTCTGGGCCTGCACCGCATCGAGGACCGCCCGGTCGTCCGTAACGGCCAGATCGTGATCCGCCCGATGATGTATCTGGCGCTCAGCTATGACCATCGCCTGATCGACGGTCGTGAAGCGGTGACCTTCCTTGTCGCGGTCAAGAACGCGATCGAGGATCCGACCCGTCTGCTGATCGACCTGTAATAATCACCATTTATTGTTGCCCCGGCTTCGGCCGGGGCGCCTCTTGCCCTTGATTTGGGGCAGAGCGATGCCAGTTTGGCTGGCATGACTGGAGAAGGGAAAACCCCATGTCCGATTTCGATTATGACGTCCTGGTTATCGGTGCTGGCCCGGGTGGCTATGTCGCCGCGATCCGTGCTGCGCAGCTGGGCCTGAAGACCGCCTGTGCCGAAAGCCGCGAGACGCTGGGCGGCACCTGCCTCAACGTCGGCTGCATCCCGTCGAAGGCGCTGCTGCACGCCTCGGAACTTTATGACGAGGCCGCCAATGGCGCGCTCGCCAAGCTGGGCGTCAAGATCGACAAGATGAGCCTGGACCTGCCCACCATGCAGGGCCAGCGCGTCGATGCCATCAAGGGCCTGACCGGCGGCATCGAATATCTGTTCAAGAAGAACAAGGTGACCTGGCTCAAGGGCCTGGCCAGCTTCACCGGCGCCAACACCGTCGAAGTGAACGGCGAGAAGGTGACGGCGAAGAACATCGTCATCGCCACCGGTTCGTCGGTCGCCCCGCTGCCGGGCGTGGCCGTGGACAATGCGGGCGGCAAGATCGTCGATTCGACCGGCGCGCTGGAACTGGACAAGGTTCCGGGCCATCTGGTCGTCGTCGGCGGTGGCGTCATCGGTCTGGAACTGGGTTCGGTGTGGAAGCGCCTGGGCGCCAAGGTCACTGTCGTCGAATATCTCGACCAGATCCTGCCCGGCATGGATGGCGAAGTTCGCAAGGAAGCCAACAAGATCTTCAAGAAGCAGGGCTTCGAATATAAGCTCGGCACCAAGGTGACCGGCGCCGAAGTCGGCAAGTCGGGCGTGACCCTGACCGTCGAACCCGCCGCCGGTGGCGACGCCGAGAAGATCGAAGCCGATGTCGTTCTGGTATCGATCGGTCGTCGTCCCAACACCGAAGGCCTGGGCCTCGACAAGATCGGCCTGGAGCTGAACGCGCGCGGTCAGATCGAGACCGACCATGAGTTCGGCACCAAGGTTCCGGGCGTCTGGGCGATTGGTGACGTCATCCCCGGCCCGATGCTGGCGCACAAGGCCGAGGACGAAGGCATTGCCGTCGCCGAGAATATCGCGGGCCTGACCGGCATCGTGAATCATGACGTGATCCCCTCGGTGGTCTACACCAAGCCGGAAATCGCGGGCGTGGGCCTGACCGAGGAAGCCGCCAAGGAACGTGGCGCCGTCAAGGTCGGCAAGTTCCCGATGATGGCGAACAGCCGTGCCAAGACCAATCACGAGCCCGACGGCTTCGTGAAGATCATCGCCGACGCCGAAACCGATAAGGTGCTGGGCGTGTGGATCATCGCCACCGTCGCCGGCACGATGATCGCACAGGCCGCGCAGGCCATGGAATTCGGCGCATCGAGCGAAGACATCGCTTACACTTGCCATGCGCACCCGACGCACAGCGAAGCGATCAAGGAAGCGGCGATGGCCGTGACCGGTAAGCCGATCCACATGTGATCGACTGCGCGATCGCAGGATAAGGGAAGGGGCCTCCGCCAAGCGGGGGCCTTTTTCTTTTGGGGAAGGACGCGCGCTGCTCTATCGGACGGGCATGAACCAATTCCCCTCCAGCCAGTCGGTGCCGTCGGCCAATCCCGAGCGGTTGTTCTTTGCGCTGTGGATCATCTTTTCGGTGCTGACCGCGCTGGCCGACATCATCGCGATCGTCCGCCATCCCGAAATGACGTTGCAGATATTGCCGCAGACGGCCCTGGGGCTGGCGGTGTGTCTGCCCTTCGGCGCGGTCGCGATCCTGCTGCGACGCCGGCGGCTCAAGCGCCAGGCCGCGCGCGACGCCTTTCTTCAGGCGATGGCGCGGCTCGACTGAGCATCGCCGGCGGGCGCCAGCGCGGGCCGAATGGCGACGCGATTGCGGCCCTTTTCCTTCGCTTCATAGAGCGCGCTGTCGGCGCGGGCGATCGCGTCATGGATCGAGCGGTCGGCGCGATGCAGGCTGGTGAGGCCGAAGCTGGCGGTGAGCGGGCCGGGCAGGCCAAGCCGGCTTGCCGCCTGTTCGGCAAAGCGCAGCCGGATCGCGTCGGCAATGCCGGTCGCCATGGCGGGGTCTGCGCCGGGCAGGAAGAGGATGAACTCCTCGCCGCCGAAGCGGGCGATGACGGCATCGGCCGGGGCCAGCGCCCGCAGCGCATCGGCCAGCGCGACGATCACCCGGTCGCCCAGCCCATGGCCATGGGCGTCGTTGACCCGCTTGAAATGATCGATGTCGCAGGCGATCAGGCTGCCGCTGGCATCATGGCGGGCCACCGCCTCCTCGAACCCGCGGCGATTGAGCAGGCCCGACAGCGGATCGACATGGGCATCATGGCGGTAACGGGTGAGCACGTCCTGCATGGCTGCCGCGAGCGCCGATAGGGCCAGGAACAGGCCGAACATGCAGGCCAGCGCCTGCATCAGGAAGGCATATTGGCTGTCGCGGAACGCGACGCCGCCGGGCAGGGTGAAGGACACGCTGCTGCCGCGCAGCAGATTGTCGAGCGCGACCAGGGTGACGGCGGCATAGAGGGCGCGATCGGGCCAGCCGCGCAACTGGCCGCGGCCCGCAATCAGCGGAATGGATATCAGCAGGAAGCAACCGAAATCGGACGACACCAGTTCCAGCGGGACGATGTCCCGCATCACTGCAAAGCTGCAGATCAGGATCGATATCGCCCAGATGGCGATGCGCAGCCCCAGCACCCAATTGGGGCGCCAGCGCGTCAGCAGCGCCTGGCTGAACAGCAGGAATCCGGTGGCAAAGGCGGTGTCGGCGACGATGCCCCACAGGTCCGTGGGCAGGAAGTCGAACGCGACCGGCACGGAAAAGCCCGTGGCGACGCTGAAGAAGGCACCGCTCCACCAGCCCGCTTCGCGCGCGCCCCAGCCCCAGACGATGAGGAAGGCGACGCCGAAGCTGGCCATCATGATGGGCAGGAAGAAGGCGAAATTCTCACCCACGAAGCGCGACCGATCCTTTGTGCAGCATGACGGCATGACGTCACGTCATGCAGGAGCGCCATCCTGCATTATCCGGTAAATGTCGATGGTTAAGAGAGCGTAACGGTTGCGACGGGCCGAGCGGGGAAACTGTCTAACCTGGATCAGAAATGCGGCTTGCGCTTCTCGCGGAACGCCGCGACGCCTTCGGCAAAGTCGGGATAGGTGAAGGCATCGCGGAACATTTCCAGCGTCACCATGTCATCGTCCGCCTGACCGTCGAGGATGCGGCGGACCATCGCCTTGGACGCGCGCACGCTATGCTGGGCATTGGCGGCAATCTCGCGGGCCAGTGCGTCAGCAGCGGCCCGCGGATCGGCCGCGATCTCGTCGACCAGGCCGATGGCAAGCGCCGCATCGGCATCGTGCAGCGCGCCGGTGAACAGGATGCGCTTGGCCCGTGCCGGCCCGACCAGATCGACCAGCAGGCGGGTGTCGAACAGCGAATAGACGATGCCGAGCTTGGCCGGGGTGATGCCCAGCCGCGCGGTGGGCGCCGCGATGCGCAGGTCGCAGGCGATCGCCAGCCCGCATCCGCCGCCGACACAATCGCCGTCGATCGCCGCGATCATCGGCTTTTCGGCATGGGCCAGCGCATATTGGCTGGCGCGGATCGCGGCCTGGTTGGCGGCGCGCCAGTCAGCGTTGCCCGAACAGGCGGCAAATTCGTTGATGTCGGCGCCGGCGCAGAACAGGCCGGGCGTGGCCGAGGCGAGGATCAGCACGCGGATATCCGCGTCGGCCATGGCATCGGCGACCAGATGCGGCAGAGACTCCCACATCGCCTGGGTCATGGCATTGCGGCGATCGGCCCGGTCGATCAGCAGCCGGGCGACCGTGCCGTCCCGCTCCAGGCGCAAGCTCATGCCGGCCAGGCTTCCAGCATCGGCACCAACTCGTCGAAATGGTGGATCACCGCATCGGCCTCCAGATTTTCGACCGGGCCGTCGAGGAAGCCGAAGCTGACCGCGATGCTGGGAATGCCGGCATTGCGGGCGCCGGCAATGTCGTTGATCGTGTCGCCCAAGAAGATGGCGCGGCCGCCACCGGCCCGCTCGATCATCGCATGGATCGGCGCCGGATCGGGCTTGGCAATGCCGACCGTGTCACCGGCGACGACCGAGGCGAAGCGGTCGAACAGGCCCAGTTGGTGCAGCAAGGGGATCGTGAAGCGTTCTGCCTTGTTGGTGCAGATTGCCAGCTTCACGCCGCGCTCCGCCAGCGCATCCAGCATCGCCATCATGCCGGGATAGGGCAGGGAGTGGAGCGCCAGATTCTGTTCATAATAATCGAGCAGGATCGGCAGTGTCTGGTCGAGGATCGCTTCGTCATAGCCGCCCGACGCGTCGAGCGCGCGCTGCAGCATCACCTTGGCGCCCTTGCCGACGAAGGGCCGGATGGAATCGACCGGGAAGGGGGCTCGGCCGATCGTGCCGATCGCGTAATTGACCGCCGCAGCGAGATCGCCGCTGGTGTCGAGCAGGGTGCCGTCGAGGTCGAAGCCGACAATGTCGAAGGATAAGCGTGCCATGGCATCGCCATGCCGCGTCGGCGGTGGCAATGGCAAGGCAAACATGGCAGAGAGCCGTGATATTCCAGACCACTTGAACGAAAAGGACGCGCTCGCCGTGACCGCACCTCGCCCCCTAGCAGTCGTCATCCTTGCCGCCGGGCAGGGCACAAGGATGAAGTCCGGCACGCACAAGGTGCTGCACCCGATCGCCGGGCGGCCGATGTTGCTGCACCTGCTTGCCAGCGTCGCGGACCTGCTGCCCGAGCGGCAGGTGGTCGTGGTCGGCGCCGGCCGCGAGCAGGTGGAAAAGGCGGTCGAGGGCAGCGGCGTCGCCATCGCCGTGCAGGAACAGCAGCTTGGCACCGGTCATGCCGTGGCGCAGGCGCATGATGCGCTGGCGGGCTTCGCGGGCGACGTGCTGATCCTCTATGGCGACGTGCCGCTGGTCAGCGGCGCGACCATGAAGGCGATGCTCGATCGGTTGAGCCGGGGCGACGAGCCGCGCGCGGTGGTGCTGGGCTTTCGCCCGGAGGACGCCGCTGCGTATGGCCGGATCATCGCCGATGGCCAGGGCATCATCGAGAAGATGGTCGAGTTTAAGGATGCGAGCGAGGCCGAGCGCGCCGTCACCTTGTGCAATAGCGGCCTGATGGCGGTGCGGGCGAGCGACCTTTTCGTGCTGCTGGACCAGATCGGCAACAACAATGCGGCCGGCGAATATTATCTGCCCGACATCATCATGCTGCCCGGTGCGAACAGCGCCGTGATCGAGACGGAAGCGTGGGAAGTGGCCGGCGTCAACAGCCGCGCCGAACTGGCCGGCGTCGAAGCCGTGTGGCAGGACCGCCGCCGGGCCGAGGCGATGCGCGAGGGCGTGACCCTGGTCGCGCCGCAGACCGTCTTCTTCGCGCACGACACGGTGCTGGGCCGCGACGTGACGGTCGAACCCAATGTCGTCTTCGGTCCGGGTGTCACCATCGCCGACAATGTCGTCATCCATGCCTTCTCGCATCTGGAAGGCGCGACCGTGGCCAGCGGCGCCGACATCGGCCCCTATGCCCGGCTGCGTCCGGGCGCTGACATCGGCCCCAAGGCGAAGGTCGGCAATTTCGTCGAGATCAAGAAGGCGCGGCTCGACGAAGGGGCAAAGGTCAATCACCTCTCCTATATCGGCGACGCCAGCGTCGGCGCGGCGGCCAATATCGGCGCGGGCACGATCACCTGCAATTATGACGGCTTCTTCAAGTATAAGACGCAGATCGGGGCGGGCGCCTTCATCGGCTCCAACAGCGCGCTGGTCGCGCCGGCGACGATCGGCGATGGCGCGATCGTCGCGGCGGGCAGTGTCGTGACCAAGCCGGTTCCGGCCGACGCGTTGTGTCTCGTCCGTCCGCAGCAGGAAAGCAAGCCGGGCTGGGCGGCGGCGTTCCGCACCCGCATGCGCGAGCGGAAGGCGAAGGCTTGAGCTTCATCCGGCGCCGGCCGTTTCTGTCCGCTCTGCTGCTCCTGTTGCTGATCGCGGTGGCAGGGCCGCTCTGGCTGCTGATGAACGCGCGCGCGATGCCGGCCGTGCGGCGCGCCGATGTCGTGCTGCCTTTCCCGGCGGGCGCGTCTCAGCAGCCGATCAGGGTCGCGCTGCTGACCGACACCCATCTGTCCGGGCCGGACAACAGCCCGGCGCGGATGGCGCGGATCGTGGCCCGGATCAACGGCCTCAAGCCCGACCTGATCCTGCTGGGCGGCGACTATATCGGCGACAATAAATGGGGCGCGACCTATGATGCGCGCCGCGCGATCGCCCCCTTTGCCGGGCTGCGCGCGCCGATGGGCGTGGTCGCGGTGCTGGGCAATCATGACAGTCGCAGCAGGAAGAACCGGGTGGCGCTGAGCGCCGATGACTGGCAGCGCGCCTTTGCCGATCTGGGCATCACCCTAGTACAGGATGGCGCGGTGCGGCGCGGGCCGCTGGCGATCGGCGGGTTGAAGGACATCTATACCCGCAAGCCCGACATACCCGATACGTTGAAAGCGATGCAGGACATTGGCGGCGCGCCGGTCATCCTGTCGCATGGACCCGATGTCTTCCCGCTGCTGCCCGATGCGCCGTCGCTGACCCTGGTCGGCCATACCCATTGCGGTCAGGTGGTACTGCCCTTTGCCGGGATCGTCTATGTGCCCTCCCGCTATGGCACCCGCTATGCCTGCGGCCGCTATCAGGATGGCAGGAAGGCGATGATCGTGTCCGGAGGCGTGGGCACCAGCGGCCTGCCCTTCCGCATGCTGGCGCCGCCCGACATCTGGCTGATCACCATCCGGCCACGATGACATTCTTTTCATGGCTCAGCCATGGCGCTGTCGCCTGACCGGCATTAATGGCATGGCGACAAAGCTGTCCTATATGGACGCTATCTGACTAATCTGGTTCGGCGGGGCTTTCCACCATGTGCGGTATCATCGGAATTATTGGTAAGGATCAGGTCGCGGAACGACTGGTCGATGGCCTCAAGCGGCTGGAATATCGCGGCTATGACAGTGCCGGCGTCGCGACCGTGCATGACGGCCGGATCGATCGCCGCCGGGCCGAGGGCAAGCTCAACAATCTGGTCAAGGAACTTGGCCAGTCGCCGCTGGCCGGCACCACCGGCATCGCCCATACCCGCTGGGCCACCCATGGCGCGCCGACCACCAGCAATGCGCACCCGCATGCGACCGGCGAAGTGGCGCTGGTCCACAATGGCATCATCGAGAATTTCAAGCCGCTGCGCGACGAACTGATTGCCCGCGGCCGCACCTTCGACAGCCAGACCGACACCGAAGTGGTCGCCCATCTGGTCAGCGAACTGGTGGAGCAGGGCGTGGCGCCGAAGGAGGCCGTGGCCCAGGTGCTGCCGCGCCTGCACGGTGCCTTCGCACTCGCCATCCTGTTCAAGAGCCATCCCGACATGCTGATAGGCGCACGCCTCGGCTCGCCGCTGGTCGTAGGCTATGGCGATGGCGAGACCTTCCTCGGCTCCGACGCGCTGGCGCTCGCCCCGCTGACCCAGCGCATCGCCTATCTGGACGAGGGCGACTGGGTCGTCATCACCAAGGATGGCGCCGAGATTTTCGACAAGGACAATAACCCGGTCGAACGCCCGGTCACCATTTCCGGCGTGTCCGGCGCGATGATCGACAAGGGCAATCACCGCCACTTCATGCAGAAGGAAATCTATGAGCAGCCGGTCGTCGTGGCCCAGACGCTCAAGGCCTATCTGCAGCGGATGGATGATCGCGTGTCGCTGCCGATCCCCGATTTCGACCTGTCGACCATCCGCCGCGTCACCATCGTCGCCTGCGGCACCAGCTTCTATGCCGGCATGGTCGCGCGCTACTGGTTCGAACAATTCGCCCGCGTGCCGGTCGATTTGGATTTCGCCTCCGAGTTCCGCTATCGCGAGCCGGTGATGGAGGAGGGCGGCTTGGCCCTGTTCATCAGCCAGTCGGGCGAAACCGCCGACACGCTCGCCGCGCTGCGCTATGCCCGCGCCCAGGGGCAGAAGATCGCCGTCGTCGTCAATGTGCCGACCAGCTCGATGGCGCGCGAGGCCGACCTGCTGCTGCCGACCCATGCCGGCCCGGAAATCGGCGTCGCCTCCACCAAGGCCTTCACCTGCCAGCTTGCCGTGCTCGCTGCCTTCGCCGCCAATCTGGCGCGGGCCAAGGGCAAGCTCAGCGCCAAGGATGAGAAGGAAATTGTCCGTCACCTCGCCGAAGCGCCCGCCGCGATCAACGGTGCGCTCGCCTATGACGAGGCGATCGAGGCGATGGCCCATCATATCGTGCCGGCGCGCGATGTCCTGTATCTCGGCCGCGGCACCGACTATCCGCTGGCGCTGGAAGGGGCGCTCAAGCTCAAGGAAATCAGCTATATCCATGCCGAAGGCTATGCCGCCGGCGAGATGAAGCATGGCCCGATCGCGCTGATCGACGAACTGGTGCCGGTGATCTGCATCGCGCCCAGCGGCCCCCTGTTCGAAAAGACCGTCAGCAACATGCAGGAGGTGCAGGCGCGCGGCGGCAAGGTGGTGCTGATTTCCGACTATGACGGGGTGCAGGCGGCGGGCGAGGGGTGCCTCGCGACCATCACCATGCCCAAGGTCCACCCGCTGATCGCGCCGATGGTCTATGCCGTGCCGGTGCAACTGCTCGCCTATCATGTCGCCGTGCTCAAGGGCACCGACGTCGATCAGCCGCGCAACCTGGCGAAGAGCGTCACGGTCGAGTGAGCCGGGCCGCCCCTGCCGTCATGATGGCAGGGGCTTT
This sequence comes from Sphingobium yanoikuyae, assembly GCF_034424525.1. NCBI lineage: Bacteria > Pseudomonadati > Pseudomonadota > Alphaproteobacteria > Sphingomonadales > Sphingobiaceae > Sphingobium > Sphingobium yanoikuyae. The sequence goes on from NZ_CP139979.1 coordinate 661,007, forward strand.
GGCTGCCGCGGCTTCGATCAGCCGCCACCGGGCGAATTATGGCCACCCGCCGGCACCGGGCCGCCGCTTGGCGCGTGGCTGTGGTCGGGATTGCTGTCCCAGTCGATATGATAGAGGTCGAAGCGGCGGTCGCGCAGGTTGCGGACCGTGCCTTCGGCCCGCGCCCAGCTGAGGTCGGCCAGGTTCACGTCCGCCATGGTCAGCGTCTCGACATTTTCGCTCGCCTCGGCCGCGATGCCGTCCCGCGCGAAGGGCAGGTCGCACGGCGTCAGGATCGCGCTCTGGGCATATTGGATGTCCATATTGTCGACGTTCGGCAGATTGCCGACATTGCCCGACATCACGACATAGCATTGATTCTCGATCGCGCGGGCCTGCGCGCAATAGCGCACGCGCATATAGCCCAGGCGCGAGTCGGTGCAGAAGGGGACGAAGATGATGCGCGCGCCCTGGTCGACCAGTCGGCGGGCCAGTTCGGGAAATTCGCTGTCATAACAGATCAGCACGCCGATCGGGCCGCAGTCGGTCTGGATCACGTCGAGCGCGTCGCCGCCCTTGATGTTCCACCAGAAGGCTTCGTTGGGGGTCGGGTGGATCTTTTCCTGGGTGTGGACCGATCCGTCGCGCAGCGCGACATAGGCGATATTCTGGATGTCGCCATCGTCGGCGCGGGTCGGGTGCGATCCGCCGATGATGTTGATATTATATTCCAGCGCCATCCGCGTCAGTTCCTTGGTCAGGCGCGGGGTATAGCCGGTCAGCTTGTCGATCGCCTCGATCGGGGAGAGCTTCTTGGTCTCGAAGGAGAGCAGGGGCAGGGTGAACAGTTCGGGGAAGACGATGAAGTCCGACCGATAATCGGCCGCCACGTCGACGAAATATTCGATGTTGCGGACGAACTCGTCGAAATCCTTCACCGCGCGCGCCTGGAGCTGGCAGGTGGCGAGGCGGACGCTTTCGACGCCGCGCGGCACCCGCATTTCGGGTGCCTCGTCCGGGTCGACATAGGGGTTGCGCCAGACCAGATGCGCGGCATGGCCATCCGACTGCTTGTCTTCGGGCAGGTAATTTTCCAGCACGCCCAGCGGTTCGAACTGGTTCTTCAACTGGAAGCTGATGACCTGGTCGCGCAGCTTGCCGCTGACCACCTTTTCCAGATAGTCGGCCGGGCTGCCGGCGCGGCGCTTGGCGCGGGCATAGCCGGGCATGCGGCCCGCAATGACGATGCCGTGCAGGTCCAGTTCCTCGGCCAGTTCCTTGCGCTCGTCATAGAGGCGCTGGCCGATGCGCAGCCCGCGCAGCTTGGGATCGACCGCCATTTCATAGCCATAAAGCCATTCGCCTGCTGCGCTGTGGCGGGTGCCGAAACCGTTGGCGGTGATCTCCTCCCAGTCATGATGGGAAAAGGCCATCGCCTTGCTGACGCGCATGGTGGCGCAATAGCCCACGACCTTGCTGTCATAGAGGGCGACGAAGCAGCCATTGGGGAAATTGTTGATCTGGCCGCGGATGGTGGCCAGCGAATAATTGGGCATGCCGGGATAGGCGCGGGCGATCAGCCGCTGGATGCCGCGCACATCGCCGGGCACCGCCGCCCGGACTTCCAGGCGCTTCTTGGCTGTCGTGGTCATTCTTCGCTCCCGTCGCATCAATCCGAAAAGGAAAAGGCGGCGCCGGGATGCGGCGCCGCCTCGTTCCGTTTCCGTATTGAAAGCTTCAGGAAGCGATCAGTTCCGGTAAAAAGCCTTTATCAGGCCCACTTGGCCATTTCGGCTTCCAGATTGACGCGGATCGCCTCGAAGAACTGCTCCGTGGTCATCCAGGCCTGATCCGGGCCGATCAGCAGGGCCAGATCCTTGGTCATCGCGCCGCCTTCGACGGTCTTGATGCAGACCTGCTCCAGCGTCTCGGCGAACTTCACGACGTCCGGCGTATCGTCGAACTTGCCGCGGAACGACAGGCCCTGGGTCCAGGCGAAGATCGAGGCGATCGGGTTGGTCGAGGTCGCCTTGCCCTGCTGGTGCTGGCGATAGTGGCGGGTGACGGTGCCGTGCGCGGCTTCGGCTTCCACGGTCTTGCCATCGGGCGACAGCAGGACCGAGGTCATCAGGCCGAGCGAGCCGAAGCCCTGGGCCACGGTGTCCGACTGGACGTCGCCGTCATAATTCTTGCAGGCCCAGACGAACTTGCCGCTCCACTTCAGCGCCGACGCGACCATGTCGTCGATCAGGCGATGTTCGTAGACGATGCCGGCCGCCTTGAACTTGTCGGCGAATTCGGCGTCGAACACTTCCTGGAACAGATCCTTGAAGCGGCCGTCATAGGCCTTGAGGATGGTGTTCTTGGTCGACAGATAGACGGGCCAGCCGCGGTTCAGGCCATAGTTGAAGCTGGCCTTGGCGAAATCGCGGATCGATTCGTCGAGATTGTACATGCCCATGGCAACGCCGGCGCTGGGGAATTCGAACACTTCATATTCGAGTTCCTCGCCATTGGTGCCGACCCACTTCATGGTCAGCGTACCGGCGCCGGGCACCTTGAAATCGGTGGCCTTATACTGGTCGCCAAAGGCGTGACGGCCGACGACGATCGGGTCGGTCCAGCCCGGAACCAGGCGGGGGACATTCTTGATGACGATCGGTTCGCGGAACACGACGCCGCCCAGGATGTTGCGGATCGTGCCGTTGGGCGACTTCCACATCTTCTTGAGGCCGAATTCCTCGACGCGCGCTTCGTCGGGGGTGATGGTGGCGCACTTCACGCCGACGCCATATTCCTTGATCGCGTTGGCCGCGTCGATCGTGATCTGGTCGCTGGTCTCGTCGCGCTTCTCGACCGACAGGTCATAATATTTCAGGTCGACGTCGAGATAGGGGAGAATGAGGCGCTCACGGATCCATTCCCAGATGATGCGGGTCATTTCGTCGCCGTCGATTTCCACGACGGGGTTTTTCACCTTGATCTTCGCCATAGCGCCTATTCGCCTTCTTCTCTTGGGTGGAATTATGGGGACGCCCTACGGCCTGCGCCGCCAATGTTCAACCGTCCAGCGCCGGATTTCCGGCCGATCATGCGATGCATGCGCAAGACTGTTGTGCGATGCGCGTTCATGCCGGGAGCCAAGGACGGGGATCGTCGTTGTCAGGATCAATGTCTCCCCCTAAAGACATGCCCATGGAAAATGACGAGATCACGATTGCCGCAGGCGGCAATGTCAAATGGCGCTTCCCCTCGGTCCATCCCGAAGGGGTGAAGTTCGGCGCGATCGCGGCTGCGATCACCGGCCTGTTCTTCGTGATGGGCTGGGAAATCATCGGCTGGCTGATGCTGATGGTCACCATCTGGGTGCTGGCCTTCTTCCGCGATCCGATCCGCGCTGTGCCGCAGGATGAAGGCGCGATCATCGCCCCGGCGGATGGCCTGGTGACTCTGATCCAGCGTGTGCCGCCGCCGCGCGAGATGGCCGGCCCTGATGGCCTGGGCGATCAGCCGCTGATCCGCGTGTCGATTTTCATGAGCGTGTTCGACGTCCATATCAACCGTACCCCGATCGGCGGCACGGTGAAGGCCGTCACCTATATTTCGGGCAAGTTCCTCAACGCCGATCTCGACAAGGCGAGCGAGGATAATGAGCGCCAGCATATCCTGGTCGAGCGTCATGACGGCCTGCGCGTCGGCTTCACCCAGATTGCCGGCCTTGTCGCGCGCCGCATCGTACCCTTCGTCAAGCCGGGCGACATGGTCGCCGCCGGCCAGCGCATCGGCCTCATCCGCTTTGGCAGCCGTGTCGATGTCTATCTGCCCGCTGGCACCGCGCCGCGCGTGATCCTGGGCCAGCGCACCGTCGCGGGCGAGACGATCCTGGGCCAGATCGGCGATCGCCGCGTGATCGCGGGCATCCAGCAGTGAGGCAGCGTCGCGCCGTTCCGCGCGGGCTGCGGCGCGGCATCACGCTGCGCATGCTGGCACCCAATGCGGTGACGGCGATGGCGCTGTGCTTCGGCCTCACCGGCGTGCGCTACGGCATTTCGGGCGAGTGGGAACGGGCGGTATTGTCCATCCTGTTCGCCGGCGTGCTCGACGGACTGGACGGCCGGATCGCCCGGATGTTGCGGGGCGAGAGCCGCTTTGGCGCCGAACTGGATTCGCTGTCCGATTCGATTGCCTTCGGAGTCGCGCCGGCGCTGATCCTCTATCTCTGGTCGCTGCACGCCATGCCGAAATTCGGCTGGATCTTCGCGCTCGCCCATGCCCTGTCCTGCGCGCTGCGCCTGGCGCGGTTCAACGCCAATATCGATGTCGAGGAGCAGCCGCACAAATCGGCCGGCTTCCTGACCGGCGTGCCGGCGCCGGCCGGTGCGGGCCTCACCTTCGTGCCGCTCTATCTGTGGATGGTGACGGGCGAAGAGATTTTCCGCGCCTGGTATGTGGTCGCGCCCTGGACCGCGTTCGTGGCCTTCCTGATGATCTCCAGCATCGCCACCTATAGCTGGTCGGCGCTGCGGCTGCGCAAGCGCATCCGGCTGGAACTCATCGCCTTTGTCGGCCTGTTGGCGGCGGCGCTGGCGACCCAGCCCTGGCTCACTCTGCTGTTGATCTGCGGCGTCTATGTGCTGCTGATTCCGTTCGGCATCCTGTCCTACGCGAAGGTGCGCAAGCAGCCTGTTGGCTGAGCCTTATGCCCCGTTCAGGCAGCGAGGGCGCTGCCGGGCAGGGCGGGGGCGGACAGGGTGGCGCCGCGGGCCGGCTGGCGCACGCGGTTCCGCGTGATGCGGATATGATAGACGGGCGGGGTCTGGGGAATCGGCTCGAACAGCAAAGCTGCCGCCATCTTCTGATGATAGAGCGCAAACATCCAGGCAATGGTGCCGACCGCCAGCAGGAAGGCGGCGGAGAAAATGGTCGCTGCAACAATGGTGAACATGGCCGCTGACTTTCTATCTTGCCATTTGCACGCTTAGGCTCACTATGTCGGTGCAAACGGGCGTTTAGACTGTTTGTTCCATCTGTTCACTTTATGTTCTCATATTGAGAGCGAGTCAACCCCTTGCGCAACGGGGTTTTGGGCGTTAAAGGCGCGCCCATTCCACATGGGAATCGACATATCCGGTGCCGGACGGGTCTTTGAGACCATCCAAGGTTCCTGATTCCCAGAGGTAGCAACCGGAAGGAGAAATGATTATGGCGACCCCCGTCGTCACCATGCAGCAATTGATCGAGGCTGGCGCCCACTTCGGCCACCAGACCCACCGCTGGAACCCGCGGATGAAGCCGTACATCTTCGGCGACCGCAACGGCATCCACATCCTTGACCTGTCGCAGACCGTGCCGCTCTTCGCGCGCGCCCTCGACTTCGTGTCGGCCACCGTCGCCGGCGGCGGCAAGGTTCTGTTCGTCGGCACCAAGCGCCAGGCCCAGGATCCGATCGCCGAAGCCGCCCGCAAGTCGGGCCAGCACTTCGTCAACCACCGCTGGCTGGGCGGCATGCTCACCAACTGGAAGACCATCTCGGGCTCGATCAAGCGCCTGAAGACCCTCGAAGAGAAGCTGTCGGGCGATACCCACGGCTTCACCAAGAAGGAAGTCCTCCAGATGACCCGCGAGCGTGAGAAGCTGGAACTGTCGCTGGGCGGCATCCGTGACATGAACGGCATCCCCGATGTCATGTTCGTGATCGACGCCAACAAGGAAGAGCTGGCGATCAAGGAAGCCAACACCCTGGGTATCCCGGTTGTCGCCATCCTCGACTCGAACGTCTCGCCCGATGGCATCGCCTTCCCGGTTCCGGCGAACGATGACGCCAGCCGCGCCATCCGCCTCTACTGCGACGCCGTTGCCGCCGCCGCCACCAAGGGCAACCGTGGTGCGCAGCAGGCTTCGGGCATCGACATGGGCGCTCTGGACGAGCCCGAGGCCGAAGAGGTCGTCGCGCAGGCCTGATCCGCGGTCTTCGAACTGCAAGAATGACAGGCTAGGGCGCGGTCCATTACGGAGCGCGCCCTAGTGCTTATCTGATTAAACCCCTTTTGATTTAGGAGCCTCAACATGGCCGAGATTACCGCTGCCGCCGTCAAGGAACTGCGCGACCGTTCGGGCGCGGGCATGATGGATTGCAAGAAGGCCCTCACCGAAGCCAATGGCGACATCGAAGCGGCGACCGACTGGCTGCGCGCCAAGGGTCTGGCTGCTGCCCAGAAGAAGTCGAGCCGCACCGCTGCTGAAGGCCTGGTCGGCGTTGCCGTCGCCGGCACCAAGGGCGTTGCCGTCGAAGTGAACAGCGAAACCGACTTCGTTGCCAAGAACGACCAGTTCCAGGACTTCGTTCGCACCGTGTCGACCGTTGCGCTGGAATCGGGCGCGGCTGACGCCGAAGCCCTGTCGGCCCAGCCGCACCCCGCCGGCGGCACCATCGCCGAAAAGCTGGTCGCCAACATCGCCACCATCGGCGAAAACCAGAATCTGCGTCGCGTCGCTCACGTCGAAGTGGCCGAAGGCGTCGTCGTGCCCTACGTGCACAACGCTGCTGCGCCGGGCCTCGGCAAGATCGGCGTGCTCGTCGCGCTCGAAGGCGATGCCCCCGCCGACGTTCTGGAGCCGCTGGGCAAGCAGCTGGCCATGCACATCGCCGCTGCCTTCCCGCTGGCCCTGTCGGCTGACGACATCGATCCGGCCCTGCTGGAGCGTGAGCGCGCGATCGCCGCTGAAAAGGCTGCCGAATCGGGCAAGCCCGCCGAAATCGTCGCCAAGATGGTCGACGGTGCGGTCGCCAAGTTCGCCAAGGAGCAGGCCCTGCTCTCGCAGCTGTTCGTGATGGACAACAAGACCCCGATCGCCGACGTCGTCGCCAAGGCGGCCAAGGATGCCGGCAAGTCGATCTCGCTCAAGTCCTATGTCCGCTTCCAGCTGGGCGAAGGCATCGAGAAGGAAGTCAGCGACTTCGCCGCCGAAGTGGCTGCTGCCGCCGGCGCCTGATCGCCGATCGAGCGACAAGCAAAGGGAAGGGGCGTCCTGCGGGGCGCCCTTTTTCTATGAGAGCGTGGTGCGTTCGGCGGTCGGCGCCGGTCGGGCCGGGCGCCATCGGTGCCGCTTTCTCCATGAAGAGGCTGGAGCGCACGACAAACGCCCCTTGGCATCGCGCTTTACCGCCTCTAATGTCCCGGCCGCTTCCCCTGCCAACCATCAAGGATTCTTGCCCCACATGACCCGGCCAGCCTTCAAACGCATCCTGCTGAAATTGTCGGGCGAGGTGCTGATGGGGTCCGGCCAGTTCGGCATCGATCCCGAGACCGTCGATCGCGTCGCTGGCGAAATCGCCGCCGCTAAGGATGCGGGCTTCGAACTGTGCGTGGTCGTGGGTGGCGGCAACATCTTCCGCGGCCTTGCCGGCGCGGCCAAGGGCTTCGACCGCACCAGCGCCGACTATATGGGCATGCTGGCGACCGTGATGAACGCGCTGGCGGTGCAGAATGCGCTGGAAAAGATCGGCTGCGACACCCGCGTTCAGTCGGCCATTCCGATGGCGTCGGTGTGTGAGCCCTATATCCGGCGCAAGGCCGTGCGCCACATGGAGAAGGGCCGGATCGTGATCTTCGCGGCGGGCACCGGCAATCCCTTCTTCACCACCGATACCACCGCAGCCCTGCGCGCAGCGGAAATGAACTGCGACGCGCTGTTCAAGGGCACCAGTGTCGATGGCATCTATGACGCCGATCCCAAGAAGGTGGCGGACGCCACCCGCTATGAGGCGATCAGCTTCGACCAGGTGCTGACCGACAATCTCAAGGTCATGGACGCCAGCGCGATCGCGCTGTGTCGTGAAAATCATATTCCCATCGTCGTCTTCAACATCCGCGAGGAAGGCAACCTGGCCAAGGTGCTGGCGGGTGAAGGCACCGCGACGATCGTGCAAAATCAGGAGCGCTAATAATGGCCCAGTATAACAAGTCCGACCTCGAACGCCGCATGGCCGGCGCAATCGAAGCGCTGAAGGGCGATCTCACCGGTCTGCGCACCGGCCGCGCCAATGTGCAGCTGCTCGATCCCGTCATGGTCACCGTCTATGGCGCCAACATGCCGCTGAACCAGGTCGCCACCGTGTCGGCGCCCGAGCCGCGCATGCTGTCGGTCCAGGTGTGGGACAAGGCCAATGTCGGCCCCTGCGACAAGGCGATCCGTTCGGCGGGCCTGGGCCTCAACCCGATCGTCGACGGCCAGACGCTGCGCCTGCCGATCCCCGACCTGACCGAGGAACGCCGCAAGGAACTGGCCAAGCTCGCCAGCAAATATGCCGAAGGCGCGCGCGTCGCCGTCCGCAACGTCCGTCGCGACGGCATGGACAGCCTGAAGACCGACGAGAAGAAGGGCGAGATCAGCGAAGACGAGCGCAAGCGTCTGGAAACCGAAGTCCAGAAGCTGACCGACGCCACCATCGTGGATATCGACGCGGCCGCTTCGGCCAAGGAAAAGGAAATCCTCGGCCAGTAAGCCGGGGCTTTTCTTTCGCGGCCAAAGCACGCATTCCTATCTGATGGCCACACAAGCCAAGCCCGATCTTACCAGCGCTGCGCCTGCCCATGGTGCGCGCCATGTCGCCATCATCATGGACGGCAATGGCCGCTGGGCGAAGAAGCGGCTGTTGCCGCGCATCGCCGGCCATCGCGCCGGGGTGGAGGCGGTGCGCCGCGTCGCCCGCGCGGCGCAGGATATGGGCCTTGAATGCCTGACGCTCTATGCCTTCTCCTCGGAGAACTGGAAGCGTCCGGCGACCGAAGTGTCCGACCTGATGGGACTGCTGCGCCATTTCATCCAGTCGGATATCGACGAGTTCCATGCCAATGGCGTGCGGCTGCGGGTGATCGGCAACTACAAGGCGCTGGAGCCTGGCCTGGTCGACCTGATCGAAAGCGCGATGGCGCGCACCGCCGCCAACACTGGCCCGGTGATCGCGATCGCGCTCAACTATGGCGCGCAGGACGAGATGGTGCGCGCGGCGCAGCGTCTGGCGCAGCGGGTGGCGAGCGGTGAATTGTCGGCCGAGAATATCGGCATCGAGGCGATCGACGCCGAACTCTACACCGCCGACCTGCCGCCGCTCGACCTGCTGATCCGCACCTCGGGCGAACAGCGGCTTAGCAATTTCATGCTGTGGCAGGCGGCTTATGCCGAACTCTATTTTACCGATATGCTCTGGCCTGATTTCGATGGCCGGGCATTGGCGCAGGCGCTCGACGCCTTCCGCATGAGGGACCGCCGTTTCGGCGGACTGTGAGTAACATGTCGAGTGAATTGCGGACCCGCACGATCGTTGGCCTTGGCCTGATCGCCATGGCTGTGGGCGCGCTGGTCTTTGGTGGCTTCGTCTTCTGGATGCTGCTGTCGATCGCCGGTGTGCTGATGATGGGCGAATGGGGCATGCTGACCGGCGCCTCGTCCGATCAGCGCAAGATGGCGATGTATGCCGTCTCGGTGCCGCTGGCGATCCTCTGCCCAGTGGCGGCGGGCGTGTCCTGGCTCGGTTTCGGCCTGATGATGGCCTCCTTCTTCTTCGTGCTGATCACCAGCCGCGCGATCAAGCTGGCGCTCGGCATTCTCTATATCTGCCTGCCGGTGATGGCGCTGCTGTTCCTGCGTGGGCAGGCGCCCGACAGCCATGGCCTGCTGCTGGCCTTCTGGGCGCTCGGCCTGGTCTGGGCGACCGATATCGGCGCCTATTTTGCCGGCCGCTCGATCGGCGGGCCCAAGCTGGCGCCGCGGGTCAGCCCGTCCAAGACCTGGTCGGGGCTGGGTGGCGGCGTGCTCGCGGCCCTGCTCACCGGCTTCCTTCTCTATCGTTTTGCCGACCTGCCGATCCAGCTGGCGGCGGCGAGCGGCCTGCTCGCCGTGGCGGCACAGCTTGGTGATCTGCTCGAAAGCGCGATGAAGCGCCGCGCCGGCGTCAAGGACAGCAGCAATCTCCTGCCCGGACATGGCGGGGTGATGGACCGGCTCGACGGCGTGGTGGCGGCCGCGCCGCTCGCCGCCTTGCTCTATCTGGTCCTGGCGGGCGCCTGATGCGCAGCGTTTCCGTCTTCGGCGCCACCGGATCGGTCGGCATGTCGACGCTGGACCTGATCCAGCGCGAACCCGATGCCCATGAAGTCATTGCCCTGACCGCCAACCGCGATGTCGCCGGCCTTGCCGCCGCCGCGCGCGCGGTCGGTGCGAAGGTCGCCGTGGTCGCGGACGAAGCCCAATATGGTGCGCTCAAGGACGCGCTCGCCGGATCGGGTGTCGAGGCGGCGGCGGGCGAGGGGGCTCTGGTCGATGCCGCGGCGGCGGGTGCCGACTGGACCATGGCCGCGATCGTCGGCTGCGCGGGCCTCAAGCCCACCATTGCCGCGCTGCAGGCCGGCGGCACGGTGGCGCTGGCCAACAAGGAATCGCTGGTGTCGGCCGGCGCGCTGATGATGCAGGCGGCGACCGCTTCGGGCGCGACGCTGCTGCCGGTGGACAGCGAGCATAATGCGATCTTCCAGTGCCTGGCCGGCAGCAGCCTGGACGATGTCGCCCGCATCATCCTGACCGCGAGCGGCGGGCCGTTTCGCACCCTGGGCTATGAGGATATGCGCGCCATCACGCCGGCGCAGGCCGTGGCGCATCCCAACTGGTCGATGGGCGCGAAGATCAGCGTCGACAGCGCGACGATGATGAACAAGGGGCTGGAACTGATCGAGGCGGCCCATCTCTTCCCGGTCGGGCTCGACCGGATCGAGATATTGGTCCACCCGCAATCGGTCATCCATTCGATGGTCGAATATCGCGACCGGTCCACTTTGGCACAGCTCGGCTCGCCCGACATGCGCATCCCGATCGCCCATGCGCTGGCCTGGCCGGCGCGGATCGCCACGCCCTGTCAGCCGCTCGACCTGGCCCGGATCGGCCGTCTGGACTTTGAAGCGCCCGACGACCGGCGTTTCCCCGCGCTGCGCCTGGCGCGCGCGGCGGCGCAGGCGGGCGACGCATCGGCCGCCATCCTCAACGCCGCGAACGAGGTCGCCGTGGCGGCCTTTCTGGCCGGCCGCATCGGCTTCCTTGATATCGCCATGATTGTGGAGGATGTTCTCAATCGCTATAGCGCGCCGATGCCTGCCTGCATGGACGATGTCCTGCACGCCGATGCAACGGCACGGGTTATGGCGGGTGATGTGATGGAAAGATTGACGGTTTGATCCACAATCCCGGTTTCCTGTTGACCATCTTGGCTTTCGTGGCGGTCATCGGGCCGCTCGTCTTCGTGCATGAACTGGGTCATTATCTGGTCGGACGCTGGTGCGGGGTGAAGGCGGAGGCCTTTTCGATCGGCTTCGGCCCGGAAATCGCCGCCTGGGTGGACAGGCGCGGCACCCGCTGGCGGCTCGCGGCGCTGCCGCTGGGCGGCTATGTTCGCTTCAAGGGCGACATGAACGCGGCCAGCCAGACCGATCCCAAATGGCTGGAAATGTCGGCGCAGGATCGCGCCGAAAGCTTCCCGGCCAAGCCGTTGTGGCAGCGCGCGGCGATCGTCGCCGCCGGCCCCGCGATCAATTTCCTCTTCGCTATCCTGATCCTGGCCGCCTTCGCCTTCCTGCATGGCGAAAGCCGGACCCCGGCGGTCGCCGGCATGGTCCAGCCCGGCAGCGCCGCTGCCATGGCCGGCATTCAGCCGGGCGATCGCATCGTCTCGCTCAATGGCCGGGCGATGAGCACCTTCGACGATATCCGCCTTTATGCCCAGATCCGGCCCGGCGAACCGGTGACGATCCTGCTCGACCGCAAGGGGCAGGTGATCGAGAAGCGGGGCCATGTCGGCGCGGTCAGCGAAGATGACGGCTTCGGCAACAAGTTCCGCATCGGACGTCTGGGCATCGCGCCGGGCGAACCGGTGATCGAACCGGTCAGCCTGCTGCGCGCACCCGTGGTGGCGATCGAGCGCACTGGCCAGATCATCCGCATCATGGTGGAGACGCTGGGCCAGGTGATCGGCGGCGATCGTTCGGTCAAGGAACTGGGCGGCCCGCTCAAGATCGCGCAGGTATCGGGGCAGGCGGCGACGCTGGGGCTGGAGAGCTTCATCTTCTTCATCGCCCTCATCTCGATTAATTTGGGGTTCATCAACCTCTTGCCAATTCCCATGCTGGATGGCGGTCATCTGCTTTTCTATGGGGTGGAGGCAGTGCAGCGGCGGCCGGTGAGCCCGCAGGTGCAGGATTGGGCCTATCGGTCGGGTCTGGCGCTGCTGATGACGGTCATGTTGCTGGTGACCTTCAACGATTTGTCGTCTTTCGGATTGTGGGAGCGGCTGTCCGGCTTGATCGGCTGAGCCGCATCGGGCAGGGAAGGCGCGGTTCGGCGCCGTCTATTTCTGGCGAAACAGTTTTTTACTTTTTTGAGGTGAGCGGGTGACAGCGATGAACAGCAGCAAGGGCCAGCGTCCGATCATCGCGGCCCTGTTGGCCACGACGATGATTGCGGGCCTGTCGGCCGTGCCGGCGATGGCCCAGAATGCGGCCCCGGCAGCACCGGCGGCTGCGCCGATCGCGGCGTCCACGGCCAATACGCCCGAAGGCACGATCCGCAGCATCACCGTGACCGGCACCCAGCGTCTGGAGCAGGACACGGTCATGTCCTACACCAAGCTGCGCGTGGGCCAGGCCTTCAGCCAGGAATCGCTCGATCAGGCGCTGCGCGACCTGTATGAGACCGAACTCTTCGCCGACGTCCAGATCCGCAACGATGGCGGCGCGCTGACCGTCGAGGTGAAGGAAAACCCCGTCATCAACCGTATCGTCCTTGAAGGTAATAAGCGCCTGAAGGACGACAAGATCCGTCCCGAAATAAAACTGGCGCCGCGCCAGATCTATACCCGCTCCAAGGTCCGCGCCGACGTCGCCCGCATCGTCGAGCTGTATCGCCGCCAGGGCCGCTTTGCCGCGACGATCGAGCCCAAGATGGTCCAACTGGACCAGAACCGCGTCGACATCGTGTTCGAAATCTCGGAAGGGCCCAAGTCCAAGGTCCGCCAGATCAACATCATCGGCAACGAGAAGTTCAAGGACGGCGAACTGCGCGGCCAGATGGTGACCAAGCAGTCGCGCTGGTTCCGCATCTTCTCGTCGGGCACCAGCTATGACCCGGATCGCCTGGCCTATGACCAGCAGAAGCTGCGCCAATTCTACCTGACCGAAGGCTATGCCGATTTCCGCGTGATCTCGGCCGTCGCGGAACTGACGCCTGATAAGCAGGACTTCATCATCACTTATGTGGTCGAGGAAGGGGATCGCTACAAGTTCGGCGACGTGAAGGTCGAATCCGATATTCGCGACCTGTCGGGCGATGCGCTGACCCGCCGCCTGCCGATGAAGAAGGGCGACTGGTACAATGCCAAGCAGGTCGAGGACACGGTCGACACGCTGAGCGAAACCGCCGGCCTGTTCGGCTATGCCTTCGCCCAGGTCGAACCCGACTTCAACCGGTCGAAGGACGACCTGACGATGGGGATCAATTTCCGCATCGCCAACGCCCCGCGCGTCTATGTCGAACGCGTCGATATCAACGGCAACACGCTGACCCAGGACAAGGTCGTCCGTCGCGAATTCCGCCTGGCCGAAGGCGACGCCTTCAACAGCTTCCTCGTCAAGCGCTCGAAGGATCGCATCAACTCGCTCGGCTTCTTCCAGGAGAAGCTGGACATCGAGCAGAAGCCCGGCTCGGCGCCCGACCGCATCGTGCTGGAAACCAACGTCCAGGAAAAGTCGACCGGCGAACTCTCGCTCTCGGCCGGCTACTCCTCGCTCGAACGCTTCATCATCTCGGCGTCGATCACCCAGCGCAACTTCCGCGGCAAGGGCCAGGAACTGCGCACCTCGGTCAATTATTCGGCTTATTCCAAGTCGGTCGAAGTGGGTTTCACCGAGCCCTATTTCATGGACAAGAATATCGCGCTGGGTGGCGATATCTATCGTCGCGACCTCAACAGCTTCCGTTATCTCAGCAATAACGACCGCGACACCACCTATGAACAGACCACGACCGGCTTCCAGCTGCGTGCCGGCGTGCCGATCACCGAATATGTCTCGCTGGCGCTGCGCTACACGCTGAACTTCGACGACGTGACGCTGGACAAGGACACCTATTATACCGACGGCGTCTGCGACCCGCTGCTGGCCGGCCGCTATCTCTGCGACGCCATCGGCAAGCGCACCACCTCGTCGATCGGCTACTCGCTGATCTATGATACCCGCGACAACCGCATCCGTCCGACCCGCGGCCAGACCGTTACGCTGAGCCAGGATTTCGCGGGTCTGGGCGGCGACGTCCGCTACATCCGGACCCGCGCCAATGCTGCCAAATATTGGGGCCTGGGCGGCGGCTTCATCTTCTCGCTGACGGGGGAAGGCGGCTATATCCACAGCCTCCAGGGCACGCGCTATGACGCCACCGGCGCCGAAGTCGACCCGATCCGCCTGACCGACCGCTTCTTCCTGGGCGAACCGCAGATGCGCGGCTTCGACATTCGCGGCGTTGGTCCGCGCGTGAAGCGCTATTATGTGACGCTCAACTCGGAAACGGGGGACTATGAGCGCCGGACCGGCAACAATAATGTGTCGGACGACGCGCTCGGCGGCCGTGTCTACTATATGGGGCGGGCAGAAATGGAGATCCCGCTGGGATCTGGCGCGCGTGAAATGGGGCTGCGGCCGTCGATCTTTGTTGACGCTGGCGCGGTTGCTGGCCTGAAAAATCCAGGCACGATCAACTTCCCAGGTTACTGTAGTGCGACCGGCCTGACGACGGTGCGGGCTGACGGCACCGCCAAGAATCCGATCTGTCCGGCTGCTTATACCTCTGTGTCGGATTTTGCCGTTAGTGGCGGCTTCGAAGAAGATTATCTGGGCGACACGCTTTCTCCGCGTCTGTCCGTGGGCTTCGGTGTCAACTGGAACTCGCCCTTCGGGCCGTTCCGCATCGACATCGCCAAGGCCCTGCTCAAGGAACCAGGGGACGACAACAAACTCATCACCTTCAACGTAGGGACTCAATTCTGATGAAGACGTTTATCAAGGCTTTGGCGCTCGGTATCGCGCCTGTCACCGCCATCGCTCTGACCGCAGCGCCGGCCGCTGCCCAGTCGAAGCAGGGCATCGCCGTCGTCGATCTGCAGCGCGCGGTTGCCACCAGCGCCGCCTATTCGACCGCCCGCACCCAGATCCAGACCACCTACAAGGCGCAGATCGACAGCTTCACCGCGCGCAAGACCGCGATCGACACTGATCTCAAGACCAAGGGCGACGCCCTGCAGGCTGCCCTGAAGGCGGCCGGCGGCAAGCCGACCCCGGCGATCGAAACCCAGTATCAGCAGTTCCAGCAGTCGCAGCAGACCGCGCAGGCCGAACTGCAGCGCCTGGGCCAGCCGATCGCGCTCGCCAACGCCTATGTCGAGGAACAGATCACCGCCAAGCTGTCGGACGCGCTGAAGGCCGCCATGACCAAGGCGAAGGTCGACCTGGTCCTGTCGCCCGACGCGACCGTGTCCTATCAGCCGACCGTCGACATCACGGCCGCGGTCGTGACCGAACTCAACACGCTGGTGCCCAGCGTCGGCATCACCCCGCCCGCCGGCTGGCAGCCGGGCGGTCGTCAGGGCCAGGCTGCGGCCCCGGCCGCTGCCGCTCCGGCCCCCGCCAACCCGGCGCAGGCGCCCAAGTCGCGCTGATAAGATGACCGGAGAGGTTGATAACAAGGAAGCCCGTGGCCCGATGGATATCCGTCGGGTCATGGCTGCCCTGCCGCATCGCTACCCGATGCTGCTGGTTGACCGCGTGGCGTCGCTGGTGCCGAGCCAGTCGATCCACGCGATCAAGGCGGTGTCGATGAACGAGCCCTTCTTCCAGGGGCATTTCCCCGGCCGGCCGATCATGCCGGGCGTGCTGATCGTCGAGGCCATGGCCCAGGCGGCCGGCGTGCTGGTGGTCGATTCGCTGGGGCTCGCGGATTCCGGCAAGCTCGTCTATTTCATGAGCATCGACGGCGCGAAGTTCCGGACCCCTGTGGAGCCGGGCTGCCTGCTCGACCTGCATGTCGAAGTGACGCAGATGCGCGGCGCGGTCTGCAAGTTCGCCGGCCGTGCGCTGATCGACGGCAAGCTGGCGGCGGAAGCCAATTTCGTCGCGATGATCGCCGATCCGCCCAAGGACTGAGCGAAGGCACATCCTTTTCCTTGCTTTGGCGCGCCGAAAACGCTAACGGCGCGCCTTCGCATTTTATCGCATCCATAGCCGGTCGGAACCGGCACACACACGGAGCAAGACGCCATGAAGGCCGATACCCACCCCGATTACCACTTCATCACCGTCCAGATGACCGACGGCACCACCTTCCAGACCCGCTCGACTTGGGGCAAGGAAGGCGACACGATGGCGCTCGACATCGACCCCAAGTCGCACCCGGCCTGGACCGGCGGCAACCGCCAGCTGGACACCGGTGGCCAGGTTGCGCGCTTCAACAAGCGCTTTGGCGGCCTGACGCTGAAGAAGTAATCGGCCTTTCACAGGCACGATATCGAAAGGGCGCCCAACCGGGCGCCCTTTTTTTGTGCCTGGGCGCGATGCGCACGGCACAAAAAAGGGCCTCCAGCTAAAAGCTGGAGGCCGAGGTTCAGGGGAGGATCAGCGGCGACAGAGGGGGATCTGCAAGGGGATGCCGCTGACAAGGAATGATCTAACCCGCAAATGCTGCGGGCGAATGTCCCGATTATTACCGAGGCCGATCGGTGCTGAAATGTCGGGACAAGCCAAGGCCGTCACCCCAGTGAAAGCTGGGGTCTTAGGCGATGAAGCGTGACAAGGCCACAGATCCCAGCCTTCGCTGGGATGACGAAATGAAAGGCCGACTGGCGCCCGCGCGCCGCCCTGGTCAGGCGCCGGCGCGGTCCGCGTCGAGGAACGCCGCCACATCGTCCAGCACGACATCCTTCGACAGGAAGGTCTGGCCGATGCCGCGCGCCAGCAGGAAGGGCAGGGTGCCCGCCGCCATCTTCTTGTCGTGCAGCATATGCGCCACCAGCGCCGCGCCGTCGGCCTTTACATGGGCGCTGGCCAGGTCATGGGGCAGGCCGATCGCCTTCAGATGCGCGGTGACCCGTTCCGCATCCTGCGCGCTGCACAGGCCAAGGCGCGCCGAATAGCGGAAGGCAAGCGCCATGCCGGCGGCCACGCCCTCGCCATGGAGCAGCGTGTCGGAAAAGCCGGTATCGGCCTCCAGCGCATGGCCGAAGGTGTGGCCAAGGTTCAGCAGGGCGCGCCGGCCGGTCGTCTCGCGCTCGTCATCGGCGACGATCGCCGCCTTGGCGCGCACGCTGCGCTCGATCGCATAGGTGCGGGCTTCCGCGTCGCCGGCCAGCAGCCGGTCGGCATTGGCTTCGCACCAGGCAAAGAAGTCGGGATCGTCGATCAGGCCATATTTGACCACCTCGGCATAGCCGGCGCGGGTTTCGCGCAGCGGCAGGCTGTCGAGCACCGACGGGTCGATCAGCACCAGGCTGGGCTGGTAGAAGCTGCCGATCAGATTCTTGCCGGCGCGTGCGTTGATCGCGGTCTTGCCGCCGACCGAGCTGTCGACCTGCGCCAGCAGGGTGGTGGGCAACTGCACGAAATGGCAGCCGCGCTTCAGGATGGACGACGCAAAGCCGACCAGATCGCCGATCACGCCGCCGCCCAGCGCGATCACATGGTCGCCACGCTCGATCTCCAGCGCCAGCAGCGCGTCGAGCAGTTCCTCCAGATGGCGCCAGCTCTTGGTCTGTTCGCCCGCCGGCAGGATGATCGGTTCGATGACGATATTGGCGCGGCGCAGGCTGGCGTCGAGCCGGGGGAGTTGCGCCGCCGCGACATGGGTGTCGGTGACGACGACCAGCCGCCCGCCACGGGCATAGCGCGCCAGATGGTCGGCCGCACGATCGAGCGCGCCCTGTTCGATGACGATGTCATAGCTGCGCGCGCCCAGCGCGACGGGGACTAGTGCCATGCGGATAGCTGCTCCAGGATGCGGTCGACGGCGACCTCGTGCGGCGCGGCGATGCTCTTCACATGGATCGGCGCCAGCGCGTAGATGGGGTTGCGGACCGCCGCCAGTTCGGTCAGCACGATGCGCGGGTCGCGATCCTTCAGCAGCGGGCGCCCTTCACGGCGCGACACGCGGTCGACCAGCACCTCGATATCGGCATCCAGCCAGATGGTGGTGGCATGGTCCAGGATCAGCGCGCGGGTCTCGTCCTGCATGAAGGCGCCGCCGCCGGTTGCGATCACCTTGGGCACGCCGTCCATCAGCCGGGCGATCACCCGGCGCTCGCCATCGCGGAAATGGGCCTCGCCATAGCGGGCGAAGATCTCGCTCACGCTCATGCCGGCGGCCCGCTCAATCTCCTCATCGGCATCGACGAAGCTCAGGCCCAGGCGCGCGGCAAGGCGCCGGCCGACGGTGGATTTGCCCACGCCCATCATGCCGATCAGCACGATCGGGCCGCGCTTGGCTTTGCTCTCCGGGAATTTGCTGTTTCGCTGCATGGCGAGGGGGGCTATACAGCCAGCCGTCGCTGAGGCAAACGCAACTTTCCCCTGTCGTCCGGCAAACATCGCCGGGCCAGCCGCAGAAGAGACCATGAAGAATAATCGTTCCCTGAGCAGTTTCGAAGGCGGTTCGCGCCGTCGCACCCGTCTGCCGATCCTTCCGATCGCGGCGGTGTTGGTTCTTGTCCTGCTGATCGGCGTGCTCTGGTCGCGCGGTGGCGAGCAGCCGCAACAGCCCGTCGAGAAGGTCATCCCGGCCGAGAAACTGGGTCAGTAAGCCGCATGAGCCGCCTGCGGGGGAATGCGAAATGGGCGCTGGGCAGCTTTGCGCTCGCCCTGGCGCTGCCGGTCGTCGCGCAGCAGGCGCCCGAATCGCTGTTGCCGCCCGGTTTTGGTGATCCGGCCCCGGCGCCGACCCCCACGCCCGCGCAGCCGGCCCGTCCGGCATCGCCCGCACCGGTCGTCCCGACCGTGCCGGTCACGCCGTCGCCGTCGGGCGAAATCGTCCAGCCGCTCGACCTGTCGGTCGCCAATGCGGTGGACAATGCCGCCGAGGCGATGAGCGCGGACGAACTGGCCGCTGAAAAGGCCAAATATGACCTGCCGCAGAGCGCCCGCCGCTCGCTCGACCGCATCGGCCCGCTGACGCCGGCCACGCGCGGCATGGAACCGGACGCCTTCGGCGCGGAATATGGCCCCTATCTCGCCACGCTGATGAAGCAGACCCATGCGCCGATCCTGTCGCGCTGGGCCTCCATCCTGCTGCGGCGCGCGCTGCTGAGCGCCACAAACACGCCGCGCGGCATCAATGGCGCTAACTGGGCGGCCGAGCGCGCTTGGCTGCTGCTGCGCATGGGCGAGGCGGATAGCGCCCGGCTGCTGGTGCAGAGCGTCGACCCCGACAAATATACGCCGCGTCTCTACGCGATCGCGATGCAGACCTATCTGGCGACCGCCGATCCTGCGGGCCTGTGCCCGCTGTCGGCGGGCGCGCTGCGCACCAGCAAGGAGCCGGGCTGGGACATGACGCGGGCGATCTGCCCGGCGCTGTCGGGCGATCAGGGTTCGGCCAGCGCTGCACTCAATCAGGCCCAGCGCAAGGGTGTGGTGCGCGGCATCGATTATCGCTTGGCCGAAAAGATGGTCGGCGCGGGCTTCAATGCGCGTCGTTCGGTCAAGATCGAATGGGACGGCGTCGATGGCCTCACCGCCTGGCGCTATGGCCTGGCGACGGCGCTCAACGTGCCGATCCCCGACGACATGTTCGGTAGCGTCGGCCCGCACGTCCGTGCTTGGGAAGCCCGCGCGCCGGCCCTGACCGCCGTGCGTCGCTTGCCGGGCAGCGAAGTCGCGGCGCGACTGGGCGTCTTCTCCAGCGAGGCGCTGGTCAATTTCTATGCCGAGCTGGGCAGCGAAGGCGATCTCGCGTCCGATCTGGCCGATCGCGTCGATGCGCTGCGCAATGCCTATTCCGGCCCGACTGCGGATGCCCGCATCCAGGCGATGCAGACGCTGTGGCGGGACAATGGCGCGCCCGATTATGTCGGCCTGATCGCCACGGCCCGCGCCGCCGCCGCACTGCCCGTGTCGCAGGCCGATGCGCGCGATGCCGCCAATCTGGTCGCGGCGATGCTGACAGCCGGCTATGATCGCAATGCGGCCCGCTGGGCACAGGCGATCGGCCAGATCGATGGCGATGGCGCGCAGGATTTCTGGGCCTTGCTCGCGGTCGGTGCCCCCAGCACAGTCGTCGACAGCGGCAGCAGCCGCATCTCCAGCTATGTCGGTGAAGCCGGCCCTGAGAAGGGACGGATGCTGATCGCCGCACTGGCGGGCCTGTCGCGCCTGTCGGCCAATGATGCGGCCGTGCTGGCGCAGGATAATGGCTTCACCCTGGCCGCCAACAGCCGCTGGGCGCGCGCGATCGACGCCGCGTCGCAGCGGGGCGAGAAGGCGACCGTGGCGCTGCTCGCTGCCGTCGGCATGCAGGGTCGCGACTGGCATCGCCTGCCGCCCGGCCATCTCTATCATGTGGTGGCGGCGCTGCATCGCGTCGGGCTGGACCCGGAGGCGCGGATGATCGCGGCCGAGGCCCTGACCCGCCTGTCCTGACCCGGTCCGGGGCGATGGATGATGATGCCGTCCTGATCGACCGCTTCCTCGAAATGATGGCGGCGGAACGGGGGGCGTCGCGCAACACGCTGCTTGCCTATCGCACGGACCTTCAGGGCGCGGGCGAGATTGTCGGCGGGCTTGCCGCCGCCAGCCAGGATGCGCTCGGCCGGCTTGCTGGCGAATGGGCGCCGCTCGCCGCCTCCACCGTGGCGCGAAAGGCGTCCGCGCTGCGCGCCTTCTACGCTTTTCTGGAGGAAGAGGGGCTGCGCGCCGACAATCCCGGCGCGGCATTGCCCCGGCCGGTCACACGCCGGCCGCTGCCCAAGATATTGTCGTCGCAGGAGGTCGATTCGCTTTTTGCCCTGATCGCGCAGCGGGTGGAGACGGCGCATCCCGCGCCGCTCGACCTGCGGCTCTCGGCGCTGATCGAACTTCTCTATGGCTCGGGTCTGCGCGCAACCGAACTGGTTTCGCTGCCGCGCAAGGCACTGGCGGTTGATCGCCCCTTCCTCATCATCAAGGGCAAGGGCGCGCGCGAACGGCTGGTGCCGATCTCCGACCGCGCCCGTGCTGCCGTCGCCACCTGGCTCGCCCATGTCCCGGCCGACAGCCCCTGGCTTTTCCCCTCAGGCAAGAGCCATGTCAGCCGCATCCGCCTCTATCAGCTGGTGAAGCAACTGGCCGCGGCGGCCGGCATCGCACCCGAACGGGTCAGCCCCCATGTGCTGCGCCATGCCTTTGCCACCCATTTGCTGGAGGGCGGGGCGGACCTGCGCGCGCTGCAATCGATGCTGGGCCATGCCGATATCGGCACGACGCAAATCTACACCCATGTCGACAGCCGCCGGCTGGTCGAACTGGTCAACAGTCGGCACCCGCTGGCCGGCATGCAAGCCAGGATCGCGCATCCCCGCGTTGACGGCGACGCGTCCGCGCCTTAACGCCATCCGCCATGGTAAGCTTTCTCGAATTTGAAAAGCCGGTCGCAGAGCTGGAAGCCCGCATCATCGAACTGCGCCAGACGGCCTCCGTCGGCGACATCGACATCAGTGGCGAGATCAACACGCTGGAACAGCGTGCCGACAAGATGCTGTCGGACATCTATGCCAAGCTGACGCCCTGGCAGAAGACGCAGGTGGCCCGCCACCCCGAACGCCCGCACTTCAAGGATTATGTCGCGGGCATGTTCGACAATTTCATGCCGCTGGCCGGCGACCGCGCCTTTGCCGACGATCAGGCGATCATCGGCGGCTTCGCGACGTTGGGCGAGCGCAAGGTCATGGTCATCGGCCATGAAAAGGGCGACGACACTGCCAGCCGCGTCCGCCACAATTTCGGCATGGCCAAGCCCGAAGGCTATCGCAAGGCGATCCGCCTGATGGAACTGGCTGATCGCTTCGGCTTGCCGGTCGTCACGCTGGTCGATACCTCGGGTGCCTTCCCTGGCGTCCAGGCCGAAGAACGCGGCCAGGCCGAAGCCATTGCCCGTTCGACCGAAGCCTGTCTGGCGCTCGGCGTCCCCATGGTCGCGGCCGTGGTGGGTGAGGGCGGCTCGGGCGGCGCAGTGGCGCTGGCTGCGGCCAATCGCGTGCTGATGTTCGAACATGCCGTCTATTCGGTGATCTCGCCCGAAGGCTGCGCCTCGATCCTGTGGCGCACCGCCGACAAGGCCAGCGACGCGGCGACCGCGATGCAGGTCACGGCGCAGCATTTGAAGGGCCTGGGCGTGATCGACCGTATCGTCGTAGAGCCAGTGGGCGGCGCCCATCGCGAGCCGGTGCAGGCGATCGCCAACCTGGGCGCAGCCATCGGCGAGGAACTGGACGCGCTGTCCGGCCTCGAACCGCAGGCGCTGCGCACCGATCGCGCCGACAAGTTCCTGGCCATCGGTATCTGACGTCAATTTCCCGGAACAGCATCCTGTCCTCGCTCGTTACGGCACGGTAACAGGGGGCAGGGTGTCAAGGATGGGAATGGAATGAATCGGACATGGTTGTCGGCCGGCCTTGGCGTCGGCCTGATCGTCGCGGGCGTGGCGCCGGCGGTGCTGGGGCAGCAGCGGGCGATTCGCACCGTTTCCTCGATCAGCGCGCAGGACAAGGCATCGGGTGCCAAGCAGCATCCCGAACTGCTCAAGGAATTTGGCGGCGCCTATGTGGGGCCGCAGGCGCGCTATGTGGAGTCGGTCGGACGCCGTATCGCGGTCCAGTCGGGCCTCTCCAATGCGCAGGGCGATTTCACCGTCACCCTGCTCAACTCCCCGGTCAACAACGCCTTCGCCATCCCCGGCGGCTATGTCTATGTCACGCGCCAGTTGATGGCGCTGATGAACGACGAGGCGCAGCTGGCCGGCGTGCTGGGTCATGAAGTCGGCCATGTCGCCGCCCAGCATGGCCAGCGGCGCCAGCAGGCGGCGCAGCGCAACGCGATCGGCGGCGCGCTGCTGCAGGTGCTGACCGGCGCCTTGCTGGGCGATTCGGCCCTGGGCGGCGTGCTGCAGCAGGGGATTGGCACCGGCAGCCAGCTTCTGACCCTCAAATTCTCGCGCAGCCAGGAATATGAGGCGGACGATCTGGGCATCCGCTACCTCGCCTCGGCCGGCTATGATCCCCGTGCGCTGTCGGACATGCTTGCCTCGCTGGCGGCGCAGACCAGCCTGGACCAGCGGGTATCGGGCGACGCACGCTCCATGCCCGAATGGGCCAGCACCCACCCTGATCCGGGTGAGCGCGTCGATCGGGCGGCGCAGATGGCGTCACGCACCGGCGCGACCAGCACGTTGCGCAACCGCGATGCCTTTCTGACGGCGCTCAATGGCGTCCTCTATGGCGACGATCCCAAGCAGGGCGTGATCGATGGCAGCCGCTTCCGTCACCCGGACCTGCGCCTGTCCTTCACCGCGCCCTCGGGCTTCGGCATGGAAAATGGCGCGGACGCGGTCAGCATCACCGGTTCGGGCGGTCAGGCGCAGTTCGGCGGCATGGCCTATAATGGCAATTTGTCGACCTATATCGATTCGGTGCTCAAGCGAGTCGCGGGCAATGCCGGCGCCCCGCCCGCGGGTGAGGTGCAGCGCACGACGATCAACGGCCTGCCGGCCGCCTGGCGCACGGTGCGCGCCAACACCAAGTCGGGGCAGATCGACGCCACGGTCTTCGCTTATGATTTCGGCGGCGGAAAGGCCTATCATTTCTTGCTGCTGACCCCGGTGGGCAAGGGCATTGGCCCGTTCGACTCGATGGTCCGTTCGGTCCAGCGCCTGTCGGCGCAGGATGCGGCGGCGATCAAGCCGCGCCGGGTCAATCTGGTCACCGTCAAGGCGGGCGACACCGTCCAGTCGCTTGGCCGCCGCATGGCCTATAGCGATTATCCGCTGGAGCGCTTCCTGGTGCTGAACGCCCTCAACGAACGCTCCGTGCTGAAGCCGGGCGATCGGGTGAAGATCGTCACCTGGTAAGATTCGGCAGACTCCAGGCAAAGAAAAAGGGCGGCGGAATTGCTTCCGCCGCCCTTTTCTAACATCGGTTTCGAGCTTACTTCAGGTTGCCCGAAACGTTGTTGAAGGTGCTGCCCAGCTTCGAGCCCAGGCTGGTCATGGCGCCGATGGCGGCCACGGCGATCAGAGCGGCGATCAGGCCGTATTCGATGGCGGTCGCGCCCTTTTCGTTCTTCAGCATCTTGCGAATGAACTGCATGTGATGTCTCCTTGACAAACGTTACGTTAAACTACCCGGCCGCCCCGCTATGAATTAGGTCAGCGAAGACCTGTCTAGTTTGGCTCGGTTGAGAAAAGTTTAATGCGAAGCCGGGGGTGTCAGAATTTCGTGGTTAATATTTGGTCACTTCGCCGGCGACATTGTTCCACATGCCGGTCGTACGTGTCGCGACGTTGTTCAGCGCCGCGATCATGGCCAGCACGACCATCGCGATGATCAGGCCATATTCGACCGCGGTTGCCCCCCGCTCACATCGCGAAAGCGCGGATTTCGTGACGAATTCGATGATCGCGCGCATATGACCCCGCTTGGCTACAGACACTCCACAATCAGTGTGTAAAGCAGCCACGGTTAACAAAGCCCTTGCAAGGGAGCGTTATGCAGAGTTTTACCCCGTTTCTGGTCGTCGCCGTCGCCCTGATCGATGCCGATGGGCGCGTCTTGGTGCAGCAACGGCCGCCTGGAAAGCCGATGGCGGACCTGTGGGAGTTTCCCGGTGGCAAGGTTGAGTCGGGCGAAACGCCCGAAGCAGCGCTTGTGCGCGAACTGGAGGAGGAGCTGGGTATCCGCACCCATGAAAGCTGCCTGGCGCCCGCAACCTTCGCCAGCGCTCCGCTGGAGAACAAGCATCTGCTGCTGCTGCTTTACGTCTGCCGCAAATGGGAAGGGATGCCCGAAGCGCGCCATGCCACCGCGCTGCAATGGGTGCGGCCCGCGCAAATGTATGCGCTCGACATGCCACCAGCCGACCTGCCGCTGATCGGCATTCTCGACGCGCTGATCTGACGGGAAATCCGGCTCTGCACCGATGGCGCAAGGTTAGGCCATAAAGGGCAGGGGAAGGGCGATGCGCGCCTTCCCCCGCAGCCTGTAAACGGGGCCAACCGCCGGACAGCCGGCCCCGCGCGTCAGTCTCAGTCTTCCTTGGCCTTGCTCTGCAGCTGGACATAATTCTGGATGCCCATGCGCTCGATCATCTCGAACTGGGTTTCCAGCGTGTCGACATGCTCTTCTTCGCTTTCGAGGATATACTGGAACAGGTCGCGGCTGACGAAGTCCTTGATCGACTCGCAATAGGCGATGGCGTCGCGCAGCACCGGCAGCGCCTCATATTCCAGCTCCAGGTCCGCCTTGAGGATTTCCTCGACGGTTTCGCCGATCTTCAGGCGGCCGAGCAGCTGGAAATTGGGCAGGCCGTCGAGGAACAGGATGCGCTCCGCCACCTTGTCGGCGTGCTTCATCTCGTCGATCGATTCCTCATATTCGAATTTGGCGAGCTTCTCGATGCCCCAGTGATTGAGGATGCGATAGTGGAGGAAATATTGGTTGATCGCGGTCAGCTCGTTCTTGAGGACCTCGTTCAGATAATCGATAACCTTCTGGTCGCCCTTCATGGCGCTATGCTCCGGCTGTTATTGGGAATGCCGGACATATAAAGGTTTCGCATCCGGTTGTTAAGCCGGAAAGGCGCAGAAAACCGCCATTTTTCAGGCGGCTATTGCGTGATGTTCGCGATTGTCAGGGGCCTTTTACTGCGCCTGCTTCGCAATCTATTCAGGCCGTCGCGCGCTCCGCCGCGATGATCGTGCGGGCATAGCCGACACATTGGCCGCACTTGGGGCGGCGGCCGAAACGGGCATAGGCGCTACAGGGGGTATCGGCACCATCGCGCGCCGCTTCCCGCAGATCCTTTTCGCGAATGGCATTGCAAACACAGACGACCATTGGATTCTCCTGACCCGTGAAATAGGCCAGATGCTAATGGATCGCAATAGAAGATCATGCGCTCCTGCGAATCTTTTGCAGTTTCCCCTGTTGCAGGCTGCGCCACACCCATTCGGCCGGCCCCATCGCGAATCGGTCGAGCCAGGGCTTGGACCACAGCAGCATCACCGCCCAGGCGGCGATAAGGAGGAGCGGAAAGGCCGCTGGGCGAACCTGTCCGAACAGCCCCAGCCCCCAGCCATAGAAGATCGCCGTCATGATGAGGCTGGTGCCCAGATAATTGCTGAGCGCCATGCGCCCGGTCGCGGCGATCCGGCCGACCAGCCAATGATCGCGATGCCGCGCCAGCAGCCACAGGATCAGCGCTGCCCAGCCGACCGCCAGCGGGATGCGGAAGGGGAAGGACCATAGCAGAGCGGTCGAAAAGGCGGTCAGCGGCGCAAAACCGCTCGCGATCACCCAGATGGTCAGGCCGATCATCGGCACCAGCCCGATCAGGAAGCAGTGGCGCGCGGTCTGCCTATATTGCTCGGCGGGCCAGCGGCCGATCAGGAAGCCGCCTTTCAGCATCGCCATGCCCAGCAGCATGAAGCCCAGCGTGTCGAGCCCGGTGAAGAGGAAGGTCCACAGCCAGTCGCCGACAAAGCCGGTCAGATGGTGGCGCACGATCCCGCCGAAGCTGCCGGTATAGATGGCAATATCCTGCTGGATGATCGGGCTGCTGGGGTCGGACAGGCCAGCGAGGAAGCTGTCCAGTCCCTCGCGCGTCGCGGCGGCGGCACCGGGTGCGGCGGCGGCATGAGCCCAGCCATAGAGGCTGGCGATGAAGGCGCCGCAGATCAGGAAGTGGATCAGGAAGGCGAGAAACGCCCATTTGACCAGCGCCAGCGGCTCCTTCTGGGCAAAGAGCAGGGCGATGGTGCCGACCACCGCATAGGTCACTAATATGTCGCCCCACCACAGCAATATGTGATGCAGCAGGCCGATTGCCAGCAGCCAGCCGCCGCGCACCAGTTGCGTCCGCGTGCCATCCCGCCCGGCCATTTCTTCCCGGTCGATCAGCAGCAGCATCGAGGCGCCGAACAGCAGCGAGAACAGCCCGCGCATCTTGCCGTCGACCAGGATCAGGCTGCTCGCCCAGAAGGCGATGTCGCCGGCCGACATCAGCCCGGCCGCGACCGGATTGAAATAGGCGTTCTGCGGCAGGGCGAAGGCGGTGATGTTCATCCACAATATGCCCATCACCGCGCAGCCGCGCAGCACGTCCATGGCGGGGATACGGGGCGATGCGGCGGTCATGTGGGCAATCCTTGAAGATGCTGGCCAAGCGGCCATGGCTCTGCCATGCGGCTGGTGGATTGATTTTGACATTTGCGCGCCCTTGGCTTGTCGGCGGGATGCAAATGTCAAAATCGAAAAATCCACCAGAATCGAAATTTCTAGTGGTCCAATAGATTCTGACATTTGGTCACAATCTAGTGGGCAGCGCAGCCAAATGTCAGAATCGGACCACTACCCATGAATGATGGCCGCAAGCAACGGATAAGCGACTCCTTCGGCGCGGCGGCCGACCGGTATGACGACCATGCCGGGCCGCAGCGGACGGCGGCCGCCCTGGTCGCCGACATCGCCCAGCGGCAAAGCCCGGACGGCGTCGCGCGCATCCTGGAAATCGGCTGCGGCACCGGCCTGCTCACGCGCGACATCCAGACCCGCTGGCCCGGTGCGGAACTGGTCGCCACGGACATCTCGCCAAAGATGCTGGACCGCGCGGCATCGGCCGGGCTGGTCGCCGGCACCTTCCTCGCGATGGATGGGGAGGCACCCTCGTTCGAGGGCGAATGGTTCGACCTCATCCTCTCCAGCCTGGCCTTCCAATGGTTTGATGACCTGCCCGCCGCGATCGCGCGGCTAGTGGCGCTGCTCCGCCCCGGTGGCAGCCTCATCTTCTCGACCATGGGGCAGGGCAGTTTCGCCCAGTGGCGCGCTGCCCATGCGACCTGCGATCTGACGCCCGGCGTCCCCGCCTATCCCTCGCTCGACGCGCTGCGCGCCATGTTGGCGGCCTATGGCGACGCCTTCGCCTTTGACGAGACCGTCCTGCTGGACGGGCAGGACGCCCGTGCGCTGATCGGCCATCTCAAGGGGATCGGCGCGGTGGTGCCGGACGAAGGGCGCCGGCCGCTCTCCCCCGCTGCGCTGCGCCGGGTCATGACCGCCTATGACGAGGCGGGCGGCCGCGACGTCTATCAGTTGCTGATCGGCCGGGTAACGCGCGCGGCCCAGGCATAGGGGCCGACCACCGTGCCGACGAAGCCGCCAGCCTCATGGGTGCTGAGGAAGCGGATATCGACATCACGCGCCAGCACTGTCTCTCGCCCATCGACGCCATAGGCGAAGCGCGCCGTGCCGCCATTAAGGGCGATGGTCAGGCGGACGGGCTTGGCCGGATCGACCGGCGCGGCCGCGACCAGCCTGTCATGATCGCTGTCCTCGCGCACCATCAGGGCGAGCTGCGGTTTCCCGTCCTTCCGCGTCACGCCGAAGAACAGGAAGGATCGGTCGGACTGCACCGCCGCCAGCCCCGCACGATCCCCCTCCGTCTCCGGCCCATAGGTCAGGTCGGTGCTGATGGTCGCGACATGCTGCTGTTGGCGCCGCCCGACAAAGGCCGGGGCGCCGCTGAGGTCACCCAGCGCCGTCGTGCCGTCCAGCACCAGCGCGCCCGCCTCCAGTCGGTAAAGCGGTGCCTTGGGCGTCCGCAGGCCGATCCAGCCCATGTCGAGCCGCGGTCCGTCGAACCCATCGCGATAGGCAAAATCGCCGCTGGTCGGCGGTGCATCGGCATCGCGCACGGGCAGGGGCGGGCGCTTCGCCACATAGGGAATGGCCTTGCCGGCCTCCAATATATGCGGCCAGCCATCGCGCCATGCGACCGGCAGCAGGAAGGTTTCGCGCCCGATATTGTATAGATCGGGGCCATAGGGACGGGTGGCGAGGAAGGTCGCCCACCAGTCGCCCGCCTGCGTCTGCACCAGCTTGGCATGGCCGGCCGATGTCACCGGATGGGGGCGGGCCGGGTCCAGGCTGCGCTGGCTCAGGATCGGATTGCCGGCATAGGGGCTGAAGAGGCCACGCAGGTTGCGGGCGCGGAACACCACTTCGCTATGCTGGTCGCCGGTGCCGCCCTCGGCCGCGATCAGATAATAATATCCCTCGCGCTTCAGCAGATGCGGGCCCTCGATCCAGGACGGCTTCTGGCGGATGTCGACGCCGCCATTGACGATCTGCGTGGACGCGCCGGTCATTGTGAGCGTGCGCCAGTCAAATTCCTGCACCCAGATCGCCCGATGCCCCTCATAGCGGGGCGGCTCGGCCGGCGCGCGATTATTGACGATGAAGGCGCGCTCGCCTTCCCAGTAGATCGACGGGTCGATCCCCTCGAACGGCAGCCAGTGGGGCTTGGACCATGGCCCGGCCGCGTCCTTTGCGGTCATCACGAAATTGCCGCCGCAATCGACGCAGGTGCCGACCAGGTAGAAAAGCCCGTCATGGAAGGAGATGTCGGGCGCGAACATGCCGCGCGAACTGCGCAGGCCGCTGAAATCAAACTGGTCGGGCCGGTCGATCGCATTGCCGATCTGGCGCCAATGGACCATGTCGCTCGACCGGAAAACCGGCAGCCCCGGATAATGGGCGAAGGAGGAGTTGACGAGATAATAGGCCTCGCCGACCCGCGTGATCGATGGATCGGGATAATAGCCCGACAGGATCGGGTTTCGATATTGTTCCGGGCCGGGCGTCACCTTTTCCTGGGCGCGGCCGTCATAGCGGAAATCGCTGAAACGGGCGGGGCCTGCCAGGGCCGGGCCGGCAATGGCGGCCAGCAACAGCAAGGCGGCACGACGGGTCTTGCGCATATCCTCTCCTCCCATTTTTTCCGAGCATAGGAGGGAGTTCGTGATAGCGCTATCAAAAATCCGGGCCGGTGGACGCAAACGGGGCCGGATATGTCAACTTCGCTGTCACTATCTATCGTCGGCGCCCGGCCGCGATGAGGGCGATCGGCAGGCCGACCAAGATGCAGTGGGAGAAGAGCTGGTTGCCGATGTTCCAGGCGATCCGCCCGATCGGCAGCGCGGCATAGGCGGCGGGCAGCCACATGGCGGGCCAGCGCCACGGCCGCACGATCCAGTACATGATCGCCCAGAGCAGCAGGCCATAGAGCAGGCCGGCGACGACCGGATGGCGGCGCAGGGCAGGGCGCCGCTGCGCGATCAGCATATAGGCGCCCGCCATGCAGGCCATGATCGCGAAATGGACGGCCAGGCCGGCAATCGTCCATAGCCAGGCGGGATCGCCCCGCGCGCGATCGCCCAGCGGGCCGCTCGCGACAAATTGCAGCACCGCATGCGGCGCCGTGCCTGCCATGCCGGCAAAGACGAAGGCGGAAAATATGTCGAGTGTGCCGGCAACCAAGGTTGCCCGGATGATCCTCTCGCGCATGGTGCGCTCCCCATTTTCTCGGGGTGGATCATGACAGATTGCGATGAACTTGTCCCGCCGGATGCGCTGCACCCGGCGGGACGGAAAGATTTAGAGTTCGCTGTCCATCAGTGCGGGGAAGAAGCCCTCATGCGCGGTGCGCAGCGCGTCGATCGACACGCCCGCCACGCTGTCGCCGCCAACGGTGCCGATCTTGACCGCGCCGGCAATCTCGACGCCGGCTGGGGCCGTGACGACATAGCGGCTCTGGTCTTCGCCGAACGCCGAAGCGGTGGTCAGCGCCACGTCCAGCGTCGCGCCGATCTTGCCGGCCAGCGCCATTTCCGCGATCGTGACGATCAGGCCGCCGTCCGATATGTCATGCACGGCATTGACCGTGCCCGCCACCACCAGCGCGCGGACGGCGTCGCCATTGGCGCGCTCGACCGCCAGGTCGACCTTGGGCGCATCACCCGCTTCGCGGCCGGCAATCTCGCGCAGCCAGATCGACTGGCCCAGATGCGTGCCTTCGCCACCGACCAGCCAGATCGCGTCGCCTTCATTCTTGAACGCCACGGTCGCCATCTTGTCGATGTCGGCCAGCAGGCCGATGCCGCCGATCGCCGGGGTCGGCAGGATCGCCGAGCCACCGCCGGTCGCCTTGGATTCATTGTAGAGGCTGACATTGCCCGACACGATCGGGAAGTCGAACGCGCGGCAGGCGTCGCCCATGCCCTCCAGGCAGCCGGTCAGCTGCGCCATGATTTCGGGGCGCTGCGGATTGGCGAAGTTGAGGCAGTTGGTGACCGCCAGCGGGGTCGATCCGACCGCGCTCAGGTTGCGATAGCATTCCGCGATCGCCTGCTTGCCGCCTTCATAGGGATCGGCATAGCAATAGCGCGGGGTGCAGTCGGTGCTGATGGCAATGCCCTTGCTGCTGCCATGGACGCGGACCACCGCGGCGTCGCCGCCTGGGCGCTGCACCGTGTCGGCGCCGACCATGTGATCGTACTGCTCCCAGATCCAGCGACGGCTGGCGATGTCGGGGCTGCCCATCAGCGTGACGAGGTCAGCGCCGATGTCGGCGCTCTCGGCGATATCGCCCAGCGGCTCGACCTTCGACCAGATCTTATACTCGTCCTTCGGCATGGAGGGACGGTCATAGAGCGGCGCATCGTCGGCCAGCGGCGCGAGCGGAATATCGCAGACGATCTCGCCCTTATGCTCCAGCACCATGCGGCCGGTGTCGGTGACATGGCCGATGACGGCGAAGTCGAGTTCCCACTTCTTGAAGATCGCCTCGGCAAAGGCTTCGCGGCCGGGCTTGAGCACCATGAGCATGCGCTCCTGGCTTTCCGACAGCATCATCTCATAGGTGGTCATGCCGGTTTCGCGCTGCGGCACGTCATCCATCTTGAGGTGCAGGCCGACGCCGCCCTTCGACGCCATTTCGACGCTGGAGGACGTGAGGCCGGCGGCACCCATGTCCTGAATGGCGACGATCGCGTCCGACGCCATCAGTTCCAGGCATGCCTCGATCAGCAGCTTTTCGGTGAAGGGATCGCCGACCTGGACGGTGGGGCGCTTCTCTTCGCTGTCCTCGCCGAAATCGGCCGACGCCATGGTCGCGCCATGGATGCCGTCGCGGCCGGTCTTGGACCCGACATAGACGATCGGGTTGCCGACGCCGCTGGCGGCCGAATAGAAGATCTTGTCGGTGTCGGCGATGCCGACGGTCATCGCATTGACCAGGATATTGCCGTCATAGGCGGGGTGGAAATTCACTTCACCGCCGACGGTCGGCACGCCGACGCAATTGCCATAGCCGCCAATGCCATGGACCACGCCGCTGATGAGATGCTTCATCTTGGGGTGGTCGGGACGGCCGAAGCGGAGCGCGTTCATGTTGGCCACCGGGCGGGCGCCCATGGTGAACACGTCGCGCAGGATGCCGCCGACGCCGGTCGCGGCGCCCTGATAGGGTTCGATGTAGCTGGGGTGGTTGTGGCTCTCCATCTTGAAGATGGCGGCCTGGCCATCGCCAATGTCGACCACGCCGGCGTTTTCGCCGGGGCCACAGATCACCTGCGGGCCCTTGGTGGGCAGCTTTATCAGGTGGATCTTGGAGGATTTGTAGGAGCAGTGCTCGGACCACATGACCGAAAAGATCCCGAGTTCCGTCAGGTTCGGCTCGCGGCCGATCGCCTTCAGGACGCGATCATATTCTTCGGGGGACAGACCGTGCTCGGCAACGATCTGCGGGGTGATCTGGGGGGCGCTGCTGGACATGAGCGCGCCTTTAGACGCGTGGCGCGGGATTCACAATGGGGAGGCGGCGGCCAAGTCATGGCCGCCGCCCTTAAGTCGCTTAGCAGCTGCTGTTGCGGTCGATCGCGCGGCCGGCCAGGGCGCCGGCGCCGGCGCCGACAACGGTGCCGGTGGTGCGATCGCCGCGGGTGTCGACCGCGCGACCCAGCAGGGCACCGGCAACGCCGCCCAGCAGCAGGCCGGTGGTGCCGCCCGACTTGCGGCAGCGATAATCACCGCGATAGCCGCGACGGTCGGAATAGCGACCATGGTCATAATGGCGGTCGCCACGGTGCCAGCCACGGTCGTGGCCGCGGGCGAAGGAGGTCGCCGGAACGGCGGTGGCGACGGTTGCGGTCGCCAGGGCCATGGCGATCAGGCTCTTCTTGAAGTTCATGGGTCATCTCCTCGACCTGTTTATCTCTGGTACGAGGCTGTTCTGCCACCGGCTGGCTGGCAACATCCTGAACCGGCACGTTATCTGCCGTTCAGGAAAGGCGTCGGGCATGAAAAAAGGGCCGGTTCCTAGGGAAGAACCGGCCCCTGTCAGAAAAAAGACTCAGGCAATGCTGCGATCAGACGTGGCAGGCCTGCGCCGACTTGCCGGGGACGGTGATCGTCACGTCGTTGCCCGAACCCTTGACCTCATAACCACCTTCGGCGGTGAAGGGCTGGCCGGCTTCGGCAGCCTTCAGCATGGTGGGGGCGCCATTCTTTTCGGTGCGCAGGATCGCGCTCTTGTCGTCGCTCATATAGTCGACGAAGAACAGGCTGTTGTCCTTGCAGCGGAACTGCTTGTTGGCCTTGACCGACGGCGGCAGCTCGACCGGCGCGGCGTTGGCAAGCTGGGCAGCCATCGGATCGGCGGGGCCGCCGACGACTTCGGGTTCGTCACTCTTGTTGCAGGCCGACAGCATGGTCAGGCCGGCAACGGCGATGAGGGGGAGATAATATTTCATAGCGATCCTTTTATGTGCGCTTGCAACATTGTGCGTCAACGCAAAACTGCCCGAATTCCGCCACGCCTGTGCAGCGACGTCATGACGTTTGCGTGACAGCGGCGGGATTGACCCACTATTGAGCGGCCTTGGGTCTGCTGCCATGTCATCCGCGCTTGACCCCGTGGACAGGGGCGGTCAATGCAGGCGCATGGCTGAGGAAAATACCCCGCAAAAGGATCTGTCCCAATTGTCGTTCGAGGATGCGCTGCGCGCACTCGAATCGATCGTCCGCCGGCTGGAAAGCGGCGATGTTCCGCTCGATGAGTCGATCTCGCTTTATGCCCAGGGCGAAGAACTGCGCAAGCGCTGCACCGAGCGGCTGCAGGCGGCCGAGGCGCGCATCAGCAAGCTGACCGTCGATGCCGGCGGCGCCATCACCGGCGCCCAGCCGTTCGGCGCGGATTGACCCACTGCATGGAACGGAGCGCGGCAGGAGCGCTGGTCGCCGCCCGTGCGGCAACGGTCGCGGCCGATATCGACCGGGCGTTCGACGCGCTGCTGGCGATCCCGGACGATCCACGCCATCGCCTCTATGAAGCGATGCGCCATGCCGCGATCGGGGGTGGCAAGCGGCTGCGGCCGCTGCTGGTGCAGGCGACCTGCGACCTGTTCAACATTTCCCGCGAATCCGCGCTGCGCGTCGGCCTCGCGATCGAATGCATCCATGTCTATTCGCTGGTGCATGACGATCTGCCGGCGATGGACGATGACGATATGCGGCGCGGCAAGCCGACCGTCCACAAGGCCTTCGACGAAGCGACCGCGATCCTGGCCGGCGATTGCCTCCATGATCTCGCCTTCGAAATCCTCGCCGACGAACAGACCCATCCCGATGCCTTCGTCCGCATCGACCTCGTGAAGGCGCTGGCCGTCGCCAGCGGCCCGGCCGGCATGGCGGGCGGGCAGATGATGGACCTAGAGGCGGAAAAGACCCGCTTCGATCTCGCCACCGTCACCCGGCTGCAAAATCTCAAGACCGGCGCGCTGATCGGCTTCTGCGTCGATGCCGCCGCCATCATGGCGCGCATCCCGGTCGAGGCGCGCACCGGCCTGCATGGCTATGCCCGCGACATCGGCCTCGCCTTCCAGATTGCCGACGACCTGCTCGATGTGGAGGGCGACGCGGCCCTCGCCGGCAAGGCGCTGGGCAAGGATGCCGCCGCCGGTAAGGAAACCTTCGTCTCGCTCCTGGGGGTAGACCGGGCGCGGGAACAGGGGCGCCTGCTCGTTGAACAGGCCAAGGCGCACCTGCACGGCCATGGCGCGGAGGCGGATTTGCTGCGCGCCATTGCCGACTATATTGTGGAGAGGGACCGCTAGATCATGAGCAAGTCGCGTATCGGTGTCTATCCCGGCACCTTCGATCCCATCACCCTTGGCCATATGGACATCATCCGCCGCGGCGCGAAGCTGGTCGACAAGCTGGTGATCGGCGTCACCACCAACATCAGCAAGTCGCCGATGTTTGCCGACGAGGAACGGCTGGACATGGTTCGCCGCGAATGCGCGGACATCGACACCGAAATCGTCGTCACCGGCTTCAACTCGCTGTTGATGGACTTTGCCGAATCGCAGGGGGCCAGCGTCATCATCCGGGGCCTGCGCGCCGTCGCCGACTTCGAATATGAATATCAGATGGCGGGCATGAACCAGCAGATCAACAGCCGGGTCGAAACCGTCTTTCTGATGGCTGACGTCTCATTGCAGCCGATCGCGTCGCGTCTGGTCAAGGAAATCGCCCTCTATGGCGGGCCGATCCACAAGTTCGTCAGCCCCGCCGTGCGCGAGGAGGTGGAGGCGCGGGTTGCCGCACTCGGCCTTAAAGGGCAGGGCTAGGAACGGGTTGCCTTCATTGTTGCCGTCTCGTTTCAGCCCGCGTTCAGTTGCCAATCCCGATCAGGGCGCTATCAGGACGGCTTGACCTTCCCGGGCAAGATCTAAGGAAAGCTTATTCGCATGCGTTTCACTTCCGCGCTCAAGACCGTGGCGATCGGTTTCGCCCTCACCGCGTCCAGCGTGGCCTTCGCCCAGGGTGGCGGCGGTGGCGGCGGCGGTGCCGAGGAAATGAAGAAGGCGGAGACCGCTGCGAAGGCGGAGCAGAATGCCAAGTCGCTGGGCGCACAGCTGACGCCGCAGCTGCCGCCGGCGACCATTCCGGCCGACCCGCAGAATATATGGGATCTTGACCTGTCGAGCGGCGGACGCGTGCGCATTCAGCTGCGCCCGGACATCGCCCCCAATCATGTCGAGCGGATCAAGGAACTGACTCGCCAGGGCTTCTACAATGGCCTGAAGTTCCACCGCGTCATCCCTGGTTTCATGGCCCAGGGCGGCGATCCCAAGGGGGACGGCACCGGCGGTTCGACGCTGCCCGACCTCAAGGCCGAGTTCAACCCGATGCCGCATCTGCGCGGCACCCTGTCGATGGCCCGCGCCCAGAGCGAGGACAGCGCCAACAGCCAGTTCTTCATCGTGCTGCTGCCGCGCATGCAGCTCGACAAGAAATATACCGTTTTCGGCCGCGTGATCGAAGGCATGCAATATGTCGACGCGATCCATGAGGGCGAGCCGCCGGCCGACCCGACCGTGATCCTGCAGGCCTCGATCGAGAGCGACGGCAAGCCGCCGGTGCTGGCACCGCCGCCCCCGCCGCCGGCGCCCGAACCTGCGGCCCTGCCGTCGAAGAAGCCGGCTGCCCCGGCCAAGAAGCCGGCCCCCAAGAAGAAGTGAGTTTGCGCCCGGAAGGGCCATCGTCATGCGTGTAGACCTGTTCGATTTCGATCTGCCGGCGGAGAATATCGCCCTCCGTCCGGCCAGCCCGCGCGATTCGGCGCGCCTTCTGCTCGTGCCCGGCGACGGCGCGATGGAGGATCGCATCGTGCGCGACCTGCCATCGCTGCTGCGCGCGGGCGATGTGCTGGTCTTCAACGACACCCGCGTCATTCCCGCCCAGTTGGAAGGGATGCGGGGCGAGGCACGGATCGGCGCGACCCTGCACAAGCGGCTCGGCCTGCGCCAGTGGCAGGCCTTCCTGCGCAATGCCAAGCGGGTGCGGGATGGCGACCGGATCGATTTCGGCGCCGGCGTCACCGCGATCGCTGGCCCGCGCGACGAGGATGGCGGCGTCACCCTCGATTTCGAGGGCGAGGAACCGGTCGAGATCCTGCTGGAACGGGCCGGGCGCATGCCGCTGCCGCCCTATATCGCCAGCAAGCGCGCCACTGACGAGCGTGACCGCAGCGATTACCAGACCATGTTCGCGCGCGAGGATGGCGCGGTCGCCGCCCCCACCGCCGCGCTGCACTTCACGCCCGACCTCACTGCCGCACTGGCGCAGGCTGGCGTGCTGACCGAAACGCTGACCCTGCATGTCGGCGCGGGCACCTTCCTGCCGGTCAAGGCGGACGATACCGACGACCATCGCATGCATGCCGAATGGGGGCGGATCGATCAGGATACGGCCGATCGCCTGAATGCCGCGCGCGCGGCCGGCGGCCGGATCATCGCGGTCGGCACCACCTCGCTGCGCCTGCTCGAAAGCGCGACCGGTGAGGATGGCGTGATCCGCCCCTTCGCCGACGAAACCCGCATCTTCATCACGCCCGGCTACCGTTTCCGCGCGATCGACGGGCTGATGACCAATTTCCACCTGCCCAAATCGACCCTGTTCATGCTGGTAAGTGCCTTGATGGGCCGCGATCGGATGCAGCAGGTCTACGCCCATGCGATCGCCACCGGCTATCGCTTCTACAGCTATGGGGATTCCTCGCTGCTGCTGCCGTGACGGCTGAACCTGGCGGCTAGAAGGCCTCCGCAATCCCGACATAGACGGCATGATCGTCTTTTCCTGCCGCAAGATCGACGCGCAACTGCACGTCATTGCTGCGGAAAGGACGATAGCGCAGGCCTATGCCGCCGGCCGGCAGCAGCTTGCCCTTGTCGATGATCGTGCCGGCCGATGGCGCGATGCCGCCCAGCCCGACAAAGGCGGTCGCGCCCCAACGGCCGCTGACATGCTGGCGCCATTCGGCCTGCGTCGCCCAACTGGCCTTATCGCGATAGCGACCGGTGACATAGCCGCGCAGATCGTTGTTCGCGCCGAACAGGCACAGATCATAATAAGGGGCGTTGCCCCCGGCGGCACATAGCGCGCCCCGCAGTGCGATCACCGTGCCGGCGCCGATCGGCAGATAGCTGTTGGCGGCCATCTGCAACTTGTCATGGCTATAGCTGTCGCCCAGAGCGCGCAGGCCGAACAGCCAATTGGCGCTCAACATTACGCCGCGATGCGGTTGGGTAGCGCTGTCGCGCGTATCATAGGCAAAGCTCGGGCCGATCGCGGACAGATTGCTGTTCATGGCGTCGGGCGGCGGCGCCGGCACTGATCCACTGCTGGGGCGCGGCATTGGGATTGTAGAAGGCGATGGCACCTGCGGCGAGGCCGGTGCCGGTTGCCGGATTGGACAGCGGCACGGGCGCGAAGAGGATCTGGGGCTTGCGGGTGGTGGAGGGCGCCGTGGTGCCTTCAGCGGGCAGGGCGCGTGACAGGCTGTTCGCATCGGTCTCGCTCTGGGCCATTGCCATGCCCGCTGACAGGCAGGGGACGGACGTAAGCGCCACGCATCCGAGGCGATAGCGCCGGATCATGCTGGGGCCTGTGGGAGAGGCGGGCGGATGGCCATGCTCTATCCATCCCTCATCTCCGGCAGAGGAACCATCGGGACAAACACTGAAGCATGGCCGGCGATCCTGCGCGGCTTCATGTTAAAGCCGTCGAATTGCGCCGTGACGGTCGGGGGAATGCGAGCGGACGGATGCAGGGCAGGGCATGCGCAAGCGACTGAAATGGCAATGCCCCCACATGTCGATCGCTTTGCGCTCTCGCCTGACTATCGTCATGGAAACCCGGCGTCGACCGGTCACCACTAGGGATAATCCCTGAGCCATGCCGGTGTTTCGCCCGATGGTTCCCGGCCCCGGAAACGGCACATGCTGCCCCCGATAGACTGAGGGGGTCATATGGCCAATCTGGCGGAATTTCTGGACAAGCTGCCCATCCTGCTGGTCGGGTTTCTGATGCTGGCGACCATGACGCTGACGGCGACGGCCGGCTATGTCCTGCGGCAGCGGGTGCGGCGGCTGTTGACGCACAAGGGCGCGACCGAAGAAAATGGGGCGGAAGGCTATATCGTCTCCGCCGTGATCGGCCTGGTTGCGCTGCTGCTGGGCTTCACCTTCGCACTGGCGGTTGGCCGGTTCGAAACGCGCCGGGCGCTGGTGCTGCAGGAAGCCAATGCCATCGGCACCAGCTATCTGCGCGTTCAGGGCCTGCCCGAACCGCATCGCACGCGGATGTCGCAGATATTGGTCAACTATACCAATAATCGCGTCGAACTGGGCACGGCCAGCCCCGACAAGATGGCGCCCTTGATCGTCGCCAGCGATCGGCTGCTGGTCGAGCTATGGGCCGGCACGCTGGCGGCGACCGATGCGATCGGCAATTCCGCGCTGGCCTCCTCGCTCCATTCGACCGTCAACGAAGTGATCGACATGGACAGCGCGCGCAAGGCGGCGCGCAAGGTCCGGGTGCCGGGCGAGGTGTTCCTGGCGCTATGGGTCTATATCGCGGTGACTGCGGGGATGCTGGGCTATGCCCGGTCGGAAACACAGGGGCGGATGCTGGCGGGCATATTATTCCTGCTCTTCACCATGTCCTACATGCTGATCATCGACATCGACCGGCCGGCGGGCGGCAATATCGTCGAAAGCCAGGGGCCGATGATCGAACTGCGCGAGACGCTGAAGCAGCAGCCGCCCGGCACCTTCGACATCTGGCGCAAGCCGGTCGTGGAGCCAGCGCCTTAGAGTCTGTTTGAGAATGCGCCATCCGGCGCATTCCGGCACCAGCCCGCTCCCCCACCCGGCCACCCATAGAATACTGCCGTTGGGTGGCCGGGAGGGGGAGCGGGCTGGCACCGTATCGGAAATCGCGCTTTCGCGATGTCTCAACCACTCTCTTAGATGTTGCCAAACGCCATTGCCAACGCGCGCAGCATCGGCGGTGGCGTGTCGCGCAGGGGAATGGCGCGCGGGCCATGGAGCAGGCCGATCGTCCGGCGCTCGCCAAAGTCGCGCAGCGCCGCGCGCGCCATGCCGGCCCATTGATACCCCAGCGGCATCACCGTGACCCCCAGGCCCGCCGCCACCATCTGCATCACCCGCTCGTCATTGGTCGACCGATAGGCGAAATGCGGGCGGATGCCGCGATCGACGAAATAGCGGCTGGTCGCCGACAGCGCCTCGCAATGACGGCGCACGATCATCGTCTCGCCCGCCAGTTCCTCCGCCGCAATCGTTTCGCGCCCGGCGAGGCGATGGTCGGCGGGCAAGGCCAGGCCATAGCCTTCCTCTACCAGTGGCCGCGCCGCATAACGCTCTTCCGCGCCCGGCCGCACCAGAGTCAGCGCCACGTCGATTCGCTCGGCGTCGAGCCGCCCCAGCAATTCGCGCTCCGATCCTGGAATGAATTCCACCCGGCCGCGCGCCTCGGCCGGGCAGGCAGTGACCGCTGCCGCCACCGGCGCGCCGGCGATGCTGGTCAGCAGGCCGATGCGCAGCGTCTGGATTTCGGCCGTCTGCGCGCCCGCCTGTTCGGCCAGGTTGAACTCGCGCTCGATCCGCCGCGCGTGGCTCAACAGGCGACTGCCGGCCTCGGTCAGTTCCACACGCTGGTTGCTGCGCAGGAACAAGGGCGCGCCGACCGCCTGTTCCAGCTTGGCGATGCCGACCGACAGGGTCGGTTGCGACACCAGGCAATGCGCCGCCGCACGGGAGAAATTGCCCTGGTCCACGACCGCCAGGAAATAGCGCAGCAGATAACGTTCGATCATAGATGGAAACTATACACTCCTGCCCGTGGTTTCAATTTTTCCCTTGCCGCGTTCAGGACTAGGGTGCGGCGCAGGAGAGATGCCAATGACCGACTTCGATTTCGCCCTGGGCGAGCATGCGGACATGATCCGCGAAAGCACCGCCCGTTTCGCCGCCGATCATATCGCCCCGCTGGCGGCGGAGATCGATGCCAAGGACTGGTTCCCCCGCGACCTGTGGCCCGCCATGGGCGCGCTCGGCTTGCACGGCATCACCGTGGACGAGGCGGATGGCGGCCTGGGCCTGGGCTATCTGGAGCATGTGGTGGCGCAGGAGGAAGTGGCGCGGGCCTCCGCCTCCATAGGTCTCAGCTATGGCGCGCACTCCAATCTCTGCGTCAACCAGATCCGCCGCTGGGGCAATGACGCGCAGAAGGCGCGCTATCTGCCCAAGCTGATTTCCGGCGAGCATGTGGGCAGCCTTGCCATGTCGGAGGCCGGCGCCGGGTCCGATGTCGTGTCGATGAAGCTGAAGGCCGAAAAGAAGGGCGATCGCTACGTCCTCAATGGCACGAAATTCTGGATCACCAACGCGACCGAGGCGGACACGCTGGTCGTCTATGCCAAGACCGGCGAGGGCTCCAAGGGCATCACGACCTTCCTGATCGAGAAGGGCTTTGCCGGCTTCTCGATCGGCCAGAAGATCGACAAGGTCGGCATGCGCGGCAGTCCGACCGCCGAACTGGTGTTCGACGATTGCGAAGTGCCCGAAGAGAATATCATGGGGCCGCTCAACGGCGGCGCGGGCGTGCTGATGTCGGGCCTCGACTATGAGCGCACCGTGCTCGCCGGCATCCAGCTCGGCATCATGCAGGCCTGTCTCGACACGGTGCTGCCCTATGTTCGCGAGCGCAGGCAGTTCGGAAAGCCCATCGGCGCGTTCCAGCTGATGCAGGCCAAGGTCGCCGACATGTATGTCGCGCTCAACAGCGCGCGCGCCTATGTCTATGCCGTGGCGCGTGCCTGCGACGCAGGCAAGACCACGCGTTTCGATGCGGCCGGCGCCATCCTGCTCGCCAGCGAGAATGCGATGAAGGTCGCGCTGGAAGCGGTGCAGGCGCTGGGCGGCGCGGGCTATACTAGGGACTGGCCGGTCGAACGCTATATGCGCGACGCCAAGCTGCTCGATATCGGCGCCGGCACCAACGAGATCCGCCGGATGCTGATTGGCCGGGAATTAATTGGGGCGTGATTCAGCTCCGCCCCACGAACAGGAAGCCAACCGCCGCCATGATGCAGGCAAAGGCCGCCGCGTGGCGCCAGTGGAGCGGTTCGCCCAGCACCGTCACCATGAAGATGCCGAAGATCACGAGGGCGATGGCTTCCTGCGCGATCTTGAGTTGTCCGGCGGACCAGCCATGGGCAAAGCCGATGCGGTTGGCGGGCACCGCCAGGCAATATTCGACGAAGGCGATCGCCCAGCTGATCAGGATGACCAGCATCAGCGGTTTGTTCATGCCGCCCTTGAGGTGCCAGTACCAGGCGGTGGTCATGAACAGGTTGGAGAGGATGAGGAGGATGATGGTGGGCATATCTGCTCTGTGGCACGCGGACGCCGGGAAGGCGAGGGCATGAGCGCACCGGTTCTGGACAGCAAGCTGTCACCCGATGGCGAGGGCTTCCGCGCCAATGCTGTGCATAATCGCGCGCTGGCGGAAGAATTGCGCACCAGGGTTGCCGACGCGGCGCTGGGCGGATCGCCGGCCGCGCGCGACAAGCATACCGGTCGTGGCAAGCTGCTTCCGCGTGATCGCGTCGAGCGGCTGCTCGATCCCGGTTCGCCTTTCCTGGAGATTGGCCAACTCGCCGCCAATGGCCAATATGGCGACGAGGTGCCGGGCGCCGGCATGATCGCCGGCATCGGCCGGGTGTCCGGGCGACAGGTGATGATCGCCTGCAACGATGCCACGGTGAAGGGCGGCACTTACTATCCCGTCACGGTGAAGAAGCATCTGCGCGCGCAGGAAATCGCGCTCGAAAACCGGCTGCCCTGCGTCTATCTGGTCGACAGCGGCGGCGCGAACCTGCCCAACCAGGCGGAGGTCTTTCCCGACCGCGACCATTTCGGCCGCATCTTCTACAATCAGGCGAACCTGTCGGCGCGCGGCATTCCGCAGATCGCCTGCGTCATGGGCAGCTGCACCGCCGGTGGCGCCTATGTCCCCGCCATGTCGGACGAAACGGTGATCGTCCGCAACCAGGGCACCATCTTCCTCGCCGGCCCGCCGCTGGTGCAGGCGGCGACGGGCGAGGTCATCAGCGCCGAGGATCTGGGCGGCGGCGACCTGCATGGTCGCAAGTCGGGCGTGGTCGATCATGTCGCGGACAATGACGAGCATGCGCTGTCGATCGTGCGCGATATCGTCTCGACCCTGCAGCCCGATCGCCAGAGCGACCTCAACCTGCACGACCCGCGTCCGCCCAAGTTCGACCCGGCCGATCTTTATGGCATCATCCCGCAGGATGTGCGCGCGCCCTATGATGTGCGCGAAGTGATCGCGCGGATCGTCGACGGCAGCGAATTTCACGAGTTCAAGCCGCTCTACGGCACCACGCTCGTCTGCGGATTCGCCCATATCTGGGGCATGCCGGTAGCGATCCTGGCGAACAATGGTGTGCTGTTCAGCGAAAGCGCGCAGAAGGGCGCCCATTTCATCGAACTGGCCTGCCAGCGGCGCATTCCGCTGCTGTTCCTCCAGAATATCTCCGGCTTCATGGTCGGCGGAAAATATGAGGCGGAGGGGATCGCCAAGCATGGCGCCAAGCTGGTGACGGCGGTGGCGACGGCACAGGTGCCCAAGGTCACCGTGCTGATCGGCGGCAGCTTCGGCGCGGGCAATTACGGCATGTGCGGCCGCGCCTATCAGCCGCGTTTCCTCTTTACCTGGCCCAATAGCCGGATCAGCGTGATGGGCGGCGAACAGGCCGCGAGCGTGCTGGCGACCGTCCACCGCGACGCCGCCAAATGGACGCCGGAACAGGCGGAAGCCTTCAAGGCACCGGTGCGCCAGAAATATGAGGATGAAGGCAATCCCTATTTCGCGACCTCGCGCCTGTGGGACGATGGCGTGATCGACCCGGCCCAGACACGGGATGTGCTGGGGTTGGCCTTCGCCGCCGCCTTGAACGCGCCGGTGGACGATCGCGCGCAATTTGGCGTGTTCCGGATGTGATCGGGCTTACTGCTCAGAATTTGGGCGCCGGGCTGTGATATCCGGTCTGTGGCGCCAGCATGACGAATTGGGAGACTGTGGTGCTTGAATCCCTCCTCATCGCCA
This sequence comes from Sphingobium yanoikuyae, assembly GCF_034424525.1. Lineage (NCBI taxonomy): Bacteria > Pseudomonadati > Pseudomonadota > Alphaproteobacteria > Sphingomonadales > Sphingobiaceae > Sphingobium > Sphingobium yanoikuyae. Next base: position 705,144 of record NZ_CP139979.1, read on the forward strand.
ATCGGGGCGAGATTGCCTGTCGCATCATCCGCACCGCGCGGCGGCTGGGTATCCGCACGATCGCGGTCTATTCCGATGCCGACGCCGATGCGCTGCATGTGCGCGAGGCGGACGAGGCGGTGCATATCGGCCCGTCGCCGGTGCGCGAATCCTATCTGGTCGGCGAGCGCATCATCGCGACAGCGAAAGCGACAGGGGCGCAGGCGATCCACCCTGGCTATGGCTTCCTGTCGGAAAATGCCGAATTCGCGCAGGCGGTGATCGACGCGGGGCTGATCTGGGTCGGCCCCAACCCGTCTTCCATCACCGCCATGGGCCTGAAGGACGCGGCCAAGAAACTGATGCAAGATGCCGGCGTGCCCACCACGCCTGGCTATCTGGGCGAAGACCAGTCGCCCGAGCGGCTGGCGGCGGAGGCGGACGCGATCGGCTATCCTGTCCTCATCAAGGCGGTGGCCGGTGGCGGCGGCAAGGGGATGCGCAAGGTCGATGACCCTGTCAATTTCGCCGACGCTCTACTGTCCTGCCGGCGCGAGGCTGCGTCCAGCTTCGGCAACGAGCAGGTGCTGCTGGAGAAATGGATCACCAACCCGCGCCATATCGAGGTGCAGGTGTTCGGCGACAAACATGGTCATGTCGTCCATCTGTTCGAGCGCGACTGCTCGCTCCAGCGCCGCCACCAGAAGGTGATAGAGGAAGCGCCTGCGCCGGGCATGGATGAAGCGACCCGCGCGGCCGTGTGCCAGGCGGCGGTCAATGCGGCGAAGGCGGTCGACTATGTCGGCGCCGGCACGATCGAGTTCATTGCCGACGGATCGGATGGGCTGCGCGCCGACCGCATCTGGTTCATGGAAATGAACACCCGGCTTCAGGTCGAACATCCCGTGACCGAGGAGATTACCGGCCAGGATCTGGTCGAATGGCAGTTGCGGGTCGCGTCGGGCGAACCGCTGCCCCGGACGCAGGAGCAGCTGTCGATGAATGGCTGGGCGATGGAAGCGCGCCTCTATGCCGAGGATCCGGCCAAGGGCTTCCTGCCTTCGATCGGCACGCTCGACACGTTCGAACTGGGCGGCGGCGCGCGCATCGATACCGGCGTCGAGGAAGGGGCGGCCATTTCGCCCTATTATGATCCGATGATCGCCAAGGTCATCGCCCATGGCGACACGCGCGACGCGGCGCGGCTGCGGCTGGCGGCGGCGCTTGATGATACGGTGATCTGGCCGCTGCGCACCAATGCGGGCTTTCTGGTCAAGGCGCTGGAGAATGCGGATTTCGCGGCGGCCCGGCTCGACACCGGCCTCATCGCGCGGGAGGGCGACGCGCTGTTGCCGCCAGCCGATCCGTCCGACGCGGCACTGGCCGACGCGGCAGCGGCGCTGACGCCTGGCGGGGCGCTGGCGGGCTTCCGCCTCAATGCGCCGGTCCGGGCAGAGGCGAATTTCCTGCTGAACGGCCATGCCCATGCGGTGCGCTATGATCCGCGCCTGGGCGACGCCCGGCCGCTGGAGGATGTGCTGATTGCCGAGGGCGGGCAGGTCTGGGAAATGACGCCCTGGCGCGTTGCCGGTGGCGCCGGTGGTGCGGCGTCGGACGGCGCGATCCTGTCGCCCATGCCCGGCCGCATCATTGCCGTGGCGGTGACGGCCGGGCAGGCGGTGACCAAGGGGCAGAAGCTGCTGACGCTCGAAGCGATGAAGATGGAGCATAGCCTGGTCGCGCCGTTCGACGGCGTGGTAGCCGAGCTGAACGCGGCCGAGGGCGGGCAGGTCAGCGAGGGCGTATTGCTGGCCCGGATCGATCATCGCGAAGGTTGAGCCGATCCGGCTCCATGGAATGATAATTGCACTATTGTGCATATTTATATAGAGGGCGAACTATGGCGGGCAGGCATTTTGACGAATGGCAGGTGGGCGACCGGATCGTGCATGAATTGCGCCGCACGGTGACCGAAACCGACAATCTGCTGTTTACGACGATGACCCATAATCCCCAGCCGCTGCATCTGGATGCCGAGGCGGCGAAGGCTTCGGAATTCGGCCAGATCCTGGTCAACGGCACCTTCAGCTTCGCGCTGATGATCGGCCTGTCGGTGGGCGATACCACCATGGGCACGCTGGTCGCGAACCTGGGCTATGACAAACTCGTCATGCCCAAGCCGGTGTTCATCGGCGACACACTGCGCTGCGAGACCGAGGTCACAGAGCTCAAGGAAAGCCGCTCGCGCCCCGAGGCCGGCATCGTCACCTTCACCCATCGCCTGCTCAACCAGCGGGACGAGATTGTCTGCCAGTGCCTGCGCATGGCGTTGCTCAAGAAGAGGTCTGCATGAAACTCCGCTCGCTGCTCTTTGTACCGGGCGATCGTCCCGAACGGTTCGACAAGGCGGCGGCGAGCGGCGCAGATGCGATCATCCTCGACCTGGAGGATTCGGTCGCGCCCGAGCGCAAGGGCTATGCCCGTGATGCGATCGCTGCATGGCTGGCAGGCACCCGCGGTTGCACCGCCTTCGTCCGGGTCAATCCGCTGGAGGGCGGGCAGACGGCCGATGATCTGGCCATCATCCTGCCGGCTGCGCCCGATGGCATCATGCTGCCCAAGGCGGAAGGGGCGGCCAGCATCCTGGCGCTGGAGGAACTGGCCGGGCAGGGGCGTCTGCCACCGATCCTTCCGATCGCCACGGAAACGCCCGCGGCCCTGTTCGAGCTTGGCAGCTATCGCAGCGTTCGTGATCGGCTGGCCGGCCTCACCTGGGGGGCGGAGGATCTGCCCGCTTCGATCGGCGCGACCAGCACGCGCGAAGCCGATGGCCGCTATACCGCGCCGATCGAGATGGCGCGCAGCCTGACCCTGTTCGCAGCCCATGCCGCCGGTGTCGCGGCGATCGACACGGTCTTTCCCCGGATCGACGCGATGGACGATCTGGCCGCCTATGTCGGCCGGGCGCGGCGCGACGGCTTTACCGGCATGATGGCGATCCACCCGGTCCAGGTCGCGGCGATCAATGGCGGCTTCACCCCGACCCCGGCGGAGGTCGATCATGCTCGCGCCGTGGTCGATGCCTTTGCCGCCAATCCGGGTGCCGGGGTGCTGAAGCTGGACGGCAAGATGATCGATCGCCCGCATCTGGTGCAGGCGCAGCGGGTGCTGGCCGCCATATGAAAAAGGCCCGGCATCGCGGCCGGGCCTCTCATTTCACCGTCCCGCTTTAGCGGTAACGGCTCTTTTCATAATTGGTCGACGATCCGGCGCCATAGGTGCCACGGGTATCGTCGCGATCGCCGAACAGCGCCTGCTGCTCACGCTCGATGCGCCAGGCGTGCTGCGCTTCGTCCGCGCTCTTCTCCAGCGTCACCTTGGTCGCATCGACCGACTTGATCCAGGAGGACGGGATGGAATGGTGGACCCCACCCGCATCGCTGTCGCTCTTGGTCAGGATGATGCGGTCGCCGCGCAGCTTGTCGACGGTGCCGACATGCTCACCGTCGCTGCCGACCACTTCCATATGCTCGCGCACCTGCGTCACTGCCTGGCGCTGTTCACCGCGACGGGTGCGCCATGTGCCGAATTCGCTGTTGAAGCGATCGCGATGTTCGCGCTGATATTCGGCATAGTCGCGGTCCAGCTCGTCGATCCGCTGCTGGCGCCAGCTATAATAGTTGCTGTCATGATGCGCGCCAAAGTCCTGCTGCGGGCCGAACGCGCGGTTGCGATAGCCATGGTCCTCGCTGCCATAGCCGCTGCGCTCTCCGGTATAGGGGGCAAAGCCACGGCCGGGCAGATAGTCGCTGCGTGCGGCCGAGGCATAGCCAAGCCGGCTCGACTGGTCGCGCGGGTCGCCATAGGGGCGGTTATAATATTCGTCATATTCGCGGCGGCGCTCCGCCTCGTCATCGCCGAACCAGCTGCGAATCTCGTCGCCGGCCCGGTCGAAGAAGCCGCGCTCGTCGGGATCATAGCCCTGGGGGTAGGGGCGGGCACCCGGCCCGCTGAACTGGCCGCGCATGCCGTATCGATAGGCGCGCTCGTCGCGTGGCGCCCTGTACCGATCATTGTAACGGTCGTTGCCGCGATCCCAGTCGGTCGAATAGCGATCATCGCCGCCATAGCGGCGTCCGCCTTGATAACCCATGGTCCGTCTCCTTGTGCTTGTCGGAGGATCGCGCCCTCCGGTGGTGCGTGCTTGTTGCACCGACAGGCCATCAATGGGTGGCGCGGCCCATCGTTCCGGGCGTTACGGGCGGGTAACGTCGCGCCTTTCAACCGCCCTGTCGAAGGCGGAAAGGGCCGATTTCCGGGGCTCTTGATCGAGATCAGGAAAGGCCGTGATTTTTTGCGCAAAAGACCGTTGCAAGGCGAAAATCCCTCGCCTATAGGCAGCCCACCTTTGGGGCCTTAGCTCAGCTGGGAGAGCGCGTCGTTCGCAATGACGAGGTCAGGGGTTCGATCCCCCTAGGCTCCACCATTTCCCTTCGAAATGAACGAACTGTTTCGTGCGGCATTGGCTGCGCGGACCGGACGCCACCGGCCGGCGCACCCCATGATCATCGGATAGCTTGGCAAGATCGCGATCCTGCACCGGCGGATCAGGGCAGCCTTTCTCCCATCGACGCTTCGAGTACCGCATACCATTCGGCGCGGGTCCATTCGACCTTGAAGGCATCGATGCTGCGGGCGATGCGGGCAGCGGACTGGCTGCCGACAATGGGAATCGGGCGCGCGGGATGCGCCATGATCCAGGACAGGGCGGCGGCGGTGATATCGACGCCATAGCGCTCACCCTGATCTGCAAGCATCACAGCGGCCGGGTGCAGCGCCTTGGCGAGGCGACCACCACCCAGCGGCGACCAGGCCAGAACCGCCATGTCGCGCGCCATCGCCTGATCGAGCGTGCCGTCATGGAGCGGCGCCGTGCGCAGCGCGGAAAATTCGGGCTGGGTGCTGACGATCGGCAGGTCGAGAAAGGTCTGGAGCGCATCGAGTTCGTGAATCGCATAGTTGGACACGCCGATCGCGCGCACCTTGCCAGCTTCGACCATGCGGGTCAGGCTGGCGGCGACTTCCTGCGGATGGGTCAGGAAATCGCGGCGATGGATCTGGTAGAGATCGACCCGGTCGATGCCCATTCGCGTCAAGGACGCATCGATGGCCTCGGCCAGATAGTCTGCGCCGCTATTATAGGGGATGCCCGGCCGGATGCCGCCCTTGGTGGCGATGATCATGCGCTGCCGCAGTTCAGGGGCGTCCGCCAATATCTGGCCGAACAGCGTTTCGGCCGATCCGAAACCGGCGGGTGTGTCGCAGCCATAGATGTCCGCCGTGTCGAGCAGGGTGATGCCGGCGTCCAGCGCCGCCTCCACCCTGGCGCGGGCCTCGGCGATATCCTCGCCGGCCAGGCGCCACATGCCCCAGGCGATCGGAAAGACGGAAATGCCGCTCTTGCCGAGCGGACGTGGTTCGGCGGAGAGGCGCAGCGTCGTCATGGATCGATCAATGGCACAAGCAATGTGCCGGCGGTAGGGGCCATCCGCGTCCCACATGACCGGCCGGGCGACCGGCGCTTGCCGGGGCCGGTGTCACGCCCTGGATGAAAAGCTCATGTAACGCGCGCGCCAGGCGGCGACTTCGGCGCGCAGGTGGGCGGGGGCGGCATCCCCCGACAGGACGAGGGCCGCGACCTCATTGTCGGGATGCATCAACATCTTCCGCGATCCGTCGCTGAACCAGACGGGCACCAGCTGATCGCAAAGACTGTCGAGGATCGCGCCGGCCATGCCATTCTCGATCGCAGCGCTGCCGGGCAGCATGCGAACCATGATCGATACGCCTTCGAAGCAGTTGCGCGGTTCGCGGACGAAATCGATCGACGCCAGGATGCCGGACCGGTCCGGACGGGCTTCATCGGGCATGGCCTGGACCCGGCGCCATGCGCAAAACCATGTCCGGCAGATATGCGGGCGCACGGCATGAATGCTGCATCCCTGCTCGCCCAGATGCGCGCAGGGCGCGCCCGCCGCTTTCTTGAAGTCGGGCGTGTCGACGGTCAGAATGGTGCAGCACATGGTGCAATCGCCGCAGGACCGGTCAGGGATGACAGGGCCCAGCAGAGCGGTTTCCAGATCTGTATCCATGTGCATCCGGGCGGGGTGCCTTGGCCTTGTCGGGAATGCAAGCGGCATCATGCGCGCCGCCTCGCGGCAGATGCCCTGCGCCGGTCAGGCGCGCATGAAGCGCCAATGGTCGGCGTCGCTCTCGGCCGGATCGAAGCGATATCCGTCGCTGTCGAAGCCCTGCATGGCCTCGACAGCGGCGACATGATGTTCGCACATCCAGCGCGCCATCATGCCGCGTGCCCGCTTCGCGTTGAAGCTCACGAAGCGCGGGCCGTTCGGCCCCGGCTCGCGAAAATCGACATGGATCACGCGCAGGCCGTCCAGCCTGTTCTCCACCGCCGCGAAATATTCCTGGCTGGCCAGATTGAGGACGACGCCGGATCCCTCTTCCGCGGCCTGCGCGCGCAGCAGCGCGGCGATGCGATCGCCCCACCAGTCGGTCAGCTTCTTGTGCCGCGGCGCCCAGCGCGTGCCCATTTCCAGTCGATAGGGGCGGATCGCATCCAGCGGGCGCAGCAGCCCGTAAAGGCCCGACAGCATCCGCACATGATCCTGCGCAAAGGCCACCGCCGCATCGTCCAGCGTGTCCACCTCGAAACCGGAATAGACGTCGCCGGCAAAGGCATAGAGCGCCTGCCGCTCGGGTAGCTCGGAAAAGTCCCGGAACCGGTCGGCATTGAGCTTGGCCAGGCGCGGCGAGATATGCATCAGTTCCGCCAGCCGTTTCTGCGAAAGATTGGCGGCCGACTTGGCGAGCCCGCGCGCTTCCTCGGCGAAATGCGGCGTGGTGACGGCAAGGGGCGGCAGCGCGCGCTCGAAGTCGAGCGTCTTGGCGGGAGAGAGCAGAACGATCATGCCCCGCGCGGTAGCCGCGCCTCGTCCGGGCGTCAAACCGGACCGCGCCTCCCCCTCCCGCCCGCCGGCGGATTTCGCTTCAGCGCCCGCCTGTGGCCCCTGATGGCCGCGCCACCGCATACATGGCCTGCGCCATTTCCCGGTAATAGGCGTTGCGATCGCCGTCCCGTGCATAGACTTCGTTGATGCTGTGCGACGCGCCGGGGACATAGATGAACTCTGCCCGGCCACCCACCTTGCGGAACGCGTCCTCCAGATCATGGACGGCACCGTCGAGATAATAGGAATCGGCGGTCCCGACCACGACATGGACCTTGCCGTCCAGGTCATGGCGCAGGCGTGGCCATTGGGTCTCGATCCGGTGGCCGATATCATAATTGTCCCGCCAATATGCCGCGACCTGCGCATCGACTGCGCCCGTCACCCGATCGAAGAGTGGCGCCGGCGTCCCGTCCGCACGGCGCGGCGAGAAGGTCCAGTCGAAGGATCGCAACTGGCCGCCATCCCGGCCCAGCACCGTCTCGATCCCCGCCGCCTGCGCGATCGTCGTCTTCACCGCGCCATGGGCGCGCTCCAGCGGACGGGCCACGCCCTGGGCATCGCGATACATGTTCGCCCCCGGCTGATAGAGGTCGACGCCGATGAAGTGCCGGAAATCCACTGGATCGGGTGACGAGGCCCAGCTTCCACCGAAGAAGGCGGGATAGCGCACCATCGCCCAGAGCGCGAACCAACCGCCCGAACTATGGCCGGTCAGGAACCGGCCCGAGGGCCTGGCATCCATCCGATAGCGGCTTTCGAGCGCCGGAATGATCTCGCGTGTCAGCGCTTCGCCCCAGGGACCATTATTGACGCTGTCGGCAAATTCGGTCGTGCCGGTGGGCGAGGCGAAGTCCAGCGTCACCCAGATCATCGGCGGAATGGCTTTTGTCTCCATCAGGTGCCAGATGCGCGACAATTGCTGCCCGTCGACCCGATGATTGGTCCCGAACGCACCGGCCGTATAGACCGTGGGATAGGTGACGCGGCCGTTGGGATCATAGCCCGGCGGGGTCAGCACCCAGGCGGCGACGCTCTGCGGCGTGCCGCGAAAGCGGGTCAGCGCCTTTGATACGACCTGTTCGTCGTGCAGATGCGGGCGCGACGCGGTGATCTGCTCGGCGGCGCGCGGCGGCAGGCCGGTGACGTCGAACTGTCCGGCCACCGGCGGCAGTCTGTGATCGAGCGCAATCGACGGCCTGGCGCCAAGCGGTAGATGCAACGTCACCACCTTCGAGACCAGGTCGCCCGGTCCCCGCCCGCCATAATTATAGTCGCCGTCGCGATCGAGCACGACCTGCACCCGATAGTCCCCCGGCGCCAGGGTCGCGAACCCCTTGGGGAAGGCGCCTTCCTCGGCATCGATGCTCACGGTGCGATCAGGCCCGAAACTGGCGACATCGCGGCCCGCCACGAAGATGCGGGCGTCGTCGGGGCCATAGATGTCGATATCCTCGCTTTCGCCATTGTCGGCGCTCAGCGGTGCCGCAAAGAGCAGCAACCGTCCCGATGCGTCATCGCTCAGCGCAGCCGGCAAACTGATATCGAAGCGCGTTTCGGGCGGCGCGGCGCCGATCAGCGCCAGTGCAAACAGGGGAAGTGCAAGCAAGCGGGCCATTGCATTAGTCATCAGGATATCCTGCCATTTTGCCGGCGCAGGGCAATCAACTGGGCGGCAAGGCCCAGGATCAGCATCGCCAGAAGCGCCGCCTGCGATCCCAGCAGCAAGGGCGACTTGAGGTCGGTGACGAGAGGATGACCATCCGGCACGCGGCGCAGGATTTCAGTCACGGTCGGCACCATCAGCAGAAACGCCGTGAGGCTGAGAAAAACCGTCTCCAGATAGCGCCGCGCCCGCCCGAGAAAGCGGATATTGTTCACGCCATAGCCGGCGATCAGCAGCAGGATCGTCACCGTGCCGATACCGTAGCTGACGGGCTGATGCGCCACCAGGAACACGGTGCCGGCACCGATCAGCATGAAGATGAGATAGGCGATGCCCGGTGCCGTTCGCGGCATGATCCGGCCATGGCGCGCGAACATAAAGGCGGCCAGCGGAATGGCGGGCAGGCTGCCGAGCGTATGGAGCCAGCCCAGAGGCGTTATTCCAAACATGGTCTGTGTCTTTCTGTTGGCGGGGGATCGCCGCGCTTATGCGGCAAAGCTGGTGGAGCGGGACAATGCGCGCCATTGCTCGATCTCTGCTTCCATGGCGGCCATCTTGCCTTCGACCAGGCCCAACGCATCATCGCCCAGGAACAGGCGCATCGGTGGTGCCGGCGCGTCCACCAGCGCCAGCAAGGCCTGCGCCGCGCGCGCCGGATCGCCCGGCTGCTGCCCGCTCTTGGCCTGACGCGCCGCCCTTATCGGGTCCATGACCGCGTCATAGTCGGCTATGCTGCGCGGCGTGCGGTCCATCGACCGCCCGGCCCAGTCGGTGCGGAACTGGCCGGGCGCCAGCGCCGTCACATGAATGCCGAACGGCGCCACTTCCTTGCCCAGCGCTTCGGAAATCCCTTCCAGCGCGAACTTGCTGCCGCAATAGAAGCTGATGCCGGGCATGGTGATGAACCCGCCCATGGAGGTGATGTTGACGATATGCCCGCGCCGCCTTTCGCGCATGCCGGGCAGTACCGCCTTCATCATTGCCACCGGGCCGAACACATTGGCCGCGAACTGGCGCTGCAGATCGTCGATCGACGATTCCTCCAGCACGCCCTCATGACCATAGCCCGCATTGTTCACCAGCACGTCGACCGACCCGGCGCGCCGCTCGGCGTCCGCCACGGCATCCGCAATCGCGTCAAGATGCGTCACGTCCAGCAACAGCGGATGCGCCCGACCGGGCGCGAGCGCCGCAAAGGCTTGGGCATCCTTGGGGTTCCGCACGGTCCCGACGACGGCATGGCCGGCGTCCAGCGCGCCCTCGGCAAAGGCCCGGCCCAGGCCGGAACTGACGCCGGTAATCAGGAAAGTCTTGGGGATCAGCGCCGACATGGCCTACTCCATGATTTGAACATCAACTATATCATGATATAGATAGCAACATGACGTCCATCAAGCCCCCCTCGACCGGTTCGCGTGGTGAACCCGTGCGCAATCGTGTGATCGACGCGGCCGAACGCCTGCTGCGCGACGGCAAGGCGGAATTTTCGATGCGCGATCTGGCGACCGAAGCGGGCGTCAGTTTCGCCACGCCGTTCAACCAGTTCGGCAGCAAGGCCGCGATCATGCAGGCCCTGTCGGCGCGGCGGATCGCCACCGCGACCCAGCGCTTCGCGGACAAGCCGCGGCTCGACGATGCCGGCCGGCGTGTGCTGCTGGCGGTCGCCACGGTGGTCGAGCTTATGCTGGAAGAACCGCGCGTGAACCGGGCGGTGATGGGGTGGCTCGGCACGCCGGGGCCGACCCATGGCGAAGTGCTGGCGCAGTCCACCGCGCTGTGGACCCTGGCGATCGGTGCTGGCGAAGGCCTGGTTGAAGGACACCCGGCGCTGCCCGCCCTGGCACGGCATCTGGCCTTCGGCTTTCGCGGTGTGCTGTCCTTCTGGACGGCCGGTGAATTGCCTGATGACGAACTTGCTGCCAATGCCCGCGACGTGGCGAACGCCTTGCTGGGCGGCGCAGCCAGGCAGGCCTGATCGCCAAGTCCAGAGCGGGCGGCGCGCCTTAACCGTTCGCGCCCTGCTGTGCCTCGCGATAGGCGCGGGCGGACAGGCCCATGTTGCGCTGGAAGAAGCGGCTGAAATAGGCCGGGTCGGCAAAGCCGATCGAAAAGCCGATCTCGGCAATCGACAGGTTGGAATAGAGCAGGGCCCGCTGCGCTTCGAGCAGGGCGCGCTGGTCCAGCATCTGCGCCGGCGATCGTCCCGCCATCCGCGCGCAGGCGACGCGTAGCGCGGTCTGGCTGACGCCCAGCGCGGCGGCATGGACCGACACCGGTTCGCGCAGGCGGAAGCGCTGCTCGATCCGTTCGCGCAGCCGCGCCACGATCGACGCATGCGGTCCGGCGCGCGGGGCGGCATGGACGGCGGCGCTGCGATGGCGCAGCGCGGTGACTAGCAGCGACAGCATCGCCGCATCGACCGCTGCCCGGTGGCCCGGCGCCGACCAGCTGAGTTCGCGCATCAGATCGGCCACCAGCCGCTCGACCGGCGGCAATTGCGCTGCGCCCATCTCGATCGCGTCGGGCCGCTCGAACAGGCCGGCCAGTTCCGGGCCATGGCGGCCAAGATCCTGCAGATAGGCGTCCGCCATGGTGATGACGAAGCCGGCGGTCTCCTCCAGCCATTTGAAGCCATGCACGGCGGTGGCCGGCACCAGCAGGAAGCTGGGCGCGACGAAGCGCAGCTCCGCGCCATCCGCCTCCATCGCGCCGCCGCCCGAGGTGATGAGGAAGATATGGCTCAGCTCGCTATGGGCATGCGGTTTGATCGTCCATTCGCTGGGACGTGAGCGATCGTCCAGCGTTTCGACATGGACGAAGCCCTCCGCCACCAGCCTGTGGGGCTCACCATAAAGATAGAAGGTCGGAAAGGACTGTTTCGACATCGGCTATGGTCCCGTCGGGATGCGCTAAGGCTGATGAATTATCCAATTAATAGGCTGGTGCGCCCATGTCCATCGCCGGCCGTGCGGATACGATGGGCGCATCGGACAAACAGGGGCGCCGTCAGCGCGCCCGGATCATGAGAGGATGCGAATGCGCACCAGCATAGCCATTATCGGCGCCGGCCCGGCCGGCATGTTCCTGGCCCATCTGCTCGCGGCGGAGGGCATTGCCGCCGTCGTGCTGGAACGGCGCGACCGGACCTATGTCGAGGGGCGGGTGCGTGCCGGCGTGCTGGAACAGGTGACGACCGACCTGATGCATCGACTGGGCCTCGGCAGCCGGCTCGATCGCGAGGGGCTGGTCCATGGCGGCACCCAGATTTCGCTCGACGGTTCGCTGTTCCGCATCGACATGGCGGCGCTGACCGGGGGCAGCGCGGTCACCGTCTATGGCCAGCAGGAAGTGATGCACGACCTGTTCGAGGCGGCGCCGGAGCGCGGTGTCGAGATCGTCTGGAATGCGCAGGATGTGACGCTGGAGGGGCTGGACGGCGATCACCCGGTGGTCCGCTGGCGCCAGGACAGCGTCGCGCAGGAATTGCAGTGCGACTATGTCGTCGGCTGCGACGGCTATCATGGCGTCAGCCGCAACAGTATCCCCGCCCATGTGCTGCGCACGTTCGAGCGTGTCTATCCGTTCGGCTGGCTCGGCATATTGGCCGATGTGCCGCCCGCCGACCATGAACTCATCTACGCCAATCATGAGCGCGGCTTCGCGCTCGCCTCGATGCGCTCGCCCACGCGCAGCCGCTATTATATCCAGTGCAGCCTCGACGAGCAGGTCGAGGACTGGTCCGACGATCGTTTCTGGGACGAGCTTTGCCTGCGCCTTGGCCCCGACGCCGCATCGCGCGTCACCCGCGGGCCGAGCTTCGAGAAGTCGATCGCGCCGCTGCGGTCCTTCGTGTCGGAACCGATGCGCTGGGGCCGGCTGTTCCTGGCCGGCGATGCCGCCCATATCGTGCCGCCGACCGGCGCCAAGGGACTCAACCTCGCCGCGTCGGACGTCATCATGCTGAGCGAGGCGCTGGCCGACCATTATCGCGGCGGATCGGATGCCGGGCTGGATGGCTATTCCGCCCGCGCCCTGGCCCGCGTCTGGAAGGCGGAGCGCTTTTCCTGGTGGTTCACCTCGATCACCCACCGCTTCCCCGACATGGACGGTTTCGCCCGCCGCATCCAGGCCGCCGAGATCGACTATATTCGCGGGTCGCAGGCGGCGCAGCGGACGCTGGCGGAAAATTATGTCGGCCTTCCGCTGATGGCGGCCTGACGCCTCTGGCCGGGGCGGGGCTTTACCACCCCGCCGGATGCGGCCTAGACCAGGGCATGAGCGAAGAGAATGACGCGGGCCGCCCCGCAGCGACGATCGTGATCGTGCGCGACCGGCCGGGGGCAGCGCCCGACCTGCTGATGATGGAACGGGCCGCGACCATGGCCTTTGCCGCCGGTGCGCTGGTCTTTCCGGGCGGCGGCGTCGACGATAGTGACCGGGCGCTGGCCGCCAGTATGTCCAGCGATCTGGCCAGTGACGAGGTCGCTGCACGGATCGCGGCCATTCGCGAGACGATCGAGGAAAGCGGCCTGGGCGTCGGTCTGGCGGGGTCTGTCGATGCCGCGACCGTGTCGGCGATTCGCGCGGGCCTGCTCGGCGGGGCGCCGCTGGGCGATCTTCTGGCGCCGCGCGGCATCGCCCTGGCGCTGGATGCGCTGGTGCCGTTCGCCCGCTGGCACCCGTCTACACGGGAAAAGGCGATCCGCGTCTATGACACCCGCTTCTATCTCGCCCGCGCGCCACTGGGGCAGGAGGCAAGCGTCGACGCGACCGAGAATGTCCGCCTGTTCTGGAGCAGCGCCGCCGCGACCATCGCCCGCGCCGATGGCGGCGACGGGCATGTCATCTTCCCGACCCGCCGCAATCTGGAACGGCTGGCGCAATATGACAGTTTCGACGCGCTCGCCGCCCATGCCCGCAGCATCCCGGTGGAAAAGGTGCGCCCCTGGTTCGAGGAGCGCGACGGCGAGCCGCATCTCTGCATCCCGGCGCATCTTGGTTATCCGGTCACGTCGGAACCAATGCGGCAGGTCCGGCGTGGTTAGGGCATGCGCCGCCTTCATCTGACCCTTCGTGCCCTTGTCATTATCGCTGTCATCCTTGGCCTGCTCTGGGTCGGATACGCGCTGCTGCGCCAGCGACCGCAGGATCTGCCCTGGACCAGGCTGGACCTGTCGCAGCCGGTTGGCCTGTTCACCGGTCGCAAGCTTGCCGCCCTGACCGGGGAGCGGGCGCAATGCCTGGCGCTGCTCGACCGGGCGGGCATTGCCTATACGGCGATGAAGCCGGGCGGGGGCGAGGGGCAGTGCGGCTATGCCGACGCGGTCCGGCTGAAGGCGGAAAAGGGCATGATCGCCTTGTCACCCGCCGGGGTGGCGCCGTCCTGCCCGGTGGTTGCCGCCCTGCGCGTCTGGGAATGGCAGGTGGTGCAGCCCGCCGCCCAGCGCCTGTTCGGCCAGCCGGTGCGCTCCATCACCCATTTCGGCTCCTATAGCTGCCGGCGCATGTACGGTCGCAGCCAGGGGGACTTTAGCGAACATGCCACGGCCGACGCGATCGATGTCGCGGGATTCGTGCTGGCCGATGGCCACCGGATCAGCGTGGTCGGCGACTGGAAGGGGGAGGGCAAGGACGCCGCCTTCCTGCGTGAGGTGCGCGATGGCGCCTGCGACCTTTTCTCGACCGTGCTCTCGCCCGACTATAATGCCGCCCATCGCGACCATTTCCACCTCGATCAGGCGGAACGCGGTGCGACGGGCTGGCGGGCCTGTCGTTAGAACAATAGGCCCTTAATCTGAATCCGTTCGCTTCGAGCGAAGTCGAGAAGCGGTTTATGCTGTGCCAGCGTTTCTCGACCGGGCTCGAAACGAACGGATGTTGTTAGTGGGGATTACTGCCCGTAGCCGGCCTGCTTGGCGAGGCTGACGGCTTCGCGCGCGGCGGCGAGCAGGGCGCCGCTCTTGGCCTCGCATTCGCGCTGCTCATATTCGGCGGTCGAATCGGCGACGATGCCGGCGCCGGCCTGGACGTGCATCACGCCATCCTTCAGCACGGCGGTGCGCAGCACGATGCAGCTGTCCATATTGCCGTCCGGGCCGAAATAGCCGACGCCGCCGGCATAGGCACCGCGCGTTTCCGGCTCCAGTTCGGCGATGATCTCGCAGGCGCGGACCTTGGGCGCGCCCGACACGGTGCCGGCCGGGAAGCCCGCGAACAGCGCGTCGATCGCGTCCTTCTCCGGTGCCAGCCGACCGACCACGTTCGACACGATGTGCATCACATGGCTGTAGAATTCGACCGTATAGCTTTCGGTCACGGTGACGCTGCCGGCGCTGGCGACGCGGCCGACATCGTTGCGGCCCAGGTCCAGCAGCATCAGATGCTCGGCCCGTTCCTTGGGATCGTCGAGCAGGCTGGCGCGGTTGGCGGCGTCCTCGACCGCATTCTTGCCGCGCGGGCGGGTGCCGGCGATCGGCCGGATCGTCACTTCGCCATCGCGGGCGCGGACCAGGATTTCCGGGCTGGACCCGATCAGCGCAAAGCCGGGCAGGTCGAGATAATAGAGGAAGGGCGACGGATTGATCCGGCGCAGCGCGCGATAGAGCGCGATCGGCGGCAAAGTGAAGGGGCTGGTGAAGCGCTGCGCCAGCACCACCTGGAAGATGTCGCCCGCGACGATATAGTCCTTGGCGCGGTCGACCATCTGGGCGTAGCGGCCCGGTTCCAGCACCGGCGTCACGTCGATCTCGGCAATGTCGGCCGGGGCGGGCACGGCCGGCAGCGGCGCGGCCAGGCGCGCGGCGGTCGCGTCGATCCGTTCCAGCGCCTGCGCGATCGCCTTGTCGGCGTCGGCAGCCTGATCCTTCCACACCGGGGCGACCAGGAACAGGGCGTCGGCCAGGCGATCGAACACCAGGATGACGGTCGGCCGCACGAACAGCATGTCGGGCAGGGCAATGTCGTTGGCGGCGGGGCGGGGCAGCTTTTCGACCAAGCCCACCGTCTCATAGCCGAAATAGCCGACCAGACAGGCGAGCGCGGCCGGCAGGGCGGGGTCCAGATCGGCGCGGCATTCGGCGACCAGCGATCGCAGCGCCTGCAACGCATCCTGTTCGGCGGGGACGAAGGCGTCGCGATCGGTCGCCCATTGGCGGTTGATCTCGCCCTTTGCGCCCTCGGCGCGATAGACGAGGTCGGGGGCCAGGCCGATTAGGCTGTAGCGGCCACGCACCGCGCCGCCCTCGACCGATTCCAGCAGGAAGTCGCCCCGGTCCGGCTCGAACAGCTTGAGCGCAGCGGAGATCGGCGTGTCGGTGTCGGCAATCTGCCGCCGCCACACCAGACCCGAACGGTCCTGTGCCAGTGCCGCGCGAGCGACGGCCGTGCCGTCCACCATTCCCCCCTGCGCCGCCATCTTACTGCTCGCCGCTGTTGGTGGCGGACAGCGCCTTCTGGGCTTCGGCCACGGCGTTCGCCTTGCGGGTCACGCCCATGTCCTTCTCGATCGCGCGCTCGAACTGGGCGCCATATTCCTCGCCCACGACGTCGCCCAGCTGGGTGCGGACCTGGTTCAGCAATTCGGGCTGACCGGCGGCGTCACCACGCTTGATGGCGTTCAATTGCACTACGAAGGTGCCGCGATCCTGGCCGATCGGCAGGGTCTTCACACTGTTGGCCGCCATCGAGAAGAGGATGGCGATTTCCGCCGGCGGGCGCTGCTGGCCGCGCATCAGGTCGGCGCGACGGCCACCCACGACCTGCGGCGCCGGCAGCTTGACGCCGGCCTGGGCCAGCGCATCGGCCAGCTTGGTGCCCTTGGCGACCTTGGCGCGGATGTCCTCGGCAACCTTCTGCGCCTTCTCATAGCCCTGGCTCAGCTTGTACTGGGCCACGACCAGCGGCTTGATCTTGGCGAGCGGCGGCGGGGCGGGGGCGACGATGTCGCCCGGCGCGGCCAGCGCATAGCGCTTGTCGGCGGTGATCGGCACCAGCTGGGCATCATCGTCGGCGCTCATCGCGAAGACGGGGGCCAGCAGCGGCTGCAGGTCGCTGTTGGGCTGATAGGTCTCGTCCTCGACCTGCTTGCCGCTCGACACCAGCAGCGGCGAGGTTTCCAGCTTCAGGCCATTATCCTTCGCGACTTCCTCGAAGGTGCCGCCATTGGCGATCTGATCCTCGATCTTACCGGTGAAGTCGGTCAGCAGCTGCTTTTCCTTCTGGGTGCGCAGCGTCGCAATGATCTCATCGCGCACCGAAGCCAGCGCACGGGCCGGGACATTGTTGAGCGCGGTGACGCGCAGCACGATCCAGCCGAGCGAACCACGGACCGGGCCGACCAGTTCGCCCTGCTTGGCGGCAAAGGCGGCGTCGGCGACCGGCTTGGACGCGGTGGCGGCCAGCGCCTCGCGGCTCTGGTCGGTCAGGGTCGACACGGCAAGGCCCGCACCCTGCGCCGCGGCGGCCAGCGTCTTGCCGGCCTTCACCTGGTCGGCGATCGCCTTGGCGCCCGCCTGGGTCGGCAGCACAAGCTGTTCGACGCTGCGATTTTCCTTGGCGGCATAGGCCGCCTTGTTCTGATTGTAGGCGGCGGTGATTTCCGCCTCGGTCGGCTGGGCCGCCTGGGCGAAACGCTCACTGTCGATCACGGCATAGCGGATGCGGCGCTGTTCCGGGATGGTGTAGCGCGCGGCATTCTTCTTGTAGAAATCGGTAACCTGCGCGTCGGTCGGCTCCTTGGCGTCCAGGAAAGCGGCGGCCGGGATCGCGGCGATCGTGCCCTGGCGTTCTTCCAGCAGCAGCGACGCATAGGGCAGCGCCACGCTGTCGGGCAGCTTCACGCCCAGACCGACCGGGGCCAGCAGCTGGCGCTGCAGGATTTCGCGGCTGATATCGTCGCGCAGCGACTGTTCGCTGATCCGCTCGCGCTGCAGCAGGGCGCGGAAATTATCCTGGCTGAAATTGCCGGCGGCGTCCTGGAAGGCGGGGATCTGCGCGATCTGCGCATCGACCAGCCGCTTGCTGATATGGACGCCCTGATCGCTGGCGAACTGCTTGAGCGTCAGCGCGGCGACCAGCTGGTCGAACACCTGCTTGCCACCACCCTGGGCAAAGAAATCGCCGATCTGCATGCCCGGATTTTCGCGGCGCGCATTTTCGAACACGCGCTGGATGCGGTCCTGCAACTCGCTCATGCGCAGCTTGGAACCGCCGGCCTTTGCGACGGTGTCGCCGCCGCCCAGGCCAGTCCCGAACTTGCCGCTGGAAATGTCGCCCAGGATGAACGCCGCCGCGATCAACCCCAGAAAGAGGATCGCGAAAAAGGCGCCGAATTTGGAACGGATGAAACTGCGGAAGACAGAGAGCATGAGAATGTCCGGTTTTTATGCGGCGATATGGCGGCCCGCTTTAGGGGCGGATCGACCCGGCGGCAAGTGCGGCCGTGGCGGACGGTCTGGACAAATGCTGCATCGCCGTCCATCGGCTTGATTGCCTGAAAGCGGAACCAGGAGACGCGGTGCATGCCGTGGGGACCCGCTGCGGGCACGTGCAGCAATAATCACAAGGGGACTTGGACCGATGAGCAGGCGCAAGCTGGTGGTCGGCAACTGGAAGATGAACGGGATGCGCGCGCATCTCGACGAGGTGGAGGCAATCGGCAAGCTCGCCGCGCAGCATCCGGCGGTGGAAGTCGGGCTCTGCCTGCCGGCCACGCTGATCATGGCCGGGTCGCAGCTGAAGGGCGCGGCCTTCATCGGCGCCCAGAATTGTCATATGGAACTGAGCGGCGCCTATACCGGCTCGCTGTCGGCCGAGATGCTGATCGAGGCGGGGGCGACCTGGGTCATTACCGGTCATAGCGAACGGCGCGAGACGCGCGGCGAGACCAACGCCGATGTCGCCGCCAAGTCGGTCGCCGCCCATGCGGCGGGCATGAAGGTGATCCTGTGCGTCGGCGAAACGCTCGCCGTGCGCGATGCGGGCGATGCCGACGAAGTGGTCACCGCCCAGTTGCTCGCCTCGCTGCCCGAAGGCGCGAGCGCCGACTGGCTGGCCGTCGCCTATGAACCCATCTGGGCGATCGGCACCGGCCGTATCCCGACGCTGGAGGCGATCCAGTCGATGCACGCCACCTTGCGGGCTGCGCTTGCCAGTCGGATCGGCCAGGAACAGGCCGACGCCATGCGCATCCTTTATGGCGGATCGATGAACGGCGATAATGCCGCCGAGATCATCGCCCTGCCGGACGTCGACGGCGGCCTGGTCGGCGGCGCCAGCCTGTCGGCTGCCAAGTTCGAACCGGTGATCGCCGCCGCGGATTGATGCAGAGCGCCCTCTCTTCGTGCGGAAGAGGGGGCTTCTGGCTTGATGCGAGTCGGGCTCGTTGCTGGCTGTGCGTTGAAGGGGCTGGCTATCTTCACTCCGTTCGCCCTGAGCGAAGTCGAAGGGCGCTGCTGAGCGAAGGCGAAGCTATTGCCTCGCTCCGCTCGGCCGAGGGCTTCGACTTCGCTCAGCCCGAACGGTTCTTTCACTGTCCAGACTTGATTATATGGGCCATTGCAAGCCAACCGCAGCGCCTTCTGCACGCGGCCTCATCCGTGCCTTCGTTCATATCGACAGGCTCGCCGGTTGCCCCGGCGGCCCATCATCGCTATGTGCGCGCCAACGCATTCCTTCATTGGACAGAAAAGAACCCGCATGTTCACCTTCCTTCTCGTCGTGCAGGCGATCGTCGCTGCCCTGCTGGTCACCGTCATTCTGATGCAGAAGTCGGAAGGTGGCGGTCTGGGCGTCGGTGGCAGCCCGGCCGGGCTGATGTCGGCGCGCGGCGCGGCGGATTTCCTGACGCGTTCGACCACGATCCTGGCGACCATCTTCGTCCTGCTGTCGATCACCCTGGCGGTCATCGCCTCGGTCCGTCATGCCGGCGGCGACATCGACACCTCGCTGGTCAAGTCGGCTCCCGCCACGCAGGCCCCGGCGCCCGCGACCGGCAACGCCGACCCGCTGGCCGGGGCGGCCAGTGCCGCCGGCAATGGTTCGGCAGCGAACGGCGCAGTTCCGCTCGCTAACTGACCTTTTCGTCGTTCATCGCCATATTTTTTGCGAGCGTGCGGATTCGCGCGCTTGCTCAACTCGTTTGTATAAGGCTAAGCCTCTTCTCCCATGACGCGGTATATTTTCATCACCGGCGGCGTGGTCTCCTCGCTTGGTAAGGGCCTCATGGCCGCATCCTTGGCAGCGCTGTTGCAGGCGCGGGGCTATCGCGTGCGAATCCGGAAATTCGACCCCTATCTCAACGTCGATCCGGGCACGATGTCGCCCTATCAGCATGGCGAAGTCTATGTGACCGACGACGGGGCGGAAACCGACCTCGATCTTGGCCATTATGAACGCTTTACCGGCGTGTCGGCGCGCCAGTCGGACAACGTCACCCAGGGCCGGGTCTATCAGACCATCATCCAGCGCGAACGGCGCGGCGACTATCTGGGCGCGACTGTCCAGGTCATCCCGCACGTCACCGACGAGATCAAGGCGTTCGCCACGGCGGAGACCGAGGATCTGGACTTCGTGCTGTGCGAAATCGGCGGCACCGTCGGCGACATCGAATCGCTGCCCTTCATGGAAGCGATTCGCCAGCTCCATAATGATCTGGATCGCGGCCAGTCGATCTTCGTCCATGTGACCCTGGTGCCCTATCTCGCGGCGGCCGGCGAACTGAAGACCAAGCCGACCCAGCACAGCGTGCGCGAGTTGACCTCGCTCGGCATCCAGCCCGACATCCTGCTGTGCCGCGCCGAGCATCCGCTGCCCGAGAGCGAGCGCAAGAAGATCGCCCTCTTCTGCAATGTCCGTCCCGAGGCGGTCATTCCGGCGCTCGACGCCAAGAGCATCTATGCCGTGCCCGAGCAATATCATGCCGAGGGTCTCGACAATGAAGTGCTGCGCGCCTTCGGCATCACCGATGCGCCCGCGCCGTCGATGGACCGCTGGACCGATATCATGGATCGCCAGCTCAATCCCGAAGGCGAAGTGACGATCGGCGTGGTCGGCAAATATGTCGGCCTGCTCGACGCCTACAAGTCGCTGCACGAAGCGCTGCACCATGGCGGCCTTGCCAACCGGGTGAAGGTCAACATCAAGTGGATCGACGCCGAACTGTTCGAGAAGGGCGACGATCTCGCCGCCAGCCTCGAACCGATGCACGGCATTCTCGTCCCCGGTGGCTTCGGCGTGCGCGGGTCGGAAGGCAAGATCGCGTCGGTCAAGTTCGCGCGCGAACGCGACGTGCCCTTCTTTGGTATCTGTCTTGGCATGCAGATGGCCTGCATCGAAGGCGCGCGGAACACGGCGGGGATCGAGAATGCCTCGACCACCGAGTTCGGCGAGACCAGCGAGCCGGTCGTCGGCCTCATCACCGAATGGATGAGCAAGGAAGGCCTGCAGAAGCGCACTGCCGAGACCGATCTGGGCGGCACCATGCGTCTGGGCGCCTATCCGGCCAAGCTGGCGGGCAACAGCGTCGTCGCCGGTATCTATGGCAGCAACGACATCAGCGAGCGTCACCGCCACCGCTATGAAGTCAATGCCGGCTATCGCGAACCGCTGGAAAAGGGCGGCCTGATCTTCTCGGGCATGTCGCCGGACGGCACGCTGCCCGAAATCGTCGAGCGGCCCGACCATCCCTGGTTCGTGGGCGTGCAGTTCCACCCGGAACTCAAGTCCAAGCCGTTCGATCCGCACCCGCTCTTCGCCAGCTTCATCGAAGCGGCGGTCAAGCAGAGCCGGTTGGTATAAAAGAACGGGGCCGTAAGGCCCCGTTTTTCGTTTCAGGCCGCGTCGAACAGGTGCCGATATTGGCGCGGCTGGCAGCGCAGATATTGCGGCGCGGCCTTCACCGATGCGCCCAGATGCGCGGCGGCATGCCAGGGCCAGCGCGGATCATAGAGGATGGTGCGCGCGATCGCGATCAGGTCGGCGTCGCCGGTGCCGATGATCGCTTCGGCCTGCTCGAAGTCGGTGATCAGGCCGACGGCGATCACCGGCATGTCGACCGCCTGCTTGACCGCGCGGGCCAGCGGCACCTGATAGCTCGGCCCCACCGGAATATCCTGGCGCGGGTCGAGGCCGCCGCTCGACACATGGATAGCGCTGCAGCCGCGCGCTTCCAGCGCCTTGGCGAAAGCGATCGTCTGTTCGATGTCCCAGCCGCCATCGACCCAGTCGGTGCCCGACACGCGCATCGTCACCGGCTTGTGCGCGGGCAGGGCCGCGCGCACCGCGTCGAAAATCTCCAGCGGCAGGCGCATCCGGTTTTCCAGGCTGCCGCCATAATCATCGTCGCGCTGGTTGGAGAGCGGCGAGAGAAATTGGTGCAGCAGATAGCCATGGGCGCCGTGCAACTGGACCGCGTCGATGCCGATCGCGTCAGCCCGCTTCGCCGCCGCGACAAAGGCATCGCGCAGCCGCTCGATCCCGGCCTGGTCCAGCGCCATCGGCGCGTTGGTGCCCGGCGTGAAGGGCAGGGCGGAGGGGGCGACCGTCTGCCAGCCATTGACCGCGTCGGGCGCGATCTGCGCGCCGCCCTGCCATGGCACCTGCGTCGATGCCTTGCGCCCGGCATGGCCGAGCTGGATCGCGATGGGCATGTCGCTATGGCGCCGCACGCCGTCCAGCACGCGCTGCATCGCCGCCTGCGTGGCATCGTTCCACAGGCCGACATCGGCATGGCTGATCCGCCCCTCGGGCAGCACGGCGGTAGCCTCGATCGTCAACAGCGCCGCGCCCGACAGGGCAAGCTGGCCGAGATGGATGAGGTGCCAGTCGTTCATCTCGCCGTCGACGGCGGAATATTGGCACATCGGCGCGATCACGATGCGGTTGTCGAGGGCAAGGCCGCCGACATCGAAGGGCTGGAACAGCTTGGGAGCGCTCATGCAGGTCTCCAGAAGGGGGGAGGGGAGAGAAGACCCGCAAGATAGGAAGCCGGCCGGGCGGCCGAAAGGGGGCGCCTCTCGCAATCGCAAGATGGTCCGGTCTTCAAAATGTCATCAATCGGTCATCGCGGTGCAGTGCTTCGGAAACGCCGCTGTCGCGCAGCTTTCCTAATCGCGACCCCGACCAGAGGGGACTCGATCATGACCAGGATTTTAGCGACATCCATCAGCCTGTTCGCACTCGCGATCGCCGGCACCGCCCATGCGCAGCAGCCGCTGCCCGAGGAGGAAGGCGGCATCGTCGTCACCGGCCAGCGGGCGCAGTTGCAGCGTTCCATCGACCAGAAGCGGGCGGCGCTGGGCATCGTCGATGTGACCGCGTCCGATGATATGGGCCAGCTGCCCGACAAGAATGTGGCCGAAGCGGTCGAGCGCCTGCCCGGCGTCGGCGTCCAATATGACCAGGGCGAGGGACGCTATGTCGCGGTGCGCGGCGTGCCCTCCAGCCTCAACGGCTATACCATCAACGGCTTCGAGATCGGCAATCCCGACGGGCTCGACCGGCGCCTGCCGCTCGACATATTGTCGGGCCAACTCCTGAAGCAGGTGGAGGTCGCCAAGGTGAAGACCGCCGACCTGACCGGCCAGGGCATCGGCGCGAACATCAACCTCGTCACCCAGACCGCCTTCGACTTCGACGATCGCTTCATCTTCCAGGCGAATGGGCAGGTCGGCTATCAGGAACTGCGCAAGGGCGACCAGCCGATCAAGGGCGATGTCACCATCGGTACCCGCTTCGGTGCGGACGAACAGTTCGGCATCCTGCTGGGCGCCAGCTATTCCGACCGCACCTATACCAGCTATGGCATCTATCCCGATGACTGGACGCCCGACGCCGATGCCGCGCGCGGCGCCGTGCCGGTCAACATCAAATATAATGACTATCGCCTCAAGCGCGAGCGGATCGGTGCGGCCGGCTCGTTCGATTGGCGCGGCGAGAGCGTCCAGCTCTATATCCGCGGCATCTATTCCAAATTCTCCGAGGATGAATATCGCCAGCGCTTCCGACTCGATTTCTCCGATATCGACTGGGACGCCAATGGCCTGACCGGCATTGCCTCCACCAGCGAGCAGCGTTCCGACCTGCGGCTGGAATATAAGGAAAAGTCGGTCCTGTCCTTCATGGCCGGCGGCACGGCCGCGCTGGCTGACAACTGGTCGCTCGATTTCGGAGCGGCGCGCACCCGCAACGAAGTGATCGAACCCAATCAGCTCTGGCAGTTCCGGGGCAATCCCGGCGCGGTCGCGGTCGATTTTTCGGACAAGCTGTTCAGCGCCGTGCCGGTCGACGGCTATCTCGATCCGTCGGACCTGGGCTTCCGCCAATATTCGGCGCAGGATGAATATGGCCTGGAAAAGACCTGGCAGGGCCGGCTCGACCTCACCGGCAGGCTGCCGACGATCGGCCAGAACAGCTTCGTCAAGTTCGGCGCCAATGGCCGCTGGACCGACAAGCGCTTCGATTCCTCCAATGACGTCTATGGGCGCGGCAGCAGCGCCAACCGCTTCACCCTGGATGGCCTGTCGGGCGACACCGTCATCGTGAAGCTGGGCGATGGCCGCAATTATTTCCTCGGCCCGGTGATCGATGCCGACCTTGTCGATGCCTATACCCAGGGCAAGCTGGGCGGCGCGCAGTTCGTGCTCAACGAAGCGACCAGCCTGGCCAATGAAACGCTGAGCGATTTCGACCTCAGCGAGAATGTCTATGCCGGCTATGCCATGGCCAATCTGGACTTTGGCGCGCTGTCGGTCACGGGCGGTCTGCGGGTCGAGCGGACCGAACTGGACATTGACGGCTATCTGCTGGAAGGCGACGTCGTCCGCCCGACATCGGGCCGCACTCGCTATACCAACTGGCTGCCCAGCCTGGTGGTGCGCGTGACCCCGTCGCACGACACCGTCTTCCGCCTTGCCTATTCGCGCAGCATCGGCCGGCCCAGCTATGCCGATCTGTCGCCGGGCGGCACCGTTACGGTGGAGGGCGCGGACGAGATCAGCGTGTCGAGCGGCAATCCGGCGCTCAAGCCCTATGTCGCGGACAATCTCGACATGTCGGCTGAATGGTATTTCGCGCCCGGCGGCCTGATCAGCGTCGGCGCCTTCGCCAAGTTCATCCGCAACCCGATCTTCACGCAAAGCTATACCATCAATGACGGCAGCTTTGGCGGCGTCGCCTATGACCGGATCAATTTCAGCCAGACGCGCAACGCCGACAAGGGCGATATCATCGGCCTGGAAGCTGCCTGGCAGCAGCAGTTCACCTTCCTGCCGGGCCTGCTTTCGGGTCTCGGCATGAACCTCAACCTCACCCTGATCGACTCCAGCCTGCGCATGCCCGACCGTGGCACCGTCGCCTTCCCCGAACAGTCCAAGCTGCTCTGGGGCGCGCAGCTCTTCTACCAGAAGGGCGTTGTCGAAGCGTCGGTCGCCTATCATCATACCGGCCGCGCCTTGCTGTCGGCGGGTGATATCCGCCTCAATGACCAGTATAATGACGATCTGCGTCGTCTGGACGCGAAGATCGGGGTGGATGTGACGAAGAATGTGCGCCTCTTTGCCGAAGGGCAGAATCTGACCGACGAGCCGACCCGCCAATATCAGGGCGGCGTGCGCGACTGGGTGATCCAGAATGAACGCTATGGTCGCACCTTTTATGTCGGGGCCTCGGTCAAATGGTAAGAACGCTGCTTGTCGGAACAGCGCTGCTGGCACTGGCCGGCGCGGCGGTCGCGCAGCAGGCGAAGGAAGCCCCTTCGCCGCCGCCATCGCCGGTCGGCCTGCGGATCAAGGCGCCGGAAGCGCATCAGGGCGCGGCGTCGGACGGCACCTATGTCTATGCGATCGATAATGACCGGATCGGCAAATATCGCATCGCCGACGGCCGGCGCGTGGCGCAGTGGCAGGGGGAGCGCCGCCTTTATCCGCACATGAACAGTTGCACCGTGGTCGGCGTCGAACTGGTCTGCGCCGCGTCCAACTATCCGGCCGTGCCGCAGACCAGCGCGGTCGAGATTTTCGATACGAAGACGCTGAAACATATCCGCAGCGTCAGTCTGGGCTTTGGCCCCGGATCGCTGACCGTCATGGATCGGCATGCCGGCAAATGGTGGGCGGTCTTCGCCAATTATGAGGGCAAGGGCGGCGAGCCGGGGCGCGACTATCGCTATACGCTGCTGGTGCGGATGGACGACGCCTTCCGGGCGGAGGCAAGCTGGGCCTTCCCGGCCGATGTGCTGAGCCGCTTTGCGCCGAAAAGCTGCTCGGGCCTCAGCTGGGGCGCCGACGGGCTGATCTACGCCACCGGCCATGACCGGCCCGAAGTCTATGCGCTGAAACTGCCGGAGGCCGGATCGGTGCTGGAGCATGTCGGGACGCTTGGCATCGCGACACCGGGGCAGGCGATAGACTGGGATCCCAAGGCGCCCCGGCGCCTCTGGTCGATCGGCCGGGGTGCTGGCGAGATGGTGGCGAGCGAGATGCCGCCGGTCCGATAGGAGGGATCAGCGCACCTTCAGCCCCAGTTCGGCGAGCAGTTCGCCGGCCTGGTCGCGTGAGATGGTGGCGCCGCGAAAGCGGCTGGCATCGCCCAGATGGACGCCGCCTATGTCCGCGCCGCGCAGGTCGGCGCCCTCGAACCGGGCGCCGTCCAGCATCGCCTCGCGCAGGCTGCAGCCTTCGAAACTGGCCATGCGGAAATCGCATTTGCGCAGGTCCGCCTGCGAAAAATCGATGCGGCTCAGCCGTTGCTTGCGGAAGGACAGGCCGGGCAGGCGCGCGTCGATCAGAAGGCATTCCGCCATGTCGATTTCCAGCGCGCGCAGGCCCGACAGGTCGGCGCCGGTCAGCTTGCACTGGGCCAGTCGCGCGCCCTCCAGCCGCGCCCGCCGCAACACGACATTGTTGAAGTCGCATCCGGTCAGCACCGCGTCGCTGAGGTCGCAGCCGGTGAAATTCGCGCCGCCGCCCCGGCAGCCCTGCCAGCGGGTGCGCTCCAGCATGGCGCCGGCCAGATCTGCGTTGCGCAGGTTGCAGCGTTCGAACTGCCAACCGGTAAGGTCGATCTGTGCCAGCTCCGCCGCCTCCAGGTCGCAGTCGATCAGGGCATGGGGCGTGCCGGCCAGGGCAATGATGTCGGCGCGCGCCAGTTGCTGCCCGTTGCGCGCGGGCAGGGCATCCATGTCGGTCATGCCGCCGTCTATGCCTTGGGCGTCAGCTTGAGCAGGCGGCCCTGCGACTTGCCGCCATCCTCCAGCAGCCACAACGCGCCGTCCGGCCCCTGTTCAACCTCGCGGATGCGCGCGCCCATGTCCCACTGATCGGCCTTTTCCGCATTCTCGCCGTCCAGCTTCACCCGTACCAGCGACTGGCTCGACAGGCCGCCGATGAACAGGGAACCCTTCCATTGCGGGAACAGGTCGCCCGAATAATAGATCAGGCCGCCCGGCGAGATCACCGGGTTCCACCAGACCTTCGGCGCCTCATAGCCGTCGCCAGGCTTGTGATCGGGAATGTCGCGGCCGTCATAATGATCGCCGTTCGACACGCGCGGATAGCCATAGTTGAGGCCGGGCTTGATCAAATTGACCTCGTCGCCGCCCTTGGGCCCCATTTCCTGTTCCCACAGACGCCCGTCCTTGTCGAAGGCGATGCCCAACAGGTTGCGATGGCCATAGGACCAGACCGCCGGGTTGAAGCCCTTGGCGGCCAGCGGATTGCCCGCCGCCGGCGTGCCGTCCAGATTGAGGCGCAGCACCTTGCCCAGCGTCGATTTGGGATCCTGCGCCGGCTCGAACTTCTGTCGCTCGCCATTGGTGAAGAAGAGATATTTGCCGTCCGGAGAGAAGGCGATGCGGCCCGAATAATGGCCATTGCCCTCGACATAATCGCTGGCGCGGAAAATGACCTTCACGTCCGCCAGTTTCGTCGTGCCGTCGCTCGCCTGGTCGAAGATGCCGGTGGCCAGCGCCACGCCCTTGCCGCCGGCACGATCGCCCTGGCCGACTTCGGAAAAGCTGAAATAGACCTTCTTGTCCTGCGCGAATGTGGGTGAGGGGACGATATCCATCAGCGCGCCCTGACCCTCGCTATCGACCTTGGGGATGCCAGCGACCGGGATCTTGGTGCCGTTCTTCGGATCGAACAGAATCATCTCGCCGACCTTTTCGGTGATCAGCATCCGCCCGTCGGGCAGGAAGGTCATCGCCCAGGGCGATTCGAAATCGGCGATCACCGATGTCTTGAACGGCGTTTCCCCAGCGGTCGCACCGGCATTCTGGCCGGTCGCATTGTCTGCCGAACAGGCCAGCAGGGCGAGGGGGAGAGTGACGGCCATCACGCGCAGCATGGGAAACTCCTGTTATAATATTCGCGGGGGAAAGCCGATTTGCGGCGGGGGTTCCATGCCCGCATCCTCCACCGGATGCGGGCATGGATGCAAGCCTCATCGGCGATCAGCCGATTTCTTAAGCTTCTGCCGCTAGAGACCGGGGCGGCAAGAGGGGGAATATGGTGCTGCACGGCGTATCGGATTTCGATGCTGCGTGCGCGCAGGCAGGCGCCTTGCGCGTCGAGCCGCTATGTCTTGCCGACGCGCTGGAATCGACTGCGCTGGTCCGCGCCTGGGAAAGGCTGGAGGCGCGCGCCGACTGGCCGACCCAGACCCGCCTGTTCGCCGTCACGCTGAACGACCTGATTGCCGCCGGGCCAAGCCGCATCATGACGGTCTGGGCGGGGGCCGATCTGGTCGCGCTGCTGCCGCTGTGCCGGGATGGTGGCGCGCTGGCCCGCTGGCGGATGATCGGCGCGCGTGAAACCTATGAGCCGGGCGACATGCTGTGCAACGGGACGGCCGCCGCCGATGCGCTGGCCGGCGCGATCGCGCGTTTGCCGCATCCCTTGCTGCTCGATCGCATTTCGGCTGGGTCGCCGCTGATCCCTGCACTGGCGCGGGCGGTGTGGCGGCGCGGGCGGCTGGTCGTGCGGCCGGCCATGGCCTGTCCCCATATCGCGCTGGATGAGGGCTGGCGCGACCCGGAAAGCCGCTTCAACGCCGGCCGCCGCTCCGACTTCCGTCGTGCCCGGCGCAA
Organism: Sphingobium yanoikuyae; assembly: GCF_034424525.1. NCBI lineage: Bacteria > Pseudomonadati > Pseudomonadota > Alphaproteobacteria > Sphingomonadales > Sphingobiaceae > Sphingobium > Sphingobium yanoikuyae. The sequence goes on from NZ_CP139979.1 coordinate 733,900, forward strand.
GGCGGAAGGGTGCGGCCTGCTCGGATGCGAGACGCTGGCGCCGGACGCGGACAATTTCGATGCTTTGTTCGACGAGGCTGTCGCGGTCGAGGCGCTGGGCTGGAAGAGCGAGGCCGGGACCGCCATCGCCACCGACCCGCGTCAGGCGGCGATCTTCCGCGCCTTCTTCCGCGCGGTGGCGCAGCGCGGCGACCTGCGCATCTCCTTCCTGCGGATCGACGGCCGGGCCATCGCGATGCAGATGGCGGTGCTGTGGAACGGCCGCTACTGGCTGTTCAAGATCGGCCATGACGCGGCCTTCAAGGCCTGTTCGCCCGGCGGGCTGCTGATGCTCCATGCCATTGGCTGGGCGGCGCAGGCGCGGCTGCACAGTTTCGAATTTCTCGGCGTTGCCGAACCCTGGATTCGCAAGCTCTGGACCCAGGCGGAGCATGACTGCGTCCAGTTGCGCACCTATCCCTATAATCTGCGCGGCGCGGCGGCCTTTGCGGCGGACGCTATTGTCTGGTCGCGGCAACGGCTGTTGCGGCGGTGAGGGGCGGGGCGGCCTGGCGCCTGTTGCGGGACACGCGTTATGCCCTGCCTGGCGCGCTGGGCCGGGTCATTCCGGCACCCGACGCCCCCCATGCCGTGGCGATCGCCCGGCAACAGGCGCGCGCCGGCGCTGCCACCACGATCGGCTATTTCGAAGGGGCGGGGGGTGATCCCTCGTCGATCATGGCCGCCTATGCGCGGGTGGCACAGCGCGCGCGCGGCCTGGACCTCAGCCTGTCGGTGAAAGCGCCGCCGCTGCGTTTCGATCCGGTCAGCCTCCGCGAACTGGCGCAGATTGCGCGCCAGTCCGGCCTGTCGCTGGTGTTCGACGCTCATGGCCCGCAGGATGCGGACGAGACGCTGGCGGCGGTCGAACGGCTGCTGCCCGACTTTCCCGATACCGGCATCGTCCTGCCCGCCCGCTGGCAGCGCAGCGTGGCCGATGCGGCCCGGCTGCGCGACAGCAGCGCGCCGGTCCGGCTCGTGCGCGGGGAGTGGCCCGATCCGGCGGGCGATCCGCTCGATCCCGATGCCGCCTATCTGGCGCTGGTCGAGGCGCTGGCCGGCCGCGCGGCGCCGGTCGCGATCGCCACCCATCGCCCCGCGCTGGCCGACCGGGCGCTGGCCCTGCTGCGCGAGGCCGGCACGCCATGCAGCCTGGAGCAGTTGCGGGGCCTACCGGGCCGTCGCTGCCGGGCGGTGGCGCGGGGGCAGGGGGTGCCGGTGCGCCTCTATGTGCCGTTCGGCCCCGGCTGGATTCCCTATGCGCTGGACCGGGCGCTGGCCCGGCCCTATCTGCTGGCGTGGATGTGGCGCGACTGGACGGGGCGCGCAGACCCCTGAAATAGCGCATTTTACGAAACATGTTGCAGGTCATTGGCAACCTGCCTATATGGATATTGCTTCCTTACATCGTCACACATGTCAGGGTCGCAGGCACCAAGCCTGCGGCGGCAACAAGCAGCTATATATTTTTTGGCCTATCTGATTTCTGGAGTATCCATGGCGGACATCGCCGAACTGACCGCATTGATCGAGCCCGAGGTGAAGGCCCTGGGGTTCGACCTCGTGCGCATCAAGCTGTTCGGATCGGGCGACGAATATACGCTGCAGATCATGGCCGAAGACCCGAAGACCAAGCAGTTGGTCATCGAGGATTGCGCCGCGATCTCGCGCCGCCTGTCTGACGTGATGGATGAAGTCGACCCGATCGAGGAAGCCTATCGTCTGGAAGTCAGCTCGCCCGGTATCGACCGGCCGCTGACCCGCCTGCACGATTTTCTCGAATGGGCGGGCCATGAGGCGAAGATCGCCGCGACCGAAGTGGTCGAGGGGCGCAAGAGCTTCCGTGGCATCCTCAAGGGCGTCGAGGGCGAGGATATCCTGTTCCAGGATGTCAAGGCCGGCGATGTCACCATCCCGTTCGCGCTGGTCGGCGATGCCAAGCTGATGCTGACCGATGCACTGATTTCTGCTACCATGCCGCTCTCCTCCGATGGGGCGGACGAGTTCGAAACCGAGGAATAAGGGTTTTATCGTCATGGCCAACGCCATTTCCGCCAATAAGGCCGAGCTGATCGCGATCGCCAACAGCGTCGCCAGCGAGAAGATGATCGACAAGGCGATCGTCATCGAGGCGATGGAAGATGCGATCCAGCGCGCCGCCCGTGCCCGTTACGGCGCCGAGAATGACATCCGTGCCAAGCTGGACCCGGACAGCGGCGACCTGCGCCTGTGGCGCGTCGTCGAAGTCGTCGAGGTGGTCGAGGATTATTTCAAGCAGGTCGACCTCAAGCAGGCCGCCAAGCTGAAGAAGGACGCCGTGGTTGGCGACTTCATCGTCGATCCGCTGCCCGCGATCGACCTCGGCCGCATCGACGCCCAGTCGGCCAAGCAGGTGATCTTCCAGAAGGTCCGCGACGCCGAGCGCGAGCGCCAGTTCGACGAGTTCAAGGACCGCGTGGGTGAAATCATCACCGGCGTCGTCAAGTCGGTCGAATTCGGCCATGTCGTCGTCAATCTGGGCCGCGCCGAAGGCGTGATCCGCCGCGATCAGCAGATCCCGCGCGAAGTGGTTCGCGTCGGCGACCGCATCCGGTCGGTCGTGCTGAACGTGCGCCGCGAAAATCGCGGTCCGCAGATTTTCCTCAGCCGCGCGCACCCCGAATTCATGAAGAAGCTGTTCGCGCAGGAAGTGCCGGAAATCTATGATGGCGTCATCACCATCATGGCGGCCGCCCGCGATCCGGGTTCGCGCGCCAAGATCGGCGTCATCAGCCGTGACAGCAGCATCGATCCGGTCGGCGCCTGCGTCGGCATGAAGGGTAGCCGCGTCCAGGCCGTCGTGCAGGAAATGCAGGGCGAAAAGATCGACATCATCCCCTGGTCGGAAGATACCGCGACCTTCGTCGTCAACGCGCTGCAGCCGGCCCAGGTCGCCCGCGTCGTCATCGACGAGGAAGAAGAGCGCATCGAAGTCGTCGTGCCCGACGATCAGCTCTCGCTCGCCATCGGTCGCCGCGGCCAGAATGTCCGCCTTGCCAGCCAGCTGACCGGCAAGGCGATCGACATCATGACCGAGGCCGACGCCAGCGAGAAGCGCCAGAAGGAATTCGTCAGCCGTTCGGAAATGTTCCAGAACGAACTGGACGTCGACGAGACGCTGTCGCAGCTGCTGGTCGCCGAAGGCTTTGGCGAGCTGGAAGAAGTCGCCTATGTCAGCGTCGAGGAACTGGCCGGGATCGAAGGTTTCGACGAGGATCTGGCTGCCGAGCTGCAGAGCCGCGCGCAGGAAGCGCTCGACCGTCGCGAACAGGCCGCCCGTGAAGAGCGTCAGGCACTGGGCGTCGAGGACGCGCTGGCCGACATGCCGCACCTCACCGAAGCGATGCTGGTCACGCTCGGCAAGGCCGGCGTCAAGACGCTCGACGACCTCGCCGACCTCGCCACCGACGAACTGGTGCAGAAGAAGCGCGTCGACCAGCGTCGTCGCAAGTCGGACAGCGGCAATGAGGACAAGGGCGGCATCCTGGCCGCCTATGGCCTGAGCGACGAGCAGGGCAATGAGATCATCATGGCCGCCCGTGCCCACTGGTTCGAAGGCGAGGAAGCGTAAGCCAACATGCCTTTCGTCGACATCCGCCTGGCCGGTAGCGCGACTCGCGAGCAGAAAGCCGCGATCGTTGCTGACGTCACCCAGTCGCTCGTGGAGCGGCTGGGAAAGCCGGCGGCTGCCGTCCAGATCGTGATCTCGGAAGTCTCGACCGAAAATTATGCGGCCGGCGGTCAGTTGATCGCCGACTGCGCAATTTCTCCAAACAGGGAGGACGCCAATGCTGCGGACACTCCCCGATGAGAGAATAAGCCTACTCGACAGCGTTGGTCTTGCCCTTTTGTCCGTTTTGGCGGAGGGGCGCGCATGACCGAACGCAAATGCATATTGAGCGGCGACCGCGCCGATCCCGAAATGCTGATCCGCCTGGCCATCGGGCCTGAAGGACAGGTGCTGCCCGACGTCCGCGCCAAGGCGCCGGGCCGGGGCGCCTGGATCGGCGTGTCGCGGGCCGAGCTGGAAACGGCGCTGGCCAAGGGCAAGCTCAAGGGCGCGCTCGCCCGCGCCTTCAAGGAAGGCGCTCTTGAAATTCCCGACAATCTTCCCGATCTGGTAGAGGCCGGGCTGCGGCAGGATCTGCTCAGCCGCCTGGGGCTGGAGGCTCGCGCCTCCATGCTGCTGACCGGATCGGAAAAGATCGACGTCGCATGCCGCAAGGGCATGGTGAAAATGCTGCTCCATGCCGCCGATGCGGGCACGGACGGCAATCGAAAACTGGACCAGGCCTTGCGTGTGGGACAGGAAGCGGAAGGCACGGATCTTGCGGGCATCGTCTTGCCTGTGGACCGGCACGCCCTATCTATGGCAATGGGGCGCGACAATGTCGTCCATATCGCGGTGACCGACTCGCGGGCGACAGTGCGCCTGCGTGCGGCTCTGGGCCGCTTGGAAAGCTATCTGGGATGCGCTACCGGGGCGCCGGTGCATGGGGAGCAGGACTCCGCCGATGCGCAGGCGCATGAGGCTGCATGGAATGATGCGTCGGCGGCTGCGCCGGCTGATGATGATGTGAAGGGTTAAACATAGTCGATGAGTGACAGCAACGAAGACAAGCCGGTTCTGGGCCGCAAGCCGCTGGGGATCAAGCGCACGGTCGAGTCCGGTCAGGTGCAGCAGCAGTTCAGCCATGGCCGCAAGAACACGGTCGTGGTTGAGGTGAAGCGGCGCCGCGTCCCCATGGGCAAGCCGGGTGAAAGCACCGGCGCTGCGCCCGCTGCTGCGCCCCAGGCTGATCCGACGCCGGCCGCGCCCGCAGCGCCGGCCGCACCTCGTCCCGCCGCGCCTGCGCCGCAGCAGCGCGCGCCGCAGCCCGCCCCCGTGCGCCAGGCGCCGCCGCAGAGCCTGATGTCGCGTCAGGAACTGCAGGCCAAGCTGCTGCGCGAGGCCGAGGAAGCCCGCATGGCCGCGCTGGAAGATGCGCGCCGCCGTGAGGATGCCGCACGCCTTGCCGCCAGCGAGGAAGAAAAGCGCCGCGCCGAGGAAAATCGTCAGGCTGCCGAAAATGCCGAGGTCGAGGCCGCCAAGGCTGCCGAAGCCGCCGAGCAGGCCAAGGTTGCCGAAGCCGCCAAGCCGGCTGCGCCGGTCGAGGCACCGGCCGCGCCGGCAGCTGCAGCCGAGCCTGCCGCTGCCGCCCCGGCTGTGCCCGCCGCGCCGGCGACGACCAGCTCGACCATGCCGCCGCCGCGCCGCTTCACCCCGGTCGCGCCGGTCAAGCGCCCCGAGCCGGCGAAGCCCGATCGTGCCAAGCGCAACGATGACAATCGCCGCCAGTCCGGCAAGCTGACCGTCACCCGCGCGCTCGCGGACGACGACAGCGCCCGTGCCCGCAGCCTCGCCGCGCTCAAGCGCGCTCGCGAGAAGGAACGTCGTGCCCATTATTCGGGCGGCAGCCAGCCGCGCGAGAAGCAGAGCCGCGACGTCGTGGTGCCCGAAAGCATCACCGTGCAGGAACTGGCCAACCGTATGGCCGAAAAGGGCGCGGACCTGGTCAAGGCCCTGTTCAAGATGGGCACCGCCGTCACGCTCAACCAGCCGATCGATCAGGATACGGCGGAGCTGCTGGTCGAGGAATTCGGCCACCGTATCCAGCGCGTGTCGGATGCCGACGTTGAAATCGGCATGGAAGGCGAGGCTGACGCACCCGAAACGCTCAAGCCGCGTGCCCCGGTCGTGACCATCATGGGCCATGTCGACCATGGCAAGACCTCGCTGCTCGACGCGCTGCGCGGCACCGACGTGGTGGCCGGCGAAAGCGGCGGCATCACCCAGCATATCGGCGCCTATCAGGTGAAGACGAAGAGCGGTGATCTCATCACCTTCCTCGACACGCCGGGCCACGAAGCCTTCTCGGAAATGCGTGCCCGTGGCGCCAACGTCACCGACATCGTCATCCTGGTGGTGGCGGCCGATGACGGCCTAATGCCGCAGACGATCGAAGCCATCAACCACACCAAGGCTGCTGGCGTGCCGATGATCGTCGCGATCAACAAGTGCGACAAGCCCGACGCCAACCCGCAGAAGGTGCGCGAGCGCCTGCTGAGCGAGGAAATCGTGGTCGAGGACATGGGTGGTGACGTTCAGGACGTGGAAGTGTCGGCGCTCAAGAAGACCGGCCTTGACGAACTGATCACCAAGATCCTGCTCCAGGCCGAGGTCATGGAACTGACCGCCAACCCCGATCGCGATGCCGAAGGCAATGTGATCGAGGCACAGCTCGACAAGGGCCGTGGTGCGGTTGCGACCGTGCTGGTCCGCAAGGGCACGCTGAAGATCGGTGACACCTTCGTCATCGGTTCGGAAAGCGGCAAGGTTCGCGCGATGATCAACGACAAGGGCCAGCAGGTGAAGACCGCCGGTCCCTCGACCCCGGTCGAGGTTCTGGGTCTGTCGGGCGTGCCGATGGCCGGTGACCAGCTCACCGTCGTCGAGAATGAAGCCCGCGCTCGCGAAGTCGCTGCCTATCGTCAGGAACAGGCGACCAAGAAGCGCACCACGGCTGCCCCGACCAGCTTCGAGCATATGTTCTCGGCGCTGAACACCAAGGTCATCGAATATCCGGTGGTGGTGAAGGGCGACGTGCAGGGTTCGGTCGAAGCGATCGTGTCCTCGCTCAACCGTATCTCGACCGACGAGATCAAGGTTCGCATCCTGCATTCGGGTGTCGGCGCGATCACCGAAAGCGACGTCACGCTGGCCGCTGCCAGCCGCGCGCCGCTGATCGGCTTCAACGTCCGTCCCAATGCCAAGGCCCGTCAGCTCGCCGAACGCGAGAAGATCAGCCTGCGTTACTATGACGTGATCTACGACCTGCTTGAGGAAGTTCGTGGCGAAATGGCTGGCCAGCTCGCCCCCGAACGGATCGAGACGATCGTCGGCCGCGCCGAAGTGCTGCAGGTCTTCCCGGCCGGCAAGAAGGACAAGGCGGCCGGTCTGCTCGTCCTCGACGGCATCATCCGCAAGGGTCTGGCCGCGCGCCTCACCCGCGACGATGTCATCGTGTCGCGCACCAACATCGCGTCGCTGCGTCGCTTCAAGGATGACGTGTCCGAAGTCCGCGCCGGCATGGAGTGCGGTGCGGTCCTGCAGGACACCAACGACATCAAGCCGGGCGACACGCTCGAACTGTTCGAAGTCGAAGAGCGCGCACGCACGCTGTGAGTTACAGAAGGCTGGTCGAGGAATTTAGCTGTGAGCTGAATTTCTTGACCAGCCTTTGTCGTGCCTATAATTTGCGGATGTGGATATCCGCTTCTCGAAGACGGCGATGAGAGCGCTGCTGCGATCGAACAAGCGAACGCTTATTCGGCAGAAGATTGACGAGTTGGCGAGCGATCCCGCATCGCTTGAAGCTAATGTGAAGCGTCTTCAGGGGCGTCCTGAATATCGCTTGCGGGTTCAGGACTGGCGCGTGATTTTCCGTATCGATCAGGATATCCTCTGGATTGACGATATAGCGCCGCGCGGATCGGCTTATGAGGTGAACCCATGACCGTTCAGATTGTCGAGATCGCGGGCCAGAAGATCGCGATGCTGCCGATTGAGGATTATCAACGGCTTGTCGAGATCGCGGAGGATAAGGCTGACATGGTAGCAGCTGCAGAGGCTGAGGCGCGCCGCGATGGGGGCGAGGAATATCTTCCCGCGAAAGTGGTCGATGGAATGATGGCCGGGGAAAGCCCTTTACGCGCATGGCGAAAACATCGGGGCTTAACGCTGAAAGTTTTGGCGGAACGGGTGGGCTCGACACATGCCCATCTCAGTAATGTAGAACGCAATAAGAGAAGCGCGAATGTGGAACTCTGGCGCAAGCTGGCCATGGAGTTGAATGTTTCGCTCGACGATATGTTTTTTAAGGTCTGACTATGGCTCAACAACAATCCGAAGGCCCCTCTGTCCGCCTGCTGCGCGTCGGCGAACAGGTGCGCCATGTCCTTTCCGACATTCTCCAGCGCGGCGACGTGCATGACGATGTGCTCAGCCAGCATGTGGTCAGCGTCACCGAAGTGCGCATGTCGCCCGACCTGCGCCACGCCACCGTCTTCATCAAGTCGCTGCTCGGCAAGGATGAGGAAGCGGTGCTCAAGGCGCTGCGCACCAACACCGCCTATCTCCAGCGCGAAGTCGCGCACCGCATCCGCCTCAAATATGCGGCGAAGCTCAAATTCCTGTCGGACGAAAGCTTCGACGAGGGCAGCCATATCGACAAGCTGCTCCGCGACCCCAAGGTCGCCCGCGATCTGGAACAGGATGACGGCGAAGATTGAAAGGCTGGCCCCCGGAGCGCTTTTCCGGGGGAGGACTAGGCCATGGCTGCGATGGAATTTTGAGCGCGTAAACGCGCGACCGCCTCGTCGGGCGTTTTACCTGTAGCAATCCAGGCCGGATGCGCCTGCCAGAACGCAGCTGCCTCCAGGTCATTACCGCTGGGGCCGTGGCTCATGATCCAGCCTATCCGCGAAGCCTGCTCGCAGGAGTGATCGCCCTCGGCCAGTGCAAGCCATGCCCCGCCACTATAGGCACCGCTATACCGGTCCTGCACGAGGACGATGGGATAGAGGCAGGCTTCACTGGCTTGCGCGTTCGCCATGTGTTTGCTCCAGAAAAGGTGCGAAGCATCTTGCCACATTTCGTTCGGTCGCGGAATGTTTCCAGCGTCGACGCGACGGTGCCGCAGCGCTAACAGCGTCTTTCCCGGAACCGGAAGATCAAGAGGGGCAGACGCATGAAGATGAGCGGGATAATCAGTATGGCCGCCTTGGCATTGGCTACGCCCGCCATCGCCCGCGAACCCGCCACCCATCCCGCCGTCACCAACGATCCCGCGCCCGACGCCGCCAACCCCGCGCGGATGGACGCGTTCGTCATTCCCTCGGGCGACGGGGCGATGAACGCGGTCATGTATGTCGCTTCGGGTGGCGGCGTGCATCCGACCCTGCTGCTGCTCCACGGCTTTCCGGGCAATGAGCAGAATCTGGACCTGGCCCAGGCCGCGCGCCGCGCCGGCTGGAATGTCCTGACCCTCCATTATCGCGGATCATGGGGCAGCCCCGGCATCTTTTCCTTCACCAACGCGGCGGAGGATGCGTTCAACGCGCTGCTGTTCCTGGAGGAAGCCTCGACCGTCGCCAAATATCGCATCGACACCAGCGCGATCGTGGTCGCCGGCCACAGCATGGGCGGCTTCATGGCGGCGGAGGCGGCGGCCGCAGAACCGCGCGTCGCCGGCCTGTTCCTGATCGATCCCTGGGATCCGGCCCAGACCGTCGCGTCGCTGGCGACGCCACAGGGCGAGGCGGGCTGGAAGGCGGAGGTGGCGGGCGACCTGCCGCCGCTGTCGGGCGCCAGCTATGAAAGTCTGACCGCCGAGATCAAGGGCGATGCCCAGAAGTTCGACCTCGGCCGCAAGCTGGTCGGCTATGGCCGTCGGCCGCTGACCATCATCGGCGCGGAACGCGGCATCGGCGCGATGGCGCGCAAGGTCGGGGCGGACGCCCAGTCGGCCAATCCCAACACCCGCCTGATGGTCTGGCCGACCGATCACAGCTTCTCCGACAAGCGGATCGCGCTCGCCGATGCGCTGGTGCGTTTCCTGGCTGGCGTTGCGCCCACGCTGCGTTAAAGCGCGGCCATGGCGAAGCTCTATTTCTATTATAGCTCGATGAATGCGGGCAAATCGACGACCCTGCTGCAATCGAGCTTCAACTATCAGGAGCGCGGCATGGCGACGATGCTGTGGACCGCGGCGGTCGACGATCGCTTCGGCCATGGCCGGATCGCCTCGCGGATCGGGCTGGAGGCGCAGGCGCATCTGTTCGAGCCGGGCGTCGACATGCTTGCCGCCATCGCTGCCCAGCATGACGCGACGCCACTGTCCTGCGTGCTGGTGGACGAGGCCCAGTTCCTGACCCGCGATCAGGTCTGGCAACTCGCCGCCGTCAGCGACAGCCTGGGCATTCCCGTCCTCTGCTATGGCCTGCGCACCGATTTCCAGGGGGAATTGTTCGAGGGCAGCGCCCATCTGCTCGGCCTCGCCGACGCGCTGACCGAGATCAAGACGGTGTGCGACTGCGGCCGCAAGGCGACGATGAACCTGCGCGTGGATGCGTCGGGCCGGGCGATTCGCCAGGGCGCCCAGACCGAGATTGGCGGCAATGACCGTTATGTCGCGCTGTGCCGTCGCCATTTTGTCGAGCAGATGCGCGGATGAGCCGGATGGAGGATCTGCTGGCGCCGATCGACGCGCCCGGCCTCTATCTGGAGCAACTGGCCGAGCATCATCGCGAAGCTTTGCGCGCCATCTGCCCGATCGACGATCCGGTGTGGGAGATTTATCCCAACCATCTCGCCGGGGCGGATTTCGACCCGACCTTCGACGCGATCCTGGCGACGCCCAATCGCCACACATTCCTGATCCTGGCCGATGGCGAGCCGGTCGGCATGTCGGGCTATCTCAATGTCGATGCCGCGCATAATGGGCTGGAACTGGGCGGCACCTATATGACGCCGTCGGTGCGCGGCACCGGGCTGAATGGCCGGATCAAGCCGCTGCTGCTGGCCCGCGCCTTTGCCTGCGGCTTCACCCGCGTCCAGTTCTGCATCGACGCGCGCAACATCCGCTCGCAAAGGGCGGTGGAGAAGCTGGGCGCCGTGCGCGAGGGGGTGCTGCGCAAGCAGCGCATCACCTGGACCGGCCATGTCCGCGACACGGTGATTTATTCGATCCTCGCCGACGAATGGGCCGCGCGCGCCGCCTGAGCTTCAGTTGATGCCGGCAATCCAGTCGGGCAATTCGCCCAGCCGTTCGAGCTGGGTATAGCGCGCCGCGCCGATCGGCGGCTGCGCCCGCTCATGCGACCAGGCGCCCTCCTGCGGGATGAACGCCGCCCACGCCCCGGCCTCCAGCGCCGGCAATATGTCCGACCGCATCGAATCGCCGGCCATCACCGCCTGTTCGGGCGCGATGCCATGGCGGGCGAACAGGGTGCGGAAGGTGTCGACCTTCTTGTCGCTGACGATCTCGATCCCGGAGAACAGGTCGCCAAGGCCCGACGCCGCCAGCTTGCTTTCCTGGTGCAGCAGGTCGCCCTTGGTCACCAGCACCAGCGGGCCGATGTCCGCCAGCCGCTCCAGCGTCTCTTCCACCCCGTCGAATAGCTCGACCGGATGGGCCAGCAGCGCGCGGCCCGCCGCCAATATGTCCTGGATCATTGCGGTCGACAGTTGATCGCCGGCGAGTTCCACTGCCGCCTCGATCATCGAGAGGGTGAAGCCCTTGGCGCCATAACCATAGAGCGGCAGGTTGCGGATTTCGCAGGCGATCAGCCGCTCGCGCGTCACATCGACATCGGCAAAAGGCTGCAACATGTCGGTCAGCGCGTCCTGGGTCGCGTTGAAATGGCGCATATTGTGCCACAGTGTGTCGTCGGCATCGAGGCAGATGAGCTTGATCGTCATGGCGCCGGGAATAGCGCGGCGCGGGGCAGGGGGAAATGGCTGATCGTCGAGGCGTTTCATCCTTCCTTCCATTAGCCTCCGTTTCTCGACAGGCTCGAAACGAACGGACGTAAGGATGCGATAAGGGCTGACAGGGCATGGCGGGCGCTATAGAGCGCGCCGCCATGCACGGTTGGCTTATCCTCGACAAACCCCATGGCCTTGGCTCGACCCAGGCGGTCAGCGCAGTGAAGCGCGCGCTGCGGACCCAGCGCGAGGTTCTGGGCGGCACGGAGAAATGGAAGGTCGGCCATGGCGGCACGCTCGATCCGCTGGCGACCGGGGTGCTGCCGATCGCGATCGGCGAGGCGACCAAGCTGGCCGGCCGGATGCTCGACAGCGACAAGATCTACGACTTCACCATCGCCTTCGGCGCACAGACCGACACGCTCGACCTGGAGGGGAAGGTGATTGCGGAAAGTGACGTGCGCCCGACGCTGGCCGAGCTGGAAGCCATCCTGCCGCGCTTCACCGGTCCGATCGAACAGGCGCCGCCGGCCTATAGCGCGATCCTGATCGACGGCCAGCGCGCCTATGACCTCGCCCGCAAGGGGGAGCAGGTGGAGATGAAGACGCGATCGGTGACGATTCATGAACTGACGATCGCGGGGCAGGAACAGGAAGAGGGCGCACTTGCCTCCGTCACCTTGCGTGCCCATGTCTCCAAGGGCACCTATATCCGCTCCCTCGCCCGCGACATCGCGCTGGCGCTCGGCACGGTCGGCCATGTCACCATGTTGCGGCGGATCAAGGCCGGGCCCTTCACCCTGGAAACCGCGATTTCGCTGGACAAACTGGACGAAGCTGCTAGGGGCGGCGACATCGGCGAGCTTATGCTCCCGTTGACGGCAGGGCTGGACGATATCCCGGCTCTTGCAGTCTCTCCCGATGAAGCATTGGCACTCCGACAGGGGAAGATGCTCATGGGGAAACCGCACACCGGTCTCCTGCTGGCGATGTTGGGCGATACGCCCGTCGCGCTGGTGGAGTCCAGTGGCCCGGAGATCCGGGTGGTGCGCGGCTTCAATCTCTAGATACGAAAGGAAGCCCGATGTCGATCACTGCAGAGCGCAAGGAAACGCTGATCAAGGAACATGCCCGCGTCGAAGGCGACACCGGTTCGCCGGAAGTCCAGGTTGCGATCCTGTCGGAGCGCATCTCGAACCTGACCGAGCATTTCAAGGGTCACCACAAGGATAACCACAGCCGTCGCGGCCTGCTGATGCTGGTCAACAAGCGTCGTTCGCTGCTGGACTATCTGAAGAAGAAGGATGCGGCTCGCTACACCGACCTCATCACCAAGCTGGGCCTGCGCAAGTAAGCCTGCTAATAAGGGACGGCCCCATTCGGGGCCGTTTCCGATTCTAACGGACGTCCTTTTGGGGATGTCATTCGGGACGGGCGCAATCCGGCGCCCCGTTTCGTTTCAGGGGCCATACGATGCTCCACAACCGCCGCGGACCGGTTTCGTCCGCATATGAGGCCCCGCCCGGCAATAGGGCCAGGTGGGCAAAGGAACATATATGTTCGATGTAAAGAAAGTTTCGATCGAGCTGGCCGGCAAGACGCTGACCCTCGAAACCGGCCGGATCGCGCGTCAGGCCGACGCCGCCGTGCTGGCAACCTATGGCGAAACCGTGGTGCTGTGCGCCGTGACCGCCGCCAAGTCGGTGAAGGACGGCCAGGACTTCTTCCCGCTGACCGTTCACTATCAGGAAAAATATTCGGCCGCCGGCCGCATTCCGGGTGGTTTCTTCAAGCGTGAGCGTGGCGCCACCGAGAAGGAAACCCTGGTTTCGCGCCTGATCGACCGTCCGATCCGCCCGCTCTTCCCCGAAGGCTTCTACAACGAAATCAACGTCATCGCCCAGGTGATGTCGTTCGATGGCGAGAGCGAGCCCGACATCGTCGCGATGATCGCTGCTTCCGCTGCCCTGACCCTGTCGGGCGTGCCCTTCATGGGCCCGATCGGCGCTGCCCGCGTCGGTTACAAGGATGGCGAATATCAGCTGAACCCGTCGCTGGACGAAGTGAAGACCGGCGAACTCGACCTGGTCGTCGCTGCCACCAGCAACGCTGTGATGATGGTCGAATCCGAAGCCAAGGAACTGTCGGAAGACGTCATGCTCGGCGCCGTCCTGTTCGCCCATGAAGCGAGCAAGAAGGTCGTCGACGCGATCATCCAGCTGGCCGAGAAGGCCGCCAAGGATCCGTGGGAAATGGCCAAGGGCGACGATCTCGGCGCGCTCAAGACCAAGCTCAAGGATCTGATCGGTGGCGACATCGCCGCTGCCTACAAGCTGACCGACAAGTCGGCCCGCTCGAACGCCCTGAACGAAGCCCGCGCCAAGGCGAAGGCGATGTTCACGGAAGACGGCCTCGACGCCCAGACCGTGATGGCCGGCATCAAGCTGACCAAGAAGCTGGAAGCCGAAATCGTCCGTGGCGCCATCCTGAAGGACGGCCAGCGCATCGACGGCCGCACCACCACCCAGATCCGTCCGATCGAGGCGATGGTCGGCTTCCTGCCGCGCACCCATGGTTCGGCCCTGTTCACCCGTGGCGAGACGCAGGCGATCTGCACCACCACGCTGGGCACCAAGGACGCCGAGCAGATGATCGACGGCCTGACCGGCCTGCACTATGAAAACTTCATGCTGCACTACAACTTCCCGCCCTATTCGGTCGGTGAAGTGGGCCGCTTCGGTGCGCCGGGTCGTCGTGAAGTCGGCCATGGCAAGCTCGCCTGGCGCGCGCTGCACCCGGTGCTGCCGACCAAGGACGAATTCCCCTACACCATCCGCGTTCTCTCGGATATCACCGAGTCGAACGGTTCCTCGTCGATGGCCACCGTCTGCGGTGGTTCGCTCTCGATGATGGATGCGGGCGTTCCGCTGAAGCGTCCGGTGTCGGGCATCGCCATGGGCCTGATCCTGGAAGGCAGCGACTTCGCCGTCATCTCGGACATCCTGGGCGACGAAGATCACCTCGGCGACATGGACTTCAAGGTCGCTGGCACGGAAGCCGGCATCACCACCATGCAGATGGACATCAAGGTTGCCGGCATCACGCAGGAAATCTTCGAGACCGCTCTGCGCCAGGCCAAGGAAGGTCGCGCCCACATCCTGGGTGAGATGAACAAGGCCCTGTCCTCGACCCGCACCGAACTGTCGGCGCACGCCCCGCGCATCGAGACGATCCAGATCGACAAGTCGAAGATCCGTGACGTCATCGGCACCGGCGGCAAGGTCATCCGCGAGATCGTCGCCGAAACCGGCGCCAAGGTCGACATCGACGACGAAGGCATCATCAAGATTTCGTCGTCCGACACCGCCCAGATCGAAGCTGCCAAGAAGTGGATTCTGGGCATCGTCGAGGAAGCGGAAGTCGGCAAGATCTACACCGGCAAGGTCGTCAACATCGTCGACTTCGGTGCGTTCGTGAACTTCATGGGTGGCAAGGACGGCCTCGTCCACGTCAGCGAAATGAAGAATGAGCGCGTCGAGAAGCCGACCGACGTCGTGTCGGAAGGCCAGGAAGTGAAGGTCAAGGTTCTCGAGATCGATCCGCGCGGCAAGGTTCGCCTGTCGATGCGCGTCGTCGACCAGGAAACCGGCGAGGAACTGGAAGACACCCGTCCGGCCCGCGAACCGCGTGAACCGCGCGGGGACCGTGGTGATCGCGGCGATCGTGGTCGCGGCCCGCGCCGTGACGGCGGCGACCGTGGCGGTCGTGGTGGCGATCGTGGCCCGCGCCGCGACCGTGGCCCGCGCAGCGAAGGCAAGGGCGACGATGACGGCTCCAACGCCGGCCTGCCCGACTTCCTGACCCAGGACTGATCGGCAGCATCATCGCTGACAGGAAAATGGGGCGTCCGGTTCGACCGGGCGCCCTTTTTCGTGACGAATCCTGTCAGGGCTGATTTCGATCAAGGCGCGGGGGGCGACATCTGATACGGTCGCGTCACGGTTCCTGGGGGAATGTCCATGCAACGCAGCAATGAGCGGTTTGTCGAGCGCCTGCCGCTCGTGCTTCCAAGACCGGTCTATGGCTATGCCCTGAGCCTGTTGCTCTGCCTCCTCGCCTGGCTGGCGCGTGTTGCAGCGGAAACGCTGCTGCCGGTCGGCTATCCCTTCGTCACCTTCTTCCCGGCGGTCATCCTCTCCTCCTTCCTGTTCGGGGTGCGGCCGGGCATCTTCGCCGCCATCATCGGCGGGCTGCTGTCCTGGTATTGCTTCATCCCGCCCTTTTATGCGCTGGCCTTCAACCCCGGCGTCGCCATGGCGCTGATCTTCTACACGATGGTCGTGGCCGTCGACATCTTGCTCATCCACTTCATGCAGCGCGCCAATTTCAACCTGGCGGTGGAGCGGGAGCGCAGCCGCGCCCTGGCCGAGAATCGCGAATTATTGTTCCGCGAACTCCAGCACCGCGTGTCGAACAATCTTCAGGTGGTGGCCGCCATGCTCTCGCTGCAGCGGCGCCAGATCGACAATGATGTCGCCCGTCGCGCGCTGGACGATGCCGCCGCCCGCCTCGCCCTGATCGGCAAGATCAGCCGCGCCCTCTATGACCCCTCTGGGCAGGGGCAGGAACTGCGCGCCTTCATGGTCATGCTCTGCGCCGATATCGTCGATGCGTCGGGCCGCACCGATATTGATTGCACCATCTGCGCGCCCGATGGCCTGTCGCTCGAACCCGATGTCATCGTGCCGCTGGCGCTGATCGTGGCGGAATCGGTCAGCAACGCGATCGAACATGGCCTGCCCGATCGCGCCGGGCGGGTGGCGGTGACGCTGGAACAGCAGGCGGACGGCGCGCTCCACCTGCGCATCGTCGACGATGGGCGCGGCCTGCCGGACGGGACCATGCCCGACGGGCCGACCAGCATCGGCCTGCGCATCGCCGTCGCGCTGGCGCAGCAGCTTGGCGGCCGTTTCCGGCTGGAACCCGCGCCGGATGGCGGCGCCATGGCCTGCCTCGACCTGCCGCAACAGACGCGCTGACACGGCTTAACGTTCTGCAACATTCTGGCGCTTGGCGACGGCGATCCGCTCGGCTATGACCCGGCGCATGCTGACGAAAACCCTGACGCGCATCGGCGCGGCCACCACTCTGGTCCTGATCGCCTCGCCTGTGCTGACCGGCTGCTCCACATCGAAGAACAAGGCCGACACCCTTTACGTCGCCCGCGACGTGTCGACCCTCTACAACAGCGGCAAGGCCCGCCTCGATCGCGGCCAGTACAAGCTCGCCGCCGCGCTGTTCGATGAGGTCGAGCGCCAGCATCCTTATTCGCCCTGGGCGCGTCGTGCGCAGCTCATGTCGGCGTTCAGCTATTATATGAACCGCGACTATCCGGAATCGATCGCGGCCTCGCAGCGCTTCCTGTCTATCCACACCGGCAACAAGGACGCGCCCTACGCTTATTATCTGATCGCGCTGTGCTATTATGAGCAGATTGCCGACGTCACCCGCGACCAGAAGATCACGCAGCAGGCGATGGATGCGCTGGGCGAACTGATCCGCCGCTATCCCGACACCCGCTATGCTGCCGACGCCCGTCTGAAGGTCGACCTGGTGAATGACCACCTCGCCGGCAAGGAAATGGAGCTGGGCCGCTTCTACCAGCGCCGGGGCCAGTGGCTCGCCGCCACGCTGCGTTTCCGCACCGTGATCGACAAGTTCCAGACCACCACCCACACGCCCGAAGCGCTGGAGCGTCTGGTTGAATCCTATCTCTCGCTCGGCATCCCGGCCGAAGCGCAGAAGGCCGCCGCCGTGCTGGGCCGCAACTATCCCGGCACCAAATGGTATGAGCGCAGCTACAAGCTGATGCAGCAGCATCCGGTCAAGAGCTGAGGCGCACGCTTTATTTGTTCCCCTTTTGTGCGATGGCAGGTAGACAGGCGCCATGCTGACCTCGCTTGCCATCCGCAATGTCGTGCTGATCGAGGCGCTGGACCTGGAGTTCGGCGCCGGCCTGTCCGTCCTCACCGGTGAAACCGGCGCGGGCAAGTCGATCCTGCTCGATTCGCTGGGGCTGGCGCTCGGCGCCCGCGCCGACAGCGGCCTGGTCCGGGCAGGGGAGGCGCAGGCCAGCGTCACCGCCAGCTTCGATCCGCCGCCCGCCGGCCATCGCGCCGCGCTGCTGCTGGCCGACAATGGCATCGAGATCGAAGCCGGCGAACCGCTGCTGATCCGCCGCACGGTCAAGGCCGATGGCGGCAGTCGCGCCTTCATCAACGACCAGGCCTGTTCTGCCGCGCTGCTGCGCGATCTGGGCGGTGCGCTGGTCGAAATCCATGGCCAGCATGACGATCGCGGCCTGCTCAACGCCCGCGGCCACCGCGCGCTGCTCGACACCTATGGCCGCTGCGAGGCGGAGGCGGTCGCCACCGCTCATGCCGCCTGGCGCGCCGCCGCGGCCGATCTGGCGCAGGCGCGCGATACCGTGGCCAATGCTGCGCGCGACCGCGATTATCTCGACCATGCCGTCGCCGAACTGTCGAAATTCGCGCCCGAAGCCGGCGAGGAAGCGACTTTGGCGGAGGAGCGCGCGACCATGCAGAAGGGCGCGCGCCTGTCCGATGATCTGTCCGCCGTCACCGATTGCCTGACCGGCTCGGACGGCGGCCTTGCCCAGTTGCGCCAGGCCGCCCGCCGGCTCGACCGGATCGCGGGCGAATATGAACCGCTCTCCGCCGTGCTGGAGGCGCTGGACCGCGCCGTCATCGAAGCGGGCGAGGCGGAGGACAAGCTCGCCGAAGCCGCCGAGGCGCTGAGCTTCGACCCCGCCCGGCTGGATACTATCGAGACCCGCCTGTTCGACCTGCGGGGTCTCGCCCGCAAGCATCAGGTCGCGCCCGACGATCTCGCCGCCCTGCGTGACGAGATGGCCGCGCGCCTCGCCGCGATCGAGGGCGGGGAGGAGCATATCGCCGCGCTCGAAGCCGATGTCGCGCGCAAGGCGGCAACCTATCGCGCCGCAGCCCAGGCGTTGTCGGCCGAACGCCAGCTTGCCGCCGGCCGGCTCGATGCGGCGGTCGCGGGCGAACTGGCGCCGCTGAAGCTGGACGCCGCCCGCTTCCGCACCGTCGTAGCCCCGCTCGACGAAGGGCAATGGAGCGGCGCCGGCATGGACCGGGTCGAGTTCGAGATTTCGACCAATCCCGGCGCGCCCTTCGCGCCGCTCGCCAAGATCGCCTCGGGCGGCGAACTGTCCCGCTTCATCCTCGCGCTCAAGGTCGCGCTGGCGGAGCATGGCGGGGCCGACACGCTGATCTTCGACGAGATCGACCGGGGTGTCGGCGGCGCGGTGGCCGATGCGATCGGCGAGCGCCTGTCGCGCCTGGCACAGAGCAACCAGATTCTCGTCGTCACCCACAGCCCCCAGGTCGCGGCGCGCGGTGCCGGCCATATGCTGATCGCCAAGTCGAGTGATGGCACGGTGACCCGCACCGGCGTCCATGCACTCAGCGATGGCGAACGCCGCGAGGAAATCGCCCGCATGCTCTCCGGCGCGGAAATCACCGCCGAAGCACGCGCACAGGCGGAACGGCTGCTGGAAGCTTGAGGCTTGCCAATTCGCGCGTTTCACATACCGTTCGGGCTGAGCGAAGTCGAAGCCTTCACCTGAGCGAAGCGAAGGCGCCTCGCTCCGCTCGGCGCGTCCTTCGACTTCGCTCAGGACGAACGGAGGGGATAGGATAGCCGCATGACCCATAATCGCAGAGACATGCTCGGCCTCGCCGCCGCGACGCTGGCCGCAACGGCTATCCCCGCCGCCGCGCAGGAGGCGAAACCGCGCTACGGCCTGATCGGCCAGATGCTCAGCGCGCCCGGCAAGCGCGACGAACTGGTCGGATATCTGAAGGATGCGATCAGCGCGATGCCCGGCTGCCTCTCCTATGTCGTGGCGCTCGACACCGCCAATCCCGACGCGCTCTGGATCACCGAAGTCTGGGACAGCCGCGAAAGCCACGCCGCTTCGCTCAAGCTCCCCGCGGTCCGCGCCGCCATCGCCAAGGCCCGCCCGATCATCGCCGGCTTCCCCCAGCATTTTGAAACCGTGCCGGTGGCGGGAATCTGAAGTGGGCGTTAAGGCATCCCCATGACCGATCCCGCCAGCCTCACCGAAGCCGAAGCCGCCAACCGCCTGATGCGCCTTGCCAGGGAGGTGGCGAAGCATAACCGCCTCTATCATGACCAGGACGCGCCGGAGATCAGCGACGCGGACTATGACGCGCTGATCCGCGAGAATAACGCGCTCGAAGCGGCCTTCCCGCATCTGATCCGCGCCGACTCGCCCAACGCACAGGTCGGCGCTGCCGCCACCTCGGCACTGAAGAAGGTGCCGCACGCGGTCCGCATGATGAGCCTCGACAATGGCTTTGCCGACGAGGATATCGCCGAGTTCGCCGCGCGCGTCCGCCGCTTCCTGGCACTGGCCGAGGATGCGCCGGTGGCGATGACCGCCGAACCGAAGATCGATGGCCTGTCCTGTTCGCTGCGCTATGAGCAGGGCAAACTGGTGCTGGCCGCGACCCGCGGCGACGGCACCACGGGTGAGGATGTCACCGCCAATGTCCGCACCATCGCCGACATCCCTGAGCGCCTGACCGGCGAAGCCATCCCCGACCTGTTCGAGGTGCGGGGCGAGGTCTATATGGCCAAGGCGGATTTCGTCGCCCTCAACCAGCGGCTGCTGGACGAGGCGGAGGATGCCGACAAGGCGCGCCAGTTCGCCAATCCGCGCAACGCGGCCGCCGGATCGCTGCGCCAGAAGGACGCCAGCGTCACTGCCAGCCGTCCCTTACGTTTCCTCGCCCATGGCTGGGGCGCCCATAGCGCGCTGCCCGCCGACACCCAGTTGGGCGTGATGCAGGCGATTGCGAGTTGGGGTCTGCCCGTGTCCGACATGCTGGTCTGCGTCGATAGCATCGACGCGATCCTGGCCCATTATCGCGCGATCGAACGCGCCCGCGCCGACCTGCCCTTCGACATTGACGGCGTCGTTTACAAGGTCGACCGGCTCGACTGGCAGCAGCGGCTCGGCTTCGTGGCCAAGGCGCCGCGCTGGGCGATCGCCCATAAATTCCCGGCCGAACGCGCCCAGACCACGCTGGAGGCGATCGACATCCAGGTCGGCCGCACCGGCAAGCTGACCCCGGTCGGGCGCCTGACCCCGGTGACGGTCGGCGGCGTCGTCGTCTCCAACGTCACGCTCCACAATGCCGACGAGATCGAACGGCTGGGCGTGCGGCCGGGCGACCGCATCGTCGTCCAGCGCGCCGGCGACGTCATCCCGCAGGTGGTCGACAATCTGACCCGCGACGAAGTACGCGAACCCTTTCCCTTCCCCACTCACTGCCCGGTCTGCGGATCGGAAGCGGTGCGCGAGGAGGAGGAAGTCGATTATCGCTGCACCGGCGGCCTGATCTGCGCCGCCCAGCGGTTCGAGCGGCTGCGCCATTTCGTCAGCCGCGCCGCGCTCGATATCGAGGGGCTGGGCGAAAAGACGATCGAGGAATTTCTCGACCTTGGCTGGATCAAGGAGCCGGCCGACATCTTCCGCCTGCGCACCCATGCCGGTGAACTGCTGGGGCGCGAGGGCTGGAAGGAAAAGTCGGTCGACAATCTGCTCGCCGCGATCGAGGCGAAGCGCGCGCCCGACGCCGCCAAGCTGCTGTTCGGCCTGGGCATCCGCCATGTCGGTGCGGTGACGGCGCGCAGTCTGATGAAGAAAGTTGTAACTCTACAGGGGCTTCGGCATGCCATCGACCAAATGAACGAGATGTATCGCACATCGGACGGGGCAAGGGTCAAAGCCCCTGCCGATTATTTCGATGATGCGGACATGCTGGGATCGATCGATGGGATTGGTTCGACTGTAATTGAGTCTCTGCGCGATTTCTTCCACGAACCCCATAATGTCGAGGCGTGGGACGATCTGCTCTCCGAAGTGTCGCCGCCCGATTATGTCGTCGAAACCACCGCCAGCGCCGTCACCGGCAAGATCGTCGTCTTCACCGGCAAGCTGGAAACCATGAGCCGCGACGAGGCCAAGGCGCAGGCCGAGCGGCTGGGCGCCAAGGCGGCGGGATCGGTCAGTGCCAAGACCGACCTGGTCGTCGCCGGCCCCGGCGCGGGATCGAAGCTCAAACAGGCGACGGCGCTCGGCATCGAGGTGATTAGCGAAGAAGCCTGGGCTGACATTGTTAGGGCGGCAGGCTAAGGGGCGATCATGTCAAACAGCAACAACAGCGGCACCGTCCTGGTCGACGGCGCGCATTATGATTGGGAAGTGCGGCGCGAACCGCAATGGAGCGATGCGGATGGCTGGCGCGGCATGACCGTCGCCCTGCAGCAGCAGGGGACGCAGCGCGGCGCCGTGCTGGAATTTCCGCCGCCCAAGCGCCTGCTCAAAGGACTGGCCCGCGGCCGGCTCCAGATCAACGACGCCATCGTCGCGCGCGGCGTGCGCGCGGCGCTGGCGGCCGGCTGGGAACCGGAATCGCGCGGCAAGCCGATGCAGTTCATGGTCGACGCCGACGGCAATTGATGCCGGCGCCCCGGCGCGGGCGCTATCGTTCACGCAAATTTACCCAATCTTATCGCGTGGGGGCGTAGGGCAGGGGGATGATGGGGCAGGGTCGGACGCGATTGCAGGAACTGGACGCGTTGCGTGGCATCGCGGCCTTTTCCGTGCTGCTCTTCCATTATTTCAACATCTACCCCAAGCTCTTCCCGCACGGCCATCGCCTGCCGCCCTTGTTCGAACATGGCGGCTATGGCGTGCTGCTCTTCTTTGCGATTTCCGGCTTCGTCATCGCCTTCTCGCTGGAAGGGACGCGCAGCGCCGCTGATTTCGCGGTCAAGCGCTTCGCCCGGCTCTTCCCGGTCTATTGGGCGGCAATGGCGCTCTCGATCGGCATCGTCCTGCTGCTCGGCGCTGGCCAGCTGCTGCCGCCCGCCTGGGTGATCCCGGTCAACATGACGATGCTGCAGGGCTATTTCTATCTGCCCGCGGTCGACGGCGTCTACTGGACGCTGGGCGTCGAACTCGCCTTCTACTGCTGCATGCTGGCGATCTGGATGGGGCGCGGCTTTGCCCGGCTCGAATGGCTGCTGCTCGGCTGGCTGGCGATCAAGGCTGCGATTGCCGGCTGGCACGCGATGCCCAGCCGCCTCGTCATGCTGCTGGTGCTCGACTATATCCCCTTCTTCATCATCGGCATGCTCTTCTACCGCATCTGGTCGGGCCATCGCCGCTGGGGGCAACAGGCGCCCTTCTTCGTGGCGGCGCTGGCGACGATCGCCTGGGCGGACCCGCGCGAATATCTGGTCGCCGCGCTGCTGGTGATGGCGATCTTCGCCGCGATGCTGCGCGGCTGGCTGCCCTTCCTGCGCCATCGGCTGCTGCTCTGGCTGGGGGCGATCAGCTACGCGCTCTACCTCATCCACCATAATGCTGGGCTGGCGATCATGAACCTGGTCGACCGCGCCGGCCTGTCGACCTGGATCGGCTTCCTGCTCGCGACCGCTGCCTCGCTGCTGCTGGCGAGCGCGCTCACCTATGGCGTGGAGCGGCCCGCCGCCCGTCGCATCAACCGCTGGTGGCGCGACCGCACCGCGTCACAGGGCCAGCGCGCCACCCAGGTCGGTTAGGCGGCCTCGACCTCGCGCGCGTCATGCGCCCGGCGGGCATCCATGATCGCGCCGACATGGCCCTCCGCCCAGCGGGTAATCTGGTCCAATATGCCGATCAGCCCCTGCGCCATCGCCGTCAGCCGATATTCCACCGTCACCGGCACCGTGGCATAGGCGGCGCGGCTCACCAGCCCGTCGCGCTCCAGGCTTTTCAATGTTTGTGACAGCATCTTTTGTGAGATGGCGCCGATCCGCCGGCGCAGATCGTTGAACCGCACCGGCCCGTCCTTCAACGTCAGCATCACCAGCACCGCCCATTTGTCGCCGATCCGGTCCAGCACATGGCGGGTCGGGCAATCGGGATCATAGGCGTCGCCGATCCGGGGCAGGGGCGTGGGCGCAGTCATGGGGTCGGTTTCCTCGGCGTAACCAGGTGATGGCAAAGTGCCTTCTTGCGACCATGATATCCCAATCGCTATCTGGTTTCCATTGGTAACTACCCATGGAGAATGGAACATGAAGATCGCGATCATCGGCGGCAGCGGCCGGGCAGGGCGGGAAATCAGCGCGGAACTGGCCCGCCGCGGGCATCAGGTGACGGCGATCTCGCGCCATCCCGAAAATGCGGTGCAGGACGCCGGCGTCACTGCGGTCGCCGGCGACGTCAATGATGTCGCCGCGCTCGGTGCGCTGCTCGCCGGCCATGATGCGGTGGTGAGCGCCGTCATGTTCGCCGACACCGATCCGGCATCGCTGGTCGGCGCGGTGCGTGCGTCGGGCGTGGTCCGCTATCTGGTGGTCGGCGGCGCCGGCAGCCTGGAGGTCGCGCCGGGCGTCAAGCTGATCGACATGCCGGAATTTCCCGAAGCCTATAAGGCCGAAGCCAGCCGGGGCGGCGATTTCCTCACCTATCTGCGCGGCGTGGCGGATCTCGACTGGACCTTCCTCTCGCCCTCCGCCCTGTTCTTCGTCGGCGATCGCAAGGGACATTTCCGCCTCGGCACCGACC
The DNA here is from genome assembly GCF_034424525.1 of Sphingobium yanoikuyae. NCBI lineage: Bacteria > Pseudomonadati > Pseudomonadota > Alphaproteobacteria > Sphingomonadales > Sphingobiaceae > Sphingobium > Sphingobium yanoikuyae. The sequence goes on from NZ_CP139979.1 coordinate 758,199, forward strand.
AGTTGCTGGTCGATGGCGAGGGCAATAGCAGCATTTCCTATGCCGATTATGCCATCGCGCTCGCCGACGAGATCGAAACGCCCAAACATAGTCGCCAGCGCTTCACCGTAGGCTATTGAGTAAATTCCTCCCCAAGCTTGGCTTGGGGAGGGGGACCGCCGCAGGCGGTGGAGGGGCCGGTGCGTGACCGCGCACCCTGCCCCTCCGTCCGTGCTTCCCGTTTCTCGACAGGCTCGAAACGAACGGAATGGGTGTCAGGCAACCCCCTCCAGCTTGTCCTGCGTCTTCGTGGCAAAGTCGCCGGCGTCATGCCGCTCGTGCAGCTGATCCTCCAGCGGCCCGTTGGTCTTGTTGACGATCCGCCCGCGCTTCACCGCCGGGCGCGCATCGATCTGGTTCGCCCAGCGCAGCACATGGGTATAGCTGCCCGCGTCCAGGAACTCCGCCGCGCCATAGACCCGGTTCAGCAGCACGCCGGCATACCAGGGCCATATCGCGATATCGGCGATCGAATATTCGTCGCCCGCCAGATAGTCATTCTCCGCCAGATGCCGGTCCAGCACGTCCAACTGCCGCTTCACTTCCATCGTGTAGCGGTTGATCGGATATTCGTATTTTTCCGGCGCATAGGCGAAGAAATGGCCAAAGCCGCCGCCCAGGATCGGCGCGCTGCCCATCTGCCAGAACAGCCAGCTCAGCGCCGCGGTGCGCTTGGCCGGATCGGTCGGCAGGAACTTGCCGAACTTCTCGGCCAGATAGAGCAGGATCGCGCCGGATTCGAACACGCGCTGCGGCGGCGACACGCTATGGTCCATCAGCGCGGGGATCTTGCTGTTGGGATTGACGTCGACAAAGCCGCTGCCAAACTGGTCGCCATCGCCGATGCGGATCAGCCAGGCATCATATTCGGCCTGCGTGACGCCCGCCTCCAGCAATTCCTCCAGCAGGATCGTCACCTTCTGCCCATTGGGCGTGCCCAGCGAATAGAGCTGGAGCGGATGCGCGCCGACCGGCAATGGCTTGTCATGGGTGGCGCCGGCGATCGGCCGGTTGATATTGGCAAAGGCGCCGCCCTTATCCTTGTCCCAAATCCAGACGGCGGGCGGGGTATAGCTGTCGGTCATGCGGGCATCGCTCCGATAAATCTCTGATGCCCGGCAGGTAGGAACGGCGCCCGCCCGCCGCAACCGAGCGCCGCTCAACCGCTGTTGATTATTTCTGCTATTCCGCTGCCTGCGTCCGCACCACCAGCACGCTGACCGGCGACTGGTGGATGATCGCCGACGCATTGGACCCCAACAGCTTGGACGTGAGCGAGGGCTGGTGCGATCCGATCACCACCAGGTCGGCCTTCAGCCGCGCCGCCTCGCTCAGCACCTCGTCGCGCACCCGCCCCCGCCGGGTCAGGAAATGGGTGCGATCGGGGGCCAGCCCGGCCTCGCTCGCCCATGTCTTCATCGCCGCCAGCGCATCGCGCTCCTCATGCTCGTCGAAACTGCCGTCCAGCAGCTCGGAATAGCGGGTCGGCAGATAATAGCGGACGTAGAGAAGGTGGACGACGCCCTGGTTCCCCGCCACATCGGCCGCGCCGGCAATGGCGGCACGGGCGAGGTCAGGGGCGTTGACATCGACGGCGGCGACGATCGTGGCATAGGACATGGCGCTCTCCTCTTATCGCTTATGCGCCGTCCAACCCTCGACGCGCGCGCGGGATGCCCCAGCCATCAAAGATTCCCGACCCGACATGAATAAGGACATGCCGCAATCGCCGGGCAATGGGAGAGAGGCAAACTCGACCATTCCCACCCGTCGCTGAGATGGCGGAGTGGGGTGGGAAGCTGGCCACCTGTTTCACAGCGTCATCCCCGCGCAGGCGGGGATCCATCTCACCAGCTTCGGACCAGATGCGAGGTCAGGAGATGGATTCCCGCCTGCGCGGGAATGACGGAGTGGGGCTAGATGCCAGACTGTTTTTCAGTCCTTCATATCCCTTTCTCCGCGCTCTTCGCGGCTCCGCGCGAATAATGAATCACGCGGAGCCGCGAAGGGCGCGGAGGAGAAAGAAGGAGGGGCGGATTTGGGGTGGATTTAAGTCAGTCAGCTTTTGGGTAGATGATCGACGATAGCTGCCGCTTGGCGAAGAAAAATCGTCCGGCAACAATCGCTCCCTTGCGGACATCGACGACTTGCTCTCAAACTACCCGCAAAACCGCACGGGGCTTCTATGGTGCTGTTGTTTAATACCGTCGCGACCGACACGGCGACCATCTGCATTTTTGACGTTGGCGCGATGAAGCACCGGGTCAACGATGTCGGTGATTGGTGGTCGATCCCCGCCAACGAATTGGCCGAGGTTCAAAACGGAAATGCCTTGTTCCTCAATCTTGGGACCGACGGCACCTATCAACTTGAGATTGCGGATGAGATTGACCTGAACGCGGTTAGTTTCAATTTGAATACTCCGTCAGGTCGAGTCTTCATTGGGGCTGGGGAGGAGATGTCTGGCGGCGGTTTCGAACCCGAAGGCATCTCCGGTTTTTTTGTCGAAGTGCGTGAGCCCAATTATAGAGTTTTCGTCTCGCGCGACGGGCAAAGGATAAGTGTGAAGTTCGTCGCGGCCCCCGCTTCGAGAAACGAGGTCTCGCAATTGATACGGCTGTAATTGGGAACGGCAGCTATCCACCCGATTTGGTCGTTCGTCCTTCGATTTGCCATCTGAATAAGTGGCCGGTTTCAGGGAGGCGAATACAATCGCCGAACGACGAAGAATGGTCGCTTCTAGACCATCCTCCCCTGCAAGGGGAGGTGGCTGGCCGTAGGCCAGACGGAGGGGTGACGCCCTCTCGATAGGGCGTCACCCCTCCACCACTTCGTGGTCCCCCTCCCCTTGCAGGGGAGGAATTTACAGCCGCTTCTGGTCGTTAGCTGTCAAAGCCGGATATCGTCATTGCGAGCGGAGCGAAGCAATCCACTGGCGCGAGATGGATTGCTTCGCACCGCTCGCAATGACGGAGATGCTCGCTTCACCGATGCTGTCCTACATGCCCGATTTCTGATCTACCCTGCGCGATGGACCAGCGCCTTTCTTCGCATCGCCGCCTCTGCCTCGGTCGCCGCCTGATCGACGCGCGGCAGGGGCCTATGTGTCGCGTTACCGTCGCTTCGCCGCCGCATGACGGGCGCGCGCCACTGACCCGCACCCCCACACCCCCGACGCGCGACAGGCGCGTAGTCGATGCGTTCCCGGCGCGTTGGCGGTGCAAAGACCCCGGAAACCCCGTTTACACTGTGAACTTCGACAGGCGCGTGTCCCGATCCCGTCGCCTGTCGCGTCGCAATCCCCGTGCGGTCCGTCGCGCCCGGCATGACGGGGCCGGGTGGTTGCGCTATGGCCTGCGTGCCGGTCCGATCGATCCCCGATCCATCGGGACGGCGAAAATTTTTATCCCGTCCCGCCCTTGACCGGCGAAACGACTTTTCCATATGCATGCCGCTAGCACTCTCCATCGGCGAGTGCTAACAATGAGAGAGTTCATCGGGAGAAGGACAAGGCGGGGCACAATATCGCACGGGGACATTCCTCTTGCGGGCCGCGCCGGACCCATCCCAGCACAAAGGGAAAGGCAATCATCATGGCATTCCGTCCGTTGCATGACCGCGTTCTCGTTCGCCGCATTGAAGCGGAAGCGAAGACGGCCGGTGGCATCATCATCCCCGACACCGCCAAGGAAAAGCCGCAGGAAGGCGAAATCGTCTCCGTCGGTTCGGGTTCGAAGGCCGAAGACGGCAAGGTCACGCCGCTGGACGTCAAGGCCGGCGATCGCGTACTGTTCGGCAAGTGGTCGGGCACCGAAGTCAAGGTCGACGGTGAAGACCTGCTCATCATGAAGGAATCGGATATTCTGGGTATTGTCGCCTAAGCAGGCGACGGGCTGGGTATCGTCGCCTGAGCGACAGCAACCCGCAGAATTTCGGTTTTCCATTTTTCCCTATTTTCCAAAGGAATTAGATCATGGCAGCGAAGGACGTAAAGTTTTCGCGTGACGCTCGTGAGCGCATCCTGCGCGGCGTCGACATCCTGGCCGACGCGGTCAAGGTGACCCTGGGCCCGAAGGGCCGCAACGTCGTCATCGACAAGAGCTTCGGCGCCCCCCGCATCACCAAGGACGGCGTCAGCGTCGCCAAGGAAATCGAACTGAAGGACAAGTTCGAGAATATGGGCGCCCAGATGGTCCGCGAAGTTGCTTCGAAGACCAACGACATCGCCGGTGACGGCACCACCACCGCGACCGTCCTGGCCCAGGCCATCGTGCGCGAAGGCATGAAGTCGGTTGCCGCCGGCATGAACCCGATGGACCTGAAGCGCGGCATCGATCTCGCCGTCGCCAAGGTTGTCGAGGACATCCAGTCGCGCTCGAAGCCGGTTGCCGGTTCGGCCGAAGTGGCCCAGGTCGGCATCATCTCGGCCAATGGCGACAAGGAAGTCGGCGAGAAGATCGCCGAAGCCATGGAAAAGGTCGGCAAGGAAGGCGTCATCACCGTGGAAGAGGCCAAGGGTCTCGACTTCGAGCTGGACGTTGTCGAAGGCATGCAGTTCGACCGCGGCTACCTGTCGCCCTACTTCATCACCAACCCGGAAAAGATGGCTGTCGAGCTGGCTGATCCGTACATCCTGATCCACGAGAAGAAGCTCTCGAATCTGCAGTCGATCCTGCCGATCCTGGAAGCCGTGGTTCAGTCGGGCCGTCCGCTCCTCATCATCGCCGAGGACATCGAAGGCGAAGCGCTGGCGACCCTGGTCGTCAACAAGCTGCGCGGCGGCCTGAAGGTTGCTGCGGTCAAGGCACCGGGCTTCGGCGATCGCCGCAAGGCCATGCTGGAAGACATCGCCGTCCTGACCAAGGGCGAAGTGATCTCGGAAGACCTGGGCATCAAGCTCGAAAACGTCACCCTGGGCATGCTGGGCACCGCCAAGCGCGTCACCATCGACAAGGACAACACCACCATCGTCGATGGCGCCGGTGATGCCGACTCGATCAAGGGCCGTACCGAGCAGATCCGTGCGCAGATCGAAGTCACCACTTCGGACTATGACCGTGAAAAGCTGCAGGAACGCCTGGCCAAGCTGGCTGGCGGCGTTGCCGTCATCAAGGTTGGCGGTGCGACCGAAGTCGAAGTGAAGGAGCGCAAGGATCGCGTCGACGACGCCCTGCACGCCACCCGCGCTGCCGTCGAAGAAGGCATCGTCCCCGGTGGTGGCACCGCGCTGCTCTACGCGACCAAGGTTCTCGAAGGCGTCGCTGGCGCCAATGACGACCAGACCCGCGGTATCGACATCGTCCGCAAGTCGCTGACGGCCCTGGTTCGCCAGATCGCCGCCAACGCCGGCCATGACGGTGCTGTCGTCTCGGGCAAGCTGCTCGACCAGACCGATACCTCGTTCGGCTTCAACGCGTCGACCGACACCTATGAAAATCTGGTCGCCGCCGGCGTCATCGACCCGACCAAGGTCGTGCGCACCGCGCTCCAGAACGCTGCCTCGGTTGCTGGTCTGCTGATCACCACCGAAGCCGCGGTTTCGGAACTGCCCGAAGACAAGCCCGCCATGCCCGCCATGCCGGGCGGCATGGGCGGCATGGGCGGCATGGACTTCTAAAAGCGATCGTAGCGGGTGGGCAACGCCCGCCCGCGGTTCGATCGCGACTTCAAAGAAGTTCTCGCACATGCGACAAGAAAGGGGCCGGTGGAGCGATCCACCGGCCTTTTTCGTGCCTGTCGCTTCTGCTGTCCTACAGCCTGCTTCCGGCCCCATATGACGGTGCCCTGGCCGGGGAGGAGTAGGGGGATATTGTTGATCGGGCAGCGGAATTGATCTGCTTTGGTGGGCATCTGGTTTACCAAATCTCAAGGCTGATCGGCCACTATGCTGGCACGTGTCACGCCCCGTCCGCCATCTGTGCGCAGTCCTGCGCGCGCGCTTTGCGCCCCGTACCCAGCAGAATGCTGAGGTGCAGGATAGCCTCGTCAAGGCGCTTTACGCCTCCCCGGCATCGCTGCTTTCCGGCGCGATTTCAGGTGGTTCGCTCAGTCTCGTGATCGCCTGGCAGGCCCATGTCCTGACCATGCACATCATTGCCGCGCTGGTCCTGATCGTGGGAATCAGTCGCTCCATTTCGGCCGTCTATTTCCAGCGTGCGCTGGCGCATCAGGATGGTCCGGCGCGTCCGATCTGGGGAATCGCCTATGAAATGGGTGCCTGGATCTATGCCGCGCTGCTCGGGCTGCAATCGCTCGCGACCCTGACGATCAGCCAGGATGCGACCCTGCATGTGCTCGCCGTCGGCATGGTCGCCTCCTATGCGGGCGGCATTTCCGGCCGCAATGCCGGCCGGGTCCATGTCGCGGTCGGCCAGACCTGCTTCACCATGCTGCCGACCTCCATCGGCCTGCTGATCGCCGGCGGCGTCGGCTATGTCGTCCTTGGCGTGCTCTGCTTCCTGATGATCTTCGCCATGGCAGAAATCACCAAGACCACGCACCGCATCGTGCTGGAAGCGATGCAAGGCAAGCAGGAGAAGAGCAACCTCGCGATCAAGTTCGAGCGGCTGGCCCGCTATGACAGCCTGACCGGCGTGGAAAACCGCATGGCGATGCAGATGCGGCTGCGCGACCTGTTCGACAATCGCATTTCCGATGCGGATCAGACCGCCGTCCTGTGGATGGACCTCGACCGGTTCAAGGAAATCAACGACACGCTGGGCCATATCGTCGGCGACCAGCTGCTGTGCCAGGTGGCCGAGCGGCTGACCCGTGCGCTCGACCGGCGCGGCCATGTCGCGCGTTTCGGCGGCGACGAGTTCGTGCTGATCTGTCCTGGCGTCAGCCGCATCCAGGCCGAAGTGATCGCGGGCGACATCACCCGCATCCTAGCCGGTGATTTCGAGGTCGGCGGCCATCACCTGACCATCTCAGCCTCGATGGGCATTGCCGTCGCGCCCGAAGATGGCGCCGATGGCGACGAACTGCTGCAACATGCCGATCTGGCGCTCTACAAGGCCAAGCATGCGGGTCGAAATCGCCATGCCCAGTTCGACTGGACCATGAAGGAGCGGCAGAACCGCACCTATGAGCTGGAGACCGGGCTGCGCAGCGCGCTCGCCAATGGCGAACTGCAACTTCATTATCAGCCGATCTTCGATACCGAGACTGGCCGGATCACCATCTGCGAGGCGCTGATGCGCTGGCAGCATCCGGAACTGGGCTGGATTTCCCCAGCCGAGTTCATCCCGATCGCTGAAAGCTCGGCCCTGATCGAGCCGATGACCAACTGGGCGCTGGCCCAGGCGTGCCGCGACGCGATGGGCTGGGACGAGGATATCCGGGTCGCGGTCAACATCTCGCCCGCGCTCATCAAGACCGACGGCCTGCCGCGTGCGGTCATCTCCGCTTTGCTCCAGTCGGGGCTCAAGGCGCGGCGGCTGGAACTGGAAGTCACCGAATCCATCTTCCTGGAAGATGACCGCCGCACCCATCTGATCCTCAGCGAATTGCGCCGTATCGGCCTGCGCCTGGCGCTCGACGATTTCGGCACCGGCTATTCCTCGCTGGGCGCCTTGCGCACCCATGAGTTCGACACGATCAAGGTCGATCAGAGCTTCATGCGCGGCGTCGGCGAAAATCCCCGCGACCGCGCCATCGCCCAGTCCGTCGCCTATCTGGCCCGCGCGCTGGAGGTGGAGACGGTGGCCGAGGGGATCGAGACCGAGGAACAGTTGCGCTACGCCCGCGAAACCGGCTTCACCAACGTCCAGGGCTTCGTCCTCAGCCGGCCGGTCCCGATCGGCGAGTTGCAGGCCCTGCTCAACCGCAACAGGGCCGATGTCCATGACATGGCGGCGCTGATCCGCCAGCGCCGCCTGGCCTGATCCTTATTTGGTCAGCCGCGTCTGGGCCGACGCCAGCCGGCGCATCATGCGGATATCCTTGAGGTCGGTCTTGAGCGCCGAAGCGGCCCAATTCTCGACAATATCCTTCAACTCGTCATGGTGCAGCGGATCGACCCGGCGCCCGGCTTCATAGACGCCGACATGGCCGGCATGGTGCGGGCGATTGCGGGCGACGAAATCGCGCACCGCCGCTTCCCCCTCGCCATCCTCCACCAGCGTATGGACGATGCCCATGTCGAACATCTCTTCCGCGGTGAAGACCTTGCCCGACAGGATCATGCGCTCGGCGGCCAGCCGGCCCAGCTTGCGCGACAGGATCGAATAGGCGCCCATGCCGGGGAACAGGCCGAACAGCATTTCCGGCAGGCCGAAACGGGCGCTGCGCTCGGCGATCACCACGTCGAAACAGAGCAGCGCCTCGAACCCGCCGCCCAGCGCATCGCCCTGCGCCAGCGCGATCGACACCACTGGCATGTCGCCATTGCGCCAGGTGCGATGGACCACGTCGATGCAGGCGTGGCCATATTGGACCAGGCCGGGCAGGTCGCCGCGTTCGATGCAGCCGGCGAACAGTTCGAGGTCGCCGCCCAGGTTGAACACGCCGGGGAAGCGGGAGCCGGCGACCATATATTTGACCGGCAATTGGCCGGCATCGAACAGGCGCTTGGTCTCGGCATACCAGTAGCGGACGTCGCGCAGCATGGTCATGCTGAAATTGGGTCGATTGGCCGGCGTCATGAACGCCCAGAGCGTTTCGGATTCGGCCTCCCACTGCACGTCGATCTGGCCCAGGTCGAACAGTTGGGAAGGGGCGGGGGATGACGTTACGGCATCCTCGCCAAAGCTTTCGATCTCGAATGCCGCTTCGACCTCGGTCGCGCGCTCGTCAGCAGCACTAAAGCGTCCTGAATCAATCATGTGCGCCCCATTTTTCTCTTGAATCTGAACCTTCGACGGTCGGCGCTCATGATGCAGTGCGGGACAAATAGTTGACAGATCATTAACCATTTTTATCCGCAACTGTTGCCCGGAAAGCGCGGTAAATGCGCCGAAATGGAGATTGTTGTTGCGATATCGCAACAGAAATTTTCGTTTCCGCTTTTCAGCCCCTCTGCTCAGCCCTTTGTTAACCATTGTTAATTAGAGCGATCGCATGGACATGCATCGCCTTCCGGCCCGCAAGAATGTGACACTCACGCTACAGGATGCGCAGGGCCAGCCCTGGACCTTGCGCCTGTCCACCGATTGTCTGCGCTTCATCGGCCGCTATCGCCGGGTCGAGGGGTTCGACATCGACGCGATGACCCTGTTCGACGGCGTCCGCCGGGCCGGCTGAAACGGCGCTCCGACCGCGCTGCTCTTGTGCGCGCGGGCGTTCGCTCCTAGAGCGCGGCGATGACCAAGCCCCGCTTTTCCTTCTCGATCGCCGCCACCGACGGCAAGGCCCGCACCGGCGCGATCCAGATGCGCCGCGGCGAGATCCGCACGCCCGCCTTCATGCCGGTCGGCACCGCCGCCACCGTCAAGGCGATGCGCCCGGCCGAAGTGCGCGCCACCGGCGCCGACATCATCCTGGGCAACACCTATCATCTGATGCTGCGCCCCGGCGCCGAACGCATGGCACGGCTGGGCGGACTGCACGGCTTCATGGGCTGGGACCGGCCGATCCTGACCGACAGTGGCGGCTATCAGGTGATGAGCCTCAGCGCCCTTACCAAGATGAGCGAGGAGGGGGTCGCCTTCTCCAGCCATCTCGACGGCTCCAAGCATATGCTCAGCCCCGAGCGCTCGATGGAGATCCAGCGGCTGCTCGACAGCGACATCGTCATGGCCTTTGACGAATGCACCAAGAATGGCTGCACCCATGACGAGGCCGCCCGGTCGATGGAGCGATCGATGCGCTGGGCCAAGCGCTCGCGCGACGGCTTCGACGCGGGCGGCGACCATGCCGATCGTGCGGCGCTGTTCGGTATCCAGCAGGGCTCGCTCGACGAAGGGCTGCGCAAGATTTCGGCGGAGAAGCTGATCGAGATCGGCTTTGACGGCTATGCCGTGGGCGGCCTTGCGGTGGGCGAGGGGCAGGAGGCGATGTTCGCCACGCTCGACTTCGCGCCCGACATGCTGCCGCAGGACAAGCCGCGCTATCTGATGGGCGTGGGCAAGCCCGACGATATCGTCGGCGCCGTGGAACGCGGCATCGACATGTTCGACTGCGTGCTGCCGACCCGGTCGGGCCGCAATGGCCAGGCTTTCACCTGGGCCGGCCCGCTCAACATCCGCAACGCCAAGTTCAACGAGGATCTGGGCCCGCTCGATCCGCGCTGCGGCTGCCCGGTCTGCGCGACCTGGAGCCGCGCCTATCTCCATCATCTGGTGAAGTCGGGCGAGATGCTGGGCGCGATGCTGATGACCCAGCATAACATCCATTTCTATCAGGAACTGATGCAGGGCCTGCGCGACAATATTGCGGCCGGCACATTGTCGACCTTCACGGCCGATTTCCGCCGCGACTATCAGCGGGTCTGACGGTTTTTCAGGGAATGACGCTGATCGCGATGCTGTAGCGGCCCGCGTCGGCATCATGATCGAGCGGGGAGCGGAGCTGGCGCGACAGGCCGGTCAGCACCCGGCCATAGCGTTCGTTCAGCAATAAAGTCATTTCCGGCCCGGCGCATAGCGCGGGCGACGCCATCTGCAACAGGGCGCGGTCGTTCCGATCTGCCTCCAGATGCACCGAAATCCGCATCGTCGCGCGCGGATCGGACAGCATCGCCAGCTCGACCAGTTCGGTCACCAGGAAGGCGACCGGAACGGCGACATCCTGGCTGATGTGCAGATCATCGTCGCTGTCGATCTGGATACCGAAACGGCGCGCTTCATGCGGGGCAGTGCCGCGCAGGCTGGCGGACAATTCGCTGATCAGCGGACGCACGCCGACGCCGCGATTTTCCTCCAACTCGGCAAAATGGTTGCGATGGACGACCGACAGGGCATCGACCCGGCGCTGGATCGACCCATAGGCCGAAACTGCTTCGGGCTCATGCGCCGACCGGGCATGCAGGCTGATCAGGCTGGCGATGATCTGCAGGTTGTTCTTGACCCGATGATGCACCTCGCGCGTCAGCTTGCGCTGGGTGTCGAGCGCGGCGGCCATTTCCGCCTCATGGGTCGCGACATCCTCGCTGATCTCGCGGAATGTGTCGCCCAGGTCGCTGATCTCGTGCGCGGGGGTGCGGATGCGCCGCAACGGCTCCAGCACTTCGCCGGGCTGATAGGCGGCAACCTGGCGCCGCAGCAGCACCAGCGGGCGGATCAGCAGCCGATTGACCACGAACCAGCCGATCGCGGCGGCCGCGAACCACATCACCAGCGGCAGGAACAGCGACAGCAGCCGGGCGATCGTCGCCGGCGGCTCGCGCACCGTCATGGTCAGCAATATGTCGGGCGGGTCGAGCCGGGCGGAAAGGCTGCTGCTATGGCCGTCGATCCGACTGCCGGGGCGGCTGACGATCATCTGCCGCTCGCCCTGGCGCAGGCTCAACTGCCGGTTCTGCAGCGCGGTTGCCGGATCGGCGACGCTTTCGAGATGCGGCCGCGAATAATAGGCCAGCGCCGCGACGCGATTGTCATGGCTGTGGGTGCGCGACAGCAGGAAGTCGCCGGACGACAGCAGTTCGACACGCGGACCGATGAAGCGACGCGTGGGCGGAATGCCGGCCGGCTCCGGCGTGGTCGATCCGCACAGCTTCTTGCCCGACCGGTCGTAGATATAGAATCGGATGCCGCTGCGGTCCTGCGCGGTAAGGAAGAAGGAGAGGCGGTTGCAGATTTCGCCGTCTGCCTTGCCATCGGCCAGCGCATTGACGGTCAGGCCCAGCGCGGTGCGATCGGCGTTGAGATCGGCGGTCAGCTTGCGCGCGCTCTGCGTCACGGCGACGCGCAGCAGCGCTTCCTTCTCCAGGTCGGCGGTGCGGATCGCCTGCAGCGACGCCACCAGCGCGATCAGCCCCAGCGGCAGCAGCGCGAGCGTCAGGATGAGGAACATCTTGACGCCGGTGGACCGGAGATAGACGCCGAACATGGTCATGGGGGATCGAGAGGGTCCTTGTATGGGCGGCAGGGAAATGCCGCCCCGACCAGCGTTGATCAGTCCAGTTTGCTGAGCAGGTCCAGCATTTCGGCGGGAATATCTTCGTCGACCGTGCGCTGATAGACGGACTTGAGCACCTGGGACACCTGTGCCTCGTCCTTTTTCGCGGCCGTGCGGCGCTTGCGTGGTTCGGGCGCAGTCTTCATATCGCGGTCGCGGATGGTCGTGCCGACGTCAATATCCCCTCCCATCCTGTCCCGTTCCGTTGTTGAAGAAACCAAAATCAGCCCCTTTGAAGCTAAATCCGTGACGCCAGCCTGTCCGCTATTTCGCCGCAACGCATAGCGGCGTCAATTCACCAAGCTGGGCAAATTTCACCAAAAAGCCGTTACCGTCGAAAAAACCGAACGAGAGTGAAACAAATCTTGGTGTCGATGGTTCCGGCATTCGAAGCATTTTTTGCACCGTCGGCCATTCGGCGGCAGGGGGAGAGGGGCTTGCCAGCGCGGCATCGTCATCCCATCCTCCGGCGGAGCCGATGTTTCGGACAACAGGCCCGACAGGGCAGGGAGAAGACTTACCGATGTCGCTTGGACAGCAACTGCACCCCCATCTTCCTTTCTTGCGGCGCTATGCGCGCGCGCTGACGGGCAGCCAGACTCATGGCGATGCCTATGTTCGCGCGACGCTGGAAGCGATCGTCGCCGCGCCGGAGGAGTTTCCCAGCGGTGTCGATCCTCGCCTCGGCCTCTACAAGACCTTCCATGCGATCTGGTCGTCCTCGCATCTGGATGACGAGCCCGGCTTCTCGGGTTCGATCGGGCAGGAGGCGATCGCCCATGCCCGCCTGGCACGGCTGACCCCGCTGCCGCGTCAGGCGCTGCTGCTGACCGCGCTCGAAGGCTTCACCACGGAAGATGCCGGCTATCTGATCGGTCTCGATACCGCCGATGTCGAAGCCCTGGTCGAGGAAGCGCTGGAGGAGATCGAGGCGCAGACCCGTGCCAAGGTTCTCATCATCGAAGATGAGCCGATCATCGCGATGGATATCGAGACGATCGTGCGCGACCTTGGTCACGACGTGACCGCCATTGCCGTCACCCGCGAGGATGCGGTGCGCGAGGCGCTGGCGGAGCGGCCCGGTCTGGTGCTGGCCGATATCCAGCTGGCCGACGATTCGAGCGGCATCGACGCGGTGAAGGATATTCTCGCCGAATTCTCGGTGCCGGTGATCTTCATCACCGCCTTCCCCGAACGGCTGCTGACCGGCGAACGGCCCGAGCCGACCTTCCTCATCACCAAGCCGTTCCAGCGCTCGACGGTCAAGGCCGCGATCTCGCAGGCGCTTTTCTTCGACGAAGCGACCGCCCCGGCCTGACCTGTCTTCCCGCCGGCCGATCCTTTGTGACGGTCGGCGGAACCCTCCCGGCTTTAACGCGTTAAATATGCGTAACGATTCGGAGAGGGCCGATGGCCGACGAGGAGCAGCATATCTCGACGCAGGACGCACGGGGCGGCGCCACGCCGCACGTCGTTCGCTATGTGCTGGGCATCTCGCTCGCACTGGCCGTGATCGTGATGCTGCTGGTTCTCTGGCGGTAAGGCAGTGGAAAAAATGGGCGTTTCTAGGGGTATCTTGGGAATTGGCCTTTGGCGGTAATCGAACTAGGGTGCGGATGCATATATGGCTTTGACGACTTCGGTTCATGCAGCGAGGGCGACAGTCGAAACGGGGGTTGCTGCCGTGGATGAAGGGCTGAACCAGGCGCCGCGCGAGGCACTGTCGGACGGCGAGTTCAAGCGTGAACTGGCCGCGGTCATTCCGCATCTGCGCGCCTTCGGGCGATCCCTGTCGGGCAATCGCGACACCGCCGACGATCTTGTCCAGGAAACCCTGCTCAAGGCTTGGGCCGCCCGTGCCCGTTTCCAGGCCGGCACCAATATGCGCGCCTGGACCTTCATCATCCTGCGCAACCATTATCTCTCGCAGATGCGCCGCTCGCGTTTCCGTGGCGATTGGGACGACCTGACCGCCGACCGGCTGCTTGCCGCGCCTGCGGGGCAGGACAAGCATGTCGAACTCAGCGACATGCAGCGCGCCCTGCTGCAATTGCCCCAGCCCCAGCGCGAGGCGCTGATCTTGGTTGGTGCGGGTGGCTTCGCCTATGAGGAAGCGGCGGAAATCTGCGGCGTCGCGGTCGGCACGATCAAGAGCCGCGTGGCCCGCGGTCGCGCTGCGCTCGAACAGATATTGGAGGAGGGCGCGCTGCCCTCGCGCCGGACGCAGGAAACGACCGATACGGCGGTGCTGGACGAGATCATGGACGATGTCGATCGCCTGAGCCGTGGCCGCATCTCCGACAATCTGGTCGACCATGGTGCCGCCGACGACGATGGCGATGACGACATGGGTGGCAAGACCGCCGAGGATTGAGGGCGGGATGCCATTGCCCTGGCGTGATCGGGAACGATCCGCCCGGCTTGTCGGTTGAAATGCCATGGGAAGGATGGAAGCCATGGGCAGCGACCCGCAACATCGACAGGATCGGACCGGGCGACGCTCGGATCGTCCGCAAGGCAGCGGCGGCATCGTCTTCGCGCTGGTGGCGCTGGCCCTGATCCTGGCGATCGGCTTCTTCTACCTCACCAACGAAAGCCGTGAGGATCGGCGCGCCGACGCCATTACCCAGGCGGCGGATTCGGTCGACAATGGTGCCCGGATCGTGGGTGAAGCCGCGCGCAATGCCGCGGACAAGCTGCGCAACAACAACTGAACCTCCCTGCGATCGGGCGGGGCAAGGCGATCCGGTGTCGCCTTGATTTACAGTCATTGGCGCCATCTTCAGATTTTATTTGCCATTTTCAGGCAGGGTCTGAGCCCTGTCGGATTTCCTTACAGCTTGTTGTAAGGCTGGGCCGACTCCAGTTGGCGGCCCTTCCCGACCGGAGGGGCGGTGCTGCGGGAAGAAGCGCGATACGATGATCAGGCTGTTCAAACATTATGTCCCTCATGCGGTGCTGCTGCTCGGCCTGCTCGATTTCCTGCTGCTGATCGGCGCGGCGGAAGCGGGCTGGATCCTGCGCGCGCATCAGATCGGCATGGATGTCGAGCCGATCGCGACCCGCATCGGCCCGCTGCTGAGCTTCGCCTTCGCCATCCAGACCGGCATGATCGCGGTCGGCGTCTACAGCCCCGAAGCGCTGCAATCGATCCGCTTCGCCTTCGCCCGCCTGCTCGTCGCCATCTCGCTCGGCGTCATATTCCTCTCGGTCATGTATTTCCTGCTGCCCGGCATCACCCTGTGGCGCTCCAATTCGCTCTACGCGATGGGGCTGGCGATGGGGCTGCTGCTGCTGGCCCGCATGCTGCTGGGGTCGCTGCTTGGCGGGGAGGCGTTCAAGCGCCGCCTTGTCGTGCTGGGGGCCGGCCGGCGTGCCAACCGCATCCGCGACCTGGAACAGAAGCGCGGCGCCGGTTTCCTGGTGGTCGGCTATATCGCCATGAATGACGGCGACCAGGTGGTGGAGGAAGCGATCAACCGCACCGCCATCTACAACATGTCCGATTATGTGGTGCGTCTGAATGCCAGCGAGGTCGTGCTGGCGCTGGAGGAACGGCGCAACGCCATTCCCATGTCCGACCTGCTGCGGATCAAGACCACCGGCGTCCATGTCAACGATCTCTCGACCTTCCTGGAGCGCGAGACCGGTCGCGTCGATCTCGACAGCGTCAATCCCAGCTGGCTGATCTTTTCCGACGGTTTTTCCGCCGGTCGTCGCCTGTCGAGCATCGCCAAGCGCATCTTCGACATCATCGCCAGTTCGATCCTGCTGCTGCTGACCGGCCCGATCATCCTGTTCGCCGCCTTGCTGGTAAAGCTCGACAGCCGTGGCCCGGCTTTCTACCGGCAGCAGCGCGTTGGCCTCTATGGCCAGGAATTCTGGATCGTGAAGCTGCGCACCATGCGCCAGGATGCGGAGGTCAAGGGCCAGGCGGTCTGGGCGGAGAAGGATGATCCGCGGATCACGCGCCTGGGCTATTGGCTGCGCAAGCTGCGCATCGACGAACTGCCGCAGAGTTGGACCGTCCTCAAGGGCGAGATGAGCTTCGTCGGCCCGCGCCCGGAACGGCGCCAGTTCGTCGAGGATCTGGAACAGCATCTGCGCTATTATGCCGAACGGCATATGGTGAAGCCGGGCATCACCGGCTGGGCGCAGATCAACTATCCCTATGGCGCGTCGATCGAGGATGCCCGCCACAAGCTCGAATATGATCTTTATTATGCCAAGAATTACACGCCCTTCCTGGACCTGCTGATCCTGATCCAGACGGTGCGGGTGATCCTCTGGCCCGACGGCGCGCGCTGAGCGGCAGGCCATGAGCGCGCTGCTGCAATTCATCGGCGACTGGGGCCATGCACTGGCCGCGGTCCTGTTCGCCGCGCTTGGCATCTTCATCCTGCGGCGCCGGGACGATGCGGCCGAGCCGCGCATGCTCGCCAGCGCGCTGCTGCTGACCTCCTGCTGGGCGCTCTATGTCTCGTTCGGTGGCGTCGACAAGCCGCTGTCGGGCATCGGGGAAAGCATCCGCAACGCGGCCTGGCTGATGCTGCTGTTCGTCATGCTGCGGCGCGGCCCGGCCTCGCGCAGCGGTTCGCTGGTCGCCGTCGGTCTCGTCTATCTCGCGGTTGCCGGCCTCATCTTCCTTCAGACCTCGACCGATCTCACCTGGCGGCAATTGCCGGTCCGCAGCGATCTGCACCAGATGCTGGTGGCGGTCTCGCTCGTGCTGCGGATGATGACCGCGATCGGCTGCCTGCTCTTGGTCCATCATCTCTATACCGCCTGGCCCTCGCGCGATCGCGGGCGGGTGTCGCTGCTGCTCGGCGCGCTGGCGGCGATGTGGACCTATGACCTCAATCTCTATGTCATCGGCTATTTCGCGATGGACCGGGTCAACGAACTCTATGCGCTGCGCGGGCCGCTGATGGCGCTGTTGGCGCCGGTGATCGCCATCGGCATGCGCAAGGAAATGGCCGGGCGGCTGCAATTGTCGCGCACCATCGCCTTCCAGTCGCTCTCGCTGGTCGCGGTCGGCCTCTATGTCGTGGTGCTGACCGCGGCGGCGGTGCTGATCGAGATGATCGCCGGCCCCTATGCGCGGGTGGTGGAGATCGGTGCAGTCTTCTTCGTCGCGGTGACCGCGCTCGTCCTGCTGCCCTCGCCACAGATGCGCGCGCTGTGGAAGGTGCAGGTCGCCAAGCATTTCTTCCAGCATCGCTACGATTATCGCACCGAATGGATGCGCTTTGGCGAAACCATCGGCCGTCCGGGCGAAAATGCCCCGCCGCTGGGCGAGCGGGTGGCCAAGGCGGTCGCCGACATCACCGATTCCCCTGCCGCGCTGCTGCTGCTGCGCACCGATGACGGTCGGCTCGCGTTCGAGGCGCAATGGAACTGGCCGCAGGAGCCGATTGCCGGCCTGTCCCTGCCGCTCGATCAGTTGGAAAGCTGGGAAGGGAGCGGCTGGATCGTCGATGTCGGTCGCATCCGCGATGGCGACGCCACCTTCGACCTGCCGCCTTGGCTGATCGAGGATGCCCATGTCTGGGCGCTGGTGCCGCTGCTCCATTATGGCCGGCTGATCGGCGCGATCCTGCTCGCGCCGCCGCCGATCGACCGCCGCCTCGACTGGGAGGATTTCGACATGCTGCGCGCCGCCGGGCGTCAGGCGGCGACCCATATCAGCGAGGCGCAGGGGCAGCAGGCGCTCGACGACGCCCAGCGCTTCGACGAGTTCAACCGCCGCTTCGCCTTCATCGCGCATGACATCAAGAATCTGGTCAGCCAATTGTCGCTGCTCTCGCGCAATGCCGAGCGGCACGCCGACAATCCCGATTTTCGCGCCGACATGCTGCTGACGCTCAAGGAGTCGGTGGGCAAGATGAACGACATGCTCGCCCGCCTGTCGCAGCATAACAAGGGCCGGCCCGAAGAGCCGCGCCCGGTGGCGCTGGGGCCGCTGGTCGATCAGGTCGTGCGCAGCCGCGCCCGCCAGCGCGCCATCACCGTCAGCGGCGACTTGCCGGTCGCGCTCGCCGATCCGGCGCGGGTCGAGCAGATACTGGTCCATCTGCTGCAAAATGCGATCGACGCCAGCGATGCCGATCGTCCGGTCGAACTGCATCTGGGCAGCGCGCATGGCCAGGCGACGCTGGCCGTGGTCGATCAGGGCTGCGGCATGACCGCCGAATTTATCCGCCGCGATCTGTTCAAGCCCTTTTCGTCCAGCAAGGCCGGCGGCTTTGGCCTCGGCGCTTTCGAGGCGCGCAGCCTGGCCGAGGCGATGGGCGGGCGGATCGACGTGGAAAGCAAACCCGGCGTGGGGAGCCGTTTCACCCTGCGCCTGCCGCTGGCGCCCGCGCCGGCGCGCGATGATGTTCAAGGAAAGGCCGCCTGATGAGCGACACCCGCCCCAAATTGCTGATCGTCGAGGATGATCCCGGCCTGCAGCGGCAATTGCGCTGGGCCTATGAGGATTATCAGCTCTTCATCGCCGGCGACCGGCTGGAAGCGATCGAGATGCTGCGGATGGAGGCGCCCGATGTGGTGACGCTCGACCTGGGCCTGCCGCCGGACCCGGATGGCACCAGCGAGGGCTTTGCCACGCTGGAGGAGATATTGCGCATCAAGCCCGATACCAAGGTGATCGTGGCGTCGGGCCATGGCGCACGGGAAAGCGCGCTCAATGCCATTTCCGGCGGTGCCTATGATTTCTACCAGAAGCCGGTCGACATTGACGAACTGGGCCTGATCGTGCGCCGCGCCTTCCACGTCCACGCGCTGGAGCAGGAAAATGCCCGCCTCGCCGAAGCCGCGCCGGAGGGGGGCAGGGTGCTCGGCCGGATGATTACCGGCGCGCCGGAGATGATGCGGGTCGCCCGCACGATCGAGCGGGTTGCCAGCGCCGATGTCTCGGTCATGCTGCTGGGCGCCAGCGGTACCGGCAAGGAATTGCTGGCGCAGGGGCTGCATGATGCCAGCCCGCGTCGCGGCGGTGCCTTCGTCGCGATCAATTGCGCGGCCATCCCCGAAACCCTGCTGGAATCAGAACTGTTCGGGCATGAAAAGGGCGCCTTCACCGGCGCGGTCAAGACCACCCCCGGCAAGATCGAGCAGGCGCAGGGCGGCACCCTGTTCCTGGACGAGGTTGGCGACATTCCGCTGCCCCTGCAGGTGAAGCTGCTGCGCTTCCTGCAGGAACGGGTGATCGAACGGATCGGCGGGCGCCAGCCGATCGCGGTGGATACGCGCATCGTGTGCGCCACCCATCAGGATCTCGACGCGATGATCGCCGCCGCCAGCTTCCGCGAGGATCTCTATTATCGCCTTGCCGAAATCGTCATCCGCATCCCCGCGCTGCGCGACCGGCCGGGCGATCCGGCGCTGCTCGCGCGCCATTTCCTCACCCGCTTTGCGCAGGACATGAACCCGCAGGTCAAGGGCTTCGCCCCCGATGCGCTCGCCGCACTCGACGCCTGGGGCTGGCCGGGCAATGTGCGCGAGCTGGAAAATCGCGTGAAGCGCGCGGTCATCATGGCCGATGGCAAGCATGTGACGGCGGCCGATCTCGATCTCGACGGCGATCGGGCCGAAGGCAGCGAGGTCGTCAATCTCAAGGCTGCCCGCGAAATGGCCGATCGTCGCGCCATCCGCCGGGCGATCGCGCGCACCGACGGCAATATTTCCAGTGCCGCCAAGATATTGGGGATCAGCCGGCCGACCCTCTATGACCTGCTCAAACAATATAAGATGCAGGGCTGATCGATGCGGCGCTCACGCCTGATCCTGCTGGCGGGCATCGCCCTGCTGCTGCTGGCGCTGGCCGGCCTGTGGCAGTGGCGCGTGCATGAGGCGGACGGCAGTGCGGCGCTCGCGCGCGGACTTGCCGCGCTGGATGCCGGCGATGCGCGCACGGCCAGGATCGAGCTGATGAACGCCATTCGTGGCAATCCGGCATCGCTCCCGGCGCGGCTGGGCCATGCCCGCGCGCTGGCGCAGCTGGGTGATGGCGCCGGGGCGCAGGCCGATCTGCTGCGCGCGCGCAGGCTGGGCGCCAGCGTCGCGGACATAAATGGGCTGCTGGCGCAGGCGCTGCTGTTGCAGGGCGATGCCGATGGCGCCCTGCGCGCGGTGCAGGCGGGCGAAGGCAAGTCGGCCGAGGCGGCCCGTGTCGCCGCCCGCGCCTGGCAGGCCAAGGGCGACAATGACGCCGCGCAGCGCGCCTTTGACGATGCGCTGCATCTCGCCCCGCGCGCAGCCCGGACCTGGGTCGATCTTGGCCGGTTCCGCCTGACATTGGGCGATCAGGCCGGGGCGATTGCGGCCGCGGACAAGGCGCTGACGCTGGCACCGGGCGATCCGGATGCGCTGACCCTGCGCGGCATGCTGATCCGCGATCAATATGGGCTGGTGGCGGCGCTGCCCTGGTTCGAACGGGCACTCGACGATCATCCCAATGCGCTTGCCCCGCTCACCGAATATGCCGCGACACTGGCCGATGCCGGCCGCGCGAGCCGCGCGCTCAGCGTCAGCCGGCGCATCCTGGCGCTTGATCCCGGCAATCCGCGCGCCTGGTTCCTTCAGGCGGTGATCGCGGCCCGCACCGGGCAGATCGATCTTGCCCGCACCCTGCTGGCGCGCACCGATGGCCGGCTGGATGGCGAGCCGGCGACCCGGCTGCTGCGCGGCGTGTTGCACCTGTCGGACGGCAATGCCGTGTTGGCGGCCGATGCGCTGGGGCCGCTGGTGGCGATGCAGCCCGACAATCGCGTGGCGCGCACGCTGCTGGCCCGCGCCTCCTATCTGACCGGCGACTATGCCGGCACGGCGGCGACGCTCGCGCCCCTTGTCGATCGCCATGATGCCGATCCCTATGTGCTGACGCTGGCCGCCCGCGCGCAGGAGCAACTGGGCGATCGCGCGCAGGCCGACGCGTTGCTGGCCCGCGCGTCCTGGCCGGTGCGTCCCTCGTCGGACCTGCTGGGCGGCACGAACGCCGTCATGGCGCCGCCGGCCGATATCGCCACTGCGGCCGACAATATCCCCTATATCCGCGCGCTGCTGATGCAGGGGCGCACGGGTGAGGCGGTCGACCGCGCCGGGCTGCTGGCGCGCGCCAATCCCGGCGCGCCGGCCGCCCATGTCGTGCTGGGCGATGCGCTGGTCGCTGCCGGCCGGCCCGCCGATGCCGCCCGCAGTTTCGAGGCGGCGGCCAATATCCGGTTCGATCGCAATGCCGCGCTGCGGCTCGTCGCGGCCTGGAGCGCGGCGGGCGATCCCGCCCACGCGCTGCAACTTATCCGCCTGTTTTTGGCGCAGAACCCGATGGACGTGGAGATGCAGCGGCTGGCGGCCGGGGCGGCGATGCAGGCGCATGACTGGCGCGGCGCGCTGCGTCTGTTGCAGGCGGTGGAGGCCCAGACCGGCGGCCATGATGCGCTGCTGATGGCCGACCTGGCCCGCGCGAGCCTGGAAACGG
The DNA here is from genome assembly GCF_034424525.1 of Sphingobium yanoikuyae. Classification (NCBI taxonomy): domain Bacteria; kingdom Pseudomonadati; phylum Pseudomonadota; class Alphaproteobacteria; order Sphingomonadales; family Sphingobiaceae; genus Sphingobium; species Sphingobium yanoikuyae. The sequence continues at coordinate 779,776 of NZ_CP139979.1, forward strand.
GATCGCCCGGCAAGGCGCGCCTCTATGCGGCCCAGGCCTATCGCCTGATGCCGGCCAATCCGGTCACCGCCGATATCTACGGCCTGGTGCTGCTGCGCACCGATGCGCAGGGGCCGGCGGCGATCGACCTGCTGGAAAAGGCGGTCGCCCTCGCGCCGCAAAACCCGCCTTTCCAGTTCCATCTGGGGCAGGCCTATGCCGCCGCCGGGCGCAAGGCGGAGGCGAAGCGCGCTTTGTCGCGCGCGGCAGCCGCCAATTTCCCCGATCGCCAGCAGGCGGTGAAGGCGCTCGCTTCTTTGTAAAAAAAAAAGCGCCCCGCGGGGCGCTCTTCTTCAGACCTTCTGGCTGTCCAGTTCGTCGAGCCGGATGCCCAGCCGCCGGATCTGCGCCGCGACCGGCGGCCACACGCTTTCCAGGAAGCGGCTGCGTTCCGCCTCGCGCAGCTTGCGGGTCGCGCCATCGGCGACGAACATGCCCACGCCGCGCTTCACGACGACCAGACCATCATCCTGAAAGCTCTGATAGGCCTTGGCCACGGTCAGCGGATTGGCGCCCTGCTGCGCGGCAAAGGCACGGACCGAGGGGAGGAGGTCGCCATCGCGATAGTCCCCATCCAGGATGGAGGCGGCAATGATCTCGCGAAGGCGGAGATAGACGGGTTTGGATTCGTCGCTCATAAGTGCATCAGTGCCATAATACAGCCGTGCAGGTCAATGGACCTTGTTACGTGAAAGCCCGTATTTTCGGCAATTATCTGTCCCATGTCGATACGATATCGTTATAATCTGGCCGGGGCCGTTCTTCCAGCGCGCGTGAGGGCGTGCCGATGAAGACGAATCCGGCCAGCCGTTCGTCCGCGCTGCCAAAGGCGTCGCGCACATCGTCATTGAAGCTCGGCCAGCCGGTCAGCCAGCCGCCGGCAAAGCCCAGCGCATGGGTGGCGTGCAGCAGGTTCATGATCGCGGCGCCGGCCGACAATTCCTGCTCCCAGACCGGGATCTTGCTGCCCGCCACAGGCTTGGACAGTGCCACCACCAATGTCGGCGCCTGATGCGCGAACTGGTGCATCGCCTCGATCTCCAGCCGCCCGGCCTCCGGCTTCTCGGCGCGATAGGCGGCCTCCAGCAGCGCGGCCAGCTTTTCCCTTTTGTCCTGCGGCACGATCACGAAGCGCCAGGGCGCCAGCTTGCCATGATCGGGCGTGCGGAGCGCGACTTCGAGGATCTGGCGCAGCTGCGCATCGTCCGGGCCGGGCGCGATCAGGTCGCGCGGCTTGCCGGAACGGCGGGTCTGCAGCAGGGCGAGGGGGCTGGAAAGGTCGTTGAACATCGGTTGCCAAATGGGACGCTTTGCCGCCGGACGCAAGGGCGAAGGGCGCACTTCCTATCGCTTCAACCCCGCTTTGACTCTGCCCACCTTTCCCCTCTAGGGTCCGCGCCATAACGCCGCCGCTCTTGCCGGCCGGCACAAAAAGACAATTTCAAGGGGGTCCGATGGCGACCGCAATCACCGTACCGGCGGAGGCAGGCAAGACCTGGCTCGGCCATCCGCGCGGCCTGTTCCTGCTGTTCTTCGCGGAAATGTGGGAACGTTTTTCCTATTATGGCATGCGTGCCATCCTGATTTTCTACCTCACCAAACATTTCCTGTTCGGGGAGGACAAGGCCTATATCCTCTACGGCGCCTATACCTCGCTGGTCTATATCACCCCGGTGATAGGCGGCTATCTGGCCGACCGGTTCCTTGGCCCGCGCAAGGCGGTGCTGGTGGGCGGCGTGTTCATCGCCATCGGCCATTTCCTGATCGCCATCACCGAAGGGCCGGGGGGGCAGGATGGCTTCTATCTCAACGGCTTCTATCTGGCGCTGGCCAGCATCATCGTCGGCACCGGCTTCCTGAAGGCCAATATCTCGGTGCTGGTGGGCGAACTTTATGCCCGTGACGATCATCGCCGCGACCCGGCCTTCTCCATCTTCTACATGGGCATCAACCTGGGCGGTGCCAGCGGACCGATCGTCTGCGGCCTGCTGGGCGAACTGTGGGGCTGGAGCTGGGGCTTCGGCGCGGCCGGCGTCGGCATGCTGCTCGGCCTCGTCATGTTCGTCTGGCTGCGGCCCTGGCTGCTGGGCAAGGGCGAGCCGCCCGCGCCGGAAAAGCTGCGCGCGCCGGCGATCGGCACGATCTCGCAGGAATGGACCATCTATGCCAGCGCCGCGCTGGGCGTGGCGGCGATCTGGATGGTCATCCGCTATGCCGAACTGCTGGGCTATACGCTGCTGATCTTCTCCGCCCTGACGGTCGCCTACATCCTTTGGCGCTCGGTCACGGTGCTGACCAAGGTGGAGCGCGACCGGATGTTCGCCGCGCTCTTCCTGATCGCGCTCAATCCGCTCTTCTGGGGCCTGTTCGAACAGACCGGTTCCTCGCTCAACATCTTCACCGACCGCAATGTCGATCGCGTCATCCTGGGCTGGGATGTGCCGGCCTCGTTGTTCCAGTCGGTCAATTCCATCTACATCATCCTGCTCGCGCCGCTGTTCGCGGTGCTGTGGACCTTCCTCGACAAGCGCCGGCTGGAACCATCCTCGCCCGCCAAGTTCGGCATCGGCCTCATCCTGTGCGGCGCCGGCTTCCTGGTGCTGGTCGCGGGTGCGGCGATGGCCGGCCAGTCGTTGACGCCGGTGATCTTCGTCTTCCTCATCTATCTGCTCCACACCATGGCGGAACTCTGCTTCTCGCCGGTCGGCCTGTCGGCGATGACGCGCCTGTCGGTGTCGAACATGGTCGGGCTGGTGATGGGCACCTGGTTCCTGGCGATGGCCGCGGGCAATTTCATCGCCGGCCTGATCGCGCGCGCCACCGGCAGCGGCGAGGCGGGCGACGTGACCCAGGTGCTGGACGTCTACAGCCGCATCGGCTGGTTTTCCGTGGTGGTCGGTGGCCTGGTGCTGCTGGTCTCGCCCTATGTGAAACGCATGATGCATCTCGATCTCATTGCCGCTGAAAAGGGGAAACAGGCATGAACGCACGCAGCAAGCTGCTGCTGGGGCTGGCGCTGGTCGCGACCGGCATGACCGCGCCGGCGGTCGCCAGGAAGGAAAAGGATCAGCCCGCACCGGCGTCGCAGGGCAGTTCGGCCGAGCCGGACAATCCTTACCCTTCCACCTACAAGCCCTATCCGGGCGTCGCGACCGCGATCCGCGGCGCGACCATCTTCGATGGTGAGGGCGGACGGATCGACAAGGGCGTCGTCTTCCTGTCGGGTGGCAAGATCACCTCGATCGGCGGCCCCGACACGCCGATCCCGGCCGACATCGCGGTGTTCGACGGCACCGGCAAATATGTGACGCCTGGCGTCATCGACATTCACAGCCATCTGGGCGTCTATCCCTCGCCTGCCGTGGATGCGCATTCGGACGGCAATGAAATGACCTCTCCGGTCACGCCCCATGTCTGGGCCGAACATTCGGTCTGGCCGCAGGATCCCGGTTTTGGTCGCGCACTCGCCAATGGCGGCGTCACCACGCTTCAGATCCTGCCCGGTTCGGGCAATCTGTTCGGCGGCCGCAGCGTGATCCTGAAGAATGTCCAGGCCCGCACCATGCAGGGGATGAAGTTCCCCGGCGCGCCCTATGGCCTGAAGATGGCCTGCGGCGAAAATCCCAAGCGCGTCTATGGCGCCAAGGGCCGCGAACCCAGCACCCGCATGGGCAATATGGCGGTCGATCGCCAGACCTGGATCAAGGCGCGCGAATATCAGAAGAAGCGCGCCGCCGGTAAGGACCAGACCCGTGACCTGGGCATGGAGACGCTGGCCGACGCGCTGGAAGGCAAGATCCTGGTCCAGAATCATTGCTACCGCGCTGACGAGATGGCCAATGTGATCGATATGTCGAAGGAGTTCGGCTACAAGGTCACCGCCTTCCATCACGCGGTCGAGGCCTACAAGATCGCCGACCTGCTGCGCGAGAACGGTATCTGCGCCGCCATGTGGGGCGACTGGTATGGCTTCAAGATGGAAGCCTATGACGGGATCAAGGAAAATGTCCCGCTCGTCCACCAGGCCGGCGCCTGCGCCATCGTCCATTCCGATGACGAGAATGGCATCCAGCGCCTGAACCAGGAAGCGGCCAAGGCATTGGGCGCGGGCCGCCGGATGGGCATCAATATCCCTGACGAGATCGCCTGGACCTGGCTTGCCATCAACCCGGCCAAGGCGATGGGCATCGCCGACCAGACCGGCAGCCTGAAGGTCGGCAAGATGGCCGACGTCGTGCTGTGGAACGGCAATCCGTTCAGCACCTATACCCGGCCGGAAAAGGTCTGGGTCGACGGCGCCTTGCTCTATGACGCCAATGATCCCAAGCGGCGCCCGGTAACCGACTTCGAACTCGGCCAGATCGGCGCGGGAGACGTGAAATGACGATGAAGACCGCAATCCGCGCCGCCGCCGCGCTGCTCGCTATTGCCGCCTCGCCCATGGCGCTGGCCCAGACCATCGCGATTACCGGCGCCACCCTGGCGATCGGGGACGGGTCGGAACCGATCCAGAATGGCACCGTGGTCATTTCCGCCGGCAAGGTGGTGGCCGCCGGGGCCGGCGTCGCCGTGCCGGCCGGCGCCAAGACCATCGACGCCAGCGGCAAATGGGTGACGCCCGGCATCGTCTCGGGCTTCTCGCGCGTCGGCCTGGCCGAAGTGCCCGGCGTCAAGGAAACCAACGACATCAACGCCCGTACGCCCTTTTCGGCCGCGATCGATGTTGCACCGGCAATCAACCCGCTGGCCAATCCGATCGCGATCAGCCGCACCGCCGGCGTGACCCGCGCGGTGGTGGTGCCCGCGACCGGCAACGGCATCTTTGCCGGGCAGGGCGCGGTGGTCGATCTGGGTGCCGACATGGACCCGATCACCAAGGCGCGCGCCTTCCAATATGTCGAGATGGGCGAAGAGGGGGCGGAGGATGCCGGCGGCAGCCGACCGGCCGCTTACCTCACCTTCAAGATGATGCTGCGCGAGGCGCAGGATTATGCCAGGGCCCCGGCCAGCTATGATGGCCGGTCGAAGGACGCTTTGCTCAACCGCGTCGATGCCGAGGCGCTGGTCCCGGTCGTCACCGGCGCCATGCCGCTGATGATCCATGTCGAAAGCGCGCGCGACATTCTCGGCGTGCTGGCGCTTCGGAAGGACTTCCCGGCGCTGAAACTGATCCTCGCCGGCGCGACCGAGGGCTGGATGGTCGCCAGCCAGATCGCCGCCGCCAAGGTGCCGGTGATCGCCGGCGGGCTCGACGACCTGCCTTCCAGCTTCGAGAAGCTGGCCGCGACCCAGAGCAATGTCGGCCGCATGGTGAAGGCCGGCGTGCCCGTCGCCATGGGCCTGATGGACCGGGACGAAGCGCTGCAACTGCGCCTCGCCACCCAGCAGGCAGGCAATATGGTCGCCCTCAACAAGGTGCCGGGCGCCACCGGCCTCAGCTGGGGCCAGGCGCTGCGCAGCATCACCTCCGCCCCGGCCGAGGCGATGGGGCTGGGCGACCGAATCGGCTCGCTGAAAGCCGGCAAGGCGGGCGACGTGGTGATCTGGGACGGCGATCCGCTGGAAATGGAATCGGCGCCGGTCGCGGTGTGGATCGACGGCATCCAGCAGCCGATCGACAATCGCCAGACCAAGCTGCGCGACCGTTACGCCACCCCGGCCGAGGGCAGCCTGCCCAAGGCCTATGAATGGTAAGATGGGGAAGGGGGCCACGGCCCCCTTTTTCATGCCGCGCACATCTGCCGGCAAAATGTGGGGGCCATGGCACCAAAGGCAACCCTGCCTCGTTGGGGCAGGACGCAACCGCGATAGGAGAGGCCCCATGCCCGATGAACTGAACGAAGCCCTCGAGCGGTTCCAGATGTTTGCCGCCCGCTTCAAACTGGATGATCTGATCGATGCCGAAAGCGGCTTTACCGGCAACGACGCCGCTCTGCTGGCCGGCGAAGTCGAAATGGCCATCCAGACCAGAGGCATGCAGGACAGCCCCGAGCCGGATATAGACGGCAGCCTGTTCTAGGCAGCGCGAAAGGCCAGGACAGTCTGGAAACGGGCATTGCCCATCATTGCGAGCGTAGCAAAGCAATGACGATGTCGGGCTTTGGCGGCTAATAACCAACAGCAGCAGATGATCTCGAAACGACCATAAGCTGCCATCGTCACCCCGGCCTTGAGCCGGGGTCCCGCTTCTTTATCCGTTGCATAGAAAGGCGGGATGCCGGGTCAATTCCGGCAGACGTATGTGGGTAGGGCGGCCTGCGACCATTTTGTGCTGTCCACACTCGGGAATTGTTCCTGATTGCGGACGTTCGATGTGAATGGCATTGATGAGCTATGAGCAAAAATGATCGTCTCTGGGATCGATATTGGGGTATCCGCGACAATCACAAAACTGGCTATGCTATGCCTATAATCTGGCACCTTTCCTTTCAGCGCGATCCATTAGCGATGACGGAACTTGGCAGCACATTCGACAAGCCCGGTAGCCTTGCCAATCCATTTGGCCAAGCTGGTCTTGCCTATCGAGCATTTCGCCGTGGCCACCTAACCGCCGCGCAGCATCTTGCTATGAACGCATTCAATGGACGTGATCTTCACGGATATCGGTATTGGCTGGCGCGTGCTGCTAAGCTGGGAGACGTTGATGCCGCTCGCGAGTTGAAGCGATTTGAACTTCGGTTGCCGCATACAAATGCGGCCCTCATAGGGCGCAAGCGTCCTTATCGCCCATCTGATTTCGCGTAAGCCGCCAGTCCGCTTCCCACCCCAAACCTGTCCTACAGCGCCACCTTTCGGCTATACCGTCGCCGGCTCTTTCCCATCGTCCGCGCGCGTCCTCGGCCTCGCACGATAATTTCCATCATCGGCACGAAAATGTCAGGATGTGCGGGAAATATGCGAAGTTAAGCGCGGCATTTCCTATTTTTGCCGGGCCGGGTTCAGCCGCTGGTGGCGCCCCACACGTCGCTCGCCTTCACGAAGCCCTTCTGGCCCTTTACGTCGAACGCGCACCAGCCGCTTGAGCAGGAACCGATCCGGCCGACCACGCCCTTTTCGGCGCGGAACAGGGTGCGGCTGGTTTCGCTCGCGCCCTCGTGCATCGGTGCTTGCGCCGCGGTGACGATCGCCGTGGCGGTATCGCTCAGCAGGCGGACATGCATCCAGCCCTGGGCACCGTCGGGATCTTCCACCTTGCGCCACAGGCCCAGCACCTGCACCACCTTCACCGGCAGGTCGCGGCGCTGATAGACCCAGTTGGACGGATAATCGAGGCTGGGGCCGACGCGCATCCGCGCCTCGTCATGCGACAGCGACGCCCAATAGGGCACCGGCTTGGCCGGGGCCGCCGCCGCGCCGCTCATATTGGTCAGTGCCGCGATCATGCCCGCGCCCAGCAGCAGGCGCTTCATGCCCGACCCTTTGCCCATATCACCCATGGTCTTTCCATACGCTTGTCCGGCCGGTCGCGACAAGCTTTCAATCGCAGGCGGCAGCATATCCGCTTGACCGGCGGGGCAGGCGGGAATAGCGGCCATGCTATGGCCAGGAAACCGCGCCCCGCAACGCCGCGCGTCATCGTGACGCGCCGCCTGCCGCCCAATGTGGAGGCGCGCATGGCCGAACTGTTCGACGCCAGCTTCAACACCGGCGACATCCCCATGAACCGCGCCGAACTCGCCGCCGCCATGGCGCAGTGCGACGTGCTGGTGCCCTGCATCAGCGACCAGATCGACGCCGACCTGATCGCCGGCGCGCCCGACCGGCTGCAACTGATCGCCAGCTTCGGCAGCGGCGTCGACCATATCGACCTCGCCGCCGCGCGGACCAGGGGCGTGATCGTCACCAACACGCCCGGCGTGCTGACCGAAGACACGGCCGACATGACCATGGCGCTGATCCTCTCCGTGCCCCGGCGCCTGGCGGAGGGAGAGAAGCTGGTGCGCTCGGGCCAGTGGCATGGCTGGAGCCCGTCGGGCATGCTGGGGCACCGCATCGGCGGCAAGAAGCTGGGCATCATCGGCATGGGGCGCATCGGTCGCGCCGTCGCCCGCCGCGCGAAGGCGTTCGGCCTCTCCATCGCCTACCATAACCGCCACCGCCTGCCTTTCGAGGTGGAGCAGGAACTGGAGGCCAGCTGGCATGACGATCTCGACGCGCTGCTGCGCGAATGCGACATCGTCTCGATCCATTGCCCGCTCAACGCCGATAGCCGCGGCCTGATCGATGCGCGGCGGATCGGCCTGATGCGGCCCGACGCCTACCTCATCAACACCTCCCGCGCCGAAATCACCGATGAGCCGGCACTGATCGCGGCGCTCGCCGAAGCGCGGATTGCCGGTGCCGGGCTTGACGTCTACACCCATGAGCCGGCGGTCGATCCGCGGCTGCTGGCGCTTGCCAATGTCACCCTGCTGCCCCATGTCGGTTCGGCGACGTTCGAGGGGCGCGACGCCACCGGTGCCCGCGTCATCGCCAATATCCGCACCTGGGCCGACGGCCATCGCCCGCCCAATCAGGTGCTCGAAGGCTGGGTCTGATCGCTGCGCGCGCGGAACAATGCGCGCCTTCCTCCGTTTGGAAACATCAGAGAAACGGAAGGAATCCCACCATGATTCGTCTTGCCATCATTGCCCTCGTGATCGCGGCCGTGCTCGCCGTCCTCGGCTTCGGCGGCGCCGCCGGCACCTTCGTCGGCATCGCCAAATTGCTGTTCGGCATCGCCATCGCCCTGTTCCTGATTTTCCTTGTCCTGGGCCTTCTGGCTGGCAAGGGCATCAAGGACGCGATAGACTGACACGCATGATCGAGATCGGCGCTGGAGTGGATGAAACCGGGCGGTTGCTGCGCGACGAGGCCGGCTTCCTGCTCCAGCGCGATCTTGGCGGCACCTGGCGACTTGTGTTGCTGCGCGTGCCAGTCGATCATGTCGAAAAGCGGGTCCGGGTGCGCGGATATTATGCCGGCGACGACATTGTCGAAGCGGATGGCGTAGCCGCCGCCTGAACCGGCACCTGGGGCCATCTTGCCAGAATCGTTGCGCCGCGCGATCAGTTGCGCCCATGCGCAAGATCATTTCCCTGATGCTCGCCGTTGCGGCGCCCGCTCTGGCTCACGCCCAGACTCCCCATGACCAACTGACCAAGGTGATCGACGATCATTGGGCATGGTATCTGTCGGTCCATCCGGTGGAAGCGACGGCGCGCGGCGTGCGCGACTACGACGATCAGATTTCCGACCTGTCGCTGGCCGCACGCGATGCCCAGATCAAGGCGGAGCAGGGCTTCGTCACCCGTCTGGATGCGGTGCCGGAGACAGGGCTGGACGCCGCCGACAAGGTCAATCGCGCGGCGCTGCTATGGATGCTGCGCGACGATATCGCCAGCGACAAGCATCAGGCCGAACGGCTGATGCTCTTCACCACCTATTATAGCTGGCATCAGGGCTTTTCCGGCATGGCCGACGGCCTGCCTTTCTACACCCGCGCCGATTATGAGAGCTATCTGAAGCGTCTCGCTCTTTACCCGAAGCACAATGGCGATGGCATGGCGATCACCCGCCAGGCGATCAAGGGCGGCTATGTGCTGCCCTGTTCGGTGCTGGGCGGCTTTGCCAAGGGGATCAGCGGCATCGTTGCTGGGCCGCCGGAAGGAACGCGCTTCTACGAACCCTTCACCCGCACCAAGCCGCGCGATATCAGCGACGCCGATTGGGCGGCGCTGCAAACGCGCGCGGTAGCGGTGATCCGCGATGTCATCACGCCCGAATATGGCAAATGGCACGACCTGTTCGTGGCCGACTATCTGCCCAAATGCCGCAAGAGCGACAGCGCCTCGACCCTGCCGGGTGGGGCGGCCTGGTATGCCAGCCGGGTGCGGACCCACACCACCACCGACCTGACCCCCGATCAAATCCACCAGATCGGGCTGGATGAGGTCGCGCGCATCGGCAAGCGGATGGACGCGATCGCGGCCAAGGCGGGCTATCCCAGCCGCGCTGCCTTCATCCAGCATCTGCGCACTGATCCGAGCTATTACGCCAATACGCCCGAGAAACTGCTGCGCGTCGCCGTACGCCAGGCCAAGACGATCGACGGGCTGCTGCCGCGTTATTTCGCCACGCTGCCGCGCCTGCCCTATGGCATCAAGCCGATCCCGGCGGCCGAGGCGGAAGGGACGACCACCGCCTATTATGGCCCCGGCGCGCCCGAAGCGGGGATTTCCGGCACCTATTGGGTCAACACCTCGAAGCTGGACCAGCGGCCCTTCTGGGAATTGCCGGCGCTGACCGCGCATGAGGCGGTGCCGGGCCATCACAATCAGATCGCGCTGCAGCAGGAATTGCCGCTGCCGCCGTTCCGCAAATATCTTGCCGGCTTCACCGCCTATGTCGAGGGCTGGGCGCTCTACACCGAATATCTGGGCGAGGAGATGGGCCTCTACGACACGCCCGAGAAGATGATGGGCCGCCTGTCCTACGAGATGTGGCGCGCCTGCCGGCTGGTGGTGGACACCGGCATCCATGCCAAGGGCTGGGACAAGGCAAAGGCCGTCGCCTTCATGAAGGCGAACAGCGCCCTGAGCGACGCCAATATCGATGCGGAGGTCAATCGCTACATCAGCTGGCCGGGGCAGGCGCTGGGCTACAAGCTGGGCGAGATCAAGATCCGCGAGCTGCGGGCGCGGGCGGAACAGCAGCTCGGGCCCAAGTTTGACCTGCGCCGTTTCCATGACGCGGTGCTGTCGCAGGGGGCGGTGCCGCTCACTGTGCTGGAAAGCCAGATCGACGGCTGGATCGCAGCGGAAAAGGCACGCTGAAAAGAGCGCCGATAAAGGCAAGATGTGGGGCGGGGCGGGCGTGATTTCCACGCCCCGCGCACAATAAAAGTGCGGCCCTTGTGCGCGTCGCTGCGAATGATTTTCAGTAAGCAAAAATGGCGGAAATAAAGGCGGTTTCGACCATTTTGTCCCTTTGACTTGGCGGTGGCAATCTGTATGCCACCGCTCATCGGGACACACTTGCTTCGACCATAGGTTGGGGCGCCTCCCTCCACCTTGCCGCGTCTTCGTGGCTTCTGGTGGGAACGCGACGCTTCCTTCCGCATGGCCGGGCCTATGCGAGGAGACGCATATCTTATGACCGCCACCGGACAGGATACTCTCGGCACGCGCGACACGCTCAATGTCGGCGGCAAGGACATCGCCTATTATTCGTTGGAAAAGGCGGCTGCGAAGCTTGGAGATGTTTCGCGCCTGCCTTTCTCGATGAAGGTGCTGCTCGAAAATCTGCTGCGCTTCGAGGACGGCGTGACTGTCACGACCGACGACATCAAGGCGATCGTCGACTGGCAGAATGACAAGGGCAAGGCGGAGCGCGAGATTCAGTATCGCCCGGCGCGCGTGCTGCTGCAGGACTTCACCGGCGTGCCCTGCGTCGTCGACCTGGCCGCCATGCGCGACGCGATGAACGCGCTGGGCGCCGACGCCAGCAAGATCAACCCGCAGGTGCCCGTCCACCTCGTCATCGACCATTCGGTCATGGTCGACGAGTTCGGCACGCCCCGCGCGTTCCAAGACAATATGGAGATCGAATATCAGCGCAATATGGAGCGCTACGACTTCTTGAAATGGGGCAGCAAGAGCCTCGCCAATTTCTACGCCGTGCCGCCGGGCACCGGCATCTGCCATCAGGTGAATCTGGAAAATATCGCCCAGGGCGTGTGGTCGAGCGAGGGCGCCGACGGCGCGACCATCGCCTATCCCGACACCTGCGTCGGTACCGACAGCCACACCACCATGGTCAATGGCCTGGGCGTGCTGGGCTGGGGCGTGGGCGGGATCGAGGCCGAGGCAGCGATGCTGGGCCAGCCGGTCTCCATGCTGATCCCCGAAGTGGTCGGCTTCAAGTTCACCGGCAATTTGAAGGAAGGCGTGACCGCCACCGACCTGGTGCTGACCTGCACCCAGATGTTGCGCGCGCGCGGCGTGGTCGGCCGCTTCGTCGAATATTTCGGCCCCGGCCTTGCCACCCTGTCGCTCGCCGACCGCGCGACGCTGGCCAATATGGCGCCCGAATATGGCGCGACCTGTGGCTTCTTCGGCATCGACGACAAGACGCTGGACTATATGCGCCTGACCGGCCGCAGCGACGAGAATATCGCGCTGGTCGAGGCCTATGCCAAGCAGCAGGGCTTCTGGATCGATCCGTCGGTCGAGCCGATCTTCACCGACACGCTGGAACTCGACCTGTCCACCGTGGTGCCCAGCCTGGCTGGTCCCAAGCGCCCGCAGGACCGCGTCGCGCTGCCCGAAGTTGATGACGTGTTCAACGCGGACATGGTGAATACCTACAAGAAGGCGCAGACCCGCGTTCCGGTCGAGGGCAAGGATTATGACATTGGCGACGGCGACGTCACCATTGCCGCGATCACGAGCTGCACCAACACGTCCAACCCCAATGTCCTGATCGCCGCCGGCCTGGTCGCAAAGAAGGCGAATGAGCTGGGCCTCAAGCCCAAGCCCTGGGTCAAGACCTCTCTGGCGCCCGGTAGCCAGGTCGTCACCGACTATCTGGAAAAGGCGGGCCTTCAGGCACATCTCGACGCGATCGGCTTTAACCTCGTCGGCTATGGCTGCACCACCTGCATCGGCAATTCGGGGCCGCTGGCCGAGCCGATCAGCAAGGCGATCAACGAAAATGGCCTGGTCGCCGCCGCCGTCATCTCGGGCAACCGCAACTTCGAAGGCCGCGTGTCGCCCGACGTGCGTGCCAACTTCCTCGCTTCGCCGCCGCTGGTCGTCGCCTATGCGCTCAAGGGCACGGTGATCGAGGATTTCATCACCACCCCGATCGGCACGAGCAAGGATGGTGAAGCGGTCTATCTCAAGGACATCTGGCCGACCAATGACGAGGTCGCGACCACTCTGGCGGGGGCGGTCGACCGGGAGATGTTCCGCGCCCGCTACGCCAATGTCTACAAGGGCGACGCCCATTGGCAGGCGATCGAGGTGACCGGGTCGGACACCTACAAGTGGCGCGCCGGATCGACCTATGTCGCCAACCCGCCCTATTTCGAGGGGCTGACCATGACCCCGGCGCCGGTCACCGACATCATCGGTGCCATGCCGCTGGCGATCTTCGGCGACTCGATCACCACCGACCATATTTCGCCGGCCGGTTCGATCAAGGCGACCTCGCCCGCGGGCAAGTGGCTGAGCGAGCATCAGGTCGCCCAGGCCGACTATAACAGCTATGGCTCGCGCCGTGGCCATCACGAAGTCATGATGCGCGGCACCTTCGCCAATATCCGCATCAAGAATCTGATGCTCGACGGCGTCGAAGGCGGGATGACCAGCTATCAGGGCGAAGTCATGCCGATCTATGACGCGGCGATGAAGCACAAGGCCGACGGCACGCCGCTGGTCGTGATCGGTGGCAAGGAATATGGCACCGGCTCGTCGCGCGACTGGGCGGCCAAGGGCACCAACCTGCTCGGCGTGCGCGCCGTCATCGTCGAAAGCTTCGAGCGCATCCATCGCTCGAACCTGGTCGGCATGGGCGTGCTGCCCCTGGTGTTCAAGGACGGCCAGACCCGCGACACGCTGGGCCTCAAGGGCGATGACAGCTTCACCATCACCGGCGTCGCCGACCTCAAGCCGCGCCAGGATGTCGAAGTGCAGGTCACCCGCGCCGACGGTTCGACCTTCAGCTTCACCGCGCTCTGCCGCATCGATACCGTCAACGAGCTGGAATATTTCCTCAACGGCGGCATCCTGCAATATGTGCTGCGCAAGCTGGCCGCTTGAGCGATTTCAAGTCAGATGGCACATCTGACGACTTGGAAATCGCGGCAAATAAAGAACAGGAGCATGTCCGACTTCGACGGACCATGCTCTTGATCGGTTGACGCGCTGAGCTAAGGAATGAGGGCTCTCTCCGTGAGGAGGGAGCCCTTTTCATTTGGGGGTGGATGGTGGCGCTGTTCGTGGAGATCATCGGCTGGGCCGGCGCGATATTGGTGCTGATCGCCTATGTCGGCGTCTCGACCGGGCGGCTGTCGGGTGGGTCGGCGACCTTCCAGTGGCTCAACGCCGTCGGCGCCGCCTTCTTCATCCTCAACACCTGGTGGCACGACGCCTTTCCCTCGATGGTGCTCAACATCATCTGGGCGGTCGTCGGCTTTTCCACCCTGTGGCGCATCTTCCGTCGGAGAATGTCCCCGTCATGACCCGTTTCATCGATCTCAGCCACGCCATCGAACATGGCATGACCACCTATAAGGGCGTCGCCGCGCCGCATATCTGCGATTACTGGACCCGCGAACAGTCGCGCGCCAACTATGCCGATGGCAGCGCCTTCCAGATGGGGCGGATCGACATGGTGTCAAACACCGGCACCTATCTCGACGCGCCCTTCCACCGCTTCGAGGAGGGCGATGATCTCTCCATGCTCGACCTCGACCGGCTGGCCAGCCTGCCGGCGATCGTGGTGCGCAGGCCGTTCGAGGCCGTGGGCCTGGCGACCGACGCCGCCGATCTGGATGGGATCGATGTCGCCGACCGCGCGGTGCTGGTCCACACCGGTTGGGACCGGCACTGGCGCACGCCCGCCTATTATGAGGATCACCCCTTCCTGACCGCAGCGGCGGCGCAGATGCTGGTGGCGCGCGGCGCCCGGCTGGTCGGCATCGACAGCCATAATATCGACGATACGCGGCCCGGCACCGGCCGCCCGGTCCATCGCGAGCTGTTGGGGGCGGGCGTGCTGATCTGCGAACATATGACCAATCTGGCCATGCTGCCGGATGCCGGCTTCGCCTTCACCGCGGTGCCGCCCAAGATCGTCGGCATGGGCACATTCCCGGTCCGAGCCTTCGCGCAAGTCAATTTGACATGATCTTTTAGCGTAGCCTTCAGGCATGACATCGCTGTTAGCCTTCGGCTTTCACTTGAACTGAGAGGCGTTAGCGCCGATACTATGACGATCGGCCGAGAAAGGCCGTCCAAGGAGATTTTACCCATGGCCAATTGGTCCGACCCCCGTTCCGATATCGCAGGCTTTGGCAATGCCAGCGCCGCGCGCAGCGAGGCGTTCGATGCCGGGCTGCGCAAATATATGCTGTCGGTCTATAATTATATGGCGAGCGGCGTGCTGCTGACCGGTGTCGTCGCGATGCTGTTCTCTGCCGGTGGCGAGACATCGCTGGCCGCGCAGGTCTTTGGTGGATCGCGACTGTTGGCCTATGGGCTGATGTTCGCGCCGCTGGCCTTTGTGCTGGTGCTGAGCTTTGGCATCAATCGACTTTCGACGGTGGCGACGCAGGCGCTGTTTTGGGCTTTTGCCGTGGTCATGGGGATGTCCATTTCTTGGATTTTCCTAGTCTATACCGATATGTCGATCGCACAGACCTTCTTCGCGACGTCGGCGGCTTTCGCCGGCCTCAGCCTGTACGGCTACACCACCAAGAAGGATCTGTCGGGCTTCGGCACCTTCCTGATCATGGGCCTTGTTGGGCTGTTCGTCGCATCGCTGATCAATGTGTTCCTCAAGTCCGATGGGCTGGGTTGGGCGATCAGCTTCGTCGGCGTGCTGCTGTTCGCGGGCCTCACCGCCTATGACACGCAGAAGATCAAGAGCATCTATGCCTATGTCGCCGGCACCGACATGATGGGCAAGTCGGCGGTGATGGGGGCGCTGAACCTCTATCTAGACTTCATCAACATGTTCATGTTCCTGCTGCGCTTCATGGGCGATCGCCGCTGATTTCCAGCGAACGGAACGAAGACAGGAAAAAGGCCCGGCGGACATCTCCGCCGGGCCTTTTGCTTTGTTGGGAAGGGGCAGGCTCAGCCCTGTTTCTGCATCTCGGCGATCAGGGCGTTGTCGATCTCCTTCTGCCTCTTATAGGCTGGGCGTTCGCGCAACCGGGCAGCATAGGCCTCGAATGCCGGGCGGCTGGGGATGGTGCCGAAGGTGAGCCCCCAGTCGATCTGCGCGCCGACATAGACGTCCGCTGCGGTGAAGGTGCCGCCGCAGATCCAGCTGCGGCCGGTGACCGCCGTTTCCAGCGTGTCGAGCGTGTCGTCGAGCGAGCCATAGCCCGCGCTGCGCTCGCGTCCTTCGGGCAGGACGAAGCCCATCGCCTTGTTGGTGACGGCGGCCTCCACCGGACCGGCAGCGAAGAAGAGCCAGCGATAATAATCAGCCCGGTCATCGGTCGCCGGCGCCAGGCCGGCGGCGGGGAAGGCATCGGCCAGATAGGCGCAGATGGCGGCGCATTCGGTCACCACCTTGCCGCCATGAACGATCGCCGGCACCTTGCCCATCGGGTTGATCGCGCGATAGTCGGCGGTCTTCATGCCGCCGGCATAATCCAGGATCACCGCCTCATAGGGCGTGCCGACCTCCTCCAGCATCCATCGGGCGATCTGCCCGCGCGACATGGGATTGGTGTAGAGAAGAACCGGGTCCGCCATTGTGCATCCTCCTTGGAAAGTGGCCAGAACATATCATGAACAATATGCTCCGGCCAGCCGGATCATTGGGCCGGTGCGGTGGCCGCCGCAGGCTTGTCGCGATAGCGATCGAACCAGGCGATGATCGCCGCCGCCTTGGCCGCCGATTGCGACGGGCGGGCAGCGATGCCGCCATGGCTGGCGCCCGGCACTTTCACCAGCGCGGTCGGCACGCCCCGTATCTGCAGCGCGCCATAATATTGCTCCGCTTCGCTGACCGGGGTGCGATAATCCTCGCTGCCCACGACCACCAGGGTCGGCGTCTTGACGTTGCCAACCAGGCTGAGCGGCGAGCGGTTCCAATAGCCCATCGGATCTTCCCAGGGCTTGTTGGGGAACCAGTAGCGCGAGGTGAAGAGGGTATTGTCCATGGTCAGCGCCTCGCTGATCCAGTTGATCACCGGCTTCTGCGTGGCGGCACCCTTGAACCGGTCGGTCTTGCCGATGATCCAGGTGGTGAGCACGCCGCCGCCCGAACCGCCGGTGACGAACAGATTGTCCGGATCGGCCACGCCCGCAGCGATCGCGGCATCGACCGCGGCCATCAGGTCGCCATAGTCGTCGCCGGGATATTTATGATGGATCAGCTGGGCGAACTCCTCGCCATAGGAGGTGGAGCCGCGCGGATTGGTGTAGAGCACGGCGTAGCCGGCTGCGGCATAAAGCTGGTCGTCGGTAGAGAAATGCGGGCCATAGGCGGTGTGCGGACCACCATGGATTTCCAGCAGCAGCGGCACGCGGGTGCCGGGCTGATAGCCGGGCGGGGTGACGAGCCAGGCCGGCACGGTCCGGCCGTCGGGCGCGGTGACGGCCAGTTCCTTGACCTGGCCCAGCGCCTTGTGGCTCAGGAAATCCTCGTTGAGGCGCGTGAGCTGGCGGCTCTTGCCACCGCTGCTGATCGAAAGGTCGGCCGGGCGCAACGCCGATCCGCTGGTGAAGGCGAGCGTGCCATTGGCCGCCACGCTGAAATCGCCGCCGCTATAGGGGCGGTCGAACGCCGTGCCGGTAAGGCCGCTCGCCAGTTCGGTGACATGGCCGTCGAGGCTGATGCGGGCGAGGCGGTTGACGCCGCGCTCGTCATATTGGGCGTAGAGCGACTTGCCGTCCGCCGCCCAGTAAGCGCGGTCGATGCTGCGGTCGAAATCGGCGGTGATCGCATGGGCGCCGCTGCCGTCGCGGTTCATGACGTAGAGATAGGTGTTCTGGTAGGACAGGCGCTTGTCGTCATAGCCGAGATAGGCGATCTTGCTGCCGTCCGGCGAGACGACCGGCGCGACATCCGGGCCTTCGCGGCTGGTGAGCGGGCTGATCGCACCCGAAGCGATGTCGAGCGCATAGATTTCCGGATCGAATATCTTCTGCTGCCAGTCGGGCTTGCGCACCGCGCTGAACAATATGGCGCGGCCGTCGGGCGTCCAACTCAACGGGCCGCCATCCTGATAGTCGCCAAAGCTCAGCTGCCGCGCCGGGCCGCCATCGGCCGCCACCAGGAAGATATGGTCATAGCCGGCCTGGACATAGCCGCCGCCATCATTGCGATAATCGACCCGGTCGATCACCTCCAGCGGCTTGGCCCATTCGGCGCCCTCCGGCTTGTCGGGCGCCTTGCCCAGCTTCATCGGGTCGGCGGGCACACGCATGATATAGGCGAGGGACTTGCCGTCGGGCGACCAGGTGACCGACTGCGGGCCGTCGGGCAGGGTGGTGACGCGCACGGTGGCGCCGGTGTCGAGCCAGCGCACGAACAATTGCGGCTTGCCCGCATCGGCGGCGATATAGGCGATGCGCTTGCCATCGGGCGACCAGCGCGGCTGGCTGGCGTCGGTGACCAGCGGGCGCTGCGCGCCGGTGGCGGTGTCGACCAGCCAGATCGCGCCCTTTTGCCGGTCGGTCATGATGTCGCCCTGGCGGCGGACATAGGCGACGCTCTTGCCGTCGGGGCTGATCTGCGGATCGGTGGCGACCTGCAGCGCAAAGATGTCGCGGCCCTCGAACCTGGACGACGGGGCGGCCGACTGGGCGGCGAGCGGCAGGGGGGAGAGGGCGGCGTCGAGCAGCAGCGCGGCCAATAGCTTGTGTCGCATGAAAACCTCGAAACGGAAGAATGGCGCGAGACTTGCCGGATTTTCCTTTCGTTTCAAGTGCAACTCGTGGCCGGGGCGCGACGTGTGGTGTCGCGCCCCGGCTGTCGCTTCAGCAGCCCGCGCCCATCGCGCCGGCCAGCATGCCGCCAAGGCCGCCCTTGCATTTCTTCTTCTTGGGTGGCGGATTGTCGCCCGAGGCGTCGGCACTGTCGTCACTGCCCTGGCTCATCATCGATCCCATGTCCGGGCCATTGAGCATCCACATGGTGTTGGAGCGATAGCGCACGCGGGCGATCCATTCCGGTTTCCAGGCGATCTTGGGATCGGCCGGGCGCGGCGGATAGGCGAAATTGGCTTCCGGGCCATAGGCGTAAAGGCTGCCCATCAGCATCTCGCCGCCCGACTGCACCACCTGTGACGGCACGGTGCAACTGGTCTGGCTGGGCGGCATGACGATCTTGTCGCCGATCAGCTTGCGCACGGCACCGGGGGAGAGCCAGTCCCACACCGGCCCGCCAAAGGCCTGACTGGCCGAGGAGGCCCACCACACCATGTCGCCGCCCTGCTTGGCCGCGAACACCCAGGCATAATAGCCAGTCGCATTGGGCACCGCGTTCCAGCTCAACTGGGTGGCGCCGCCCGCGGCCGGGCTGGCGCGGCCCGTGATCGGCGGCATGAAGTCCTGGTTCAGCGCGAACTTGATCTCAGGCGAATAATTGCCGGCGATGCGATGGTCGCCGATTAGCGAGGAATTGCCCGACAGCGTCTTGCGCGTCTGGCCATTGGGCCATTCGCCATAGGTCTTGCTGTTGGTGAAGCGGACCTGCCATTCCTGCGGGATCGCCGCGCCGGTCATGTAGAGGCCGGGCGGAAACTGGCCGCGCGCGACCTTGGCGAAATCGATCACCACCGGCTGGTTCGGCCCGGCGGTCGCGCCGCATCCCCAATAGATGAGCAGCCGCCCCTTGGGCTTCTCGCCGGGCAGCGCCGGCTCGTCGCTCGGCGTGACCTTGGGCGTGACCAGCGGGACGGAGGCGCCCAGCCGGGCGCCGGCGGGCATATAATGCTCGGCTGCCGGCGAACCGCTGGCGGCCTGGGTCGATCCCAGGCGCAGCACCAGTTCATGGATAGGCTGGTTGCCGCCGCCCATCATCATCGACATGGCCCCGCCCATGCCACCGCCCCCAGCCATCGCGGCCATGCCGGACATGGTGCCGGCATCCATCGAATAGCGGGCGATCGGTCCGCCGGCCTGCTGGCTGGCGCCGGGCGTGGCGAGAAGGACGAAGCTGAAGCTGAGCAGCGCGGCGCGTGGCGCGGCGGACCGCAGATGAAGCGAAGTGGACATGCATTCCCCTATGAAAGCGTGGAAGACATGCGACCTTTCTGTTCTGGAGTCGGCTTAGCAGAATTTGCGGTGGGCGGGGAGAGGGGGGCTAAGTGCGCGCGAACTGCCCATGGCGCAGGAAATGCACGACTTGATCGGCGACGGGGCGGGTGTAGATCATCGCGGTGTGGGCGACGGGCAGGGTGATATGGTCGCTTTCGCCCGGACAATGGGTGGCGGCGACGCTGACCTTGCCGTCATTGGGCGCGCGGAAGATGCGGCTGGGGAGCAGGCCATTCATCGGCCGGTCGCCCGCGATGATGCCGAGCGAATAGTCGACCTCACCCAGCGCCGCCAGCGTGATCGCATCGCGGCGAGTGCGTAGCAGCGCGCCGGCCTGGTTCAGGATCAGCGGATGGAGGCGCAGGCGGTAGAGAAGGTCGGCAATCTCGCTGCCCCCATTGGGCGTGCCGAGCATGACGACGCGGCCCAGATGGTCGGGACGATGGCGCGCGAGCCAGGCGCGCAGCATGAGGCCGCCCATCGAATGGCCGACGCAATGGACGGTGGAGGCGTCATAAGCCGGGGAGGCGATGATGCGGGCGTGGAGATGATCGATGACGCGGGGCAGCGGCCAGCGCCAGCTGGGATAGCCGATATTGGCGACGTCATACCCCGCCCCGCGCAGCCGCCGGGCAAGCAGCGCGGTCTGCACCTGATGGCCGCCAAAGCCGTGGAGGAGGAGGATGGACTGCGTGTGGGGCTGCATGATGGCATGGGTGTCATGCAATGCTTACGCAGGCAAGGGCATGTGGGTTTAGGGGGAGGGTGCTAACGACCAGAAGCGGCTGTGAATTCCTCCCTGCAAGGTTCGGCAGAGGCACGCGACTCTGCCGAACCTTGCAGGGGAGGATGGTCTGGAAGCGACCACCCCCGTCATCGCGAGCGACGATGCCGGGCTTTGACGGCTGACGACCAGAAGCTACCTTCACCATCTTCGTCATCCCGGACTTGATCCGGGATCCATTCAGCGCTCCCCATCCGCCGTAGCGCAGAATGGATCCTGACTTCCGTCAGGATGACGGTGGCTGTGACTGGCAAGTAACGACCATTTTTGGCCGTTCCGTCAGATAATCCTGATCCTTGAAACCGGCCATTCATTCAAGAGGCACGAAGAAGGCTGAATGGCGAAATCTGTTGGAGAGCGGACGTCCGCCGATCACAGCAGCGCCTAGAAATATTTAATTATATATTACAGTGGACCACGCGATATTGTGCGGCATTTTGCCCCATCCAAAAAAAGATCGGACGACATCCTGCGCCGTTTGATGGTCAAATGAATCTCCAGAAGGGCTTTTGAAAATAGCCCCAAGAAAACCAGTAACCCCTATCTCTTTGCCCGAAAATTTATTATTAGTCTTAACAGCGATTTTGCGAACGCGCTCTCCGTTGGGAATTAACTCTATACCCCAACCCTTCTTGTTCCATTGAAGGATAAGTTGATTGCGATCCTCATCGACCACACCAATGATGCCGTCCCTACGTCCCTTTGTGGTTTCAAAGGCTTCATCAATAGATGTCTCAGATGCGATCAGGGTATCGCCCCACCCAGAGGCGCGCACTGAGGGCACAGGAAAATTCGAGTTATGCACCTCTCGTGACGCATTTCGCTTCCCCTCAATGCTGTCTTCAATCCATCTCAGCGTAAAGACGAAACCGACAATGAGGCATATCCCAATCGGCAAGAAGCGCAAAAAGCCAATCTCTTCAAACGCCTTTGATATAAAAGGCGCATAGAAAAAAAGCGCAGCGATGCTCAATATGAACGAAATGAAACGGGCTAAGCGATATCGGCACATGTGCATTTTGATACACTTGAGTTGCCGATGTCCGCAACAAAGTGATTATTGCCGAACGACTTTTCCGCGCATCGTCGGCTATCGCTTGTCATCTCTCCAAAAGCAGACCGTCTCAAACTCACCCAAGTTGGCCTTCCCTTTTCTTCTCCGCGGCTCCGCGTGATTCATTTTCGCGCGGAGCCGCGGAGGCACGGAGATAGTGGATGAGGGCTAGCCGCCTGTGCGGCAATGACGGCAAAAGAGGGGGGAGTAACGGCGCGGGGATGCGGCTCTTTGTGGCGCGTGCCCCTTCACACCGTGCTGCGTACGGTCCCCCTCCCCGTGCCGGGGAGGAATAAAAAAAGGCGGCCCTCTCGAGCCGCCTTTCCCATGGGTTTGTGAAGCCGCTTATTTCGTGCCTTCCGGCGCCTTGGCCTTGCCGCCCTTCTTGCCGCCCTTCTTGGGCGCGGCGGGGGTGATCTGGAAGGCCAGGGCCTCATCCTTCATATGGACATGGACTTCGCCGCCATGGACCAGCTTGCCGAACAGCAGTTCCTCGGCCAGCGGCTGCTTGATCTTTTCCTGCATCAGGCGGCCCATCGGGCGGGCACCATAGAGCTTGTCATAGCCCTTCTTGGTGAGCCAGGCCTTGGCGTCCTCGTCCAGGGTGATGTGGACGTCGCGATCGGCCAGTTGCAGTTCCAGTTGCAGCACGAACTTGTCGATGACGCGGGCGACGATTTCCGGCGGCAGATAGCCGAACGGCACGATCGCATCGAGGCGGTTGCGGAATTCGGGGGTGAAGAGCTTCTTCACCGCGTCTTCCTGCACATCCTCGCGGGTCAGTTCGCCGAAACCGATCGATTCCTTCGCCATGTCCGACGCACCGGCATTGGTGGTCATGATGAGGATGGTGTTGCGGAAATCGACGGTCTTGCCGTGGTGATCGGTCAGGCGGCCATTGTCCATCACCTGCAACAGGATGTTGAACAGGTCGGGATGCGCCTTCTCGATCTCGTCGAGCAGCAGGACGCTGTGCGGCTGCTGGTCGACGGCATCGGTCAGCAGGCCACCCTGGTCATAGCCGACATAGCCCGGAGGGGCACCGATCAGGCGGCTGACCGAATGGCGTTCCATATATTCCGACATGTCGAACCGCTGCAGCGGGATGCCGAGCAGGGTCGCGAGCTGGCGTGCCACCTCCGTCTTGCCGACGCCCGTGGGACCGGAGAAGAGATAGTTGCCGATCGGCTTGTCGGGATCGCGCAGGCCGGCACGCGACAGCTTGATCGCGGAGGACAGCACCTCGATCGCCTGATCCTGGCCGAAGACGACGCGCTTCAAATCGGTGGTCAGCGATTCCAGCACGCTCTTGTCGTCCGACGACACGGTCTTGGGCGGGATGCGCGCCATGGTGGCGATGACCGCCTCGATCTCCTTGGGGGTGATCGTCTTCTTGCGCTTGGAGGGCACCACCAGCATCTGCATCGCGCCGACTTCGTCGATCACGTCGATCGCCTTGTCGGGCAGCTTGCGGTCGTTGATGTAGCGGGCCGACAGCTCGACCGCCGCCTTGATCGCGTCCGGCGTATATTTGACGTGATGATGCTCCTCGAACGCGGTGCGCAGGCCGGTCAGGATCTTGATCGTATCCTCGACCGACGGCTCGTTCACGTCGATCTTCTGGAACCGGCGCAGCAGCGCGCGGTCCTTCTCGAAATGGTTGCGGAATTCCTTGTAGGTGGTCGACCCGATGCAGCGGATCGTGCCGCCCGACAGGGCCGGTTTCAGCAGGTTCGAGGCGTCCATCGCGCCGCCGCTGGTCGCGCCGGCACCGATGACGGTGTGGATCTCGTCGATGAAGAGGACCGCATGCGGCATCTTCTCCAGTTCGGTGACGACCGCCTTCAGCCGCTCTTCAAAGTCGCCGCGATAGCGGGTGCCGGCCAGCAGCGCGCCCATGTCGAGCGAGTAGATTACCGCTTCCTTGAGCACGTCGGGCACTTCGCCCTCGACGATCTTGCGCGCCAGGCCTTCCGCGATCGCGGTCTTGCCGACGCCCGGATCACCGACATAAAGCGGGTTGTTCTTCGAACGGCGGCACAGGATCTGGATGGTGCGGTCGACTTCCGACGACCGGCCGATCAGCGGATCGACCTTGCCGCGTTCCGCCTTCTCGTTGAGGTTGACGGTGAACTGCTCCAAGGCACTGTCCTTCTTGCCCTTGCCGTCCTGCACCTTCTTTTCCTCCTCGGCTGCCCCCTTGGTCTCCTGACGCTCGGGCGTGGGCGTGCCCTTGCCGACGCCGTGGCTGATGTAGCTGACGGCATCGAGGCGGCTCATGTCCTGCTGCTGCAGGAAATAGACGGCATAGGATTCGCGTTCGGAAAAGAGCGCGACGAGGACATTGGCGCCCGTCACCTCATCCTTGCCGGACGACTGGACATGGAGGATGGCGCGCTGGACGACGCGCTGGAAGCCGCTGGTGGGCGAGGGGTCGCTGGCGCCCTCCACCTTCAGGCTGTCAAGTTCGGTGTCGAGATACTGGGTGACGGCATCGGCCAGTTCGCCCAGTTCCACGCCGCACGCCTGCATCACCTTCGACGCATGTTCATCGTCGATCAGCGCGAGAAGCAGATGCTCCAGCGTCGCATATTCATGCTTGCGCTCGGACGCATGGGTCAGCGCATTGTGCAGGGTGGTTTCAAGGGCGGCTGCGAAAGATGGCATGTCTTTTCTACTCCTGGCCCCGGTTAGGGGCTGACTTGAACCTTATGTCGGCATTGCTCGACGACGGTTCAAGGGAGAGGCCCTGACCGCCGGAATTGCCAGACTGCCCATGCCCGGTGGAGCCCTTGGTCGGGCCGTCAGGGGCGAGGCGCGGGTTCATCGCTTGAATAACGCCTCGGCAGTTGCCTTATGGTTAACGGCGCTTTCAATTTTTGTTCGAGTGCGGGTGATTTCGGTTTCCAGCGCCCTGATGCGCGCTTCCAGTTCCGCAACGGACAGGGGACCCAGATCCTGTCGGAGCAGTTGGGCCAGCGGATCATCGGCCTTTCTCGGCAGATCATTGTCCATGTCCATAAAGGGTAATGTTGACCCTGTAGGCTAGTCTGTCAATAAGAAGCGAAGCTCCGTCCGTCGATTTTGGGTGCGGCGCAATATCTCTGGCCCGGGGGGGCACATATGATCCTCGACAGTTTCACGATTCCATCGCAGATGACGGCCATCGGCATCCCGGTGCCGGGCGGTCCCGACGCCCTGGTGCCCGAACAGCGGCCGGTGCCGGTGCCCGGCGAGGATGAAGTGCTGATCCGCGTCGCCGCCGCCGGCGTCAACCGGCCCGACGTGCTGCAGCGGCAGGGCAAATATCCGCCGCCGCCCGGCGCATCCGACATTCCCGGACTCGAAGTGGCGGGCACGATCGTCGCCGCCGGCCGGTCCGCCGACATGCTGGTCGGCCAGCGCGTCTGCGCGCTGCTGCCGGGCGGGGGCTATGCCGAATATGCGATTGCGCCGGCCGGCCAGTGCCTGCCGGTGCCCGCGGACTATGACCTGGTCGAGGCGGCGGCGCTGCCCGAAACCCTGTTCACCGTGTGGACCAACCTGTTCGAGCGCGCCTATGTGGTCGGCGGCGACCGGGTGCTGGTCCATGGCGGCACCAGCGGCATCGGCACCATGGCGATCTCGCTCTGCCGCCTGTTCGACATAGAGATCATCGTTACCTGCGGCAGCGACGACAAATGCGCGCAGGCGCTCGAATGGGGCGCTTCCCATGCGATCAATTACAAGAGCCAGGACTATGTCGCCGAGGTGAAGCGCATCACCGGCGGGCAGGGGGTGCAGGCGGTGCTCGACATGGTCGGCGGCGACTATGTCCCGCGCAACATCGAATGCATGGCCGAAGATGGCCGCCATGTGTCGATCGCGGTGCTGGGCGGGGCCAAGACCAGCATCTTCCTGCCGACGGTGATGTCCAGGCGCCTGACCCTGACCGGATCGACCCTGCGGCCGCGCTCCTCGGGCTTCAAGAGCCTGGTCGCGGATGAGATCATGCGCACCGTCTGGCCCTTCGTCGAGCAGGGCAAGCTGCGCCCGGCGATGGACCAGCGCTTTGCCCTCGCCGACGCGGCCAAGGCCCATGCCCGCATGGATGCGGGCGAACATTTCGGGAAGATCGTGCTGACGGTGTGAGGATAGTTTAGTGCAGAACCGTTATGCCGCTGACGTCGGCGATTATGTGAAGCTGTCGATGTTGCGTCGATTGGCGCCAGGGTTGAAACTGGGTGTTCTGTGGTGGCTATACCCTGATGAAGCCCATAATGCGGATGGTAAGCACATAGCCTATTTGGATCGACCACAGATATGGCGCGCCATTGATCCGGTGTTGTTTGATAAGTTGAATCTTATTGTTCAGCGCAACGATCGTAGTGTGGATGCTTTGGAGCGGGCCGGACTGATTGACGGTGCTGTCTATCACAACGCGATGCTTCCTGCTGGCGATGCAAAATCCAGACGCGCCTTGCGAGCATCTTGGTTCGCGCGAGCCGCCGAGTTTGTGGATGGTTGCGATCTTATATTTGTAGATCCCGACAACGGCCTTGAACCAGCGACCTATAGTGTCGGATCTGCCAAGGCCGGTAAAAGTGTGGCTTTGGCAGAATTAAAGGCGTTGCAACGAGATGGTCGGACCATTGTGGTCTATCACCATCATACAAGGATGCCAGGCGGCAACATCGTGGAGTTGATGCACTGGGGTGAGCGCCTCGCGGAATTGGGTTTTAAGGTTGATGCGCTCAGGTCGGCAGTGGGAACTGCGCGAGCATTTTTCCTTTTAGACGCCACTCCTGAATTGCGGCAGCGAGCTACTGAGTTCGCGCGGCATTGGGGAGGGAAAGTCACTTGGCACCCTGCATTGGATGGTCGAAGGTCGTAGCATTTCCGTCATATTCGGTGCGGAGTTGTAACAGAGCGGCGCTAAGGATTCGGCCTCAAGGACAACAGCCCTTGAGGACGTAGACATGGACGCCATCACGCGCTTGCCCTTCCTGAGCGAACTGGAAGAGGGGGCTGACGACCGCTTCCACATCCCCGAGCGGGAAGGCGCGCGTCGCCGCTATCGCACCATCTGGATTTCCGACATCCATCTGGGCACGCGCGGCTGCAACGCCACGATGCTGATCGATTTCCTGGACAGCGTCGACAGCGACACCATCTATCTGGTCGGCGACATCATCGACGGCTGGCGGCTCAAGAAGCGCTTCTACTGGCCGGCCGCGCATAATGACGTGCTGTGGCGGATCATGAAGCGGGCCAAGCGCGGCACCCGTGTCGTCTATATCCCCGGCAATCATGACGAGATGTTCCGCCAGTTCACCGGCATGAATTTCGGCGGGGTCGAAATCCGTCGCAAGGCGATCCACGAGACCGCCGACGGGCGCAAGCTGCTGGTGCTGCATGGCGACGAGTTCGACACGATCATGCTGGCGCATCGCTGGCTCGCCTTCGTGGGGGACGCGGCATACACCACCCTGATGCGCCTCAACGTGGTGGTCAACGCGGTGCGCCAGCGCATGGGCCTGCCCTATTGGTCACTGTCCAAGATGGCCAAGCACAAGGTCAAGAATGCCGTGTCCTTCATCTCCCGCTTCGAGGAAGTGGTGGCGCATGAAGCCGGCGCGCGCGGCGTCGACGGCGTGGTGTGCGGCCATATCCACAATGCCGAGATGCGCGAGATCGAGGGCATCGAATATTATAATGATGGCGACTGGGTGGAGGGCTGCACCGCGCTGGTCGAACATGCCAGCGGCGCGATGGAGGTGCTGCACTGGGCCGACGAGATCGCCAAGCGCGGCGAAAAGACGCCGGCGCTGATGGCGGCCTGACGCGGAGACGGGCCATGCGGATCGCGATCGTCACCGACGCCTGGACGCCGCAGGTCAATGGCGTGGTGCGCACGCTGCAGACGATCCAGGCCGAACTGGAGAATATGGGCCATGAGGTGAAGGTGATCTCGCCCGATCTCTACGGCTCCATTCCCTGTCCGACCTATCCGGAAATCCGGCTGGCGCTGGTGCGATCGGGCGTGGTGGGGCAGGCGATCGCCGCCTTCCGTCCCGATGCCGTCCATCTGGCGACCGAAGGGCCGCTCTGCTTTGCCGCCCGGCGCTGGTGCCTGCGCGGCAACGTGCCCTTCACCACTGCCTATCACACCCATTTCCCCGATTATGTGTCGCAGCGCACCGGCCTGCCGGCGGCCTGGTTCTGGCGCTATATTCGCTGGTTCCATGGTCCGGCGCAGGCGGTGCTGGTGTCGACCCGGTCGGTGCGGCATCAGTTACGCGCCCATGGCGTCGCCAATGTCCGCAAATGGGGCAGGGGCGTGGACCTCAAGACCTTTGCCGGGGATGTCGCCCCCTCGGCCCTGCTGGCGGACCTGCCGCGCCCGATCCAGCTCTATGTCGGCCGGGTCGCGGTCGAGAAGAATCTGGAAGCCTTTCTGGCGAGCGAGCATCCCGGAACCAAGCTGATCGTCGGCGACGGCCCGGCGCGCGGGGCGCTGGAGCGGGCCTATCCCGATGCCCGTTTCCTGGGCGCGCAGTTCGGCGCCGATCTGGCGGCGATCTATGCCGGCGCCGACGTGTTCGTCTTCCCCAGCCGCACCGACACGTTCGGGCTGGTGATGATCGAGGCGCTGGCCGCCGGCACGCCGGTCGCGGCCTATCCGGTCACCGGGCCGATCGATATCGTCACGCCGGAAACCGGTGCCATGTCCGAGCGGCTGGAGGATGCCATCGCCGCCGCGCTGCTGTGCGATCGGGCTGCCTGTGCCGCCTATGGCCGCAGCTTTAGCTGGGAACGCAGCGCGCAGGAATTCCTGGCCGGATTGCATCCGATCGATCCGGTGGTGATGGACAGCGCCGCCTGACGCTTTTCCTTGCCGCACGCCCCGCGATGCTCTATCCCTGACATGTCGTGGCCGCCCTGCTTGGGCGGCCCTTATCGTTTTTAGAGCCGGAGAAGACCCCGTGTCCCAGCCCCTCATGCCCCATGCGACCGCCAGCTGGCTGGTCGACAATAGCGCTCTGAGCTTTGACCAGATCGCGGAATTTTGCGGGCTCCACATCCTGGAAGTCCAGGCCATCGCCGATGACACCGCCGGCATCAAATATACCGGTCGCGATCCGGTGCGCGCCCATGAAATCACCATGGATGAAATCCACAAGGGCGAGAGCAATCCCGACTACAAGCTCAAGATGCTCAAGGGCCCCGAGCCGGTCCGCCGCACCAAGGGGCCGCGCTACACCCCGGTCAGCAAGCGCCAGGACAAGCCCGATGGCATCGCCTGGATCCTGCGCAACCATCCGGAGATTTCGGACGGCGCGATCGGCAAGCTGATCGGCACCACCCGCACCACCATCGCCGCGATCCGCGATCGCAGCCACTGGAACATCTCCAACATCACGCCCAAGGATCCGGTGACGCTGGGCCTGTGCTCGCAGCGCGAACTGGATGCGCTGGTCAGCAAGGCGGCGAAGAAGGCCGGCATCGAGATGCCGACCGATTCGCGTCTGGATGGCGATCGCGAGGCGCTGATCGAGGAACTGCGCCGCGAGCGCGAGGATAATGCGCGCCGCATCGAGCAGGCGCTCAAGAGCGAGTCCGAGCTGATTTCGGGCGCCGCGACCATCCTCGATCCGTTCAGCAGCAACAAGGGCGAGGTCTGAAGACGTAGCGTCATCCGACGCTCTTTCCGACCCGCTGCAATGCAGCATTTTCAAGGGCCGCGCCGGCTTTCCGGCGCGGCCTTTTTGCTACAATCCAAACACAGGTTGACGCTTGCGTAAAGCGCTCGGGCCACTTACACTTCTGTAAATGGAGAGCAGAGAAAAGATCTGGCGCGAGCATTATCAGCACCCTACGCCGTGGGAGCAGACGTTCCCGCCGATGTCGATGGGGGACATGGTAACGCAGAGCGCCACCGCCCACCCGCAGGCCCACATGATCGACTTCATGGGGCGCAAGTTCAGCTATGGCGCGATGATGGACGACATCAGGCGCATCGCCTGCGGATTGCAGGCCATGGGCGTGAAGAAGGGGGATCGGGTCGGTCTCTACCTGCCCAACACCCCCCATTATGTCGCGGCCTATTATGGCGCGCTGCTGGCCGGCGCGATCGTCGTCAACTTCTCCCCCCTCTACACCGCCGCCGAACTGGAGCATCAGGTCGAGGATAGCGGCACCAAGATCCTGTTCACTTTGTCGGCCAAGGCACTGCTGCCGACCGCGCTCAAGGTGCTGGACAATAGCAGCCTCGAAAAGCTGGTTGTCGGTTCGATCGCCGAGGTGCTGCCGACTGCCAAGAGCATCCTCTTCCGCCTGTTCAAGCGCGGCGAGACGACGCCGCTGCCGCATGATCCGCGCGTCATCCGCTACGACCGGATGATCGCCAATTCCGGCGAATGCATCGTGGCCGACATCGATCCGGTCAACGACGTCGCGCTGCTGCAATATACCGGCGGCACCACTGGGACGCCCAAGGGCGCGATGCTGACCCACCAGAATCTGACCGCCAATGCGCGCCAGGCGCAGGGGATCGACCCGCATGCGGGCGAGGGCGACGACCGCATCATCGCGGTGCTGCCCTTCTTCCACGTCTTCGCCAATACCTGCACGCTGAACCGGACCGTGATGAATGGTGGCGAGATGGTGATGCTGCCCCGGTTCGAGGCGGTGCAGGTGCTTTCGGCGGTGCAGCGGACCAAGGCGACGTCGCTGCCCGGCGTGCCGACCATGTATCAGGCGCTGCTTGATCATCCGGCCCTGCCGAACATCGATTTCTCGTCGCTGCGCACCTGCATTTCGGGCGGCGCGCCGCTGCCGATGGAGGTGAAGCAGAAGTTCGAGGCGGTGACCGGTGCGCGCCTGATCGAAGGCTATGGCCTCACCGAAACCAGCCCGATCGTCTGCGCCAATCCCTATGAGGGGCTGAACAAGACCGGCACCGTCGGCCAGCCCGTGCCGGGCACCCACGTCAAGATCGTCAGCCGCGAGGATCCGACCCAGCCCCCGCCAGAAGGCGAGCCGGGCGAACTGATGTTTGCTGGTCCGCAGATCATGAAGGGCTATTGGAACCGGCCGGACGCGGACGCGCAGGTGTTCGTGGGCGAGTTCCTGCGCACCGGGGACGTTGGCGAGGTCGATGACGACGGCTATGTGCGGATCGTCGACCGGCTCAAGGACATGATCGCCGTCGGCGGCTTCAAGGTGTTCCCGAGCCAGGTGGAATCGGTCCTCTATCATCATGAATCGGTGAAGGAGGCGCTGGTGATCGGCGTGCCCGATCGCTATCGCGGCGAGCAGCCCAAGGCGTTCGTGACCCTGAACGAAGGCGCGACCATCGACGGGCCGGGCCTCAAGGACTGGCTCAATCCGCAACTGGGCAAGCATGAGCGGGTCTGCGAGGTCGAGGTGCGGGCCAGCTTGCCCAAGACTCTGGTCGGCAAGCTGTCGCGCAAGGAACTGGTCGCCGAAGAACGGGCCAAGGCCGAACAGGCGATGGCGCAGAATGCGGCGCAGACTGGAACCGCGGCCTGATTGCTCCTATCTAGCGCGCCAAAGCTGGATAAGGATTATCGATATATGGCGCAGGAAATCGCAACGCTGGCCGGTGGCTGCTTCTGGTGTACGGAAGCAGTCTACCAGACGCTCAAGGGCGTGGAATCGGTCCAGAGCGGCTATATCGGCGGGACCAAGGTCGATCCGACCTATGAGGAGGTCTGCACCGGCAATACCGGCCATGCCGAAGCGATCCGTATCGCCTTCGACCCGGCCGTCATCAGCTATGCCGACCTGCTCGACATCTTCTTCGCCACCCACAATCCGACGACGCTGAACCGCCAGGGCAACGACATCGGGACGCAGTATCGCTCGGCGATCTTCCCCCATTCGGCCGAGCAGCAGGCCGAGGCGCTGGCCGGCATCGCGCGGGCGCAGGTGGACCAGGTCGATCCGGTCGTGACCGCGATCGAGGCGGACGCCCCCTGGTATCCGGCCGAGGATTATCACCAGAAATATTGGGAACGGGTCGGCGACCAGAATCCCTATTGCATGGCGGTGATCCCGCCCAAGCTGGCCAAGCTGCGCAAGGGTTTTGCCGCCCGCATCGAGGAATAATCCTCGGTCTGGCCGATTTCCCGACGGCTCGTCCCGTTTCGCCGCGTTCTTAGTCTATGGTTAATGTCGACCATGGCAGATGCAGCGCAACGGACGAGTCGGGGGACTTCGAAATGACGAAGACGATCATGCTGCTGGCGCCGGCGATGCTGTTGATGCTGCCGGGCTGTATTGCCAGGACCGCGGTGGATATCGTGACCCTGCCGGTGCGCGCAGGTGCGCAGGCGGCCGACTGGGCGACGACCAGCCAGGACGAGGCCGACCGCAACTATGGCCGCAAGATGCGCAAGCAGGAGGCCGAGGAAGGCAAGGCGCGCAAGAAGGCCGACGAACAGCGCCGCCGCGAATGCCGCAAGGCCGGCTACGATAATTGCGGCTGAGCCGGACCGACCGGTCAGGCCGCGGCGCGGCGTAGCCGGTCGTTGATGGCGGTGCCGATCCCCTCGTCGGGAATGGGCGCGACCGCGATCCGCTCCTGGGTGCTGGCATCGGCGACGTGCAGCGCGGCGAACAGATTGGCCGCCGCCTCGCGCAGGTCCGCGTCAACGCTCAGGTTCAGATGGCAGGGCATCAGCCCGAAGCCGATCAGATATTCGTCCTTCTCCGCCCGCAGCGCGTTGAGCCGCACCGGCTTCGACGGCGCATAATGGCTTTCGAGCTGGCCGGGCGCCTCGATCTTCGCATTGTCCTTCCCCGTGATGACCGGCAGGCCGCTGGCCTCCTCCAGCATCGCGGCCGTGACCGGGCCGGGGCGCAGCAGGCGGATGCGGTCCGCTTCGGGGGCGGCGATGGTCGATTCCAGCCCTTCGCTGGTCGGGCCTTCGTCCAGGATCATGCGGATCTTGCCGTTGAGGCTCGCCAGCACATGCTCGGCCCGGCTGGGGCTGATCGATCCGCTGCGATTGGCCGAAGGCGCAGCCAGCGGCCTACCACTCTCGCGGATCAGCGCGCGCATCGCCGGATGGGCCGGCAGGCGCAGCGCCACGGTCGGCAGGCCGGCCATCACCAGCGGCGACAGGCCGCTATCGGCCCGCACCGGCAGCACCATGGTCAGCGCGCCCGGCCAGAAGCGGGCGGCAAGCTGTTCGGCCTGGGGCGAGAAATCGGCCAGCCGCCGCGCCATCTCCATGTCGGCGACATGGACGATCAGCGGGTTGAAGCTGGGCCGCCCCTTGGCGCTGTAGATGCCCGCGACCGCCTGGGAATCGGTGGCATCGGCCGCCAGGCCGTAGACGGTTTCGGTGGGAACGGCGACGGGCTCGCCGGCGCGGATCAGCAAGGCTGCCTCGCGAAGCGCTTCCGCGCCATAGCGGCAGACCCTGGTGGAAAAGGCTGGATTTGGGATAGTCACGACCCCCGCGATATAGACCCCGGAACGCTGCAGTAAAAGGCCATTGCGACAGTGACATGACATTGTTGGCAAAGCTTGCCGCAACGGCGCGGCCCGGCTAATCCCGCGCCATGAACGACGCCCTGCTGACCCGTATCGCCGAAGCGCTGGAACGGCTCGCGCCGCCGCCGGCTTCCTCTGCCGACCTTGCGGCTGCACCCGCCTATGTGTGGGACGGGGTGGCGATCCGCGCTGTGGATGCGTTCGACCCGGTGGATTATGATCTGCTGACCGGTATCGATGCGCAGAAGAGCGCGCTGCTGGACAATAGCCGTCGTCATGCCGCCGGCCATGCCGCGCATGACGTGTTGCTGTGGGGCGCGCGCGGCACCGGCAAGTCGGCGACCGTGGCCTCGGTGGTCGGCAAGCTGCAGGCGGAAGGGCAGGACATCGCCCTGCTGCAATGCGCGATCGACGAACTGGCCAGCCTGCCGGCGCTCTTCACCCTGCTGCGCAGCACGACCCGGCCCTTCATCCTGTTCCTCGACGATCTGGGCTTTGACGAAGGCGTGGGCGATGCCCGCGCGCTGCGCTCGCTGCTCCAGGGCGGCACCGCTGCGCGCCCGGCCAATGTCCGCCTCTATGTGACGTCCAACCGCCGCCATATCGTGCCGCGCAACCTGTCGGAACAGGATGATCCGATCAATCCGCGCGACGTGGTCGATGACAAGATGGCGCTGTCGGACCGGTTCGGCCTCAGCCTCGGCTTCCATGCGCTTGACCAGGACGCCTATGTCGCCATTGTCGAGGGCTATGCGCAGGCGCTGGGCCTCAGCGTCGAGCCGCTCGACGCGATCCAGTGGGCAACCCAGCGGGGCAGCCGCTCGGGCCGCGTTGCCTGGCAATATGTGGTCGAACTTGCCGGCCGTCACGGCCTTTCGGTCTGATCCCCTCTTGGTCTGATTCTCAGTCGCCGTCCTTTTCGGCGAGGCTCAGAAATTCGTTGACCAGTCGGTCCAGTTCTTTGCGGCAACGCGGCGGATCGACGGCGGTGTCGCACAGTGGCGCGGCATCGGCCATCGTCTTGATGACGCGGGCCAGGCTTAGCGTGTCGCTGTGACGCTGGCGGTGGGCGAGGGCGGCGAAGGTGTTGAAATACATTTCCGCTAACCGACGATCATGCTCCAGATCATAGCCTTGTCGTCGGTCCGGCTGGCCCAGCGCTTCCATGCGCAAGTGATGAAGGGATCGCCGCGCGCTGTCCGCCCGCAGCTGATATAGCTCCGCCGGTTCGATCGGTTTCATCTTGGACGCCTGTCGCATCGCGTATCAGCGCGCGAACGGGGCAATATATCCCGGCTGTTGCCCGGCCGAAATTAAGCGTCTGGTCTTGCGAACAAGTTTTTTTCAACGCTCCGGCCGGGCGCGCCATGATTATTGGGCGCGGGTCACCCGCCAGACGACACCGCCGACATCGTCCGCCACCAGCAGTGCGCCCTTGGCGTCCACGGTCACGTCGACCGGGCGGCCACGCGCCGCGCCCTGTGCGTCGAGAAATCCGGTCAGCACGTCGGTCGGCTTGGCCTTGCCGACTTCGCCATTATCCTCGAACGGAATGAACACGACCTTGTAGCCGGCGGCCGGCTTGCGGTTCCAGCTGCCATGCAGGCCGACAAAGGCGCCATTGCCATAGGCGGCGCCAAGCTGCGCATCCTTGGAGAAGCTCAAGCCCAGCGGCGCGACATGATTGCCCAGCGCATAGTCGGGGCGCTTGGTATATTCGCGGATTTCCGGCCGCTGCGGCTGGACCCGGCGATCCTCATAGCCGCCCCAGTAATTCCACGGCCAGCCATAGAAGGCACCGAATTCGACGCGGGTCAGATAGTCGGGGACCAGGTCGCCGCCCAGCATGTCGCGCTCATTGACCACGCCCCACAGCACGCCGCTCCTGGGTTCGAACGCCAAGCCGACCGGGTTGCGCAGGCCCGACGCATAGATGCGATAGTCGCCGGTCTTGGGATTGACCTCCAGCACGGCGGCGCGGTTCGCTTCGCTTTCCAGACCATTTTCGCCGATATTGCTGTTCGATCCGACGCCGACATAGAGCAGCCCGTTGGGGCCGACGGTCAGGCTGCGGGTCCAGTGCATGTTCGGTGCCTGGGCAGGCAGGTTCAGAATCTTCCGCCCCTTGTCGCTGATCTTGGTCTCGCCTTCCTTATAGGGGAAGGCCATCAGCGCATTGGTGTTGGCGACATAGAGGGTGTCGCCGATCAGCGCCATGCCATAGGGCGAGTAGAGGCCGCTCAGGAACACCGTCTTGGTGTCCGCCTTGCCGTCGCCATCGGTGTCGCGCAGCAGGCTGATGCGGTCGGGCGAGGGGACGCCGGCGCCGGCCTTGTTCATCAGGAAATTCATCACCCGGCTGACGATGCCGGTCTGCGGGCGCGGCTGGCTGTTGGTCTCGGCCGTCAATATGTCGCCATTGGGCAGGCGCAGCAGCGATCGCGGATGGCTCAGCCCCTCGGCGAAGCGCTCGACCACCAGTCCCTTGGCGGCGACCGGCTTTTCCCCGGCCTTCCACGGCTTCACTTCGGCGATGTTGACCGTCGGGAAAAACTCGTTGCGCGGCGTGGTGAAGCGCGGTTCCCGGCCGACATCGGCACCGGCCGGCAACTGGGCCGTGTCGCCCTGCGCGAAATAGAGGAAGGCGCCGCCGGCAATGACCAGCGCGACGAGGGGGATGGCGATGAAATGCTTCTTCATGTCGCCACATCTATGCGGCGATGCGACGCCCGGCAAGGCGCTCCGTTGCGCGGGTGGTTAGTTAAGCTTTTCGTTCGCGCAGCCACAGCAGCAGGGCGATCAGGATGCCGGCCCCGGTGCCGACCAGCAGGCCGATGCTGGGCTGGCCCAGCAGGCCGCCGCCGATCGCCCCGGTCATGATCAGCAATGCGATGATGGCGCCCGCGCCGGTCGGATTCTTCGCCTTGTTCATGGCCCATCCTTGCCATGGCCCGCCGCCCATGGCCAGTCGCTTGTCGTCCGCGTCTCGCCTGTCCCGGATCGGAACGGTGGGCGTCCCGAAATGGCGCGCCTGTCCCGCTGCGGGACTTGGCTAACCGGCCGTTCACCCTCGTCATCGGCCTGCTGCGCCAAAGCGCCAAACTGGCATGGGGGTTGATAGGGGAGGGGAAAGGGCGCGCAAAAATCGGGGGTCGCATGCACATGCCATATCTTTCGGATCGAAAGAGCTATGAGGATGCGACGGAACTGATCGCGACCTTCGGCGCCAATGCCGGCTATGAGGCGGCGGCGCGGGCCGATCGCAGCCGCGACCTCGGCAATCACATCCATTTCTGCCACTGGCGCCAGATCGAGCGGCTGATCGTGCTGCTCGCCCATCACCAGCCGCTTGGCACGATCCACTGATCGTCTGAAAGCAAAAGGGCCGGGGCGTCATGGAACGCTCCGGCCCTTTTTGCTGTCTGGCTGGCGGCGTTTTAGAGCCGCAGCCCGGCGGTCTCCGGCAGGCCGGCCAGGATATTGAGATTCTGCACGGCGGCACCCGCCGCCCCCTTGCCCAGATTGTCGAGCGTGGCGACCAGACGCGCCTGGCCGCTCTGCGCATTGCCGAACACCGACAGTGACAGGCGGTCGGTCGCGCCGACATGCTCGACCTCAATCTGTGCCATGGCTTCGCTGTCGGCCAGCGGCGTCACGCCGACGATCGGCGACCCTGCATAGGCGGCGGCCAGCGCGGCATGGATGTCCGCCGGGGATGGCGTGCCGGGCATGGCGCGCAGTTGCAACGGCACTTCCACCAGCATGCCGCGATAGGCATTGGCGACGGCCGGCGCGAACAGCGGCGGATGGGCCAGGCCCGAATAGCGGGTCATTTCCGGTACATGCTTGTGCGCCAGGCTCAGGCCATAGGCGCGGAAGGCGGTCGGGGCGCCCTCGGCGCCCTCATATTCGGCGATCATCGCCTTGCCGCCACCCGAATAGCCCGACGCGCCCGATACCGTCACCGGCCAGTCGGCCGGCAGCAGGCCGGCCAGTACCAGCGGACGGACCAGGCCCAGGAAGCCGGTCGGCCAGCAGCCGGGATTGGCGACGAAGCGGCTGTTGGCCAGTCGCTCGCGATGGCCCGGCTCCAGTTCGGGGAAGCCATAGGTCCAGCCGTCGGCGACGCGGTGCGCGGTCGATGCGTCGATCACGCGGGTGTTGTCATTGTCGATCATCGACACGGATTCGCGCGCGGCATCGTCGGGCAGGCACAGGATCACGATATCGGCCGCGTTCAGCGCGTCGCGCCGGGCCGCCATGTTGCGGCGATCCTTCTCGTCGACCGTGATCAGCGACAGTTCGGGCCGGTCGGCCAGGCGATCGGCAATCTCGATGCCGGTGGTGCCATGGCCGCCGTCGATGAAGATCTTCGTGGTCACAGGGCAATCCTCCGCCGCGCGATGATCGGCTGTTCATGGTCGGGCGCCAGCCGGGCGACGACATCGGCCAGCGGCTCGACCACCACGGCCATCCAATGGGCGTTGGCGTGCAGCATATGGGTGGCGTCGGTCATGATCCCGACATGGCCGGGGAAGAAGATCAGGTCGCCGCGCTGCAACGGCACGCTCGCCTCGATCGGCGCGCCAATGCCCTCGCACTGCAGGTCGGTGTCGCGCGGTACGGCGATGCCGCATTCGCCCAGCGCAACCTGCACCAGGCCCGAACAGTCGACGCCGCGATGGCCACGGCCGCCCCAGACATAGGGCTGGCCCAGATAGCGCTGCGCCACCGCGACCCAGTCGCTTTCCGGCGAGTCGAGCGGGGCGGCATGGCGGCCATGGATGAAGCCGTCGCCGGTCGCGAGGAAGCTGTCCTCGGTCTCGCCGCCGAAGCGGGCGCCCAGCGGCCAGTGATCGGCGATCGGCGCCTTGATGTCGGCGCGGCTGAACAGCGGCGCGCTCTGGTTGACGATGCG
The DNA here is from genome assembly GCF_034424525.1 of Sphingobium yanoikuyae. Lineage (NCBI taxonomy): Bacteria > Pseudomonadati > Pseudomonadota > Alphaproteobacteria > Sphingomonadales > Sphingobiaceae > Sphingobium > Sphingobium yanoikuyae. The sequence goes on from NZ_CP139979.1 coordinate 818,062, forward strand.
GTGGCTGACCGCCTCCTTCACGTCCAGCGCGTCGCGGCGGATATAGCCGACATAGCCGTCATGCCCGCAAAAGCCCCAGGCCCAGTCGGTCGTGACGTCGAGCGCATGGAAGCTTTCGCCGCGCAGCAATTCGCTGACCGCCTCGGCATTGTGCGAGGGCTGGGACAGGATCGGCGCGCCGGGCGCCACGCAGGTCAGTTCGACCGCGCGCGCATAATGGGCGGAAAAGAGCACGCCGGCGAGCGAGATGTCCGCAAGGTCGCCACGCGCCGCATGGACGCGGTGGTCGAGCGCTACGGATCTGCCGTCCAGCTTGAACCGGGTTCTTTCAGGCGGTGCGTTCCGCGTGGTGTTGATCTGGCCTGTCATCGCGCGCGGTTCCTGCGATGAAATGGTGAAAGGCGTCAAGGAATTCCGCGCCCTTCGACGTGCGGGTGATGAAAATATTGCGCCGATCGGCCGCATCCCGCTCTCGTCGGAGATAGCCGAGCGCCGAAAGCTTGTTCAGCGCGCGGGTGATGACCGGCTTGGACACATGCAACTGTTCGGCCAGGCCGCGCACCGTATGCGGGCCATCGCCGATATAGACGGTCAGCATCAGGGCCATCTGGCGGTTGGTGAGGTCGGGTTTTCCCGACCGCACATAATCCACCAGGGTCCGCATCCACTGGCTGAGCGGCTGTATGCCGGGACGGTCGATCTGGGCGGCCTGTTGCGGGGAAGCGAGCGCGTTCATGCCCCCCTAACGCATGATAGCCAATCCGGTTGCGTAACGGATCGCAGGATATTGCAGTTTGGCTATCGCGCGCCGTCATAGCGCTGCTGGAGCAGGCGGAAGACCGCGCGCAGGCCCAGCGCCTCGCCGCCCTTGGGCCGGCCCGGACGGGCCGCCGGTCGCCAGGCGAAGGTGTCGAGGTGAATCCAGGCCGTGCCCTCCGGCACGAAACGCTGCAGGAACAGGGCGGCGGTCACCGCGCCGGCAAAGCCACCTTCGCCGGCATTGTTCATGTCGGCAATGTCGGACTTCAGCATGTCATAATAGCCATCCCACAGCGGCAGGCGCCAGGTCGGGTCGTCGACCGCCGTGCCGGCCGCCGCAATGTCGCTCGCCAGCGCCTCGTCATTGGTGAACAGCGCCGGCAGATCCGGGCCGACAGCGACGCGCGCCGCGCCGGTCAGGGTCGCGAAATCCACGATCAGCTCGGGCTTTTCCTCGCCCGCGCGGGTCAGCGCATCGCCCAGCACCAGCCGCCCTTCGGCGTCGGTATTGCCGATCTCCACGGTCAGCCCCTGCCGGCTGCGCAATATGTCGCCGGGGCGGAAGGCATTGCCGCTGATGGCATTTTCGGCGGTCGGCACCAGCAGGTGCAGCCGCACTGGCAGGCGCGCGCCGATGATCAGCCGGGCCAGCGCGATCGCATGGGCCGCGCCGCCCATATCCTTCTTCATCAGGCGCATGCCCGATGATGGCTTGATGTCGAGGCCGCCGCTGTCGAAGCAGATGCCCTTGCCGACCACGGCGATGCGCGGCGCGGCGGGGTCGCCCCAGGCCATTTCGATGAGGCGCGGGGCAAAACTCTTGTCCGCCGCCTTGCCGACGGCATGGATCATCGGGAAACCCTGCTCCAGCGCGTCGCCGCGCGTCACCTGCACCTCGCCGCCATGGGCCTGCGCCAACTGGCGCACGGCATCTTCCAGATCCTGCGGCCCCATGTCGGCGGCCGGCGTGTTCACCAGGTCGCGGACCAGCGCCACCGCTTCGGCCTGCTGCACGATCGCCTCGATCCGGGCGACGTCGCCGGTCAGCAACACGCGCGGCCCGGCCGCGCCTTCATCCTTGCGATAGCGTTCGAACCGATATTGCGCCGTCAGCCAGCCCAGCGCCGCCGCGCCGGTGCTGCCCTCGGTCAGGCGATAGCTGCCTTCGGGCAGGCTCTCGGCCAATCTGGCCAGGCACCAACTGCCGAGCGCGTCGCGCTTGGCCACGCCCGCCACGACTGACCAGTCGCTCTGTCCCTCGCCGGGGACGATCGCATATTCGTTCGGCTTGGCGTGGAATTTCTGGGCGCTGATCAGGGCGCGGACCCGCTCGGGCTGGGCGGTGAACCAGGCGTCCAGTTCGGCCGCTTCGATCAGCTGGATGGAACGGGCGGGCTGGCCATTATCGGCTTTGAGCAGGTCGGCAAATTCGGTCATGCACAGGGATGTAGGAGAAAGCGCTCCACATGGGAACGGGCCATTTTTGCATCTTCTTTCGCCCCGGTGGAAACCCGGCCGGCCGTCAGGGCATTTGCCTATTGCGGCTGGAGTGCCTAGGTTCCAGCCTATAATAAACGGCAAGGAGAGTAGCCATGATCCGTTCCGACAATAGCGGCCTGCAGGCGCTGCGCGCCCGCGCCTATGCGTTGGCCGAAAGCGGCCAGTTCGCCAACGCCCATGCGGTCGAGCAGGCGCTGGTGGCCGAAGGCTGGCCCAATATCCATCGCGCGCTCGCCGGCGACTATGCGCGCAAGGCGATCAGCGAACGCTGTCTGACGGCCAAGCCGCACTGATGCGGGCAGGGTGGGGGAACGGGACGACGGGGCTGCTGCTCGCAGCCCTGTTGCTGTCCGGCTGCTCGAAATCGACTGAGGATGACACGCCCGGCGGCAACATGCCCGCCAATGCGACGATGCGCGCCTTTGTCGACCGCATGGCCGGCACCACGCGACCCGCTGCCCCACCCGCCAAACCATTCGAGCAGTCGGACAAGACCGAACTGCTGGAATTTCTCTACGCCTATCCGGCGCAGGCGGCGGCGATCCCTACGCTGGTCGATCGTTTCGCCAGGGCCATGGCGGAGAACAAGGCCGATGCGCTCAAGATGGCGACGCAGGACCGGGATTCGGCGAAAAAGGCCGGCTTCCCCTTCCACGCCCACAGCCGCGAGACGCGCTGGAGCGTGATGGCGGATACGCCGCGCTTCCTGGCGCTCGAATCCGCCAATTACATGTATACCGGCGGCGCCCATGGCATGACCGGCTATGAAGCGCTGCTGTGGGACAAGGAACGGCGGCGCGAGACCGATTTCGGCGCGTTGCTGACCTCCGAACCGGCCTTTGCAACGGCCATCCACGACAATTTCTGCAAAGCGCTGGACCAAGCGCGGGCGGAAAAGCGCGGCGCGCCGGTGGTGCCGGGCGATGACGACTTCACCAAATGCATCGATCCGATGAAACAGGTGCTGGCGCCGACATCGCGCGACGGCAAGTTGATCGACGGCATTCAGATGACGATCGGCCCCTATGGCGCCGGCCCCTATGCCGAGGGCAGCTATGACATCAAGCTGCCGGTCGACGCCGCGATCTACAAGGTGATCAAGACCGAATATCAGGACGCGTTCGTCAGGCCCTGATATCCGGTTCTCGTTAGGTCAGACGGGCACGCCATACAGGTCGTGATCATCGGCATCCTCGATCAGTACGTCGAACATGTCGCCCGCCTTGCGGCCTTCGCCGACGTCGCGCAGGAAGACATTACCGTCGATTTCCGGCGCGTCAGCCTGGCTGCGCGCGGTGGCGCCGATGCTGCCATCTTCCTCGTCCGGCTCGCCGACCTCGTCGATGATCACCGGCATGACCCGGCCGACCTTGGCCTGCAGCTTAGCGGCGCTGATCGCGGCGGTCTTTTCCATGATCCGCTGATAGCGTTCTTCCTTGACCTCTTCGGGCACCGCGCCCGGCAGGTCGTTGGCGGCAGCGCCCTCGACCGGCTCGAAGCGGAAGGCGCCGACGCGGTCGAGCTGCGCCTCGTCCAGCCAGTCGAGCAGATACTGGAAGTCCGCCTCGGTCTCGCCGGGGAAGCCGACGACGAAGCTGGAACGGATCGCGATGTCGGGGCAGATGTCGCGCCACTTGCGGATGCGATCCAGCACCTTGGCTTCATTGGCCGGGCGCTTCATCGCCTTGAGCACGCTCGGCGAAGCATGCTGGAAGGGAATGTCGAGATAGGGCGTCAGCAGCCCTTCGGCCATCAGCGGGATGACATGGTCGACATGGGGATAGGGGTAGACATAATGGAGGCGGACCCAGGGAGCGACGCCGTCCGCCGTGCGCAGCTGGCCCAGCTCGCGCGCCATATCGGTCATATGGGCGCGGACCTCGCGGCCCTTCCACATGCGCGGCTCATGGCGGGTGTCGACGCCATAGGCCGAGGTATCCTGGCTGATGACCAGCAATTCCTTGGTGCCGGCCGCGACCAGCTTTTCCGCCTCGCGCAGCACCGCGTCGATGCGCCGCGACACCAGGTCGCCGCGGATCGAGGGGATGATGCAGAAGGAGCAGCGATGATTGCAGCCCTCTGAAATCTTCAGATAGCTGTAGTGACGCGGGGTGAGCTTGAGGCCACCTTCGGGCACCAGGTCGACAAAGGCGTTGGGGATGGGCGGCGACGCTTCATGCACCGCATTGACCACCTGCTCATATTGATGTGCGCCGGTGACGGCCAGCACCTGCGGGAATTTCGCGCGGATCACGTCCGCTTCGTCGCCCATGCAGCCGGTCACAATGACGCGGCCATTTTCGGCCATGGCCTCGCCGATCGCCTCGAGCGATTCTTCCTTGGCGGAATCGAGGAAGCCGCAGGTGTTGACCAGCACGACGTCGGCGCCGGCATAGTCGGCGGACATCTGATAGCCGTCGGAACGCAGCTTGGTCAGGATACGTTCGGAGTCGACCAGGTTCTTCGGACAGCCGAGCGAAACCATGCCGATCTTCGGCGCGTCTGGGATTTTGGTTGCCATGATCGGCGCGCACATAGGGATTTTTGCGCCAAATGTCACGGGGTAGCCGAAAAGACAAAGGGCGCGCCCAAATGGACGCGCCCTTCGTTCTAGCTAAGCCCTTGATCCGTTACATCTTGTAGGACAGGCGGATGTAACCGAACTGGCCCGGCACATCATAGGTGGTCGGATCGAAATTGGCGCTGTCGCAGGTGAAGCAGGCCGGCGGATCCTTGTCGAACAGGTTGTTGACGCCGATCGTCAGCCGGGTGCGATGGTCAAGCCAGGCCGGCGAGAAATAGGCCTGCATGTCGCCATAGAAGGTCGATCCCATGACATGGCCGTCGCTCTCCGTCACCTTGCTGATATAGCGGCCGGTGAAGGAAACGCCCCAGGCGTCGGCCGAATAGTCGAGCGTGGTGGTCGCCTTGAAGCGAGGATAGGCCTGGTCGACCGAACCGCAGCGTTCGGTGCCGGCGCATTTGATGGTCGGTGCATTGAGCTCGGCCGGGGCCTTGATGTCATAGCTCAGCAGATAGGCGGCGTTGACCGTCAGGCCGACCGTGCCTTCGCCCACCGGCTTGGAGCGATAGATCAAAGATCCGTCGATGCCGTCGGTGTTGATGGCGTTGAGATTCTGCAGCGTGGCGTCGATGCCGGCGACCAGACCGCTGGGCGTGCGGCTGATCGAGGCGCAACTGACCGGATCGGCATCGAAGGCGCAGCGGCGCAGGGTCAGCGTCGCAGGCACCGAGTCGATCGCGTTCTTGAGGCGGATATTATAATAATTGACCTCAAGGCTGAGCGCGCTGGCAAAGCCGTTGCGTGCCCAGGCCGGGCTGTAGACCATGCCGGCGGTCCAGGTCTTGGCGGTTTCCGGTTTCAGGTTGGTCGAGCCGCTGGAAAAGACGCCCAACTGGCCACCGGTCGGCTCGTCATAGCTGCCATCGGCCGGCACGCCATTGGCAATGCAGTTGGCGCGCACGGTGGCGTTGGTCTGGAAGGAGCCGCCGTTCGCGCTGGTGCAGGGATCGTTGATCGTCTGGTCGGTGCGCGACCGGCCGGCATACATTTCGCCGATGCTCGGCGCGCGCAGGCTTTCGGCATAGCCGCCGCGCAGCAGCAGGTCGCTGACCGGCTTCCACAGGCCCGACACGGTGAAGGTCGTGTTGCTGCCGAAGCTGCTATAGTTGGAATGGCGCACCGCGCCGTCCAGTTCCAGCTTCTGGAAGAAGGGCTTGTCCGCAAGCAACGGAATGCGGATTTCGCCATAGACTTCATCGACATTGAAGCTGCCGGCGGCCGGGCTGGTCGGCACGTCGGCGCCCAGGCCCGCCGTGATGATCGGGTCGGGGGTGTAGCTGGCGCGCTGGTTGCGATGCTCGTAGCCGACGGCGAAGCCGACCGCGCCGCCCGGCAGGTCGAACAATTCGCCCGACAGGTTGGCGGTGGCGTCCCACAATTCCTGCGTGCTGCGATCCTTCTGGTCGAAGGTCACATAGTCGAGCATGGCCTGGGTGATCGACCCGGCCCCGCCGAAGATGTTGAACGGCACGCAATCGCCGGTGCAGCCCGCGACCGGACCGAGTGCCTGGGCCAGCTTGGCGGCGTTCAGGTTGCCGGTGAACACCTGATGCGCGTCATTGCTGCCATACATGCCGTTGACGTCCCAATACCATGTCTTGTCGCCGACCCCGAAGGAGCCTTCGAGCGTCGATTGCATGGTGAAGGTGTCGACATCCTGGCTGAAGATACGCGGGCCGCCCTCGACGAAGCGACGGGCGATCAGCGAATAGGTCGCCGGCTCGCCATTGGCACCCGACGACAAGGTGAAGCCGAACGGATTATAGGGATTGGTCGCATCGATGCTGATCGTGTCGAGCAGATTGCCGTTGCCCGCATCCGGGCCGACGAACAGCGGCAGCGGTGCGGCCTGGGTGGTCGAACTGCGATGCTGATAGACCAGCCGCGTGCGCAGGCTGACATTGTCGGAAAATTCGAATTTGGCGTTGAGGAAGCCGCCATAGCGTTCCGAGGGCGTCAGCAGATAATTTTCCGGCGCGAAATTATAGCGATCGGCCGAGGTGAAATTCTTGAAGTCTCCCGGATAGGTCGGGCGCCCGCTGACCGGCGCGATCAGCGTCAGATCCTCGTCGCCGATCATGAAACGGCCATTGGGCGTGGCACCGGAACAGCCACCGATCGGGTCGGCGCAGTTCGTCTGGCCCGGATTGGGGAAGCGGGAGATGGAACGATCGGCGGTGCGGACGCTCTGCTGCTTCACATAATTGCCGCCAAAGACGATCGACACCCGATCGGACTGAAGGCCATAGCTGGCGTTGAGGTCATAGGTTTCGCCATCGCCCTGTTCGTAGGTGCCGAACTGGGCGGACAGGTCGAGGCCCTTCTGCGACTGTTTGGTAATGATGTTGACGACGCCGGCAACCGCGTCGGAGCCATAGAGCGGGGAGGCGCCCGACTGCAGCACCTCGACCCGTTCGATCATGCTGGCAGGGATGGAGTTCAAGTCGACCGATGCGGGAATGCCGCCGGCGGCCGATCCGTTCACATAGCGCATGCCGTCGACCAGGATCAGCGTGCGCTTGGCGCCCAGGTAACGCAGGTCGATTTCGGCCGAGCCGGAACTGACGCCGGTGCCGTCGGGCGGGCCGCCGATATTGCCGGCATTGTTGACCTTGGTGTTGAGGCCGCCGCCAGCGCTCGGAATGCGCTGCAGCACGTCGGCGATGGAGGAAAGGCCGGTCCGCGCGATCGCTTCCTGATCGACCGTGACGATCGGCTTGTCCTGGTCCAGCGGATTCTGGCGGATGCGCGATCCGGTGACGATGATGGCCCCGGCATCCTCGGCCTGCGGCGCGGCGGATTGGGCGAAAGACGGTGCATTATAAAGGAAGGCGGACAGCAGAACGCCGGTTTTCAGGACATTTTTCAAGCGCATATTCTACCCCTCAAAAATCAGACCTGAGGGGGAGTGTTGCCATTCTATGACAGCAAGGCAATTGGCCGCATGCTGCGCTGCACCGTTGGTAGCACGAATTTTGCCCTATGTTGCTGTGACGCAACAAACATGTTCAGTCTGTCGCTGATTTGAACCTATTGATCGTCGGGGCGGGGCGTGGCGCCGGTTTCTTCCACGATCTCGATGATGCAGTCGCCCGTCTGGAGCCGCTTTGCGCCTTCCTCCCAGAAGCCGATCGGATGGTCGCCGCGATAGATGCGCACGCCAAGCCCCGTACCGATCGCCGAAAGCGGCTGGCCGATTTCCTGCGGCAGGACCGGCCGTTCGTGCAGCTTCACCCGGCCGCCCGAGGCGGCGAGATCGGCCATATAGTCGGCAATATGCTTGCCGCTGGTGCTGCCGGCCAGCAGCAGCCCGGCAAAGCTGACCGGGTTGATAACCGTGGTGGCGCCGGCCTGGCGCGCGGGCACTTCATTATCCTCGTTGCGCACGACAATGCTGATCGGCAGGCGCGGCGCCAGATGGCGCGCAGTGAGCGTAATCAGGATCGACGTGTCGTCGCGCCCGGCCGACACGATCATCGTGCGGGCACGGTGGATGGCGACATCCTTCAGCGTCTTGTCGCGCGTGCTGTCGCCGCACAGCACGTTGCAGCCCAGCGCCTCGGCATGGTCCAGCGCTTTCTCGCTGCCGTCGATCACCACGATCTCGCGCGGGTCGGTGCCGCGCGCCAGCAGTTCGTTTACCGCCTCCTGGCCGCTGGTGCCGAAACCGGTGACGACGATATGATTGTGCAGATCGGCCTGAATGCGTGCCATGCGCCACCTGTAGAGGATGTTGCGGAAGAAGAGATTATAGGCGGTGCCGAGGAAAATGATCCAGACGAACAGCCGGATCGGCGTGACGAAGATGGATTCGAACAGGCGCGCTTCGGGCGAGACCGGCACGATATCGCCATAGCCGACCGTGGTGACGGTGACCGTGGTGAAATAGAGCACGTCGATGAAGCTGATCTGGTCGTCATAATTGTCCTTGAGACCGTCGCGCCCGAACCAGTGGAGCGCCAGCACGATCGCGATCAGGCCAAAGACCAGCACCACCCGCCAGGCGAGGTCCGCCCAGACCGGCAGTGCCGATCGCCGCCGCAGAAAGCCGGCCATGGGCGATGCCGAAGGCGGCGGCGCGATCTTCATGGGGTGGGCAATTGGGTCATGGGATTGATCGGCACCCGGTCCTTGCGCAGCTCGAAATGCAGTTTCGGCTTGCTGGCATAGCCTGTGTCACCGCTGAGGCCAATCACCTGGCCCTTCGTCACCTTCTGCCCGCGCACCACGTCGATCCGGTTGGCATGGCCATAGGCGCTGACCCAGCCGCTGCCATGGGTGATGAGGATGAGGCCGCCGAACACCGCGATGCTGTCGCCGGCATAGGCGACGACGCCGTCCGCTGCCGCCCGGATCGGCGTGCCGATCGGCGCGGCAATGTCGATGCCGTTATTCTTGGCGCCGCTTTCGCCGGGGCCGAAGCGTGACAGGATATTGCCCTTGAGCGGCCAGGCGAATTGGCCGGAAAAGCCGCCGGGCTGGGCGATCGGCACATTGGAGGGCAGGGGGCGGGGCTGGGCCTTGGCCACCGTGCGCGGCTTCTCCTCGGCGACGGCGGGCTGGCCGCCGGTCAGCACGTCGTCAATGTCGATGCGGAAGGCGGCGGCGCGCTGCTCCAGGCTGGATGCGGGCGCCCGCGCCGGCTGCGCCGTCACCGGGGCGGCCGGCATCTCGCCGCCGGGCAGCAGCAGCCGCTGCCCGCGCCGCAGCACATAGGGTTCGGAGAGGCCATTGATGTCGACAATGTCGCTCCACCGCACGCCATAGGCCACGGCGATGGCGATGCCGGTCTCCCCCTCTGCCACCGCATGATAGCGCCCGCCGGGGATCGACAGGCTCTGCCCCGGTTGCAGCGCATAGGGCGGCGCCAGCCCATTGGCCCGCGCGATCGCGTCCGATCCCGCGCCGGTGCGGTTGCCGATGCCGCGCAGCGTGTCGCCCGGCTGCACGCTGTAGAGGCTGGCGGCCACCGTCCGCGCATTCGCGGTCACCTGCTGCGCCGTCCAGACCGGTTTGCGCTCGATCATCTGCGGTTCGGGCCTGATCGGTTGCGGCGGCATGCTGGGCGATGGTGGAATGGCGGGCGCCGGCTGGACCGGGGGCAAGGGTGCGGCATAGGGCGCGCTGTCCTGCACCGGGGCAGGGATACAACCCGCCAGCAGCAGCGGCAGCGGCGCCATGGGCAGCCAGCGCCGCCCCCTTGAATGTCCAGCCATATGGTCTCCCCCCGGAGCGTTAATCAGTCCGAAAATGCCTGCGCCGTCGCCGCCAGCGCGCCATCCTGCGTCAGGTCATAATGAAGCGGCGTCACCGCGATATAGTCTTCTGCGATGGCCGCCAGATCGGTCCCCTCCGGCGCGGAATCGCTGCGGCCCAGGCCAAACCAGTAATAGCGATAGCCCCGCGGGTCGGTGCCCTCGATGATCTTGGTCCGGTCGATGTCATGGAAGCCCTGCCGCACCACGCGCACGCCCTTGACCCTGTCCGGGTCGATCGCGGGGAAATTGACGTTGAACAGCAGGCGCGGGCTGGCCGGCATCGCGATCAGCGGGCGCAGCACCCGCTCGCCCCAGGCCTCTGCCGCAGCAAAGGGCACGGCGTCGCCCATCGCCTCGCGGGCATAGACCTGGCTCAGCGCGATCGACTTGATGCCGGAAATCGCGCCCTCCATCGCGGCGGCGACGGTGCCTGAATAGGTCACGTCCTCGGCCAGGTTGGCGCCGCGATTGACGCCCGACAGGACCAGGTCCGGTTTCGCGTCCTTCATCAGATGGCCGACCGCCATCATCACCGCGTCGGTCGGCGTGCCGGTGACGCTATAATGCTTCTCGCCATGCTTGCGGATGCGCAGCGGCCGGGTCAGCGTCAGGCTGTGGCCCGCGCCCGACTGCTCTTCGCTGGGCGCGACGATCCAGATATCGTCGGACAGGGTGCGGGCGATCGCCTCCAGCACCTTCAGCCCCGGCGCATGGACGCCATCGTCATTGGTGAGGAGGATGCGCATCGCCCGTTCCCTTGCTTATCGCGGCTCCAGCTTGGTGATGCCGCCCATATAGGGCGCCAGCACCTCGGGCACGATCACGCTGCCATCGGCCTGCTGGTAATTTTCCAGCACCGCGACCAGCGTGCGGCCCACGGCCAGGCCGGAGCCGTTGAGGGTATGGAGGAAGCGGGTCGCCTTCTCCCCCTCCGGCTTGTAGCGGGCGTTCATCCGCCGCGCCTGGAAATCGCCGCAGTTGGAGACGGAGCTGATCTCGCGATAGGTCGCCTGGCTCGGCAGCCAGACTTCCAGGTCATAGGTCTTGCGCGCGCCAAAGCCCATGTCGCCGCTGCACAGCAGCATCTTGCGATAGGGCAGGTTCAGCGCCTGCAAAATGCCCTCGGCCGCCTGCACCATCCGCTCATGCTCGGCGTCCGATTCCTCGGGCGCGCAGATCGCGACGAGTTCGACCTTCTCGAACTGATGCTGGCGGATGAAGCCGCGCGTGTCGCGCCCGGCCGATCCGGCCTCGGACCGGAAACAGGGGGTCAGTGCCGTCAGCCGCACCGGCAGCGCGTCGGTCGGCACGATCTGCTCGGCGACCAGATTGGTCAGCGATACCTCGGCAGTCGGGATCAGCCAGCGACCATCGGTGGTGCGGAACAGATCCTCGGCGAATTTGGGCAGCTGGCCCGTGCCGAACAGCGCCTCGTCGCGCACCAGCAACGGCGGATTGGTTTCCTCATAGCCGTTGGTGCCGCTCTGGGTGTCGAGCATATATTGCGCCAGCGCGCGGTGCAGCCGCGCCATCTGGCCACGCAGCGCGGTGAAGCGCGCGCCCGACAGGGCCGCGCCACCCTCGAAATCCAGCCCCAGCGCCGGGCCGAAATCGGCATGGTCCTGAGCGGCGAAATCGAATGCGCGGATATTGCCCCAGCGGCTCAGCTCGACATTGCCGGCTTCATCCGCGCCCTGCGGCACATCGTCGGCGGGCAGGTTGGGGATCGCCGCCAGCATGGCATTGAGCGCCGCGCCGACCTCGGCCTCTTCGGCTTCCAGCGCGGGCGTGCCTTCCTTGAGCGCCGCGACCTCGGCCTTCAGCGCCTCGGCCTTGGCCATGTCCTTGGCCGCCATCGCCTGACCGATCGCCTTGCTCGCCTCGTTGCGGCGGGCCTGCCCCTGCTGCAGCTCCGTCTTGAGCGCGCGGCTCTTCTCGTCCAGCGCCAATATGTCGGCGGACAGCGGGGGCAGGCCACGGCGCGCCAGGGCGGCGTCGAAAGCGGCGGGATTTTCGCGGATGAAGCGGATGTCGTGCATCGCTGCCCTATGCCGTCGCGAACGAGGCCACGCAACCCTGTGCGCCTTCGCCCGTTGGTGATGCGTCCACAAAATGAAGGAGAAGGCGATGCAGATCGATCATGATGCGATGGTGCTGGTGGCGGACGGGCGCAAATTGCTCTTCTTCCGCAACAAGGGCGACCGCGCCTTTCCCCAGCTGGAGGCGGAAGAGGTGAAGGTGCAGGATAATCCGGCCGACCGGGACCAGGCTTCGGATGCCCCCGGCCGCGCCTTCAATTCGGTCGGCAGCCATCGCAGCAGTAAGGAACAGACCGATTTCCATGAACTGGAGGAGGCACGCTTCGCGGCGGAAGCGGCCGACCTGCTCAAGCGCCGCGCCTTCGCGCAGGATTATGAGAAGCTGATCATCGTCGCCCCGCCGACGGCATTGGGCGAGATGCGCAAACATTATCACAAGGAAGTGCAGGACCGGCTGGTCGGCGAGATCGCCAAGGATCTGGCCAATCATCCGGTCGGTGAGATCGAGAAGATCATCGCCCGCAGTTGAGCGGGAAATCCTGTCGGTAAAAGAAAAGGGCGGCCCCAGGGCCGCCCTTTTTGGTTCTCGGACAGTGCCGGCTCAGATATTGCCGGTACGGATGATCGGGATCGGCTTGGCCGGGCCATGGCCCTCGATCGACAGCTCCGTATTGCGATCGGCCAGGCGCTTGCGCATCAGCAGTGCGGCGGCACCGGCGCCAAACAGCAGTACCATCGGCGGCGCCGGCACATCGGTCGGCGGCGGCGGCGCGGGAGGCGGCGGCGTGCCCGAAGAGGTGCCCGACGATGTCGAGGTCGACGTCGAACTGCTGGTCGAGCTGCTCGACGACGTGCTGCCGAAGCTCGACGATCCGGTCGAGGTCGAACTGGACGTGGAAGTCGATGTCGCGCCCGACGAGGAAGAGGTAGACGTCGATGTGGACGTAGAGGTCGATGTCGATGTGGAGGTCGACGTCGAGGTCGTCGTGGTCGACGTCGTGCCGCTGGAGGTCGACGTCGGCGGGGTCGGCGAATCCGAACCGCTGGTCGTCGATGTCGGCGGCGTGGGCGAGTTGGAACCGCTCGAACCGGTCGAACCGGTGGTGGAGATCACCACCGTGCCGCCACCGCTGCTACCGCCACCAAAGAAGCCGCCGATGAAACCGCTGCTGCCGCCAAAGCCGCTGCTGCCGCCGATCGGCGCTGCGGTCGGGGTCGGCCCGCCAGCCATCAGGGGCAAAGCGGCCTGCACCGGCGGCGGGGGCAGCGGGATGGGCGGCGACGGCGTGGTCACGGTCAAGCGGATCGGGGCGGGCTTCTTGGCCGGCGGGCGCTTGGCCGTGGCCAGGACGCGCTGGCGCGGCTTGGCCTTCACACTCTTGGTGCTGTAGACCGTTGCCGGACGCGCATTTTCCGCCACATGGACGGCGCCCCCGCCAATGATGGCGCCGCCACAAGTGCAGGCGCACAATTTTGCCAAAGCCATCCGAACCGACATAGGATCTTCTCTAGTCCTGTTTACCCATTCGCGCCATCGGACCCTTCCGTAGCGTGAACCCTGCCATTCCCTACTGCATACCAACGCAAAATAAAGCGTTAACTGCAAGGGCATTAACCATCTTTGCGCCGTAAAAGGTCCGAAAAACCGGGTGTTTGAGTCAATCGCAATGGTTAACGTGTCATTGTGGAACGTTAAGGATGGGCTGCATGAACATCCGGATGGCGAGATCGGGGAAAACCCTGATGGAGTCGCGCTGTCCGTTCCGGGTGCGTCAGCTGGCCTAGGGGATGCGCCGGAGTGCGCATTGTCCGCTTGTATCGCCTCGTCGCGGTGGCTATGAGGCCCGCTCAAACAAAAGTCATGGGCGCCCGGAACTTACAGCGCCGGGGCCTCTCGAGTCGGAGAGCCAGATGGCATCGGTACTGAATTCCGATAAAGACGGTGTGAAGCCGCCAAAATCGACCGTAACACTCCCGGACGATTATCGTCCGTCGGCTGACGAAGAATTCATGAACCCCCTGCAGCAGGAATATTTCCGGCAGCGTCTCTGGGACTGGAAGAAACAGATCCTGTCCGAAGCGGAAGGCACGCTCGCTGTGCTGCAGAATGAACCGCTGCGCGAACCCGACCTCAACGACCGCGCATCGAGCGAGACCGACTGGTCGATCGAGCTGCGCACCCGCGACCGCCAGCGCAAGCTGATCTCCAAGATCGACGCGGCGCTCCGCCGTATCGATGAAGGCGAATATGGCTATTGCGAAGTCACCGGCGAGCCGATCTCGCTGGGCCGGCTGGAAGCCCGTCCGATCGCGACCATGACGGTCGAGGCGCAGGAGCGACACGAGCGTCAGGAAAAAGTCTCCCGCGACGATTAACCCCCTGCGGCGGTTAACCCTTTCTCCATGTCGCATGACTATCCTGTTGGCCAAGTGTCATTTTGCGGGAATAGTCATGGACAAGGAAACGGGAAATTCTGATCGGGGACCGGCTCGTTCCGCGCCGCGCGACAGCCTGTTCCTGCTCACCAGTCTCAGTACGATCGATGGCGTCGATCTGGGAAAGGCGCGCGTGCGCAATCTGTCGGCCACCGGCCTGATGGCGGATTGCGAACGCGCCATCCCCGCCGGCACGCGGCTTCGCCTCGAACTGCGCGGAGTCGGCCTGGTCGAGGGGGCGGTCGCCTGGTCGCGCGATGACAAGATCGGCTTTGCCTTCGACGCGCCGATCGACCCGCAACTGGCGCGCAAGCCGGTCGCCAACGGTGTGTCGCGGCAGGCGTTGCCGGATTATCTGCGTTCCGCGACGATCACGCGCCGCTGATGTCGATGATATGAATGGGTTGGCAAAAGGCCCCGCCGGTTCGCCGCGCGGGGCTTTTTCATATGCGACCTGTTCAATGCTGCCGTACCGCTTCCAATTGGGACCGGGTGTTGGCCGAAGGCTGCCACGTTGGACGCCTGTCATCGCCAGGTCATCTTCCCCGGCTAGGCGTCATCCGCTGCACTATGTCGAAAATCTGGCCGGGTTTCCGGCTGGATCGATGCGCTGCGTCCCGCTGGCAGGAAAATGGCCGGTCCGGTGATCCGGCCCCGGCCTTTTCCGTGCGGAATGGGCTTAATGTCGGCCCTGCATCTCTTCCTTGACCCGCAATTTCTGCTTCTTCAGCGAGGCGACGAGAATGTCGTCGGGCATCGGCCGACTCGACTCGGCCTTGATCCGGGCTTCGAGCCCGGCATGCTTTGCGGAAAGAGCTGAAACGTGGGAATTTTCCATGACATTCTCCTTACGAGGGTGATGGATGACGAAGTAGATCATGATTCGGCGAACCTGTCTCGCGATGATTCGCGCTTTGCGATAGGCCGTCGGTAAAATTGCGATGGCCCGCGCGCCTGCGCCGGGCTATCAGGAGAGGCTATGTTGGGTTCGGAAGGCGGGGGCTTGGTGAGCCGCGAAGACATTATGCGCCGGTTGGAGTTGCTGCGGGTCGAGCATCGTGATCTCGATGCCGCGATCGCGGCGCTGGTCGATGGCGGGGTGGGCGACCAGATGCAGGTCGCGCGCCTCAAGAAGCGCAAGCTGCGGCTGCGCGATGAGATCGTTGCGCTCGAAGACGCGCTGGTCCCGGACATCATCGCCTGATGCGTCCGCCGCGTCGCAAAATTGCGGGACTGCGGCGTAAAGCGATCCCAAATGGGACAGGCGGGCTTCCGGCGCCATCCACGGCCCTGACTATCGCATCGCGATATGTCAGCTAGGCCTATGCGCAACGCAGCCGCCCTTGATCCCGGCCTTCATCGCCGCCTTGTCGATGGCCTCTATATGGAGGCGATGGTGATGGCGGATGAGGCGCGCTCCTATTTCGACGCGGATGAGGCCGGGCAGTTTGCCGCCGACGATCCGCTGCGCCGCGTGTCCTTCGCCTGTGAATCGCTCAAGGTGACGACCCGGCTGATGCACATCATCGCCTGGCTGCTCAGTCAGCGCGCCTGGCAGCGTGGCGAGATTGGCGATGCGGATGTGGCCGATGAGAAATATCGGCTCGGCCGCGCCACCGCCACCGATCCGGGCATTGCCGGCGACTTCCCCTTCGCCGCCCGATCGCTGATCGAGGCGAGCCAGGAGCTTTATGGCCGGGTGGCGCGGCTGGAGGAACGGATGCTGTCGCCGGACGCGCCGCTGGCCGACAGTCCGGCCCGCGCACTCATGGATCGGCTCAACACCGCCTTCTGACCATTGGGCCATGGCCATCTCTTGGCTGGCATAATCGCCCCGACTTGGTCTAGACCGGTTGCATGACCCATGGCTTGCGGACAGGGCGCCGCTTTCCCGTTGATCCGCGCGCCGCAGGGCTATGTCTCTTGTCCCTGGCGCTTTGCACCGCCGGCACTGCGTTCGCGCAGGCGGCCCAGCCTGCGCCTGATCCCGCTGCCGATCCCGCCAGCCCGCCGGTCGACCCGTCCGCATCGCTCGATGCCATGCCCGACATCGGCATCGACTGGCCCGACATGGGCCAGCCCGATACGGTCGCCCCGCTGCCGGAGGATCCGGTTGCGGCCAGCGAACCCGACATGGCCGATCAGCCGACACAGCAGGCCGACGCCGCCGCCGATACCGGCCCGGCCGAGGAGGTCGTCACCTTCACCGACGCCGGGGAGGAGCGCAAATATGGCGTCACCCTGCGCGGTATCGAGGCGATCGGCGACAATCAGATCACGACCCGCTTCGACAGTCTCTCGGTGCTGCACCAGTCGGAGGGGAAGGCCGCCAACCTTGCCCAGATCAACCGCCGGGTGAAGGAAGACAGCGACCTGCTCGACCGGCTGCTGCGCGCCGACGGCTATTATGCCGCGCGGGTGCGCGGCAGCGTAGCGCCGCCGCCGGCCGGCAGCGACAAGCTGTCCGTCATCTTCGATGTCACGCCGGGGCCGCTTTATGTCCTCGACACGGTGGAGATTGCCGGCCTCGCCGAAACCGGCCCACGGGAGGAGACGCTGCGCGGCGCCTTCTCGATGAAGTCGGGCGATCCGATCAACGCCGACCGCATCCTTGCGGGCCAGACCGCGCTGGCGACGGCGCTGGGCGAAAATGGCTATCCCTTTGCCAGGGTGGACGAACCCGAAGTGCGGATCGACCATGAAGCGCGCAATGGCGATCTCGACATCATCGTCACGCCGGGCGGCTATCGCAGCTTCGGCCAGATATTGCTCGACAATGACGATGTGTTCAGCGCCCGCCATCTCCAGCGCATGGCCCGCTTCGAACCCGGCGAAACCTACCGCGCCACCGATGTGGAGGATCTGCGCCGCGCCATCGTCACCACCGGCCTCGTCTCGTCCGTCACCCTGACGCCGAAGGATGCGGGCGATGGCGAACATGTCGACCTGGATGTCGATCTGCGCCCGGCGCCGATGCGCACCATTGCGGGCGAACTGGGCTATGGCACGGGCGAAGGCTATCGCGCGGAAGTCAGCTGGCAGCATCGCAATCTCTTCCCGCCCGAAGGATCGCTCACCCTGCGCGGCGTGCTCGGCACACAGGAACAGACGGCGCAGGCCACCTATCGCCGCAACAATTTCCGCGAGCGCGACCATGTGCTGACCGGGCTTGTCTCCTACAGCAATATCCGCCGCGACGCCTATGACGCGCGCACCATCACCCTGTCGGGCGGGCTGGAGCGGCAGACCAACATCCTGTTCCAGAAGCATTGGGTCTGGCGCGTCGGTGCCGAACTCATCGCCTCGGACGAAGCGGACGCCTTTTCCGGCGGCAGCCGCCGCACCTTCTTCATCGGCGCGGTGCCGCTCAGCCTCACCTATGATGGCAGCGACGACCTGCTCAACCCCAGCAAGGGCTTCCGCCTCGGCGGCCGCCTCAGCCCCGAACTCTCCTTTCAGGGTTCGACCTTCGGCTATGCCAAGGCGCAGGTCGACGCCAGCGCCTATCAGCCGATCAATGATCGTGTCGTGCTCGCCGGGCGCACCCGGCTTGGCACCATCCTCGGCTCCACCGTCGATCGCATCGCGCCGTCGCGGCGCTTCTATGCCGGCGGCGGCGCGTCGGTGCGCGGCTATGGCTATCAGGCGATCGGCCCGCGCTACGGCCCGGACGATGATCCGGTCGGCGGCAAGAGCCTGATCGAATTTTCGGCCGAAGCACGCATCCGCTTCGGCAATTTCGGCGTCGTGCCCTTCCTCGACGCGGGCAATATCTCCACGACTTTCCTGCCGCGCTTCCGCGACCTGCGCGTCGGCACCGGGCTTGGCGTGCGCTATTATAGCAGCTTCGGCCCGATCCGCGTCGATGTCGGCACGCCGATCAATCCGCAGCCGGGCGATGCCAAGGTCGCCGTCTATGTCTCGCTGGGGCAGGCCTTCTGATGGCCACGCCGCCGCCCGACAGCCAGCCACCCGTGCCGCCGCCGCCCGCCGCGCCGCCGCGCCGCCGCGCCTGGGACGGGCGCTGGCAGCGCTGGCTGGCGGGCGCACTGGCGCTCGCGCTGCTGGTCGTGGTGGCGACGCTGGCCTGGCTCGACAGCGCGCCCGGACACCGCTTCCTCGTCTCGCGCATCGCCGCCGTCAGCCCGCCCTCGGGCCTGCGCATCCATGTCGACCGGATCGAGGGCAGCATCTATCGCAAGGCGGTGCTGCGCGGCCTCGTCCTGTCCGATCCCAAGGGCCGCTTCTTCGACGCGCCGCGGGTGGAGCTGGACTGGTGGCCCTTCGCCTGGCTCTCCAACCGGCTCGACATCGACCGGCTGGTGATCCCGCAGGCGACCCTGCACAAACTGCCCAAGCTCAATCCCAGCGAGCGGCAGGGGCCGATCCTGCCGGGCTTCGACATCCGCCTGATGCAGTTCTCGGTCGATCGGCTGACGGTCGCGCCCGCCGTCACCGGCAAGGTCGAACTGGCGACCCTGTCGGGCGATGCCGACATTCGTGGCGGTCGCGCGATCATCGACCTGTCGGCCCGCGTCATCGGCGCGGAGGATGCGCTGAACCTCACGCTCGACAGCCGGCCCGACGATGACCGGTTCAACCTGGCAGTCACTGTCAACGCGCCCAGGGGCGGCGTGCTGGCGGCGATGGCCGGCCTCAATCAGGACGGCAATCTGCGCATCAGCGGCAAGGGGCGATGGACCCGGTGGGATGGTCGCCTCGCCGCCACCCTGGCCGGCAATCCCGTCGCCGACCTGAAACTCGGCGCGCGCAGCGGCGCCTACACCATCCAGGGCACGATCGAGGGCAGCGCCATTCCCGGCAAGGGCCTGCTGCCGCGCCTCGCGTCGCCGCGCCTGACCATCGGCGCGCAGGGGACGCTGGCCGACCGGGTGGTCGATGGCAGGCTCACGCTGCGCTCGGCGGCGATCGACATGGTCGCCGACGGCGCCATCGACCTGCGCAACAACGCCTTCGACAATCTGCGCGTCGACATGAACCTCGCCCGGCCTGAAGCGCTGCTCAAGGATATGCGCGGCCGCGACGTGGTGGCGAAGGTCCGGCTCGACGGTCCGTTCGCCGGCTTCGGCTATGAATATCTGCTCACCGCGCGCCAGCTTGCCTTCGGCAAGACCCAGATCAACGATGTCCGCATCGACGGCAAGGGGCGTCAGGCGAAAAGCGGGCCGGTGCTGCTGCCGGTCCGGCTGCGCGCCCGCAGCCTCGACGGGCAGGGCGATCTGGTTGCCGGCATCGTCCGCAATTTCGCGCTCGACGGCGTGCTGCAGCTCAAGGGGCAGCAGATCGCCAGCAACCCCATGCCTTTCCGGTCGGACCGCCTGAACGGCAAGCTGCTGGTCATGGCCGACCTCAAGAGCGGCCGCTATGATGTCGGCATTGACGGCCGGATCAGCGGCCTCTTCATTCGCGGCCTCGGCATTGTCGATCTGGACTCGAAACTGCGTGCGGCCCCCGGCGCCAATGGCGCCTTCGGCCTGTCGGGCAATGCCGTGGCCAAGGTCCGCCGGCTCGACAATGCCTTCCTCAAGGGGCTGGGCGGCGGCCTGCCCACGGTCCGCAGCGCGCTCGCCCTGCTGCCCGGCGGCGAGATCGGCTTCTCCAACATGAAGCTCGACGCGCCGCTCATCAGCCTCAATGCCAAGGGCGTGCGCCACCGCGACGGCACCGTCCATCTCGAAGGCAATGGGAGCCACAAGCAATATGGCCCGGTCGATGTCGTGCTCGATGGCAAGATCGACCGGCCGATCGTCCATGTCCAGCTTGCGCGGCCGATGGATGCGCTCGGCCTGCGCGACGTGCGCGGCGAATTTCTGCCCGGCGCCGACGGCAATTACAGCTTCACCGCCAATGGCGGATCGACGCTCGGCCCGTTCACCGGGGAAGGCCGCATCTTGCTGCCGCCGGGCGGCCAGGCGGTGGTCCGCGTCGCGCGCATCGCGGTCTCGGGCGTCACCGCCAGCGGCGACATCCGCCCCGTCACTGGCGGGCTCGACGGCCAGTTGCTGGTCGCCGGCCCGGTCAGCGGCACGATCGGTTTCCAGCCGGTCGGCGGCATCCAGCAGTTGAAGCTCGATCTCGACGCCAATGACGCCAGCTTCGACGGCCCTTCGACCATCGCCGTGCGGCGCGGCTCGCTCGATGCCACCATCCTGCTCGATCCCGACGGCACCTCGATCAACGCCACGGCCCAGGCACGCGGGCTGCGCGTCGGCGGCATGCTGCTTGGTCGGCTCGATGCCACTGCTGCGCTGGTCGACGGACGCGGCAAGGTCTCGGGCAATCTCTCGGGCCAGCGCGGCCGCCTGTTCGACCTCAAGGGCGAGGCCCAGGTCGATCTCGACCGGGTCCGCCTGTCGGCCAGCGGCACGATCGACAAGCGGCCGATCCGCCTGACCCGCGCGGCGCTCTTCACCCGTGCGGAGGATGGCTGGCGCCTGTCGCCCGCGACCATCAGCTATGCCGGCGGCACGCTGCAACTGGCGGGCGAACTGGGCGGCGAAACCACCCGGATAGAAGCGCGCGCGCAGAAGATGCCGCTCGCCCTGCTGGACATCGCCTATGACAATCTGGGGCTGGGCGGCATGGCCACCGGCACCTTGAGCTACAGCCGTCCGCGCGGCGGCCTGCCGACCGGCAAGGCGGAACTGCGCATCCGTGGCCTGTCCCGCTCGGGCCTGTCCCTCAGCTCCCGCCCGGTCGATGTCGGCGTCAACGCCGTGCTGACCCTCGACCGGCTCGCCACCCGCATGGTCTTCGTCGCCGACGGCCAGACCATCGGCCGCGGTCAGGCGCTGCTCACTCCGCTCATCTCGACCGGCAGCCTGGTCGAACGGCTCAACGGCGCGCCGCTGATCGCGCAGCTGCGCTTCAACGGCACCGCCGACACGCTCTGGCGCCTCACCGGCGTGGAGATTGTCGACATTGCCGGCCCTGTCAGCGTCACCGCCGACGCGCATGGCACGCTTGCCGATCCGGTCATCACCGGCTCGCTCGCGACCGACAATGCCGCGCTCAACAGCCCGGTCACCGGCATGCGCTTGCGCAACGTCAAGGCGCGCGCCCGGTTCGCCGGGGCGCAACTGGTCTTCTCCAGCTTCACCGCCAATGCCCAGAATGGCGGCAGCGTGACCGGCACCGGCAATTTCACCTTCAACGGCATTGGCGGCGTCGGCATGGACCTCGCCTTCCAGGCGGACAATGCCGCGCTGCTGGAACGCGACGATATCGCCGCCACCGTCACCGGCCCGCTCACCATCCGCTCCGACGGCAAGGGCGGCGAGATTGGCGGCGACGTCACCCTCAACAGGAGCCGCTTCACCATGGGGCGCGCCGCCGCCGTCGCCCAAATCCCCGAACTCAAGGTGGTCGAGATCAACCGGCGCGGCGAGGAGATTGAACGTCCCCGCGCGACCGTCCCCTGGACCATGGCGGTCAAGGCGCGGGCGCGCAATCGCCTGACCGTGACCGGCCTGGGGCTCGACAGCGAATGGCGCGCCGATCTCAATATCGGCGGCACCGTCACCAATCCGGCGATCGCCGGTCGGGCCGAACTGGTGCGTGGCAATTATGAATTTGCCGGCCGCCGCTTCGAACTGCGCGAGGGGCGCATCCAGTTCGACGGCAAGACCCCGGTCAACCCGACGCTCGACATCGATGCGGAGGCGGACGTCAGCGACCTCACCGCCACCATCCATGTCGGCGGCACCGGCCTCAAGCCCGACATCAGCTTCAACTCCGTGCCCTCGCTGCCGCAGGACGAACTGCTCTCGCGCATCCTGTTCGGCACCTCGATCACCAACCTGTCCGCGCCTGAAGCGCTCCAGCTCGCCTCGGCGGTCGGCTCGCTCCAGGGCGAGGGTGGGCTTGATCCGATCAATGCGGTGCGCAAGGCGGCGGGCCTGGATCGTCTGCGCATCATCGCGGCCGATCCGACCCAGGGGCAGGGCACTTCGCTCGCCGCCGGCAAATATCTGACCCGCAAGACCTATGTCGAACTGATCAGCGACGGGCAGGGCTATAGCGCCACCCGGATGGAATATCAGGTGACACGCTGGCTGTCCCTGCTAGGCGCCATTTCCACCCTCGGCCGCCAGAGCGCCAACCTGCGTATTTCCAAGGATTATTGACGTGACCAAATCGCGCATCGACAGCGCCGCCGCGATCAGCGTGATGGATCTGTTCACCATCGGCATCGGCCCGTCCAGCTCGCACACGGTCGGGCCGATGCGCGCCGCGCTGATGTTCATGGATACGCTGCCCACCTGTCCGGTGCGGGTGCAGTGCGAACTTTACGGGTCGCTGGCGCTGACCGGCCGGGGCCATGCCACCGACAGCGCGATCCTGCTCGGCCTGTCGGGTCACAGCCCCGAAAATGTCGATCCCGATGCCATCCCGGCCATTCTTCAGGCGATCCGCGACGATGGCCGCATTCGCGCCGGCAGCGCTCATCTCGACTGGGTGCCGTTCGAGGAAGCGCGCGACCTCGTCTTCCGCATGGGCGAATTTCTGGAGGCGCACAGCAACGGCATGCGCTTCACTGCCTGGCTGCCGGGCCGGGACGATCCGCTGGTGCGCGATTATTATTCGATCGGTGGTGGCGCGGTGCTGCCCGGCGCCATTCCCGCCGACCCGGATATTCCGCTCGGCCATAATGTGGTCCAGCCCTTTCCCTTCTCGTCCGGCGCCGAACTGCTGGCGCAGGGGGAGGCGACCGGCCTCAGCATCGCCACGCTGGTTCTCCGCAACGAAGGCGCCTGGCGCGCCCAGGGTGAGACCGAGGCCTTTCTCGACTGCGTGATCGACGCCATGTCCGCTTCGATCGATCGCGGCCTGAAAGAAGAAGGCCTGCTGCCCGGTGGGCTCAAGGTGCGCCGTCGGGCCAAGGCGATCCACAACAAGCTGCGGCTGCAGGGCACCAGCGTCGGCCCCGCCCAGATCTTCGAATGGGTCAGCCTGTTCGCACTCGCCGTGAATGAGGAAAATGCCGCCGGCGGCCGGGTCGTTACCGCACCCACCAACGGCGCGGCCGGTGTGATCCCGGCGGTGCTTCATTATTATCGCCGCTTCGTCCCCGGCGCCGATCGGGAAGGGGAACGCCGCTTCCTCCTCACCACCGCCGCCATGGGCTTCCTCTACAAGAAGCGCGCCTCTATCTCGGCCGCCGAAATGGGCTGTCAGGGCGAAGTCGGCGTCGCCTGCTCGATGGCGGCGGCGGGCCTCGCCGCCGTGCTGGGCGGCACCAACAGCCAGGTCGAAAATGCGGCCGAGATCGGCATGGAGCATAATCTGGGCCTCACCTGCGATCCGATCGGCGGCCTCGTCCAGATCCCCTGCATCGAACGCAACACCATGGGCGCGGTGAAGGCGATCAACGCCGCCTATCTCGCGCTCCAGGGCGATGGCCGTCATATCGTCAGCCTCGACGCGGTGATCGAGACGATGCGCCAGACCGGCGAGGATATGGCCAGCCGCTACAAGGAGACATCGCTTGGCGGTCTGGCCGTCAATGTCGTGGAATGTTGAAGGAAGGCGGCCTCATTTCGTCGCTCCCGGCCCACGGGAACGCGCCGAACTGAGCGGCTTTCGTGGCATTAATGCCACATTATCAGCTGTTTATCTGAGGTTCATGAAACAAATATGACCGCTCCGGCTTGAGCGTCTCACCCCCAAGGGGAAGAGAAAGACAACGGAGTGATGTTTATGCGTAAGTTGATGGTCGCCACTTTGCTGGCCGGTGGTGCAGTTGCCGCGCCGGCGCTCGCACAGGATGCCACCCCGACCTTCACCGGCCCGCGCGTCGAAGCGATCCTGGGCTATGACCATACCGGGGCCGGCAGCTCGATCGACAATGATAATGGCAGCGACGATCAGAAGATCGACGGCCTGCTCTATGGTGTCGGCGCGGGTTATGACGTGAATGTCGGCGGCGCCGTCGTCGGCGTCGAGGGCGAGTTCACCGACTCCACCGCCAAGAGCAGCCGCAACGATTTCACCGACCAGTTCGGTTATGGCCGCGTCAAGCAGGGCCGCGATCTCTATATCGGTGCCCGCGCCGGTATCCTCGCCGATCCCTCGACCCTCATCTATGTGAAGGGCGGCTACACCAACACCAAACTCGGCGTGCTGGCCGGCGACACCAACCAGGTCACCGACACCTCGTTCAAGCTCGACGGCTGGCGCGTCGGCGGCGGCGTGGAGCGCGCGCTCAACGCCAACACCTTCGCCAAGATCGAATATCGCTACTCCAAATATGACAGCGCCCATATCGACTTCATGGATGGCTCGACCAGCAGCGAATTCGACGTCGACACCGACCGCCATCAGGTCGTCGCCTCGGTCGGCTGGCGCTTCTAAAACGATAGGGAAAAAAGGGGCCGGTCACCGATCGGCCCCTTTTTTGCAGCATCCGCCCATTGCCTCTATCAGCCGCCCTGCGGGGATGTTACTTACATGGTTGTGAGTAACGCGATTCCCCACCTGTACCCGGTTGGCATCCAGCCCGACGACATCGACTTCATGGGTCATGTCAACAATGCCAGCTATCTGAAGTGGGTGCAGGATGCCGTGCTCGACCATTGGCGCGCGCTCGCCCCGGCCGAGGCGGTGGCCCAGCATCTCTGGGTCGCGCTCAAGCATGAGATCACCTATCGCAAGCCCACCTTCCTGGACGATGAGGTGATCGCCACCGTCCTCCTCGAAAAGGTGCAGGGCGCCCGTGCCTTCTATGAAACGGTGATCCGCCGTGGCGAGGAAGTGCTGGCCGAGGTCAAGTCGAGCTGGTGCTGCGTCGATGCCTCCACCCTGCGCCCGGCCCGCATTGCCCGCGAAGTGATGCAGCATTTCTTCGCGCCCGACGACAGCGGCACCACCGCCGACTGATCCCATTATGTGAATGGCATGGTTGCAGCGTGGGAACGCGCTTGACCCTTGCCCGGATGTTTGCATTAGTCCGACAAATAAAGGGCCGGTGACGGGGCGGCGAAGCGCGCCCTCCGCTGCGGCCCTGTCGGCGAAGCGCGTCTGTCGATCATCATGCGCTCGCCCGATGGATGAGGGAGAGGGTGTTGATGCGGTGGCCATCGGGAATGAGATATCTGGGGTTTGGCCTGCTGCTGGGCAGCGCCACCATGGCGATCGCGGCCCCCGCCACGCCGCCGCGCCAACTCGACATCGTCAAGCGCATCGCCAAGGCCAAGCCGGAAGCGAAGGATGAGGCCAGCGCCCGGACGTCCTATCTCCTCGTCTATTTCAAGGACGAGACCCACTCGCTGCATTTCGCGACCTCGGCGGATGGCTACAGCTTCACCGACGTCAATGACGGTGCGCCGGTCCTCAATGGCCGCGACGTCGCCGAACAGAAGGGCATCCGCGATCCCTATATCATGCGCGGTCCCGACAATGCCTTCTACCTCGCCATGACCGACCTGCATATTTTCGCCAGGCGCGAAGGGCTGCGGGATACCGACTGGCAGCGGCCGACCGACAGCTATGGCTGGGGCAATAACCGCTCGATGATCTTCATGAAATCCTATGATCTCACCCATTGGACGCTCGCGTCCGTGACCATAGATCAGTTGTTCAAGTCGACCGCCAATGCGGGCACCGCCTGGGCGCCGGAAATGATCTATGATCCCGACAAGCGCAAGATCATGGTCTATTTCAGCACCCGCAACGGCAAGGAAACGGACCATATGGTCTATGCCTATGCGGACGATGCCTTCACCACGCTGACCAGCGAACCGCGCGACCTGTTCACCTATCCCAAGCCCGGCATCGGCACGATCGACGGCGACATCACCAAGGTTGGCGACCGCTACCGCCTCTTCTATGTCGCGCATGACAAGCCCGGCCATCTGCGTCAGGCGACCTCATCGCGCATGGATGGCGGCTATGTCTTCGATCCTGCCAAGATCGACCCGGAAACGGTCGGCACCGAAGCGCC
Source organism: Sphingobium yanoikuyae (assembly GCF_034424525.1). Taxonomy (NCBI): domain Bacteria; kingdom Pseudomonadati; phylum Pseudomonadota; class Alphaproteobacteria; order Sphingomonadales; family Sphingobiaceae; genus Sphingobium; species Sphingobium yanoikuyae. The sequence continues at coordinate 844,600 of NZ_CP139979.1, forward strand.
CAATCTGTGGCGGCGCCACGGCACCGACACCTATGTGCTGATGTATGATGTGTTCGGCGCCAAGCCGGTCAACAATATGGGCTTTTCGGAGACGGAGGATTTCGTCCATTTCCGCGACATCGGCCATTTCAACGCGCCGGGATCGCCGATGAAGGCGACCAACTTCACCCAGCCCAAGCATGGCGCCGTCATCCCGATCACCCCGGCGGAAGCGGAGCGGCTGAAGACCTTCTTCCGGAAATAAGGGCAGGGGAGGATCGCACCGGATCGGCTCAGCGCCGCCGATGCGATCCACCATCCCTACAGCGTCGCTTCGATCGCGCGCGCCGCCTGGTCGGGGTCTTCGGCCTGGCTGATCGGGCGACCGATCACCAGCATCGACGCGCCCCGGTCCAGCGCCTCGCGCGGGGTCACGGCGCGCTTCTGGTCGCCCATCGCGCCGCCCGCCGGGCGCACACCGGGCACGACGAAATAGCCGTCGGGCCAGATTTTCTTGACCAGCGCGACTTCCTCGCCGGAACAGACGATGCCGTCCAGGCCGGCGTCCCGCGCCAGTTCGGCGAGCCGTGTCACCTGCTCCTCGGCCGCGCCATTGACGCCAATTTCATTAAGGTCGCCATTGTCGAGGCTGGTAAGCACCGTCACCGCCACCACCTTGGTCTTGGTGCCGGCCGCTGCCTTCGCATCCTCCAACATCGCCCGGCCACCGGCCGCATGGACCGTCAGCACCGCCGGCTCCAGCCCGTGCAGCGCCTGCACCGCCTTGGCCACCGTATTGGGAATGTCGTGCAGCTTGAGGTCGAGGAAGATCGGCAGGCCGAACTTCATCATCTCATGCACGCCATGATGGCCATTGGCGCAGAAGAACTCCAGCCCCAGCTTCAGCCCGCCGACATGGTTGCGGACCTGCCCGGCCAGATGCTGGGCCTTGGCAAGGTCGGGCGTGTCGATGGCGACATAGATCGGGCTGCTCATGCTTGTCCTGTAGGGGTAAGGGGCGACGGCGTGGCGTCGGGCAAGATCGGGGTGGTCACCGTCGCAGGCGTCACGGGTGTGGCCGGCGCGGCGGAAGCGGTCGCGGCGACCAGCGCACGCTCGGTGCTCTCCAGGCGGCGCTTCATGCGCCAGCGCGTCGCGCGGGCCATGATCCAGAAGGGCATGGCGCCCAGCAGGAATGCGCCGATCAGAAGCACCGGCAATTTGGTTTCCATCACCATGTCGCCCCACAGGCGCACGGTCACGGGGACATAGTTCGCCATGCAGAAGAAGGCGAGGGCGACGGCGATGACGACCCAGAAGGCAGTCCGCAGAAATTGCATCGGCGATCCTCTCGCTGCTGATAGGGCGGTCAGCCTAGGCGATTTTGGCGAAAGGCGAAAGCGCCTGTTCAGATTTCGCGGACGGCGACCATCATCGACAGGCTTTGCGTGGCGCCCGGCGCCAGCATCGCCATGCCTTCAGGCCGGTTGATCGCGTCCGGCATATGGCTGACCGGCTCCAGGCAGAAGAAGTCGCCAGCGGGCGGGCGGAAGACATGCAGCCAGTCCGAACCCTCAGCCGTCAAGGTCAGGCGGATGCCGTCGCCCCGGTCGACCACCGCCACATGGTCCCAGCCGCCATGGACATTGTCGATCAGGCTGTCGCCGGTCACGCGCGCACCCTGCGACCAGTCGCCCAGCGCGTCGGCCGGCACTTCCCGTTCGGGCAGCATGTCGGGGGATGAGAGCCAGAGCGTGTCGGCGTGGAAGCGCAGCATCGTGTCGCCGTCCAGCGCAAAATAGGGATGGAAGCCAAGGCCGCAGGGCATCGGGCTGTCGCCCAGATTCTGCACCAGCAGCGTGACGTCCAGCGCATCCTCGCTCAGCCGCACATGCTGCTGCGCGCGCCAGGCCCAGGGCCAGCCCGCATCGCCGTCATGCGTCTGCTCCAGCCTGACGTCATGGCCCGACTGCTCCAGCACATGCCAGGGGCGCTGCCAGCCAAAGCCATGGATGCTGTGGGGATGATCGCCGAAATTGAGCGGCAACTGATAGCTTCGCCCGTCCACGCTATAGCGCCCATGGGCGATGCGGTTGGCATAGGGCACCAGCGGGAAGCTGGCCATGTCCAGCGGATCATGGCTGTCCTGCGGCGCGCGGCGCAGCAGGGCCACGCCGTCGCGATCGAAGGACAGGATCGATCCGCCGACATCCGGGGCGAGCGCGCAACTGAGCGCGCCCGCCTTCAGGGTGACGATCTTGCTCAGCCGACCATGTCCTCAAGCTCGCGGCCCTTGGTCTCATGGACCATGGCGCGCACGAAGAAGAAGGAAATGGCGGCAAACAGGGCGTAGCCGGTATAGGTCACGACCAGGCCCGGCGACACGGCGAGCGAGGGGAAGCTGACCGAGATCGCGGCATTGGCGATCCACTGGGCAAAGCCGGCGACGGCCAGGCCCGAACCACGGATCTGGTTGGGGAACATCTCGCCCAGCATCACCCACATGATCGGACCCCAGCTCAGGTTGAAGAAGATCACGTAGAGGTTCGCCGCGATCAGCGCCATCAGGCCATTATGGCCCGGCAGCACCACGCCGCCATCCGCGCCGGTGACGGCGGTGGAGAAGGCATAGGCAACAATCGCCAGCGTCACCGCCATGCCGGCAGACCCGATCAGCAACAGCGGCTTGCGGCCGATCTTGTCGACCAGCATGATCGTGCCCAGGCACGCGCCGATCGACAGCACGCCCGACAGGATGTTGATCTGCAGCGCATTATCCTCGGAAAAGCCGACGGCTTCCCACAGGGTGGCGCCATAATAGAAGACGACATTGATGCCGACCAACTGCTGGAAGACGGCGAGGCCAATGCCGGCCCACACGATCGGGCGCACCTTGCCGCTGGCCTTGTCGATCAGGTCGCTCAGCTTGGGGCGGTGATGATCGGCGGCCAGGCTGGCGCGGATCTCGCCGACCTTGCGATTGGCTTCCTCGGCACCGAACAGCTTGGTCAGGACCGCGCGGGCGCGTTCGTCCTGGCCGCGCGCGACCAGATAGCGGGGGCTTTCCGGGATCACCAGCAGCGCCAGGAAATAGATGGCGGCCGGGATCGCCTGCAGCCAGAACATCCAGCGCCAGGCCGGGAAGTCGAGCCACAAGGGCGCGGTCGAACCGCCGGCATAGCGGGCCAGCACGAAATTGGCGACGAAGGCGCCAGTGAGGCCGGAAATGATCATCACCTGCTGCACGCTCGACAGCCGGCCGCGGATCGAGGCGGGGGTGACTTCGGAGATATAGACCGGCGAGATGACGCTCGCCGCGCCCACGCCCAGGCCGCCGATGATGCGGGCGATGATGAAGATGGCGGAGGAACCGGCGGCACCGGCCAGCAGCGCGCTCACCAGGAACAGGATCGCCGCCAGCATCATCACGCCGCGACGGCCGATGATGTCGGCCATGCGGCCTGCGCCGAACGCGCCGATCGACGACCCGACCAGGATCGCGCCGACATTGACGCCGATGCCCAGCTTGCCCAGGTCGAAGGCGGCTTCCAGCCCCTTCTGGGTGCCGTTGATGACGCCCGAATCATAACCGAACATGAAACCGCCGATCGTGGCGACGGCCACGATCGCTGCGATGAAGGCCATATTGACCTTCCCGGCGCTCCCCTCACTCATCTGCTTGTCCTTCCAGCTCTCTATTTCTTCTATATCGTGGCGACATGGCCCGGCAGCCCCGCGACGCCGGCGTCGAAGGCGAACAGATCGCCCGCCAGGGGCTGTTCTGTCAACGCTGTCACATCCAGTCCCTTGCGCGCCGTCGTGGCATAGGCCGTCATCAGGTCCGGGCCGCCAAAGGCGATCTTGGTGATGTTGGCGACGGGGAAGCGGATTTCCCGCATCAGCCGCCCGGCCGGGTCATAGCGGCGCACCGCCCATCCGCCGAACAGCCCAGTCCACAGGCAGCCTTCGGCATCGACCGTGGGGCCGTCGGGATAGCCCGCGCCATCCTCGATCCGCGTGAACAGGGTGGCGGCGCCGGCGACGCCATCGGCATCGACCGGGCATTGCCAGATGGCGCGGCCCAGCGTGTCGGTATGATAGAGGATGCGCCCGTCAGGCGAGAGGGCAGGGCCGTTGGTGATCGACACGGCGGCCAGCCCGCTCTCGACCAGGTCGCCGCGATGCAGCCGATAGAAACGGCCGCTTTCCTCTGCCTCGGCATCGTCCATCGACCCGAACCACAGGGCGCCGCCGGGCGCCACCGTGGCGTCGTTCAGCCGGTTGCCCGGCCGATGCGCTTCGGGCGCGTGGAGCAGGGTGAAGGCGCCGCTCCTGGGATCGAAGCGATGCACGCCCGATTGCAGGCCGACCGCGAACAGGCCGTCGTCGGTCGGTACGATCCAGCCGACCTGGCCCGGCGTGGTCCAGCTCTTGGACACGTCCAGCGCCGGGTCGAAGCGGTGGATCGCATGGCCCTTGATGTCGACGAACCACAAGGCCGCCTCGCGTTCGACCCAGATCGGCCCTTCGCCCAGTATCGCCCCGACCGACAGGACGCTGCGCGGTGCGGCGTCGCGCATCTCAGCGCCAGCCGGCGTCGATGAAATAGTCATGGCCGGTGCAATAGCGCGCATCGTCCGACGACAGGAACATGGCCAGCGCGGCGACGTCGACCGGCAGGATGCGGCCGTCCAGGCACTGGGCCGCGACGATCTCGGCCTCGCCTTCGGGCGTGTACCATTTTTCCTGGCGCAGCGTCTTCACATTGCCCGGAATGATGGTGTTGACGCGGATATTGTCGCGGCCAAGGTCGCGGGCCAGGCTGCGCGTCAGCCCCTCGATCGCCGCCTTGGCGGTCTGGTAGAGGATGAGGTCGGGCAGGGCCAGGTGCCAGCTGATCGAACCGAAGTTCAGGATCACGCCGCCGCCCGCGCGCTTCATCGCCGGGATTGCCGCCTGTGCCGCGAAGAACTGGTGGCGCAGATTGACCGCCATCCGCTCGTCCCAATAGGCCTGGGTCACGTCCTCGATCGCATGGCGATCGTCATTGGCGGCGTTGTTGATCAGGATGTCGATCCCGCCCAGTTCCGCCTCGACCCGCGCCATCATCGCCTGCAGCGCGTTGATGTCGCGCAGGTCGCAGGCGTGGAAGATCGGGGTGAAGGCGCAGCCGCTCAGCCGTGCGGCTAGCGCCTCGCTCTCGGGGATGGCGATGTCGCAGAAGGCGACATGCGCGCCCTGCATCGAATAGGCTTCGACCAGCCCTTCGCCGATGCCGCTGCCGCCGCCGCTGATGAAGACCCGCTTGCCCTTCAGGCTCGGGTAGATGGCGCGGCTCATGCAGTTTCTTTCTGGTCGACGGCCGAGAGCAGACCGCGCCCGGCAAGATTGGTCATCAGCGCGGCCAGGCCGAAGGTCCAGGGTGCGGCGTCCTTCGACGTCACCACCGGGTTGATCAGCTTGCCCAGGCGCGGGGTGGAGATGGCAACGATGTCACCGACCTTGTGCGTAAAGCCGCGGCCTTCCTCGTCACGGTCCTGCACGGGCGCGAACAGCGTGCCCAGGAACAGGGCGAAGCCATCGGGATATTGATGTTCCGACAGGGTCTGGCGCACCAGTTCCAGCGGATCGCGGCTGATCTGGTCCATCCGGCTCGTGCCTTCGAGCATATAGCCTTCCGGCCCCTCGATGGTCAGGCCGACTTCGGCATTGCGCACATCGTCGATGGTGAAATCGCCGTCGAACAGGCGGACGAGCGGGCCGAGCGAGCAGGACGCATTATTGTCCTTCGCCTTGCCCAGCAGCAGGGCGGAGCGCCCTTCGAAATCGCGCAGGTTGACGTCATTGCCCAGCGTCGCGCCCACGGCCTGGCCATCGGCATTGACCAGCAGCACGACCTCGGGCTCGGGATTGTTCCAGGTGGAATCGGACCGGATGCCGATTTCCGCCATCGGGCCGACCGTCGCCAGCACCGGCGCCTTGGTGAAGACTTCCGCGTCCGGGCCGATCGCGACTTCCAGATATTGCGACCACAGGCCGTCCTCGATCAGCGCGGCCTTGAGCGCTGCGGCTTCCTCGGTGCCCGGCACCACGGCGCGGATCGATCCGCCGACCCGCTCTTCCAGGCGGCCACGGATTTCGGCGGCAGCGCCGGCATCGCCGCGCGCCCGTTCCTCGATCACGCGCTCCAGCGCCGACAGGGCAAAGGTCACGCCGCATGCCTTGACGCATTGCAGGTCGACCGGGCTCAGCAGCGCCGCTTCGATCGCGTCCAGATCGCCGATCTTCTCGCCATCGGTGGCGGCGACGAAGGGCAGCTTCTCGACCAGCTGGGCGCTGGTCGGCGCGATCGCGCTCATGTCGTAAACGATGCCCTGCGACACCAGGATCGGGCTCGGGCCCGCGTTCGTCTGGATGCGGCCCAGGAAAAGCCCGGTCCGCCAGTCATGCGGCAGACAGTCAAGCAAGGCGGTATCCCCCGGCATCATCTTCTCCTATGCACCTGGTTGTTGATTGATAGCGCTACCAACATGGAAGGGCGGTGCAAGTCAAGACCCCCTGATGAAAATCGCTCGCAGCGGCGGGGCGTCGGGGCTTTGCTGGCTGCGGGTCAGGCGTCATGGCGTGCGCATGGCACGGCGAATTTCCGGCCTTGCCGCTACGTCAGCCCTTTTCAGTCCCGCCGGGCTGCGGCATAGAAGGGGGACTATGAAGAAGAACCAAGAGAGCGTGCCGGACGCCGGCGCAGAAGCCCTCCAGCCAGAGGATAATGCCCCCGATCTCGCCGATGCGGCGCGCAAGTCCGCCGGAAAGGCCGTGTGGATGGGCACTGCCGTGGGCATCGGCTCGGCCGCGATCGTCGCCGCCCTGCTCTATACCAAGAAGCGTCGCTGAACCCGTCGGGGCTTGTTCCCGGCCCCGCGACCATCCGCCATCAAAAAAAAGGAGGCGGCATGTTCTGTGACATGCCGCCCCGGTGCGACCCGCTTGGGGTTCTGTATTTTCCCTGCCTTCGTGACGGGAAGGGAAATATTTATGCGCCCGCGCTGCCGCTCAGATAGCTGATCAGTTCGGGCTTGCTGACCGATATGCTCTTGTCGGCATCGGCAGTGGTGAAGGCGCCGCTGGCCCAGGCAGTGACTTCGGCCGGCGGCAGCGTCTTGCCGGTGGCCTTCATCTCCTGATCCTTGAGGGCCACCATCCAGCGCGAAAACTCGCCCTGGTCCAGTTGTCCGTCCTTGTTCGTGTCATAGGCCGGGAATTCCGACTCGACGATCGCGGCGACCGAATTGGCCGGGTTTGCCGGCTGCGCGGCCTGCGGTTCGGCCGGGCTCGCGGGCGCGGCCGGCTGTGCGGCCTGCGCTGCCGGATCGGCCGGCGCAGCCTGCTGCGCCAATGCGGGCGCTGCGACCATCATGGCGCTCGTCAGAAGCAAGGTGCGGATCATGGCGACATCCTTTATATCATTGAAACGCGCAGGGCCTGCATTGGGCGCCTGCTTTGGCTTCATGCCTTAATTGCCATCACATAATACATGAAGACTAGAAAAAGTTCCTGAACATCGGTTCATCTACGCATTTGGACTTATGAAATGCTTCGGTTCGACTGTCTTTGCTTGGATAATTGCGGCCGGATGAGGCACGCGCGGGGCAGGGGAGCCTCCTCAATTGCCCCAAAGGGCGCAGGCTGCTAGGCGGCGCGGCAATATCCACCCTCCAGCCGCAGGATTCGCCCATGGTCCCCCGCTATTCCCGTCCCGCAATGACCGCCCTCTGGGAGCCGGAAGCCCGCTTCAAGATCTGGTTCGAGATCGAGGCGCACGCGACCGAGAAGCTGGGCGAACTGGGCGTTGTCCCGCCGTCGGCCGCCAAGGCGCTGTGGGACTGGTGGGCCACCAACCCCGCGATCGACGTGCCCGCGATCGACGCGATCGAAGCCGTCACCAAGCATGACGTCATCGCCTTCCTGACCTGGGTCGCCGAACAGGTGGGCGACGAAGCCCGCTTCATGCACCAGGGCATGACCAGTTCCGACGTGCTCGACACCTGCCTTGCCGTGCAGTTGACCCGCGCCGCCGACCTGCTGATCGAGGATCTCGACAAGCTGCTCGACGTCATCAAGCGCCGCGCCTTCGAACATAAGCTGACCCCGACCATCGGCCGCAGCCACGGCATCCATGCCGAACCGGTCACCTTCGGCCTCAAGATGGCGGAAGCCTATGCCGAATTTTCGCGCTGCAAGACCCGCCTGATCGCGGCCCGCGAGGAAGTCGCCACCTGCGCCATTTCGGGCGCGGTCGGCACCTTCGCCAATATCGATCCGCGCGTCGAGGAACATGTGGCGCAAAAGCTCGGCCTCGCGATCGAGCCGGTCTCGACCCAGGTGATCCCGCGCGATCGCCACGCCATGTTCTTCGTCACCCTGGGCGTCATCGCCAGCTCGATCGAGCGCCTCGCCGTCGAGGTCCGCCACCTGCAGCGCACCGAAGTGCTGGAGGCCGAGGAATATTTCTCGCCCGGCCAGAAGGGCTCGTCGGCCATGCCGCACAAGCGCAATCCGGTCCTCACCGAAAATCTCACCGGTCTCGCCCGCATGGTGCGCAGCTATGCGCTGCCCGCCATGGAAAATGTGGCGCTGTGGCATGAGCGCGACATCTCGCACTCGTCGGTCGAGCGTTATATCGGCCCCGACGCCACCATCACCCTCGACTTCGCGCTCGGCCGCCTGACCGGCGTTATCGACAAGCTGCTCGTCTACCCCGAGCGGATGATGAAGAATCTCGACAAGATGGGCGGCCTGGTCCACTCGCAGCGCGTGCTGCTGGCACTGACCCAGGCCGGCGTCAGCCGCGAAGACAGCTATCGCTACGTCCAGCGCAACGCGATGAAGGTCTGGGAATCCGACGGCCAGCTCTCGCTGCTCGAACTGCTCAAGGCCGACGAAGATGTCGCCAAGGCATTGAGCGCCCAGGAAATCGAGGACAAGTTCAACCTCGACTATCACTTCAAGCAGGTCGACACCATCTTCGCCCGCGTCTTCGGCGAAGCCTGACACTGAGGCGGCCATTGCCGCGCGACACTGAAGAAAAGGGCGCCCGACCACCCGGTCCGGCGCCCTTTTTCGTTCCTGCGAGCATGGCGAAGTCACGACGATAACGGGTTTTGACCGCTGACGACCCAATGCTGCCCGCTCTATCTTCGTCACCCTGAACTTGTTTCAGGGTCCATTCCTCCCAATAGACCAATGGCTTGTTAGGCTTGATAGATGCTGAAAAAAGTTCAGCATGACGTAGGTGGAATGGCCGCAACCCACCCTCGATCGCTGTCCACAGAGCCGATCGCTACAAAGCGATCCCCGTAGCGGCCTGTCCGCTTATGGCCGGAAAAGCTGCCCAGCGCGACACGACCATTGCTTGCCGTTAATTGGACGGCTCCAAGTCGCCATAAAGCGGCCTAAACTCATTCCAACTTTCATCCGCAAGATTGGATCGCATCTGCTTATCGAAGTCATGGATCGTGACGGCAGATGCCATCATCGTGCTATGCCCGACAGACAAAGCCTGCTTTGCGTTGATCCACATTGCCTGATGGAATGACCATGCAGCAATCTGGAGCCAGTCATCGCTACCGAACTGATCCTCCAATGGCCAATATATCGCATTCAGATCATCACCTGATGTCGAAATTTCGGAAGGCCACAAAATCTTTACACGTTCGTATAGGTCTTGAGGCTTGATCGTGGTCACTGCATTCTCCTGAACGAAGTCGGGAAGGCGGACGTTATGTCAGCTATGGCTGATCCGTCCACCAGAACCCGACCATCCGCTACCCACCCAGCCCTGTCCTACACCCCGCACACCCTGCTACACCGGCCCAAGGCTCTTTCCCATCGTCCGCGCACCATCCATCCTCGCATGAAGATTTCCAACGTGCGCACGAAAATGTCGCAATGTGCGGGAAATATGCGAAGTTAAGCGCGGCCGATCCTATTTTCGGCCCTTATGCTTGGGGCGCAGCCGCGGCGCCGCGTCGGACTGGCGGCGGACCAATTCATAGTCCAGCAGCATGTGCGGCGGGCCATCCTCGCTCTGGGCGCGGCGGCCCTTGATATGGCGCACCAACAGGTCGACCGCCGCCCGCGACATGGCGCTGATCGGCTGGCGGATGGTGGTCAGTTCCGGCCAGATGGTGGTGGCAAGCGAGGTATCGTCGAAGCCGCAGACGGTGAGGTCGCCCGGCACGTCCAGCCCGTTGCGATGGGCGATCGCCACCGTCGCGGCGGCCATGTCGTCATTGCTGGCGAAGATGGCGGTCGGCGGATTGTCCCGCGCCAATATATGCTCGGCTGCATCCAGCCCGGATCGGTAGGTGAAGAAACCCTGTTCCACCAGCGCATCGTCCAGCGCGATGCCGGCTTCGCCCAGCGCGCGGATATAGCCCTGATAACGTTCCTCGCTGGCGCTCAGGTTCGGATGCCCCTTGATGAAGCCGATGCGGTTATGGCCAAGGCCAATCAGGTGCCGGGTCATTTCATAGGCCGCGCCCCGGTCGTCGATGCTGACCGCGGCCAGGCTGGCCGGCGCATGGCCGTTCGCCACCACGACGGCGGGGATGCCCGCCTCGCGCAGCGCATCGATCATCGCTTGATGGTCGCACAGCGGCGGCGGCAGCACGACGCCGTCGATCCGGCCGCGCACCAGATGGTCGACCACCGCCTTGATCGCGGTCTGCTCGTCCCATTTCTCGACGACCAGGTCGATGCCCGCGCGGCTCGACTGGTCGAGGCTCCCGACCAGGAATTCCGACAGATAGGATGCAGACGGGTTGGAATAGAGCAGGCCGATCCGCGTCTCGTCGCCGCCCGCCAGGCTGCGCGCGGCGGCGCTGGGGGAGTAGTTGAGCGCGGCGATCGCCGCCTCCACCTTCTCCTTGGTCGCCGCCCGCACCACCTGTTCACCGTTGATTACCCGCGACACCGTCATCGGCGACACGCCGGCATGTTTCGCCACATCGTTGATGGTGGGCGCGTTGCGCTGGCGGCGGGAACTTCTGGCTTCCATCAGTTTTTCGGGGCCTTCGACATGGGACTAAACCTCTCTGCTAGCGGGATCATTGCGCAAGCTTAAGTAAAATCTCATTTCGGATGCCCCGGCGCATAGGGGAAGCTCAGCGCCTTGTACCAGTCGAGCGGATGGGCGGGCGCCGCGCTGCCGGCGGGCAGGGGGCGGCCGGACACCGACTGGAAATAGGCGATGCAGGCGTCGCGCCACCATTGGGCTTCGCGATGCTGGATCGCCAGGAAGGTCTCGACCTGCGCGAAGCGCTCGGCATCGACCTGGGGCTTGAGCTTGGCCCAATCCCGCTGCATAGCTGCCACCGTTTCGACGCCCCGGTCATAATGGTGGATGAGGCCGTCCCACAGCGTCTCGCCCGATTGCAGGCGATAATCCCAGGGCAGATGGTGGAACCACAGTAGCTCGCGTTCCGGCGTGGTCTTCGGATTGTCGAGCAGCTTGGCCAGCGCCGGCGCATATTGGCCGGTGGCATTGCTGCCCGTCCTGGTCCGGTCAAAACCGATGCCCTGCTTGTCGGCCTTGTGATAGTAGACCGGGTTCCATTCGGGCCGCGCCAGTTCGGACACCCAGGGGGCGGGGCCATAATGATGGCCGGTGCCCATGATATGGGCCAGGCCCAGCGGCGTCATATAGTCGACCGCCGCCTCGCGCGATCCCATCATCATCGCGACGATCGGTGCAACCACCCTGGGATCGGGGGAGAAGGTCTGCGCCGCCCATTCGCGCGCGACAGCCTCGGCGGTCAGGTCGGTGTCCCACGCCATGCGGCCGAACGCATACCAGTCCGCCTGGTTGAAGATCGATCCGCTCCAGTCACGGTCGACGCCGATATTGGCAACCCCGGCGATGCCGGTCAGCTTGTGGCCTTCCAGCGATCCGTCGATCACCTTGGCGACGGTCGATCCCTTGCCTTTGGCCAGCGTATCGCTCTTCAGCGTCTCCTCGAACAGCGTGCCGAGATAGGTAAGGTGGGTCGACTGGCCCAGATATTCCTTGGTGATCTGGAATTCCATCATCAGCGGCGTCTTGGGCATCGCGCCGAACAGCGGGTGGAAGGGTTCGCGCGGCTGGAAATCGATCGCGCCATTCTTCACCTGGACGATGACATTGTCGGCGAACTGGCCGTCGAGCGGCTTGAAGTCGCTATAGGCCTGCTTGGCGCGATCGTCGGGATTGTCATGGGCATAGACGAAGGCGCGCCACATCACGATGCCGCCATGCGGCTTGACCGCGGCCGCCAGCATGTTGGCGCCGTCGGCATGGGTGCGCTTGTAATCCTGCGGGCCGGGCTGGCCCTCGCTGTTCGCCTTCACCAGGAAGCCGCCGAAATCGGGGATCGCCTTGTAGATCTCGTCGGCCTTGGCTTTCCACCAGGCGGCGACCGCCGGATCGAGCGGGTCGGCGCTTTTCAGGCCATCCAGTTCCATCGGCGCGGTCCATTTGACCGACAGATAGACCTTGATGCCATAGGGGCGGAACAGGTCGGCCAGCGCCGCCGCCTTGGCGATATAGGCGGCGGTCAGGCTGTCCGACTTCGCATTCACATTGTTGAGCACCGTGCCGTTGATGCCCAGCGAGGCGTTGGCGCGGGCATAGTCGGTATAGCGCGGCCCCTTATAATCGGGCAGGCGCCACCAGTCCCAGATCGACTGGCCGGCATAGCCGCGCTCGACCGTGCCATCCAGATTGTCCCAATGGTTGAGCAGGCGCAGGCCGATGCGCGGCGCGCTGCGCATATCGATCCGGTCGAGCGCCGCGCCGGTGCGGGCAAGGCGCAGCCACGCATAGGCGCCGTGCAGCACGCCGACATCGGTCGCGCCGGCAATCACGGTCACCGGCTTGCCGACGACCGTCATGGTGCGAATCGCATAACCGTCAGGCCCCAGGCCGTCGGTCGGCACCAATGGCTTGTCCTGCTGCGCGGCCGATTGCAGCAGGATCGCACCTTGCTGCACTGTTGCTGTCAGGGGCACGGTGGCGCCGGTAAGCCCGGCAATGCCGCGCTGCAATTCCTGCCTTGCGATCGTCAGGGTAGGGCTGGTCCCGCCGACAATGCTGCGCGCGTTGGCCCCAATTTGTTGGGCAGCGGCGGCATCGGCCGGCACGTTGCGCAGCCACAGATCATAGCCATCCTCGGCCCAGGCGCGCGGCGCGCCGATCAAAAGGGCGCTGGCCATGATCCAGCAAAATAGGCGCGCAAACATTCGGTCCTCTCCCCCTTGGCCCGCAGGCAATTTTTTGGTGCATTGCCAACGGTGGCATTGACAAGCAGCTCTTGGGTCGTGATGGTAACGCTATCAGTTGATCGGCGGCAAGCAAAAAGGAAAGCCGCGACAAAATTGGAGAGGGGCGTCGTGATCCGGTCAGTTCAGTTTTTGTGCGCAGCATCAGCGCTGTCGCTGGTGATGGCGGCGCCGCTCACGTCCGTTACGGCCGCGCCCGTGACCAGCCAGTCGGCCCGCCCGCTTTACAAGGATGCGTCCGCCCCGATCGAGGCGCGCGTCGATGATCTGCTGGCGCGCATGACGCTGGATGAAAAGATCGCCCAGATCACCACTGTCTGGACTGACAAGGTGAAGCTGCTGGACGCGCAGGGCGAACTGGACCCCGGCAAGCTCAGTCCGACCTTCCCCAGCGGCATCGGCCATTTCACCCGTCCGTCGGACGGTCGTGGCAGTTTCAGCCCGCGCGTCGTGCCCGGCCGCGATCCGCGCCGCACCGTCGCGCTGGTCAACGGCCTGCAGAAATGGGCGATGACGCAGACGCGGCTCGGCATCCCGATCCTGTTCCATGAAGAAGGGCTGCACGGCTATGCCGCCGTTGGCGCCACCAGTTTCCCCCAGTCGATCGCCATGGCGTCGAGCTGGGATCCGGCCATGCTGCGCCAGGTCAATCAGGTGATCGCCCGCGAAATCCGCGCGCGCGGCGTGCCGATGGTGCTCTCGCCCGTGGTCGACATCGCCCGCGACCCGCGCTGGGGCCGGATCGAGGAAACCTATGGCGAGGATCCCTATCTGGTCGGCGAAATGGGCGTTGCGGCGGTGGAGGGGCTGCAAGGCGTTGGCCGTTCGCGCACGCTCCAGCCCAATCATGTCTTCGCCACGCTCAAGCATCTGACCGGCCATGGCCAGCCGGAAAGCGGCACCAATATCGGCCCAGCGCCGGTGTCGGAACGGGAATTGCGCGAGAATTTCTTCCCGCCCTTCGAACAGGTGGTGAAGCGCACCGGCATCGAGGCGGTGATGGCCAGCTATAACGAGATTGATGGCGTGCCCAGCCACGCCAATCGCTGGCTGCTGGACAATGTGCTGCGTCAGGAATGGGGCTTTCGCGGCGCCGTCGTCTCCGATTATTCGGCCGTCGATCAGTTGATGAGCATCCACCATATCGCCGCCAATCTGGAAGAGGCGGCGATGCGCGCGCTCGATGCCGGCGTCGATGCGGACCTGCCCGAGGGCCTGTCCTATGCCACGCTCGGCAAGCTGGTGCGCGAGGGCAAGGTCAGCGAGGCGAAGGTCGATCTCGCCGTGCGCCGCATGCTGGAGTTGAAGTTCCGCGCCGGCCTGTTCGAAAATCCCTATGCCGACGCCAATGCGGCCGCTGCGATCACCAACAATGAAGATGCCCGCGCGCTCGCCCGCACCGCCGCGCAGCGTTCCATAACCCTGCTCAAGAATGACGGCATGCTGCCGCTGAAGCCCGAAGGCACGATCGCGGTGATCGGCCCCAGCGCGGCGGTCGCGCGGCTGGGCGGCTATTATGGTCAGCCGCCGCACAGCGTCTCGATCCTGGAAGGGATCAAGGCGCGGGTCGGCACCAAGGCGAACATCGTCTTCGCTCAGGGCGTGAAGATCACCGAGGATGACGACTGGTGGGCCGACAGCGTCACCAAGTCGGACCCGGCCGAAAACCGCAAGCTGATCGCCCAGGCGGTCGAGGCGGCGCGCAATGTCGACCGCATCATCCTGACCTTGGGCGACACCGAACAGTCGAGCCGCGAAGGCTGGGCCGACAATCATCTGGGCGACCGCCCCAGCCTCGACCTCGTCGGCGAGCAGCAGGAACTGTTCGATGCGCTGAAAGCGCTGGGCAAGCCGATCACCGTCGTCCTCATCAACGGCCGCCCGGCCTCCACGGTGAAGGTCAGCGAACAGGCCAACGCCATCCTCGAAGGCTGGTATCTGGGCGAGCAGGGCGGCAATGCCGTGGCCGACATCCTGTTCGGCGACGTCAATCCGGGCGGCAAGCTGCCCGTCACCGTGCCGCGATCGGCGGGCCAGTTGCCGCTCTTCTACAATATGAAGCCCTCGGCCCGGCGCGGCTATCTGTTCGACACCACCGACCCGCTCTATCCCTTCGGCTTCGGCCTCAGCTACACCAGCTTCAGCCTGTCGGCGCCGCGCCTGTCCGCCACCAGGATCGGCACCGGCGGCAAGACCAGCGTCTCGGTGGATGTCCGCAACACCGGTGCGCGGGAAGGGGACGAGGTCGTCCAGCTCTATATCCGCGACAAGGTCAGCTCCGTCACCCGCCCGGTCAAAGAGCTGAAGGGCTTCCAGCGCGTGACGCTCAAGCCCGGCGAGAGCCGCACCATCACCTTCACGGTCGGTCCCGAGGCGCTGCAAATGTGGAACGACCAGATGCGCCGCGTCGTCGAACCCGGCGATTTCGAGATCATGACCGGCAACAGCTCGGTCGCGCTCCAGTCCACCACCCTGACGGTGCAATAAGCCATGATGATGACCCGCTTCGCCCGTCGCCAGGCGCTCGGCCTGCTCGCCTCCACCTCCGCGCTCGCCGCCGCCCCGCTGGCAGCGAAGGGGAAGGGCGGTCCGCTCTACAAGGATGCTTCCGCCCCCATCGACCTGCGCGTGCGCGACCTGCTCGGCCGCATGACCTTGGAGGAAAAGGTCGGCCAGATCATCGCGCTCTGGGCGACCAAGGCCGACATCATGGACGATCTCATTTTCTCGCCGGCCAAGGCGAGCAAGGCCTATCCGGTGAGCTTCGGCCAGATCACCCGCCCGTCCGACCGGCGCGGCGCGCCCAACGGATCGACCCAGGCCGGCGGCGTCGGTGCGCGCTGGCGCACCCCGGCCGATACCGTCGCCTTCATCAATGCCGTCCAGAAATGGGCGGTAGAGGACACCCGCCTCGGCATTCCGATCCTCTTCCACGAGGAATCGCTCCACGGCTACATGGCGACCGACGCCACCATGTTCCCGATGGCGATCGGCCTTGCCGGCAGTTTCGACCGCCAGCTGATGACCGATGTCCAGTCGGTTATCGCGCGCGAAGTGCGTGCACGCGGCGTCCATCTCGCGCTTTCGCCGGTGGTCGACATCGCCCGCGACCCGCGCTGGGGCCGGATCGAGGAGACTTTTGGCGAAGACCCCTATCTCTGCGGCGAGATGGGCGTCGCCGCCGTGCTGGGCCTGCAGGGGGAGGGCAAGCAGATCGGCCCGGACAAGGTCATGGCCACGCTCAAGCATATGACCGGCCATGGCCAGCCGCAGGCGGGCGAGAATATCGCGCCCGCGCCGATCAGCGAGCGCGAACTGCGCGAGAATTTCTTCCCGCCCTTCCGTCAGGTGGTGAAACGCACCGGCATCGCCGCCGTCATGCCCAGCTATAACGAAATTGACGGCGTCCCCAGCCACCAGAACAAGTGGCTGCTCGGCGATATCCTGCGCGGCGAATGGCATTTCGATGGCGCCGTGGTCAGCGATTATGGCGCCGTCCCCGAGCTCGACACCATCCACCATGTCCAGCCCGACCTGGAGGCGACGGCCCGTGCCGCGCTCCGCGCCGGGGTCGATTGCGAGCTGCCCGATGGCCTGGCCTATCGCACGCTCGTGGAGCAGGTCCGCGCCGGAAAAGTGCCCCTTGAGGCCGTCAACCTCGCCTGCACGCGCATGTTGACGCTCAAGTTCCGCGCGGGCCTGTTCGAAAATCCCTGGCCGCGCGCCGATTATGATGCGCTCACCGGCAATGCGGAGGCGCGCGCGCTCGCGCTCAAGGCGGCGCACAAGTCGATCGTGCTGCTGAAGAATGACGGCACCTTGCCGCTCAAGCCCGGCGCCCATCGCAAGGTGGCCGTGATCGGCCCCAATGCCGCGATCGCGCGGCTGGGCGGCTATTCCTCGATCCCGCGCCAGGCGGTCTCGCTGCTCGACGGGGTGAAGGCGAAGCTCGGCAACCGGGCGGACATCGTCCATGCCCAGGGCGTCTTCATCACCCAGAGCGAGGACCGCTCGGTGGACGAAGTGCTGCTGGCCGATCCGGCGAAGAACCGCCAGCTGATCGCCGAAGCGGTCGAGGTTGCGAAGACCGCCGACATCATCCTGCTGGCCATCGGCGACACCGAACAGACCAGCCGCGAAGGCTTTGCCAAAAACCATCTGGGCGATCGCACCAGCCTCGATCTGGTCGGTGAGCAGAATGATCTGTTCGCCGCGATGAAGGCGACTGGGAAGCCGGTGGTGGTGTGCGCCATCAACGGCCGCCCGCCCAGCTATCCTGCCGTGGTCGATGGCGCCAATGCGCTGATCGAATGCTGGTATCCGGGGCAGGAGGGCGGCACGGCGATGGCCGACATATTGTTCGGAGACGTCAATCCGGGTGCCAAGCTGCCCGTCACCGTCGCGCGCGACGCCGGCCAGATCCCGATCTTCTACAACCGCAAGCCATCCTCTCGGCGCGGCTATCTCTTCGCCGACACCAGCCCGCTTTTCCCGTTCGGCTTCGGCCTCAGCTACACCAAATTCGCCTTCGGTCCGCCGCGCCTGTCGGCCAGCCGCATCGGGGTCGGCGGCGACGTGACGGTGGAGGTCGATGTCCGCAATGTCGGCACTGTCGCGGGCGAAGAGGTGGTGCAGCTCTATGTCCATGACCAGACCGCCTCGGTCACCCGCCCGCTCAAGGAGTTGAAGGGCTTCGAACGGATCGCGCTGGCGCCGGGCGAAAGCCGCACCGTGCGCCTGACGATCGGCCCGGAAGCCTTCGCGCTGTGGAATCTCGACATGCGCGAAGTGGTCGAACCCGGCCTGTTCGACATCATGGTCGGGCCGGACAGCGCCACGCTTCAGACGGCTACATTGGAAATCGTCTGATGGTATTGGCCTGACCAATATCGTTGAAGGCAAATTGATTATCGCCTATGGCCATTATTGGTCATACCAGTTTTAGGGGAGCATCCATGCCCAAGATTACCGGCGCCAAGGTCATTGTCACCTGCCCTGGCCGCAATTTCGTCACCCTCAAGATCGAGACCGAAGAGGGCGTCTATGGTCTGGGCGATGCGACCCTCAACGGCCGCGAACTGTCCGTCGCCTCCTATCTGCAGGACCATGTCATTCCCTGCCTGATCGGTCGGGACGCGCACCAGATCGAGGATATCTGGCAATATCTCTACAAGGGCGCCTATTGGCGCCGCGGCCCGGTGACGATGTCGGCCATCGCCGCCGTCGATACCGCGCTCTGGGATATCAAGGGCAAGATTGCCGGCCTGCCGGTCTATCAGCTGCTCGGCGGTGCCAGCCGTGAAAGCGTCATGGTCTATGGCCATGCCAATGGCACGACGATCGAGGATACGGTCAAGGTCGCGCTGGAATATCAGGCCCAGGGCTACAAGGCGATCCGCATCCAGTGCGGCGTCCCCGGCATGGCGTCGACCTATGGCGTGTCGAAGGACAAATATTTCTACGAACCCGCCGACGCCGACCTGCCGACCGAAAATGTCTGGAACACCAGCAAATATCTCCGCATCGTCCCCGAACTGTTCAAGGCCGCGCGCGAGGCGCTGGGCTGGGACGTGCATCTGCTGCACGACATCCATCATCGCCTGACCCCGATCGAGGCCGGTCGCTTGGGCAAGGATCTGGAACAATATCGCCCCTTCTGGCTGGAAGATGCGACCCCGGCGGAAAATCAGGATGCGTTCAAGCTGATCCGCCAGCACACCACCACGCCGCTGGCCGTGGGCGAGATCTTCAACTCGATCCATGATTGCCGCGAACTGATCCAGAACCAGCTGATCGACTATATCCGCGCCACAGTGGTCCATGCCGGCGGCATCAGCCATCTGCGCAAGATCGCGAACCTCGCCGATCTCTATCAGGTCCGCACCGGCTGCCATGGCGCGACCGACCTGTCGCCGGTCTGCATGGCCGCCGCGCTTCACTTCGACCTGTCAGTGCCCAATTTCGGGGTGCAGGAATATATGCGCCACACGCCCGAGACCGACGCCGTCTTCCCCCATGCCTATACGTTCGAAAACGGCGCCATGCATCCGGGCGACAAGCCGGGCCTGGGCGTCGACATCGACGAAGAACTGGCCGCCAAATATGAATATAATCGCGCCTTCCTGCCGGTGAACCGGCTCGAAGACGGCACCATGTTCAACTGGTGATCGCTTGACCTGCTTTGGCCACTCCACTCCGTCATCCCCGCGAAAGCGGGGATCCATCTCCTGCCATAGCCCCAATCGCGAGGTCCGGAGGTGGATTCCCGCGTTCGCGGGAATGACGAAACATTGTCGGAGTGGCCAATGACCACCATCCCCAAACCGTCCGGAAAAGTCCGCTGGATCGTCTGCGGCCTGCTCTTTGCGGCGGTGGTGCTGAGCTATATCGACCGGCTTGTCCTGCCGACGCTCAAGCCCGATCTGCAGGCCCGCTATGGCTGGAGCGAGAGCGGCTATGCCGATCTCGCCATCTGGTTCCAGGCCGGATACGGCATCGCCTATGTCGCCTTCGGCCGGCTGATCGACCGGATCGGCGCGCGGGCCGGCTATGCGCTGGCGGTCGGCCTGTGGACGGTCGGCCATGTCATGCACATCTTCTTCACCTCGACCGCCGGCATGCTGTTCGCCCGCATCCCACTGGCAATTGGTGAGGCGGGGACATTCCCGGCGGCGATCGCCGCCACCAATGAATGGTTTCCCAAGAAGGAACGCGCCTTCGCCATCGGCATCTTCAATGCCGGCTCCAATGTCGGCGCGATCCTGACGCCGCTGATCGTCCCGGTCATTGCGGTCACGCTGGGCTGGCGCTGGGCCTTCATCCTCACCGGCCTGCTGACGGTCTTCTGGCTCGCCGCCTGGCTGACCTTCTACCGTCGCCCGCGCGAGAAGAAGGGGCTGAGCGCCGAGGAACTGGCCTGGATCGAGGCGGACCCGCAGGAACCGGCCCGTCCGGTCAAGTGGCGCACCCTGTTCCGCTATCGCCAGACCTGGGCCTATATGACCTCGCGCTTCCTGATCGATCCGGTCTGGTGGACCTTCCTCTTCTGGCTGCCCGATTTCTTCAACAAGCAATATGGCGTGAAGATGCTGGACTTCGGCCCGCCGCTGATCGCCGTCTATCTGCTGGCCGATGTCGGTTCGGTCGCGGGCGGCTGGCTGTCGTCACGGCTGATGGGCCGGGGTATGAACATCAACCGCGCCCGCAAGACGGCGATGTTCTGCGCCGGGCTTTGCGCCCTGCCGATCGCCTTTGCCGCACAGGCGCCCAGCATGTGGATTGCGGTCGGCCTGATCGGTCTCGCCTGCGCCGGGCATCAGGGCTTTTCGGCCAATGTCTATGCCTTGCCGGGCGATCTCTTCCCGCGCTGGATGGCGGGGTCGGTGGTCGGCCTTGGCGGGCTGGCCGGCGCGATCGGCGGCATGCTGATGGCCAAGTTCGCCGGCATCATCCTGGAAACCGTCGGCAGCTTCCAGCCGATCTTCATCGTCGCATCCTGTGCCTATTTGCTGGCGCTGCTGGTGCTGCACCTTATCGTCCCGCGCTATGCGCCCGTGACTCTCTCGCAAGAGGCTGCCTGATCCTGTGACCCGTCTATCGTCCGCCACGCTCGCCGGCCTGCCCGCCGATATCGTCCGTCCCGGCTATGACCGCACGGCGGTTCGCCCCGGCGTCGTCCATCTCGGCATCGGCGCCTTCAACCGCGCGCATCAGGCGGTCATCTTCGATGATGCGCTGACCGCCGGCGACCTGCGCTGGGGCGTGATCGCCGCGTCGCTGCGCTCACCCGGCGTGCGCGACCAGATGATGCCGCAGGACTGCCTCTACACCATGCTGGTGCGCGACGGATCGGCCGAGCAGGCGCGCATCATCGGTGTAGTGAGCGAGGTACTGGTCGCGCCGGAAGACCCGGCCGCATTGGTCCCCGCGCTCGCCGCGCCCGACACCCATATCGTCACCCTCACCGTGACCGAGAAGGGCTATAAGCTCGACCCCGCGACCGGCGCCCTGATTGAGGGCGATCCCCAGCTCGCCGCCGACCTTGCCTCGCTCGCCGCGCCGCAGACTGCGCCCGGCTTCCTCGTCGCCGCGCTCGCCGCGCGACGGGCCGCGGGCCTGCCGCCCTTTACCGCGATCAGCTGCGACAATCTGCCGCACAATGGCACCCGGCTGCGCAACGCCGTGCTGGCGCTCGCCGCCCGGCACGACCCGGCGCTGGCCGATTGGATCGCGGCGGAAGGGGCCTTCCCCGAAACCATGGTCGACCGCATCGTCCCCGCCACCACCGACGCCGACATCGCCGCGCTCGCCGACCGGCTCGGCGTGGAAGACCAGGCGATGGTCAAGACCGAACCCTTCCTGCAATGGGTGATCGAGGATAAATTCTGCGGTCCGCGCCCCGATTTCGGCGCCGGGGTTCAGGTCACCGCCGCCGTCGCCCCCTGGGAGGAGGCGAAGCTGCGCCTGCTCAACGGCGCGCATAGCGGCATCGCCTATCTCGGCGGCCTCGCCGGCATCGACCATGTCCATGAAGTGCTGGCGCTGCCCGAAGCCCGGCATTTCGTCGAAAGTCTGTGGGACGAGGCGCAGACCACGCTGTCGCCGCCGCCCGAACTGGACGTCGCCGCCTATCGCCGCGAGCTGATGGCGCGCTTCGACAATCCGACCCTGCAGCATCGCACCCGCCAGATCGCGATGGATGGCTCGCAAAAGCTGCCCCAGCGCCTGCTCGCTACCATCGCGGCGCGGCTGTCGGCAGGGCAGGGGATCGATGCCCTGTCGCTCGCCGTCGCCGCCTGGGTCCGCTGGCAGGCCGGCGTCGATGACCGGGGCGAAGCGCATGTCGTCGACGATCCGCTCGCCGCTGCCATCGCGGCCCGCCTTGCCGACGCCCCTTCCACCGAGGCTCGGGTCGACGCGATCCTCGCCTTCGACGCCGTGGTGCCCGCCGACCTTGCCGGCAACGCCGCCTTCCGCGCCGCGCTGATCCGCTGGCTCGCCATCCTCGAAGCCGACGGCGCCCGCGCCGCGCTCGCCCAGCTCTGACGGAGCCCCTGATGAAGACCCTGCGCACCATCCTGCTCGCCTCCTGCCTGCTCAGCCCCGCCGCCCTGCTGGCAGCGCCGCGCGACAGCGTCTCGATCAGTCGCGACTGGCGCTTCACCAAGGGCGATCCTGCCGGCCTGACCGAGGATCTGCGCTATGATGTACGCCCGCCCATTGAGGATGCCGGCGACGGCAAGGTGGCCGATGCCCGCCCCGACGCGGCGGTGCGGGTGGACGATAGCGGCGCGCGCGTGCTCAAGCCCTGGATATTGCCCAGCGCCAATCCCTTCATCGCCGATCCCGCCAAGCATCACACCCGGCCCGCCGGCAATCCGGGCGGCACCGTCTCCTATGTCCAGCCCGGCTTCGACGACAGCGGCTGGACCCATGTCGACCTGCCGCACGACTGGGCGATCGCCGGCCCCTTCATCAAGGACGGCCCCTATGGCGGCATGGGCCGCCTGCCCAGCTGGAGCATTGGCTGGTATCGCAAGGCGCTGACCATCCCCGCCAGCGACAAGGGCAAGTCGATCTTCCTCGATGTCGAAGGGGCGATGTCCTACGCCACCGTCTGGCTCAATGGAAAGCTCGTCGGCGGCTGGCCCTATGGCTATAACAGCTTCCGCCTCGACCTTACCCCCTATGCGGTGCCGGGCGGCCAGAACCAGCTCGTGATCCGCCTCGACAATCCGCAGGCTTCGGCGCGCTGGTATCCGGGCGGCGGCCTCTATCGCGACATCTATCTCACCACCACCAACAAGGTCCATGTCGGCCAGTGGGGCAGCATCGTCCGCACACCGCAGGTCAGCAAGGCGCAGGCCAGCGTGGACCTCAGCCTCACTCTCGACAATGACGGCGACACCCCGGCGCAGGTCGAGGTCGCGACCGCCCTCTATGCGATCGATGCCAGCGGCAAGCGCATCGGCCGCCCCGTCGCCAGCATCGCCCGCCAGTCCACCAGCATCGCCCCCCATGGCAAGGCGGAGCTGAAGGGCAGCACGATCCTCAGCAACCCGCGCCTCTGGGGCCCGCCGCCCACGCAAGCGCCCAACCGCTATGTCGCCGTCTCGACCGTGACCCAAGGCGGCAAGCTGATCGACAGCTACGAAACCCGCTTCGGCGTGCGCGACATCAAGTTCGATCCCGACAAGGGCGTGATCGTCAATGGCGAGCAGATCCCGCTGCGCGGCGTCAACAATCATCATGATCTCGGCGCGATCGGCGCCGCCTTCAACGCCCGCGCGGCCGAGCGCCAGCTCGAAATATTGCGCGAGATGGGCACCAACGCCGTGCGCATGAGCCACAACCCGCCCGCGCCCGAACTGCTCGAACTCACCGACCGCATGGGCTTCCTGGTGATGGACGAGGTGTTCGACAGCTGGGAAAAGAAGAAGACCCCGCACGATTTCCACCTGATCTTTCCGGATTGGCATGAGGCCGACGCGCGCGCCATGCTGCGCCGCGACCGCAACCATCCCTCGATCATCATCTGGAGCATCGGTAATGAGGTCGGCGAACAATATGATGGCGAGGCGGGGGCGAAGATCGGCCGCGAACTGGTCGCCATCGCCCATCAGGAAGACCCGACCCGCCCCGCCACCAGCGCGATGAACTATGCCAAGGCGGACATGCTGCTGCCCACCACCGTGGACGTCATCAGCCTCAATTATCAGGGCGCCGGCATTCGCGGCATCGTCGGCCAATATCCTGCCTTCCGCGCGAAATTCCCGGACAAGCTTATCCTGTCCACCGAAAGCGCATCGGCCCTGTCCAGCCGCGGCGAATATATGTTCCCGGTCTCCGGCTCCATCAGCGGCCCGGTCCGCCCCTGGTCGGGCGGTAATCCCGACACGCATCAGGTATCCGCCTATGAGATGCACGCCGCCGATTTCGGCTCCTCGCCCGACCGGGTCTGGGCCGCCGATGACCAGAATCCCTATGTCGCGGGCGAGTTCGTCTGGACCGGCTTCGATTATCTCGGCGAACCGACCCCCTATTACACGTCGCGCAGTTCCTATTCCGGCATCCTCGATCTCGCCGGATTCCCCAAGGACCGCTTCTGGCTCTACCAGGCACGCTGGCGGCCGGACCTCCAATTCGCGCATATCCTGCCGCACTGGACCTGGCCTGATCGCGTCGGCCAGATCACGCCGGTCCATGTCTTCTCCTCGGCCGACGAGGCGGAACTGTTCGTCAACGGCAAGTCGCAGGGCAAGGTCAAGAAGCGCGATTATGAATATCGCTTCCGTTGGGACTATGTCGTCTATGAACCGGGCGAGGTGAAGGTCGTCACCTGGAAGAAGGGCCAGCCCTGGGCGACCGAGACGATCCGCACCGTGGGCGAGGCGGCGAAACTGTCGCTGACCGCCGATCGCTCCGCCATCGCCGATGATGGTCGTGACCTCAGTTTCGTGACGCTCAAGGTCCTCGACAAGGACGGCAATGTCGTCCCCGCCGCCAAGCAGGACATCCGCTTCTCCATCGAGGGACCGGGCGAGATCATTGCCACCGATAATGGCGACCCGACCGATCTGACCGCCTTTCCCTCGCATGATCGCAAGGCATTCAACGGCTTGGCGCTGGTCATCGTGAAGGCAAAGCCAGGCGAAAAGGGCCGGGTGACCGTTCGCGCCAGCGCGCCGGGCCTGACCGCGGCGCAGGCCATCATCAGCACAAATGCCACAGTCCGCTGAAAATTAATAACGTTACCATTTTCGCCCGTCCCATATCTTGACAATTGGGACGGGCGCTTTAATGGTCTGCATCTGATAGCGCTACCAGATACGCCCACCGGATAGTCGGGGGCAGCGCTCGGGGAGAGGTTGTATGAACATTTCACGCCACAATAATATCCGTGCGGCCCTGTTCGCCGCATCCGCCTTCGGCGCGCTGGGCCTGGCCCAGGCCGCCGCCGCGCAGGATGCCGCTGCACCGGCCGAAGCCGCCGCCGCGCCGCAGGACAGCGAAACCGCCGACATCGTCGTCACCGGCATCCGCGCCTCGCTGGAAAGCGCCACCAACGCCAAGAAAAATGCGGTTGCGTTTGGCGACTCGATCTTCGCGGAAGATATCGGCAAGCTGCCCGCCACCAACCTCGCCGAAACGCTGAACCGCATGCCCGGCGTGCGCCTGACCCGCGACATTAGCGGTGAAGGTACGCAGGTATCGATCCGCGGCCTTGGTCCCAGCTTCTCGAAGGTGCTGCTGAATGGATCGCAGTTCCAGGTCGCGTCGGATGGCGGCACCAATGGCGGTCAGGGCAGCAATCGCCAGGTCGACCTCGACTTCTTCCCGTCCGAACTCTTTACCCGCCTCGACCTTGCCAAGAGCCCGTCTCCCTCGACGCTGGAAGGCGGCATTGCCGGTACGGTCAATCTGCGCAATGCGCGTCCCTTCGATAAGCCGGGCACGCATCTGACCGTCGTTGCACAGGGCCAGTATACCGACGCTAACGACAAGATCGGTCCGCGCGGCGCGATCGTCGCCAGCCACACCACCGATACTTTCGGCATCCTCGTCGGCGTCGCTGGCGTCAAGGCCAAGACCCGCGTCAAGGGGTTCGAGACGGTCGGCTGGACCGACGGCAATCTGGGTGCTGGCGATCCGGGCGGCAATAATTTCTCCTGGGCCTCGGTCGTCCCCAACAATACCGGCCATGGCCTGGTCGCCGGCCAGCCGGTCAATGTCGTGGCCACCTCTGGCCTGACCCGCTCGCAACTCAGCACCGCACTCCTTCCGCGCCTTGGCCGTGAAAGCCTGACGGATGGCACCCGTTCGCGTATCTCGGCACTCGCGTCACTTGAATGGCGGCCCAGCGACGAACTGCATTTTGCCCTCGATGGCATGTGGGCAAAGTCGAAGCGCGATTACAGCAAGGTCAACATGAACTGGCAGGTCCGCAATTCGGGGCCGGGCACGGGCGCGCAGGCTACCGGCGGCATGATCCCGATCGATTTGACCGTCGATGACAATAATGTCGTGACCAGCGGCACTTTTGCCAACTCGTCCTTCTTCCTCGAAGCCAGCCTGTTCGACCAGTCCACGACCTTCTGGAACGTCAATCCCAGCCTGACCTGGCAACCGTCGGATACCGTCAAGATCGACGCCAGCGTAAACTATTCGAAGAGCCACTTCAGCCGCGAACAGCCGACCTTCGCCTTCCAGACGACCCCGCAATCGGGTGTCGACGTCTATTATGACAATAGCGGCTCGGGCGACTATCCGTCGATCACCACGAATATCGACCTCAACGATCCCAATAACGGCACCTGGCAATGGTATCGCCAGAATATCACGATGCTCAAGCGCAAGACCGAAACCAAGGGTGCGCATATCGATGGCACCTTCGGCGACGATTTGTTCAACGTGAAGATCGGTGGCGCCTATGATCAGGCGACGCGCTCGATACGTGCCTATGATAATAGTCCTGCCTATCAGTTGTCAGTTTGCGGTGCGGGATGCACGGGCGCAACCGGCACGGTTCCGACCAGCGCCATCGCGCAATATCTGAACAGTTCGTCTGCTGCCGGTTTCATCGTGCCGGACTTCGACGCGCTCAAGAATGTCACCAACTATGCCTCCTTCCTCGCCAGCGCACCGGAAACGCGCGGCGCCGTGACGGGCGGCGCGACCGGAGATATTGATGAAAAGGTATGGGGTGCCTATTTCGAACTGAACGGCGTCACCACGATTGCGGGCCGGGATCTGCATATCAATGCAGGCATGCGCTACGCCCATACCGATCAGAAAGTCACCGGCCCGAGCCAGGTTGGCACGGCGATCATCGACATCACCGCGAACAAGAAATATGAAAATTTCCTGCCTGCGATCAACCTGACCTATGATGTCACCGACAATCTCAAGCTGCGTGCGTCTGCTTCGCGCACGATGACCCGGCCGGACGCGGGGCTCATCCTGCCCGGCATCACCTTCTCCGATCCGTCGGCGCTGGTGGCGAATGCAGGCAATCCCGATCTTAAGCCCTATACGTCGGACAATTATGATCTGGGTGGTGAATTCTACACCGGCGGAATCGGTTATGTCGGCCTGTCGTTCTTCATGAAGAATGTTCAGGGCTTCACCGTTACGCGACAGGAACAGGTGGCGTTCGGATCGCTCAACATTCCGTTCGACAGCCTGATCTCGACGCAGCAGGATGCGTTGCGCAACCGTGCGGCGCTTACCGGCACGGCGATCGACGCACTGCCGATCACCGTCAGCCGTCCTGTCAATCTGAGCGATCTCAAGATCAAGGGTATCGAAGCGACCTGGGTGCAGCCGCTCGACTTCCTGGTGAAGGGGCTTGGTTTCTCGGCCAATGGTACGCGCCTCAAGCAATCCTCGTCGTCTGGCCTGTTCGCCGAAGGCATCCCGAAATATGGCTATAACCTTCAGGGCTTCTACGAAGATCATGGCTTGTCGGTCAGCGTCAACTATGTCTGGACCGGTAAGTCGGTGGCGGGCAATGGCCCGCAGAACGGCATCACCGGTGCAGACCTGATCGCCGAAGCCCGTGGTCAACTCGACACATCGATTGGATATCAGTTGCCCTTCTTCAACAAGGCGCTGCGCCTGACGGTCGACGTGCTGAACATCACGGACGAGCCTCTGGTTACGAACTTCGAATATAAGAATGCGCCATATTCGGTCTATTATCCCGGCCGCACCGTGCTGGCCGGTATCCGGGCCAGCTTCTGATCCTATCCCAGGGATGCACTGACAGGGCCGGCGGCAACGCCGGCCCTTTTTCTTGGGGGCATGCGGGGGGCGTCGGCCTGTGGACCGGAGCGCTTTCCAAATTGGATTTTCTTTGATCTACCCTGTGGGATGAAACCGTCCGTCTCCGCCTTCATCGATCGCATCCGCTGTCGCTTGGGTGTCGTCTCGCTGTCGCTTCGGTGTCGCTTCATCGTTGCGTCAGTGTTGCATGGCTGTCGCTTCACGGGCGCCTCACTGTCGCGCCGTCCTCGCGATTTCGGCGGAAATGGCCGAAATCCTATCGTGCAACGGTGTGAACTTCGAACTTTGACATTCTAATATCCCTGCAATGGTGTCGCGTGCCGGTCGGGCCGCCGCTGAAAGGAACCTGCCGATGATGCGTTCTCCGCTTCTGATCTGCCTCTCGCTTCTGGCCCTTGCGACCAGCCCGGTGGCGGCAAAGACCTGCACGCCGACCTGGGTGTCGGGCTGGGCCTCCTCGCAATTCCGCCCGACCGGAGACGCCGCACTGGCCGCCGGCACGCTCAAGGACCAGTCGCTGCGCCAGATCGTCCGCCCCTCGATCGCCGGCGAACGGCTGCGTGTGCGCATCTCCAACCTCGCCGGCACGGCGCCGCTCCATATTGCCGGCGTCAGCATCGCCCGCGCCCCTGCCAGCACATCGCCGGCGATCGATCCCGGCACGCTCATTTCGCTGCGTTTCGATGGCAGCCCGGACCTGATCGTGCCCGCGGGCGCCGACTATCTCTCCGACCCGGTATCGCTGCCGGTCGCCGCGCTCGACAATATCGCCGTCACCATCCGCTATCAGGGCGAACCGGAACAGACCTCGCATCCCGGCTCGCGCGCCACTTCCTGGCATATGCCCGGCGATCATCTCACCGACACGGCAATGGTGGGCGCCGCCTCGTTCGATCATTGGTTCAACCTCGCCGCGCTGGAGGTCGAACGCTGCGCGCCCGCACGGCTGGTCGTGGCGCTTGGCGACTCCATCACCGATGGCAAGGGATCGACCACTAACGGCAATGATCGCTGGACCGACCGGCTCGCCCAGCGGCTGCAGGCCGATCCCAAGCGGCGCGACATCGCCGTCGTCAATCAGGGGATCGGCGGCAACCGCCTGCTGAACGACGGACTTGGCCCCAATGCGCTGGCCCGGCTCGACCGCGATGTGCTGGCCCAGCCCGGCGTCACCCATCTGGTCCTGCTGGAAGGCGTCAATGATCTTGGCACCCTGACCCGCGACGCGCCGGTCAGTGTCGAGGATCACAAGGCCCATGTCGCCCGCATCATCGGCGCCTATCGCCAGATCATCGCCCGCGCCCATGCGCGCGGGATCAAGGTGATCGGCGCCACCATCATGCCCTTCGTCGGCAATGCCTATTATCATGCCGATGCCCAGAATGAGGCGGACCGGCAGGCGGTCAATGCCTGGATCCGCGCGCCGGGCCATTTTGACGGGCTGGTCGATTTCGACCGTGCCGCCCGCGATCCTGCGCGGCCGGACCGGCTGCTGCCCGCTTATGATGGCGGCGATGCGCTCCATCCCAATCCGGCCGGCTATCGCGCCATGGGTGACGCCGTGCCGCTGACCCTGTTTGATTAACACGCCTTAACCGCGTGATGGCCATCACGCGGCTTTTACGTAAAATCCGCTACGTCTCCCGCGAAAGGGATGACGGGTGATCGAAAAAGCGCCGAGGAAATATCGTCTGCAGGACTATGCCAATGCAGAGGCGGACGTCGCGTTTCGCAGCGATCAGGATGTGCTCGAAATCTGGCGTTCGACCACCGATTATCAGCGCCTGACCCCGCATCAGAAGGCGGCACGGGCCGAACTTCAGCGGCGCGGCATCCGGGTGGAAGGGCCTTCGGTCCCGCGTTAACGGCGCGGCCGCTTGCTGCCGGATTCCAGCACCGTCTCCATCGCCACGAAGGTCGATGTGCTGGCGACATGGGGCAGGGCGGAAATCTTCTCGCCCAGCACCATGCGATAGCGGCGAATATCGGACGTGCGGACCTTGAGCAGATAGTCGAAATTGCTCGCCAGCATATGGCATTCCTCGACCTCCGGGATGCGCCTTACCGCCGCATTGAACTCGCGCAACGCGCTCTCCCGCGTGTCGCTCAGCTTCACCTCGGTAAAGGCGACATGGTCCATCCCCAGCTTGGCCGGATCGACGATCGCGCGAAAGCCGCGAATGACGCCACTCTCCTGCAATCGCTTCAACCGCACCTGGCACGGCGTCTTGGACAGGCCGACGCTGGCGGCCAGATCGGTCACGGTCATGCGGCCATCCTCGACCAGCGCGGCGATGATGCGCCGGTCGAACTCATCCATTTCGACCATAGCGGGCTTGTTACTCATGCAATTTGCCTATCATGCTGCCATTAATAAGTCACTTTGGCATTTATCGGGGCGTTCATAAGACGGAATGAAATGCGCCAATCGGATATTCTGGTCGCATGACCGACCAGCATCCCTTTGCCGCCTTCGCCCCCGCCATCCGCGACAAGTCGCCGCTGCGCCAGGCGATCACCGCCGCCTATCGTCGGGACGAGGCTGAATGCCTTGCCCCGCTGCTCGACGCGGCGACCCTGCCCGACGCCACCCGCTCCGCCGTGGCGGACACGGCGCGCCATCTGGTCACCACCCTGCGCGCCAATCACAAGGGCACCGGGGTCGAGGGGCTGGTCCAGGAATATTCGCTCTCCAGTCAGGAGGGCGTGGCGCTGATGTGCCTTGCCGAAGCGCTGCTGCGCATTCCCGACAACGACACGCGCGACGCCCTCATTCGCGACAAGATCGCCGACGGCGACTGGAGTTCGCATCTGGGCGGCGGCAAGTCTTTGTTCGTCAACGCCGCGACCTGGGGCCTGGTCGTCACCGGCAAGCTGGTCGGCAGCGTCGACGATCGCGGCCTGGCGGCGGCGCTCGCTCGCCTGGTCGCCCGCGCTGGCGAACCGGTGATCCGGCGCGGCGTCGATCTCGCCATGCGGATGATGGGCGAACAGTTCGTCACTGGCGAGACGATCAAGGAAGCGGTCAAGCGCGCCAAGGAACTGGAGGCCAAGGGCTTCGCCTACAGCTATGACATGCTGGGCGAGGCGGCGACCACCGCTGCCGACGCGGCGCGCTATTATGCCGATTATGAAAAGGCGATCCACGCCATCGGCAAGGCGTCGGCCGGTCGCGGCATCTATGCCGGCCCCGGCATCTCGATCAAGCTGTCGGCGCTCCATCCGCGCTACGTTCGCGCGCAAGCCGACCGGGTGATGGGCGAATTGCTGCCGGCGGTTAAGCAACTCGCGCTGCTGTCGAAGCGCTACGACATCGGCCTCAACATCGACGCGGAGGAAGCCGACCGGCTCGAACTCTCGCTCGACCTGCTCGAAAGCCTGGCGCTTGATCCCGACCTTGCCGGCTGGGATGGCCTGGGCTTCGTCGTCCAGGGCTATGGCAAGCGCTGCCCCTTCGTCATCGACTGGATCATCGACCTCGCCCGTCGCGCCAATCGCCGGATGATGGTGCGTCTGGTCAAGGGCGCCTATTGGGATGCGGAGATCAAGCGCGCGCAGGTCGATGGCCTCGCCGATTTTCCGGTCTATACCCGCAAGGTCCATACCGACGTCGCCTATGTCGCCTGCGCGAAAAAGCTGCTGGCCGCGCCCGACGCCGTCTTCCCGCAGTTCGCGACGCATAATGCCCAGACGCTGGCCACCATCTACCAGATGGCCGGGCCGGACTTCGCGATCGGCAAATATGAGTTCCAGTGCCTGCACGGCATGGGCGAGCCGCTCTATGAACAGGTCGTCGGCAAGGACAAGCTGGACCGCCCGTGCCGCATCTATGCGCCGGTCGGCACGCATGAGACCTTGCTCGCCTATCTCGTCCGCCGCCTGCTGGAAAATGGTGCGAACAGCAGCTTCGTCAACCGCATCGCCGATCCCGATGTCTCGATCGAGGAGATGATCGCCGACCCGGTCGAGATCGTTCGCGCCATGCCGCATCCCGGCGCCCGGCATGACCAGATCGCCGCGCCCGCCGGTCTCTATCCCGATCGCCGCAATTCCGATGGCATCGACCTCAGCGATGAAGGCGCGCTCGCCGCGTTGACGCAGGCGCTGCAGCATAGCGCCACCATCGCCTGGACCGCCGCGCCCGAGGGCGGGGAAGGGGAAGCGCGCCCGGTCTGCAACCCCGCCGACCATCGCGACATCGTCGGCACCGTCTGGGAAGCGAGCGCCGATCACGCCCGTGCCGCCGCGATCCGCGCCGCCAACGCCTGCTGGCCCAACACGTCGGTTGCCGATCGTGCCGTCCTGCTGGAGCGGGCGGCCGACGCGATGCAGGATCGGATGCCGGTGCTGCTGGGCCTCATCATGCGCGAAGCCGGCAAGTCGCTGCCCAACGCCATCGCCGAAGTGCGCGAGGCGATCGACTTCCTGCGCTATTATGCGGCGCAGGCGCGCGGCACCTTCGGCCCGGATCAGGTGCCGCTGGGGCCGACTGTCTGCATCAGCCCGTGGAACTTCCCGCTCGCCATCTTCACCGGGCAGGTTGCGGCCGCACTGGTCGCGGGCAATCCGGTGCTGGCCAAGCCTGCCGAGGAAACCCCGCTGATCGCCGCCGAAGCCGTCCGCCTGCTGCATGAGGCCGGCGTGCCCGGCGACGCGCTGCAATTGCTGCCCGGCGACGGCCGGATCGGCGCCGCGCTGGTCGCCGCGCCGGAAACGGCGGGCGTCATGTTCACCGGCTCCACCGAAGTCGCCCGGCTGATCCAGCGCCAGCTCGCCGCCCGCCTGTCGCCCGCCGGCAAGCCGATCCCGCTGATCGCCGAAACGGGCGGCCAGAATGCGATGATCGTCGACAGTTCGGCGCTCGCGGAACAGGTGGTGGCCGACGTCATCGCCTCCGCCTTCGACAGTGCCGGCCAGCGCTGCTCGGCGCTGCGCATCCTGTGCCTGCAGGAGGATGTCGCCGACCGCACCCTCACCATGCTGAAGGGCGCGCTCAGGGAATTGCGCATCGGCCGCACCGATCGGCTCGCGGTCGACACCGGCCCGGTCATCACCGCCGAGGCGAAGGCGGGCATCGAACAGCATATCGCCGCGATACGCGCGCTCGGCCGGAAGGTCGAGCAGCAGGAACTGCCCGAAGAGGCGGCGCACGGCACCTTCGTCGCGCCGACCATCATCGAACTGGACAGCATCGCCGACCTCAGCCGCGAGATATTCGGCCCGGTGCTGCACGTCATCCGTTTCCGTCGCGAGCGGATGGATGCGCTGGTCGATGCGATCAACGCCACCGGCTATGGCCTGACCTTCGGCCTGCACACCCGCCTCGACGAGACGGTGGCGCGCGTCACCGCGCGGGTGAAGGCCGGCAATATCTATGTGAACCGCAATGTCATCGGCGCGATCGTCGGGGTTCAGCCGTTCGGCGGGCGCGGCCTGTCGGGCACCGGACCCAAGGCGGGCGGGCCGCTCTATCTCGGCCGCCTAACCCGCACCGCGCCGGTCTTTGCCGAGCGGGTCGGCTATCTCGCCTCGCCAATCCATGATTTTGTCAGCTGGCTGGAAGCGCAGGACGATCATGAGGCGGCGGCGGTCGCGCGCCATTATGGCGATGCGTCGGCGCTCGGCGTTGAACTGGCGCTGCCCGGCCCGGTCGGCGAGACCAACCTCTATGCGCTGCATCCGCGCGGCTTGCTGCTGCTGCGTCCGGGCACGCGGCGCGGCCTGCTGGCCCAGATGGCCGCCGTGCTGGCGACCGGCAATCGCGCGGTGATCGAAGGGGCGCCGCTGCCGCAGGGCCTGCCCGCCAGCGTCGCCGCTCATTTCCTCGCCCAGCCGGACGCGCCTTTCGCCGCGATGCTGGTGGAGGGGGATGTCGACCAGATCCTCGCCGCAACCCAGGCGGTGGCCGAACTGGACGGGCCGATTGTCACCGTCCACGCAGCCGCGCCCGGCGACGAGCGCGCCTGGCATCTCGACTGGCTGCTGGAGGAGGTATCGACCTCCATCAACACGACCGCCGCGGGCGGCAATGCCAGCCTGATGATGATCGGCTGATGATGAAAAGGGCGGCCTGCACGGGCCGCCCTTTTTCTTTATGCCAGGTCGCCGCGCGTCAGGCGACGCTGAGGCGCACGTCGATATTGCCGCGGGTGGCGTGCGAATAGGGGCAGATCGTGTCCGCTTCGGCGACCAGCGCTTCGGCCGCCGCCTTGTCGACGCCCGGCAGGCTGATTTCCAGCGCGACGTCCAGGCCAAAGCCCTTGTCGCTACGCGGGCCGATGCCAACCGTGGCGGTGACGCTGGCGTCGGCGGGCACGCGGGGCAGATCCTTGTCCTGGCTGGCGGCGAACTTCATCGCGCCCAGGAAGCAGGCGGCATAGCCCGACGCGAACAGCTGTTCGGGATTATTGCCCTGGCCATTGCCGCCCAGTTCCTTGGGTGTGCCCAGCGTCACCGCGAAGCTGCCATCGGTGGTTGCGGCCTTGCCGTCACGGCCGCCGGTTGCGGTGGCGCTGGTGGAATAGAGGATCTTGCTGCTCATCGATCGGTCCTTTCATTTAATCATCTGCGATTAAATCGCGTACGATCTATATGTGCCTGCCGATCTGAGTCGTCAACCCTTGCGATCATATCGCGTGCGATTTATATTTCGGGGCAAGGAGTATCGCCATGACCACCCCCGCCATGACTGCCCAAGATACCGCGCGCGGCGCGCTCGACGATTTTCTCTGCTTCGGCGTCTATTCGACCGGGCTTGCCTTCAACCGGCTCTACAAGCCGCTGCTCGATCGCTACGGCCTCACCTATCCCCAATATCTGGTGATGGTGGCGCTGGCCCGGCGCGACAATCAGACGGTCGGCGAGCTGGGCGGTCAGCTCTTCCTCGAATCCAACACACTGACCCCGCTGATCAAGCGGCTGGAGGCGGCGGGCCTCGTCACCCGTCAGCGCGACACGGCTGACGAACGAGTGGTGCGGGTGCGCCTGACGCAGCAGGGGCAGTCCGTGGCGCAGGACGTGTCAACCTGCGTCCCCGCCGAACTGATGGAGGCCGTCGGC
The DNA here is from genome assembly GCF_034424525.1 of Sphingobium yanoikuyae. Lineage (NCBI taxonomy): Bacteria > Pseudomonadati > Pseudomonadota > Alphaproteobacteria > Sphingomonadales > Sphingobiaceae > Sphingobium > Sphingobium yanoikuyae. The sequence continues at coordinate 879,739 of NZ_CP139979.1, forward strand.
ATCTCGATCGAGGAAATCGCCGCGCTCAACCAGTCGCTGGTCACGCTGCGGGAGAAATTGCAGCGCGCGGCCTGACCGCCTCGTCATTCACATGGCTCCAGATGCGCGAAATCACGACCGATCCTTCGCCCACGGCCGAGGCGACGCGCTTCACCGATCCGGCGCGCACGTCGCCGACCGCGAAGATGCCGGCGCGGGAGGTTTCATAGGGGGAGGGGGCCTCGACCGCATCGCCGGTCAGCACGAACCCCTTGTCGTCGAGCGCCACCAGTCCCGACAGCCAGCCGGTATTGGGCGCCGCGCCGACCATGATGAACAGGGCGCAGCAGGCGATCTCGCGCGCGCTGCCATCGGCCTGGCGGATGGTCACCGCGTCGAGCTGCGCATCGCCATGCAGGCTGTCAATTTCGGTGTTATAATGGACGCTGATCGCCGGGTCGGCCTCCAGCCGGCTGGACAGATAACTGGACATCGACAGGGCGAGTGAAGGCCCGCGCACCAGCAGATGGACATGGCGCGCGCTGCGGCTGAGGAACATCGCCGCCTGGCCGGCGCTGTTGCCGCCGCCGACCACCACCGCTTCGGCCTGGCGGCAATAGCGGGCCTCATTCTCGGTCGCGGCATAATAGATGCCGGCCCCTTCCAGATCGGCGAGCCGGTTGATCGGCAGGCGCCGATATTCCACGCCGGTCGCGACCAGGACCGCGCGGGCACAGATGCGCTGGCCATTGTCGAAGACGCCGCAATAATGGCCGTCGCCGGTTTCCTCCAGCGCCGTAACTCGGCGCGGCATCAGGAAACGGGTGCCGAATTTCATCGCCTGCACCTCGCCGCGCCAGACCAGGTCGGCGCCCGAAATGCCGGTGGGAAAACCCATATAATTTTCGATCCGGCTCGACGTGCCGGCCTGGCCGCCGATCGCGATATCCTCCACCACCAGCGCGTTCAGCCCTTCGGCCCCGGCATAGACGGCCGCCGCCACGCCGGCTGGTCCGCCGCCCACGATCAGCAGATCGACCGTCTCATTCTCGGTAAAGCCGCGGTCGAGGCCAAATAGCCGGGCGACCTTCTCGGGGGTGGGATCGGCAACGACATTGTCGCGACCGAAGATCACCGCAGGCTGGTCCGCCTGCGCCCCGCAACTGGCCGCCACCCGCCGGGCGTCGTCGCTGCCCAGCGCATGCGATGTGTAGGGCAGGCGGTTGCGGCTGGCGAACTCAGCAATGCAGCGCACCGCCCGATCCTCATCCTCGCCGATCAACACCAGGGTGCTGTCGCCCATGTCGAGCTGCCGCCGGCGCCGCGCCGCCAGCACGGTGATGATGATATCCGACATTTCCGGGATCGCCGCCATCAGCCGCAGCATCGCCGGGCGCGGCACTTCCAGCACGCGGGTATCGCGCGCCGCGCGCATCGGGATCGACCAGCTGCCGCCGCCCAGGAAGGAAATCTCGCCCATGAACTGGGTCGGCCCGATGGTGGAGGGGACATGCCGTTCCTCGCCGAACGGATTGACCACCTCGATCTCGCCATCCTCGACATAGATGAAGCGGTCGACCGGGTCGCCGGGCCGGACGATATAGGTTCCGGCGGGATAGATGGCCTCGCTGCCCTCGGCGCGCAGCGCCGCGACATGCTCGGCCGTCAGCGGCACACGCTGCATTTCCCGCAGATCGCGCCCGATCGTCTCCATCGCCGGCCTCCCGCCACTCCGTGTCGCGCGATGATGGCGATGGTGCAGCCTGTGCGCAATGGTCGCGGGCGCTCGGGATGCGATCTGGCGCATCAATAGGTTGATCTCGATCAGCCCTGGCGCTCCGGCGCAAGGTGGCGCTTGCTTTCGTGCGGAAATGCCCCTTAGTCGGCACCTCCGTCACGGCAACGACAACAGGATGATAATGGGCAAGGCGAAATTTGGCTCCGTCAGCGGGCGCACGGATGCATGGGCGGCGCTGGGCCTGTTCCTCGGAATTGCCTTCTTCCTGGTAAGCGGCGCTGTCGCCTATCTCAATATTCAGGGCCTGGGCGAGAGCGACCGGGCGATCCGCCATACCCATAATGTGCTGATCGCGCTCGATGAACTGCTTTCGACCGCGCAGGATGCCGAGACTGGCCAGCGCGGCTATCTGCTGACCAGCGATCGCGGCTATCTGGAGCCCTATGAGAATGCGGTGGCGACCATGCCCGGCCGGCTCGATGCGCTGGCCAGGCTGACCCGCGACAACCCGACCCAGCAGAATAATCTCGCCCGCCTGCGGCGTCATGTCGATGCCAAGTTTGCCGAACTCAGGGAAACGATCGAGGCGCGGCGCAACCAGAGCATCATCCAGGCGCTGACGATCGTTACCACCGGCCGCGGCAAGCAGGAAATGGACGCCGTCCGGGCCCAGCTCGACACGATGGCGCGTGAGGAATTGCGACTGCGGGAAATCCGCCTCGCCGACATGGCATCTGCCTCGCAGACCGCGATCATGTCGGGCCTCGTCACCGGCCTTCTGGGCGTGGTGCTGACCATCGCCGTCTATCTGCTGGTACGCCGCAACAGCAAGGCGCGCGCGCGCCAGGCCTGGTTGCAGGCGGGGCATCTGGGGCTGGCCGACGCCATGCGTGGCGACCAGAGCGTCGAGCAGCTGGGGGAGGCGATCCTCGCCTTCCTCGCGCGCTATCTCGGCTTCCAGGGCGGTGCGCTGTTCAAGGGGGAGGAAGGCCAGTTCAACCGCGTCGCGACGCTGGGCGTGCCGGCCGACGCCGACATGCCGCAGCGCTTCGTCGCCAAGGAAGGGCTGCTCGGCCAGGTCGCGGCTGAAGGGCGGGCGCAGCTGCTGCATGACGTGCCCGATCATTATCTGACGATCGGCTCGGCCTTTGGCCGCGATCGTCCCCGCCATCTGCTGATCGTGCCGACCGTGACCGACGGCGTCGTCAATGCGGTGCTCGAACTGGGCGCCTTCGATCCGGTCGATGACCGTGTGCTCGAACTGTTGGAGGAAGCGAGCGCCGGCATGGGCATCGCACTGCGTTCGGCCCGTTTCCGCGCCCGGTTGCAGGACGCGCTGGAGGAAACCCAGCGCCAGGCCGAGGAATTGCAGGCCCAGGGCGAGGAACTGCGCGCCAATAATGACGAGCTGGAAACCCAGAGCCGCCAGCTTCAGGACTCCGCCTCCCGCCTGGAGGCGCAGCAGAGCGAACTGGAACAGACCAATGTCCAGCTGGAGGAGCAGGCCCGCCACATGCAGGCGCAGCGCGACGATCTCGCCCGTGCCCAGCTGTCGCTCCAGCAACAGGCCGCCGAGTTGGATCAGGCCAGCCGCTACAAATCCGAATTCCTCGCCAATATGAGCCATGAGCTGCGCACGCCGCTCAACTCGCTGCTCATCATGGCACGCCTGCTGGCGGAAAATCGTGCCGGCAATCTCAGCGCCGATCAGGTGCGTCATGCCGAGACGATCGAGACGTCGGGCAATGACCTGCTGACCCTGATCAACGACATTCTCGACATTTCCAAGATCGAGGCGGGCAAGCTGGAATTGCAGCCGCGTTCGGTGCGGATCGCGCCGATGCTGGACAAGCTGCAGGCGATCTTCGCGCCCTCGGCCCAGGCCAAGGGCCTGTCCTTCCGCCTCGCCGCCGGCGCCGATCCGGTCGAGATCGAAACCGATCCGCAGCGCGTCGAGCAGGTGCTGAAGAATTTCCTGTCCAATGCGATCAAGTTCACCGATCGGGGCGAGGTCGCGCTGACCGTCGGCCGGCATGCGGATGGCCGGGTCGCCTTCACCGTGCAGGACAGCGGCGTCGGTATTGCGGAAGCGCAGCAGAAGCTGATCTTCGAACCCTTCCGCCAGGCCGATGGCACGATCAGCCGCAAATATGGCGGCACCGGCCTTGGACTATCCATCTCGCGCGAACTGGCGCGGCTGCTGGGCGGCGAACTGCGCGTCGAAAGCCAGCCGGGCGAGGGCAGTGCCTTCTCGCTGCTGCTGCCCGATCGCTTCGATCCCGCGCTCAGCCATCTGCCCTCGATCAGCCTGGCCGAAGCGCCGCGGCCCCAGCCGGTGGCGCCCGCGCGCCAGCGTGTCGCCAGCCTGGTCGATACCCAGGATGATCGCGAAACCCTGTCCGGGGATTCGCGCCTGATCCTGATCGTGGAGGATGATCCGGTCTTTGCCCGCATCCTGTGCGACATCGCGCATGAACAGGGCTTCCAGTGCCTGATCGCCGGCACCGCCGACGAAGGCGCGCTGATGGCTCGGCAATATCTGCCCCATGCCGTGATCCTGGACATGAACCTGCCCGACCATACCGGCCTGTCGGTGCTCGACCGGATCAAGCGCGACATGCGCACCCGCCACATCCCGGTCCATGTCGTGTCGGTCGATGATGACAGCCAGGCGGCGCTGGCCAGCGGCGCGATCGGCTATCTGTTCAAGCCGGTGAAGCGCGATGCGCTGATCGACATGCTCGAAGGGCTGGAGGCGCGCATGGCTCAGCGCATGCGCCGGGTTCTGGTGGTCGAGGATGACGCCCAGCAGGCCGAGAGCATCAAGCTGCTGCTCGCTTCGCGCGAGGTGGAGACGCTGGAGGCCCATTCGGCCGCCCAATGTTTCGAGATGCTGGGCCGCGAGACCTTCGACTGCATGGTGCTCGATCTCAACCTGCCCGATGCGTCCGGTTTCGATCTGCTCGAACGGTTGAGCGCGGACGACAGCGTCGGCTTCCCGCCAGTCATCGTCTATACCGGCCGCGACCTCGGCGCGGAGGAGGAACTGCGCCTGCGCCGCTATTCCAAGTCGATCATCGTCAAGGGCGCCAAGTCGCCCGAACGGCTGCTCGATGAAGTGACGCTGTTCCTGCATCAGGTGGTGTCGGAATTGCCCGAACCCCAGCAGCAGCTGATCGCCCGTTCGCTCAGCCGCGACGAGGCGCTGGAAGGCAAAAATATTCTGGTTGTCGAGGACGATATACGGAACGTTTATGCCCTCACGAGCATTTTCGAACCCCATGGGGTTCATGTCCGTATCGCACGCAATGGCCGCGAGGCGCTTGTCGCGCTCGAAGAGGCAGCGCGCGCCGAGGCGCCCAAGGTCGATCTTGTGCTGATGGACGTGATGATGCCCGAAATGGATGGGCTGACCGCGATGCGCGAAATCCGCAAGCAGGGCTGGGGCGTGGGCCTGCCGATCATCGCGCTCACGGCCAAGGCGATGGCGCAGGACCAGCAGGAATGCCTGGCCGCCGGTGCCAACGATTATCTCGCCAAGCCGCTCGACGTCGACAAGTTGCTCAGCCTGGTGCGTGTATGGATGCCGCGCTGATGGAAGAACATTTCGGGCCGCGGGACGAACTGGAGCTCGACCTGCTGCTCGAAGCCATCTTCCGCCATTATCATTACGACTTTCGCGGCTATTCGCGCGGATCGCTGCATCGCCGGCTGGCCCGTGCCCAGCATCAGCATGGCTGCGACAGCCTGTCCCAGCTTCAGCATCTGCTGCTGCGCGATCCCGCCGTATTCGCCGACCTGATGGGCTTCCTTACCATCCAGGTGAGCGAGATGTTCCGTGATCCCGCCTATTTCCGGGCATTGCGCGAGCAGGTCGTGCCGCATCTCAAGACCTATCCCTCGCTCAAGGTATGGATCGCCGGCTGCGCCAATGGCGAGGAATTCTACTCGCTCGCGATCCTGTTCCGCGAGGAAGGGCTGGAGGATCGCACGATCTTCTACTGCACCGACATCAGCCCGGCCGCGCTCGAAAAGGCGGAAGCGGGCATCTACGCGATCGATCGTCTGCCGCAATTCAGCGAAAATCATCGGCTCGCGGGCGGGAAGGCCTCGCTGTCCGATTATTATACTGCCGCCTATGGCGCTGCCGTCTTCGACAAGACGCTGCGTCGCCGCGCGGTCTTTGCACAACATAATCTGGCGAGCGACCAGGTCTTCGGGGAGGTACAGCTGGTGTCCAGCCGTAATGTGCTCATCTATTTCGATCGCGAATTGCAGGACCGCGCGCTTGGCCTGTTCGGGGAATCGCTGGTCCGCGGCGGCTTCCTGGGGCTGGGCTCGAAGGAAACGCTGCGCTTCTCGCGCTATTCCGATGGCTTTGCTGATTTCGACGAGGGCGAGAAAATCTATCGCCGCAACCTGCAGGAGCTGAAGGCGCTCGACCATGCAGCCTGAGCCCACCAAGATCCTGGCGGTCGACGATGTCGAGGAAAATCTGACCGCGCTTGAAGCGCTGCTGGCGGACGAGGGCGTGACCCTCATCAAGGCGCGATCGGGCATGCAGGCGCTCGAACTGCTGCTGGTGGAGGATGTCGCGCTGGCGCTGCTCGACGTGCAGATGCCGGGTATGGACGGGTTCGAGCTGGCCGAACTGATGCGCGGCACGGAACGGACCCGGCGTGTGCCGATCATCTTCCTGACCGCCGTGGCGACCGACGAGCGGCGCCAGTTTCGCGGCTATGAAAGCGGCGCGATCGACTATCTGTTCAAGCCGGTCGATCCCCATATCCTGCGGCACAAGGTCGCCTTGTTCGTCGAACTGTTCCAGCAGCGGCAGGAACTGGCGCGGGAACGTGACAGCCATGCCGCGGCCCTGGCCCGCATCCAGGCCCATGGCGACAACAGCCCGTTGGCGATCGTGGAAATCGACGCGCAGCGCCATGTCGTCGCCTGGTCCAAGGGGGCGGAACGACTGTTCGGCTGGCGTGCGGCAGAAGTGGCTGGTTTTGGTGCGTCCGAACTCAAATGGCTGGACGACAGCCAGCGCGGCGACTTTGCCGGCCTGATGGACGAGATGATCGCCGGCACCGTGCCGCGCACCAACCGCTTGCTGCGCTTCCATACGGCCGAGGGCCTGACCCTAGATTGCGAATGCTATTGCTCGGCGCTGCGCGATGCCGCTGGCCGGCTCTTCTCGATCAGTCTGCAGATCCTCGATGTGACCGAACGCAAGCGGGCGGAGGCGACGCAGAAGCTGCTGATCGGCGAGCTTAATCACCGGGTGAAGAACACGCTGGCGTCGGTTCAGGCGATCGCCACCCAGACCTTGCGCCATTCGTCCGGCCCGTCCGATTTTGCCCCGACCTTCATCGGTCGCATCCATGCGCTGGCCAGCGCCCATTCGCTGCTGAGCGGCGAAACCTGGCAGGCCGCGCGGCTGGGCGATCTGATCGAGGGGCAGGTGACGATCGGCGCGATCGATGGCGAGCGTTTCCATTGGAACGGGCCGGAGGTCGACTTGCGGCCCGAACCGGCGCTGCACCTGGCGCTGGTGCTGCACGAACTGGTGACCAACGCCCATAAATATGGTGCGCTGTCGGCCCCGGCCGGCCGTGTCGAGCTGGAATGGCGCCTGACCAATGACCAGTTGGTTCTGGATTGGCGCGAACGCGGCGGTCCGCCGGTCGAACCGCCCAGCCGTCGCGGCTTCGGCACCGCGCTGATCGAACGCAGCCTGCGTTCCGATGGCGGCAGTGCCCAGCCCCATTACGGCGCCGAGGGCATGGGATGGACGCTGACGCTACCCTATGCCTCCAGCCCCCGCCTGCGCAAGAAGGCGCGTCCGGCGCCCCGCGAACAGGGCGCGAGCGCCAGTGGCAGTGACGGCAAGGCGCATCTGGGCGGCCGCCGCCTGCTGCTGATCGAGGACGAGCCGCTGGTCGCCTTCGAACTGGCCGCGACGCTGGAGGATGCGGGCGGCCATATCGTCGGGCAGGCTGCGACTGTGGCCGATGCGCTGGCCCTGATCGATCAGGCGGAATGCGACCTGGTGCTGCTTGACGGCAATCTCCAGGGTGAGGGCGTGGAGCAGGTTGCGCGTGTCCTGGCGGACCGGGCCATGCCCTTCCTGTTCGTCAGCGGCTATGGGCGCGATCATCTGCCCGAAGCGTTTGATGCGGTGCCGGTGATTGAAAAGCCCTTCAAGGTCGCCGACCTGATCGACGCTATTGCCAAATTGACGGTGTCGACAACCCGGAGGTGATACGCGCTTGAAGTCAGGTCCGAGGGCATACCGAACCAGGTTCGCTATGCCCTCTGTCGGTCTGCGGTCCGACGGGCATGGCAAGGAAGCAGAACGCAAAAACCCCGGACTTCCGATGGAAGTCCGGGGTTTTTCTGCTTACCGTCCCGAACCGAAGTCCGGGCGAATAAATTGGTCGGCCTTCGTGTTGTCCTATAGAACTTTGTGTTCGGTTCCAAGCGGCGACCTTCAGGTGAGAATGGAGGAAATCCGCCGCGATGAACACGGATGGCTGCGGGCAGCATGATCGTCGCGCTCAACTCGACAATCGCTTAGGAAAAGCCAAATGTTGATTCGCAACGACAAGGTTGGTGACGATCCGGCTATCCGTCGCGTCGTCACCGACGCTTTCAAGATGCTTGCCCAGTCCACAGGAGCCGAAGCGGCCATCGTCGAGAGACTGCGGGACGATGACGCGCTCGTCCTCTCGCTCGTTGCGGAGGATGAAGGCGAGATAATCGGCTTTCTGGCCGCCTCAAAAGCACGGGCGGGGAAGCAGGACGGCTGGGGTCTGATCGGTCCGCTTGCGGTTCTGCCCTCAAGGCAACGTCAAGGTATCGGGTCGGCCCTGATGGCGGAAGCCCTTCGCCAACTCCGTGCGTCGAGCAGGGGCGCGGCGCTGGTGGGCGATCCCATCTACTACAGCCGGTTCGGCTTCCGGGCTTTTTCCGGTCTGGGCGTGGCTGGCTGTCCCCCCGAGGTAGTCCAAGCCTTGCCATTCGACAGCGTCGAGCCTCACGGAGAACTTATCCATCATCCGGCGTTCGGACTGGATCAGCAGGAGTGAAGGAAAGTTGGGCTGCCGGCGAGAGGTGGTCCGAATCGAGGAAATTCGCATCCTGAAAATGTGATGGCAAAGCGCCACATTGGCGCACCTCGATCTCATCACTCCATTCGACGAAAAAATTCTTTGCCAATTTTCTCTGCAGAAGTGTCCCCAATAATAGGGCAGAATAGACGTCCAGAATGATTCCATATCGATTCTGAGGGGCATTTCCAGGACAGTCGATCGGCCGGTGGCATGAACCGTAGGGGGCTTCGATGGGTATTTGTTCAGACCGTTCGGTTAATTATCTGAAATCATTGAATCTCAATGTAGTATTGCATCCTCTCGAAGATTTGGAGCCTCTGGCCCTGCTTGGAGAATATAAAGGTGCTCGCGGAATCATTGGTACGCTGAGTCAGCTTACCGAAGAACAGGATGGCAACCTCCCGAAGATCACATCGGGCGAAGCCGCCAACATCAACGGGCAGAAGAGCAGCAAGCTGCCCATTGAGCTTGGACTCGATATACTCGGCAACATCATCGGTGCCATGGGCGGAAATCTTGGCGTGAAAGCAGCCTATGAGCGCGCCAGCAAAGTCGAGTTCAGTTACGCCGGGGTGACACGCCACCGCGCTAATACGATCGAGATCGGCGATTATCTGGAGGCGTCGAAGGTGCGGTGGGATCATCCGATCCTGAAGAAATATCTGTTCGGTAAGGGGCGTCTTTACATACTCACTGAGATTGTGACGTCAAAGAAGCTGGGGGTCACAGCTTACAACCACGATAATAGCAGCATCAAACTGGAAGTGCCCGTGATCAAGGAGTTGGTCGGTGGCTCGCTATCGGTTGGCAAGGAGACGGAGACGACCACGACCGTCACATACGAAGGCGATAAGAATCTCGCCTTCGGTTTCGTGGCGATCGAGCTTTCCGCCGGTGATCGTGGTGACGATGGTGAGTTTGATCTCGTTTTCCGCCCGGTGAAGGCCGGTACGGTCAGCTTTGGTGTCGGCGCGGGGCAAGGTGTCGTGTTCGCTGATTTTGAAGGTGCGCTTCCAGAACTCAAGACGGTCGATCCGGCAGAACTCGGCGAAGGTGAACTGATCGCCTGACCAAGCAAGAGGCGGGATAGCTAGAAAATGACCCAATTGGTGTTCGTGCATGGCGTCGCTACGCGGCAAACCCCGGCATATGCAGCAGAAGTCCAGCTCCGTGATGATCGGTTCCGCAAGCTTGCTCTCGGAAAAGAGGCGGGCATTCGCAACCCCTTCTGGGGAGACTTAGGCGCGTCCTTCGCATTTGGGGAGCAATGCCTGCCGCGCAGCGGCGACTTGCCGACGCCGTTCAGTCTCGGGGGAGGCAGTGAGATACCTGGCGCAATCGGTGGTGTATCGATCGCAGAGATTGCGGCCGTGGATTTTCCAGCTGCGGTGGACACGCTCTACGCAGTGCTGATCGAAACCGCAGCGACGCAAAACCGCCAACTCGATCCCGAAGAGTTTTCGGAAATGCAGGCCGCCGCCGCCTATGCCGAGGTCAATACTGCCCCGACTTGGGTCAAGCCCGACATGACCGACGCGGCTTTTATCGACGCCTTGCGAGAGCGCCTTCAGCGCGAGCCTCCTGCTGCCTATGGTCTGCTCGATCGCCTGAAGGCGGCGGCCGGCACTGTCCTGGATCGCGGCAGGAACCTGGTTTCATCGGGCGTTCTTGGGCTTACCCGCGACAAGCTCAACCCGATGGCAGCTAGGTTCATCGGCGACGTGTTCGTCTATCTACGTGGCGGGGCTGTTCGAGCCGACATTCGCCATCGGGTGGTAGCAGAATTACTCGCCGCGCGGGCCGATGCAACCGCAAAGGATGAGCCGCTGGTGGTTGTCGGTCATAGTCTGGGCGGGGTCATCCTGTACGATCTCCTGACAGATCCAGCCGGTGCCGGACTACCAGACGGCTTCGCTATCGACGTGCTGCTGACTGTGGGATCGCAACCCGGTTTCTTTGAGGAACTCAAGCTGTTTGCGGCAAGCGAGAAGTCGATTCCGTCGCCTGGCCGTACGCTGGCAGCAAAGCCGGCAGCGGTGGCTCGTTGGTGGAATGTCTATGACCCTGTCGATGTCCTTAGCTTCCGTTGCCAGGGTATCTTCGATGGCGTCGAAGATTTCATGTTCAGTTCGATGACCGGCGTGATCGATGCCCATACCAGCTACTTCATGCGTCCTCGCTTCTTCGAGCGTCTGCGGTCGCGACTGCAGGCGCTTGCATGACGCTTATCTACCAACGGCAGGTCAATGGTCCGGCAACGCATGCTTTGATCATCGGAGTCGGCGCCTATCCAGACGCCAAGATGGACAAGTTCGTGCCCGGCACCACGCCCGAATTGCTCAAGGACGTGCGCGACCTTCCTAGCGCCGCCGCGGGCGCCGCCGCATTCTGCGACTGGCTGATTGGCGAGGCCGCGCTTGAGCAGCCGCTTGCTTCCATCGAAATGCTGTCTAACGGCCCGGCGCCGGCCCATAGTCACTATGACTGGCTTGGCCGTGTCCCGCCAGTTCAAGTAAACGACAATGCGCCTAATGACCCGCGCGGCAATCCTGCGGTCGGCGTGCCGAACACAGCCAATGTCACTGCTGCCGGCACCCAATGGCTCGCGCGGCTGAATGCCGTAGCTGGAAATGTCGGGATCGTATTCATCTGCGGCCACGGCGTCGCCGTGACCTCGCAACCCTTTGTGCTCCTGGCTGATCTGAATCAGAATCCGATCAATCCGTGGGGAGCATTCATCAACATGTACGACCTAGGGGTCGGCCTCAAGCAGGCACCCAATGTGTCCGCTGCGTATCTTTTCGTCGATGCCTGCGGTGAGATGGTAACGGACTTGTATGTCCAAAACCCTGGCGTCGGTGCGAAGTTCATTCGTTCCAATCCATTTGTCGGGGGCACTGAAAAGGTCACGCTGATGGCGGCGGCCGCGAGCAGCTATTTCACCTATGAAGACAGCCCGGCAACGGGAGGTCGTTTTACGCAAACCTTGTTGAGCGCACTTCGTGGAAAATCCGCGCGCAACCCGTCCGGAACCGCGCAATGGGGAGCCTATCCCATCGCGATTCATGAGGATTTGAAGAGCATCTATTCACTTGAGCAACGTTGGCAGCGGCAACCTTTCGAGCCTGTGTCGCCGATGCTACCGACCACGACTGCGGCGATTGTGACCTATCCTGAACCACCGCACGTGACGGTCAATGTGGTGCTCGACCCGACACAGGCGCTTGGGATCGGGACCGTGAGTATCCGGGACCCGCAAGGCGCAACGTTGCACACTTGTCCTGGGACGGGCGCGGACAGTTGGCTTCAGCCGATGCGCGCGAGCATCTATCCGCATTTCGTCAGCGCGTCGTTCACAAACGGTAGCGGCTATCGCGATGTCGAGCAGGTGTTCTGCCCCAATCGGTCGCTCTATCATCATCTGGTCAATGTCCGATGAGTGGAGGCAGCGCTTGAAAACCGTGTCCTTTCTGGCGCCACCCGACGCTGCCGCTGCCCGTATTCGGATTCTGGGTCCGGAGGGTGAGATGCAACTCGAAAGGCGCGGCGTCGGCTCTGAGAGCATGACCACCCCCTCGAATCGCGAGGTGCTGATCCAGGGCGCGGTTCCCGGTGCCTATGCGGCTGTCATCGAACCGCTCGGCGAGGCGCCGACCTTCTATTCCTTCGTGGTCGATGACCTTACCGACAGAATTGACGCGCCAGCGCTATCGGAGCTTTCCGCATCATCGGTTTCCAGGGACTGGCTCGAGCAGTTTTCCGGCAGCGTCTGGTCGAAGCCCGTTGACGGTTTCTCGACGACAGGATCGCAAGCACGGGAGATGCGCACTGCCTCTCCACGGGGTGATGACGACAGTGAGGCTGGTGCGGGGTTCGACGACATTGATGACCATGTCGATTTGAGTTCACCTTCCGGAGATGCGAACAAGTCTGCGTTGGTGGACGACAGCCAATCGGCTCTTGGGCGTGAAGACACAAGCGCGCCTTTGCAGCCACGCCGTTTTTCGATTGGTCTCTCGGTCGATACAAGGCCGATGGGCTATGGTGGTTGGCGGCCTTATGTCGGACCGTGGCCGCTCGCTTTCTCGAACGCGCGTGATCGTGCTGCTTCCATTAATCGCGATACCGTGCTTGAGAATGTTACAAGTGCGCGGCTGTACATCGAGCGCGATAACATCACGCTCATGTCCAGTAACGGCGACGCGAGAGGAATGCCCTTGCCCGCCGACGGCGCGCGGTTGAGGCTATCCATTTCTATCGAAGGGTTACGAGTTGAGCGGACGCTAGTGCCGCTGTTCGCTGGTGGCACGACTGTCGAATTTGCGTTGGACCCGTCAGGAGGGTTGCTGCTTGACGTTGCGCCAGTCGACCTGGAGAAACAGTCGCTATCCAGAGCCCTGTCCTCGGCGGTCGGTGCCGAGGGGCAGGGCATCTGGAGTGACTTTACCAGGCGCACGCCGGTCGCAGCCTATATTTCAGGGGATATTCCCGAAGATCCGTGGACAGTAATCTTGGCGATGCTGTGCGCCGTTCGTTTCCCAAGCATCGATGAGCGCGAAGCACTTCAATGGGCACCGGAATTGTCCAGGCAGTTTGCCTGGATTCCCGATAGTCATGTTCTTCTCGCCCGGGGTCTGCTCATAGGGGCTGCGCCGGAGGATAGGGTTGGTGCGGCTTCTGAAGCCTTGCGTGCTCTGTCGACCGCCCGCCGGCTCGGTGCCCCTTATTTCGCCTACTCCAATACTTTGCTTGGCGACATGCTGACTGCGTTGCGCGACGGTGCTCCAGAGGCGGAACAGAGAACTCAGGCCACCAAGGAAATGGGATATTGGTCCCGGCATCTCCCACATCAGCGCGCTGCCGGTTCGTCGTTCAGTTGGGTCATGTCGAGCGGCGCGCGGTCCCGCGGAGGGCTGGATGAACGGTATTCGAGCATTCTTGCATTCGGCTCGGTGGATGCAAGTACTCTCACTATCACGCCAGTCGTCAAGCCCATCGACTAGACTGCGTTGTGCGGCCGGTTCCTAACCATAGCCCAAAATTGTCTGTCAGTCTTGGGACTAACATACGCAAAGCTGAGCGAAGCGCACAAAAGCCGAAAATTCGTCGAAATATAATGAGGGGGAACTACGTGACGCGAGCCAAGTACGATTTTGCAGTCATTGTTGCACTGAGTGAAGAAGCCGAATATTTTCGTGATTATGTCCCGTGCGGCGATCCGTTCGTGGTCGCCGGCTATTCGGCTTGGCCCATCGTCGAGGAATCATGGGATGCCTTCGGGAAAGGCGTCCTGATACTGTCTGGAAAGATGGGTTTCGAACGCGCACGTGCCTCAACTGCGGCCGTTATTGAAGAGCTGAAGGTGCGCTTAGTCGCCAATATTGGGATCGCGGGGCGAGTTGCCGACTGGCTGTCGATCGGCGACGTCGTCGTCCCACGCGATGTTTTCGATTTCACGCAGGGCGGCAAGATCGGCGGCGATCCGGTTCAGGCGGAGTTCAAACACCGCCCTTCGCAAAAACACGTAGGCAGCGATCTCGTCAACCTCGTCGAGACCCACCTTCAGAAAGATTCAAAGCGGATTGCAGCTTTGAATTCCGCGCTGAAGAAGCGGTTCACGAACCCCGCTTTGTGGCCTGCCGGGGCGATCAAGGTTGTGGTGCAGCCGTTAGCCTGCACACCTTTAGTCGTAGCGAACGAAGAGTTCCGTAAATCATTCGCAAAATCTCATAGCGACATTGCAGCGCTTGAGATGGAGTCAGCCGGTGTCATGACGGCGCTCGAGAAGACCGACATCGAATTCTTGAGCGTTCGCGGCGTCTCTGATGGCGCCGACTTCCATAAATCTGAGCTGGAACTGAATTTCGGTGACGAGAATCGGCGATTTGCACTCACTACCGCCTGTGCTGTGCTTGAGTCGATCCTAACCCTTCGCGTTGATCAGAAAGATGCACATGCGCCGGGCGCGGGCATCTATGTGTTTAATCCGGACCAACCCCTCCCGCCGTCCATCATTCGAGACATCGCTCTTAACGAGCCGCTTTTTTCTAAACTCGTCCAAGGGTTGGACCTCGAGCAAGTGGTCAACCCCATCGCGGCGATCAGCCGCCATCTGCGATCCAACGATTATCGGGAACCGATCGTACTTCTCGGCGGCAAGGGCGCTGGCAAGACGACCTTGATGGGACTCATCCAAGCCGAAGCATCCCGATCAATCCAAGATGAAGAAATTCCAGGGTGCAAATCGATCTCGGTGCGCATCAGCGATCTGGAGAGTTGGAGCAACGGAAAATTAGATGCAGAACGAACCCGCAATCGGGTTGTGAGCGCTTGCCAAAGGCTCAACAACATCATTGCGGACACAGCGGGGCCAGTTGTCGTCCTCGTCGACGGTCTTAATCAAGCGGGTTCCCATCGGACGCCACTGATTGCGGATCTCGTCAAGGAGGCGATCCGACACCGGGGCGTCAGACTCGTGATCTCGACCGAAAGCGAGGTCGAATTACGCGACCTGATCGGCCGACTTCCGCTCAACATTGAGGCGGCGTATCGGATTGTTCCGCTCGCAGTCGATCATAAAGATGCTGCAGCATTGGTTGACGATTTTGCAATGATTTGGGGTGCTAAAAATAGCAAAGAAGCAAACACGGTCTTATCAGATATGAAAAGAAAGGACGTGTTATCTATTGATCTATTCTTACTTTCATTATTTTTCGGGCCATTCCGGACATTCACATACCGGGATTTGACATCGTTGTCGCAATGCTACGAACTATATTGTAAGGGGGTGCTGGCCGATGGTAAGGATCCTGGCGAGGACATGCCAGATGCGAATTTCAATGCGGCGGCGGAAATCGCGTATGATATTCTCATCAGCCATGCCAGCAGCTATGCAGATTTGAATGAGCGTAACACTGCCAAACTGGTATCTTGCCACTCCTCTATTACAAGCTTCCTCGTCGCGCAGCACATCATCAATACCTTGCGCAAGGCAAAAGTCTTGGGCAAGCGCGCTCAGATAACGCCACAGCAACTTGCAAAAAAGATCAGTTATGTATTTCCCGCTGATGTTAACGGCTTTACCAAGCAGATAATGCTGTCGGATACCAAGATTGAGCGTGACGTAATCGAGGTCATCAAATCCAAGTATCGCCAGATGCCCACGCTAGGTAAATCCCATTTTGCGTATCTCGCTGGCCGGGTCAGAAAGGACAAGGCAAGCGAGATGCTTGATCTGCTGGGAAAAATAGACAGCGACAAGCACAGGGCGCCGGGTCCATGGCCCCTTGAAGCCAGAATGCTCCGTCGAAGTATCTTCATTAGTCGCAGTATGCTGCACAATCATGATAAAATGCACCATCCGAACGAAGCTGCCATCCAATATGCGAGTATTTTGCTATCCGACATTGATGAAGCCGAATTCAATCGTGGCTTTCACCTAGAATATTACGGTGATGCTGAATTCGATCCGGACGGATACATGGCAAGTCAAGGCAATGGTTTGCTTCCTTGTAACAAGACATTCACTAAGCTGATGGAGCGGATCACCGCCAAACCGAACGATCTTCCTCCCCTTATAGAACTGCTGACTGTCCTATCACTTGTCCAGGTTCGTAACGTCAATGGAAGACTGCGCAAATCACATCGGGCAGCGGTCCTAGCTTTACTGAACGGGCCGCAATTGCAGGATCGCCACCTGCTGCCGCCTAATGTCCGCGGTTATATCGAACGGGTTGCCGAAGATCTCGACATGGAGGAGTTTCGCCTGTCAACCGTGTGCGACGAATGGACCGGACTCGCCAAGATCGAGCGGACGGGTTGGCTCCGGCGACGCCGGGATGCGCTCGGAGAGCATAAGGCATTCTGGAACGAGATTCGTATCGAGAGCGTAGCCGAACATCTAGTCGGGGTGTTGGGGTTGGCCGAAATCTTTTTGCGATCCGATCCAGAGGGAGAGGAGAAATATGACAAGCGCAAAGTTATCGAGATGATCCTCGTCCACGACCTCGCGGAGTCTCGTCTAGGCGATCAACTTCCCAAGTATAACGATCCAAAACTGGAGGAAATCGCTATATGGAAGTATGGAGCGTTCGAGACCTACAGGGGGATCGGCGACCTCTGGCGGGTTCCGCTCCTTTTGCAAGAATTCAATGAGGGGGAGACGGTCACTGCCAAGATCGCAAAAGATCTCGATCGTCTACAGTTCATTCTGCAGGCGCGGGCCTACGCTGCGGGAATGTCAGAAGAGGAACGGCAGGCGTGCGAAAACGCGAGCCAGAATATTCGTACTAGCACGGTCCGGGCTATCGAGAAGATCGTCAAGGGTCCGTTGCCGCCGCCGCGTTTTGCGCCTCCGATTGCGAGGTTAGACTAATGTTAAACCAGATCTCTGGCTCTCGAGCCCTAGATTCTGATACTACCAAGAACGCCAAACTGAGTTCTTCTGACTAGGGTTTCCGAGATGAGCCTACCTGTCGTATACCAGCCGAGCATTGCTTCCGAAACTGACGGCACGATGCGCTTCCTGCTCCAGGTGATTGCCATTTGGAGTGAATCGAAGAAGCCGGATATCGCAGAAATGGACGAATTTTGGGAGTTTTTTCGGGCTATCATTGTACGTTAGTGCCGTCTGCAGCTGAGGGCTAATCCTAACACTCAAATTGGCGGGGTCATCGCCAGGCCTATTCGGTCATAGTTGGGAACGCCGAGCGATGCTTCATCCGGAGAGGGCTGGGTGTCTCATAGCGCCAACATGACCATCTCAACGGCAGTGAACGGCTATTATCGCGCCAATCTCGAGGCTCGCCGTCGTTCAGCTTGGCGCATCAGTGCTGGATCGATTTCTGGTTTGTTCCAGCGCGCTGCCGGCCCCAGCGTGACGAGATCCTCTGGATAGGTCAGGAACGTATACACTTTGTTGGTGATCTCGATCATAAGCTGTTTCATCTCAGCGTCGGAGATACGAGAGAGCTCGGTCCAGTCAATTTCCCCATACGGAGTTACAACTTTGACGTCGCTATAGTCCCCGGTCGCGCTGTCTGGCACAGTGCCAGCATGGAGCGTCTCCAGAGCCGTATTTCTTACGCATTGTTCCACGAGCGCAAAAGTAAAGCGAGTTTTTTCGCTGTCGGTTAGGGTGTCGTTGGGCATGAGGTGCTCCCGTAATGGCGCCTTGCTTTCAGCAGTGATGCTATACCCGACGACCTGTGACCGTATTAATCGATGATTTTCGAACGTATTGAAAATAGCAAAGAGAAAGTCCGCTTCTCTAGCCTGGATGACAGGGGCAAGCAAACTTACTCGCCCCGGCGGGCCCGCGCGGCTCGGCGTGGCAGCTCGCGACCCCGATCAAGCCATTCACTTTGCCGGCTACTAACAGCGTCTCGCGCCGGAAGCGGACACTATACTCTAACCGATCGACTGGGTAGTAAGATTCCGGTAGAAATAGAACTACGAGCCGATGCTGATTTCTTGACAAAGATAATTACGAGCGCATGCTGTTGAAGTTGCGTGGGGGTGCGGCATGATCGACGAGGCTGTTGGGACAGGAAAATTCACCGAGTTGGCGCCGCTCGACGCGCCGCCACCCCCGCCGCGGCGGCTGGGGGACCTTCTCAAGTCTATATTCGGCACTAAGCGCAGTCGTGACGATATTCCGAATCCGCAACTGGAACCAGCGCGTTCGATCGCCTTTCTTTGCTTTTACGTGAATGGCCGGTTTGTGGGGTCGGCTACAGGTTTCTTCGTAAAGCCCGATGTCGTCGTGACGGCTGCTCACAACATCTTGATGGCAAAGCCCACGGCGGTCGGCGCTTTTGCGGGCTACGACGCCAAGCGGAACCCTGTTCAGTCTGTCTCGGCGAGCCGCTGGGCTTGGGACGCGCAGCGAGACTTTGCGGTTTTGATCACTGCACCATCGCCGGCGTCCGGCCTCCAGCTCAATGGACGGCCGACCGCCAAAGTTACCCTGGCGGGCTATGCCTTTGGGTACTTCGGCCAACTTACTGCCGGAGTGGGGGCCGCGAAGACTAGCGGCGACAAGCTCCTCTACGCCCTACCGGCGGACAAGGGCGACAGCGGCGGGCCGATTTTCGCGGGAGCCTTCCCGACAGCCGTCGTAGTCGCCCTCCACACCGACAGTTTCGACACAGGCAACCCCTTCGAGGCAGGAGGAGAGTTGGCCGACCAGCAGATGATCGCACGGATCGCATCGCTCGAGGCGCAGGCGCGCACCTGAACTTAAGACGGGGGAAGAAATGAAGAAGATTGCATTCGGAACCGCGGCGTTGGGGATGATGCTGTCGGGTTGCGCCAATGGCCTCCCGGGCTTGCGCCCTCTAACATACCAGCAGCCGGCGGACACACGGCTCATAGTCAGCTACGCGCCGTGCCCACACCTCTCGAAGCAGGGAAAAAACTTCGCCCCGATCGTTGCCGCCGTCCTTCTAGGGGCCGCGACTAAGACGCTCGAGAACTTCGGAACCGCTCTCCAGAAAGGCTCCGAGGGTGGCAACCTCCCCGCAAGCAATGCGAGCGTGAACTTTGAGCTCTACAGCGGCGACCTCCCGCAGTGCCTGATCGCGATCCGAGGCAAGTTCGAGGCCACCGAGAAGCTGAAGACGAAGATCGCTATGCCGGCGGTCGATCCAGTGACGGTGAACGGCACTGCCGTTCCGAGCATCTTGGTCCGCGACGTCAATGGCTCTAAGGTGACAGGAGTGCTACCCGACGTGTACGAGTTGGCGCACTACGTGGAGATCGCGATCAGCCCCTCACATAACCAGACGGCACTCACCTTCACACCCGCATACACTTGGATCGCTAAGTCGATGGACGGCGGGACAAGCGGCTCTCGCGGCCTCTCGATCGCGGTTAAGTTCAGCCGCCCGGGCGGCCAAGACACGGGCAGCGCCGTGCTGATCGAGGACCGCACGATCGGCAAGCAGCAGACATACCAGCCGCTGTCCGACGGGCGCTTCCCGCACGAGGCTTCGTGGTTCGCGACGATCGGCACGAACAGCGGCACTGGCGGCGCGGTCGGCCGCGCCAACACCCAGGCTGACGCGGCGCCCGCGGCTCAACCTGGCAGCGGAACCGGACAGGCGACGGGCCAGGCACCTGCGGTTGCGCCCCAGGCGCCAACGCTGGCGCCTCCAAAGCCTGCTGCGGGCGCGCCGATGCTAAACGAGCCGTTCCCGTTCACCGCCACTGTCACCGTCGTCGAGAGTCGGCCGACCAAGGAGTTCGTAGCCTTCGTGGCCGGCGTCTTCGCAGCGGCGCGCCCGGCGATCGACGCCCGGCTCAAGGAGGAAATAGATCCCGCCACGCAGCTTGCCAGCCAGAAGACCGCGCTGGACAATGAGGGCGCCTACGGCGACGCACTGGCTAAGGCCAAGGTCGCATTGCTGAATTATTGCGCGCTAGATGCGGCGAGCAAAATTTCAGACCGAATATCGCAGTCCGGAGCCACTCGCCAACTGCAAGCAGCCGCGAACAAGGCGGCGTTAACTGCCGACTACTCGCCACCGTTCACGACGCTCGCCATCGTGAGCGATGGCGTCCCGAAAACAGTGAATCCAGACACCTGCCAGTAAGAATGACCGGGGCGGCCAAGTCATTCGAAGGGCAGCCCTAGACAAATAGCAAGCCTGAAGCCCTTCCGGGAGAAGGGAAGCGATCCGACTGGGTAGCAGTTTCTGTGAACCGCAGAGGGCTTTCTCGTTTATTGGCCCTTGTCCCATGATCATCGAACGTCCGGTTCGCCTGCAACCCGACGTTCGCCGCCAGTCTCCTGAGTGGCGGCAATGTCCGCAATCTCGACCAAAATTGAATGTCTGCTCCCGAGCGCGAAAAACACTGTCGAACGGCGAAAATTTGGGGCAAGCGCCCTTCCTTGTGTTCGGATCGCCTGTCGGGCAGGGCTACTCTCATCATGATAGAGTTCCATGCCCCTGCCGCAGAGACTCCGGAGCTGGGGTTGTCACCCTTGTTGCGCGGCGACTGACAGGATGCGAGCGTAGCGACAATCAAGATGAGAATCGGTTGTTGGGGTGTCGGTGAAGGGCGGAGGGCGTAGCCCGAAGCCCGTAGCCGAGACCCCAACAACCGATGGCCCTTTAATGGAGGAGCCGCAGATCGTCGGGGCCGACCCAATATTCATTGGCATATCCAGATTGGAGGGAGATGCCGTGAGTGCCGGGTTGCCAAGTCAACGATCATCAAATGAGGCTTTTCATGAAATTGCGACAGACCAACCCGGTCCCGGTGGCTGCGGCGAAGGCCGGGTTCAGCACCGCGACGGGCTACCGGATCGCGAGCGATCCGGTGCTTCCTTCACACCGTAAAGCGCCCCGCGGCCGACGGCGACCTGATCCGTTGGAATCGATCTTCGAGAGCGAGATCGTACCAATGCTGAAGGCGGCACCTGGCTTGCGGGCGGTGGCGATCTTCGAGGAGATGCGCCGTCGCCATCCCGATCTCGATTTTGGGGTTCGCCGCACGATGGAGCGTCGTATCCGTGCCTGGCGGGCCGTTCATGGCCCGGAACAGGAAGTGATCTTCCGCCAGACTCATGAGCCGGGGCGAATGGGCCTTTCGGACTTCACCGACATGAGGAGCCTCAAAGTCACGATCGCGGGTGCGCCCCTCGATCACCTGCTTTACCACTTCCGCCTGGTGTGGTCAGGCTTCGAACATGCCCATGTCATCCTGGGCGGCGAGAGCTATGTCGCATTGGCTGAGGGGCTGCAGAACGCGCTTTGGATGCTGGGCGGCGCGCCGGGCGAACACCGCAGCGACAGTCTGTCGGCCGCGTTTCGCAACCTTGATGCCGATGCCCGTGCGGACTTGACCACACGCTACGACGCCTTGTGCGAACATTATGGCATGACGCCGACCCGCAACAACCGCGGCATCGCGCATGAGAATGGCAGCGTCGAAAGCTCCCACGGCCATCTCAAGGCGGCGGTGGAGGATGCGCTGGCGATGCGTGGATCGACCGACTTCGAGGACATCGCGGCCTATCGCAGGTTCATCGACGAGATCGTTGCCCGAAAGAACCGGCGCAGTGCCGCCCGCATCGACACCGAAAGGGCAACGCTCAAACCGCTACCTGATCGTCGCACCAGCGACTACGAGGAACATATCCTTCCCGTCACCTCGTCCAGCACCTTCGTTCTGCGCAAGGTGTTCTACACGGTGCCGTCACGGTTGATCGGGCATCGACTGCGTGTGCGCCTCTACGATGATCGGCTCGATCTGTTCCTGGGCGGCAGTTATCTCATGACCCGGCCACGCGGTCGCCCGAAAAGCGCTACCGAACATGGCTATGTGGTGGATTACCGTCACGTGATCCATAGCCTCAGGCGTAAGCCGATGGCCCTGCTGCAGCTGACCTATCGCGACCAGTTGTTCC
Source organism: Sphingobium yanoikuyae (assembly GCF_034424525.1). NCBI lineage: Bacteria > Pseudomonadati > Pseudomonadota > Alphaproteobacteria > Sphingomonadales > Sphingobiaceae > Sphingobium > Sphingobium yanoikuyae. The sequence continues at coordinate 901,982 of NZ_CP139979.1, forward strand.
CGCGCGAGGCGTACAGGCTCATGTTCGAACGGCTGCTCGAAGCCATGTCCGAGCGTGACGCTTGCCGCAAGATGGTCGAGTTGCTGTCCATGGCCCATGAACGGGCCTGCGAGGCCGAGCTTGCCGATCTTCTCGCCCAGGACCTTGACGAAGGCCGGCTGCCTGACATCGCCGCGTTGCGAACGCGCTTCTCGCCCGATCCGGCCGCGCTGCCCGAGGTGGTGGTCGAGCTTGGCCCCCTGACCGACTACGATGCCCTGCTGCTGGGAGAGGCCGCATGACCAAGGCCCATAACGTCGATGCCCAGCGCCTGAGCTTCATCCTCAACGAGTTGAGGCTTCCTGCCATCAAGGTGATCTGGCCCGAGTTTACCGAACGTGCCGACAAGGAGGGCTGGCCCGCCACCCGACTGCTCGCTGCACTTACCGAGCATGAAATGGCCGAACGTGACCGGCGTAGGATCGAACGTCATCTGAGCGACGCACGATTACCACCGGGCAAAACGCTCGACAGCTTCGCCTTCGACGCCGTGCCGATGGTCTCGCGGGCGCAGGTCACGGCCATGACCTCGGGCGACGGATGGCTGGAAAAGGGCGCCAATCTCATCCTGTTCGGCCCGCCGGGCGGAGGAAAGAGCCACTTGGCGGCAGCCATCGGCCTGCAACTTGTCCAGAATGGTTGGCGCGTGCTGTTCACCCGCACGTCCGAGCTGGTCCAGAAGCTTCAGCTCGCGCGCCGCGAACTGGCGCTCGAATCCGCCATCGCCAAGCTCGACAAATACCACCTGCTCATCCTGGACGACCTCGCCTATGTCGCCAAGGATCAGGCTGAAACCTCCGTGCTCTTCGAGTTGATCAGCGCACGCTATGAGCGCCGATCCATGCTCATCACGGCCAACCAGCCCTTCGGCGAATGGAACCGGGTCTTCCCGGATCCCGCCATGACGCTCGCGGCCGTCGACCGTCTCGTTCATCACGCCACCATCTTCGAGATGAATGTCGAGAGCTATCGTCGCAGGGCCGCCCTCCAGCGACAGACAGGGGCTGGAAGGACCCCAAAATACGCGACAATCAAATCCATCGAGAAAATGTCGATCAGCGACAATCAGAGCGAAGAATCGCCCTTGCCAGCGACAATCTAACCCGGCACCATGAACCCGCCGCGACAATCTGTTCTCATCCTGATAGTCGCTGACCTCTCACCCAGATCGTCGCGCTATACCCTTGTATCGCGCCGCTGTCCTAACCTTGCGACACCTGATTGATGTCGGTCCGATCGGACTTACGCCGAACAAGGCACTGAAGCGCTACTTTGTCACCTGGGCGGCCGGAGCTTTCTGCTGGCCCGGCTACACTGCCGATGAGCTGTACGCGATCAATAAAGTTCTGAACGAGCATGACTTTCCGCCGCTGGTTTTGCTCCATGATCTGCTACTGGCGGCAAAGCTTGCCCGCCACCGGAAGGGCTTTCTGCACATCACCAAATCAGGAAGGGACCTGCTGGACCATGGAGGAAGCCTGTGGATCACCCTATCGCAGCACCTCCTTCTTACCGCCGGACACGACGACATGCTGGAGATCGAATGGGTTTCGGTTCTGCATGCGTTGAACGTCGAGGCCCATGAAGGAGTCACTGACCGGCGCTTCGCCTCGCGGCTGATGGGGGCTGACGAACAGGATTATCATTCCAAATCGCTCATCTATGTGCATGTCCTTCGTCCGCTAAGTTGGCTGGGGCTGTTACACGAGACACGCCAAAGCCAATCGGAACGCCTCTTTAAGAAGACAGGGCTCTGGCCCTTGGCGTTGCGTTTCGAGGAGAGCGCAGCGCTGCCTCCGCCCACCAGGCATTGATCCTGACGCTCGACATCGGTGATCGACAACTGGAAGGGGATTCCACCGCGCGGATAACAATCCTGCCGCGCCGCAGCTGGCCTCCAGCGGAAGGTGCGGCAACCAGCTGGGCTGCCGTCGAACCACGTCGGACGCTAGACCTAGATCGTTGATCCCTAGGTGTGCACAATCCGGTTTTGCGACAGGTGTCGACCACGAGTTGCGCTAGCAGAGTGCCTTCATGTCGCGCCACGCCGAGCCTGGCGAGCCTGCCGGGGCGAGTCAGTTTGCTTGCCCCGGCCAGCTTGGAAGATCGGCCGTTAGCTTTGTAGCGCGTTTCAGGGCCGAGGCCGATGCCGCGAGCCGTTCAACCTTTCCCCGCCAGGCAGCGATATTCTTCTGCACGCCGCCGTGGCGGACCGGCCCAAATTTGGTGATGCGAACGGGCTTGAATCCGCAGAAGCCCAGAATCTGGCCGCGCCAGCGGCGCACGACAGCGTTGCCGTAGGCGAGCCAAAGATAGAAGGCTGGTGTATCCGTCGTAATGAGGACATCGGCCGAGCGTCCTGCCAGAAGCCGGTCCCAGAAGGGATCGTCCTTGTGATAGCGAAACGCAAAGCCGGGCAGCAGAACCCGATCGATCAAACCTTTGAGCTGCGCAGGCTCGCTGCCCCACCACATCGGAAACCCGACCACGAGATGATCGGCAGCCGCGATGGCGCCGCCGATCCGTTCCAGATCGAGCTCCCAACCCTGGACTTCTTTGTAGCCGCGCCGCAGGTTCGGCTCGAAATCGAGATCCCGCACCGCGATGCGCTCAACCTCTACCTGGTCGCCAAGCGCAGCCTGATAGGTATCGAGCAGATGGCTGACGAAGCGGCCAGAGTCAGGATGTCCGTCAAGGATGAGCACTCGCATAGCTGACTCCGTCAAAGGTCGATATCAGCCCACAAGGCAGCATGGTCGGACCCTGCATCGGCTGCCCTGCTGACTTCGGGATAGGCCTCCCAGCGCTTCGGTCGCGATCCTGGCCACATGCCGGTGCGGTACACGCCGCCTGACCGCACGCGTTCAAACAGCGAAGGCGACAGCAGTATATAGTCGATCTTATTGGCCGCGTTGCACAGACCATAGGTGCCAGGATAGCCGCCATCGTCGAACGCCGGGTGGGTGAAGATGTCCGCCAAATCTGTGTCATGGAGCAGTGGAGCGAGTGGTGCGCTCGATGGCGTGTCGTTGAAGTCGCCGATGATAGCGACATAGCGCGCACCATTGTCGATCAGCCCTCTATAGATTTCGGCGATCCGCTCGGCTTGCGCCTTGCGTTTGGCGTCGGACGCTGCCTTGCCGCCATAGCCCTTACTCTTGAGATGGTTGACCAGCACCAGAAGTGTCTCACCGTTCGGAGTCGTTACCTCGAATTGCGGGCAATCGCGTGAAAAGACAGGTTGGCCGTTCGGCAGCTGGTCGTCGACGCGGCTGCACATTGTGCCGATCGGATAGCCCGTGCGGCTCATCAATCCGACGTCAATGCCCCGCTCGTCATTGCCGTCGATCAGCATGACATGGCGAAACGGCGTGCCGCCGAGTGCCGGCAGGATCTCCGTGTTGAACGCTGACAGCACCGGGCGGCTTTCGGCCTCGATGACACCGAGCACGTCGGCTTCCAGGTCCATCATAACCCGCGCGGTGTTCCGCATCGCATGTTCGTTGACTGGTTCGTCGCGGAGTTCCAGCGAGCCCACCCAATCGGCGCGTCCGTCCGCCTCGATCACGACGCCACCGTCCTTGGGGCGTCGCAACAAGCCGCCGCGGTTGCGTCGCAAGATAACAAACGGGCCTGTGTCGGATTTCTCAAGGCCGAGGTCACGCATCAGCTCGACCATCCGGGTTTTGTCGGCGGGAGCATAGGTGACCTGACCAAGAAGCCCGTTGAGCGTGGCGAACTTCTCCAATACCGGGCGGCCTTCTTCCCAGCTGTCGAGGTTCATTGCCTTGGCACGATCGAACAGGTTTTCGACGTTATAGACAGCAAGCTTCATGGTTTTTCTCCCTTCGCTTGAGCAATTTACTCGATTACTGTTGCGGGCGCGCGACGAACATGAGAGCCCGCCCCGAAAGTTGTTGAGCAATACCAGCATGTTGTGATTCACGCCGTCCTGCGAGAGATGGAGTGATCAATGACATGGACTGATATTGCCCGGCAGGAGCATAGCCGGAAAGGATTGCGCTATTCCAGTGATATGACGGACCGTGAGTGGTCTTTGGCCGAGCCGTTCATCCCGCCGGCCAAGCGCGGGGGTCGTCGTCGGACGACAGACATGCGCGAGGTGGTGAATGCCTTGCTTTACATAGCAGCAAGCGGCTGCGCCTGGAGGCTTCTGCCCAAATGCTTTCCGCCGGTCTCGACGGTGCAGCGCTATTTCTACGCTTGGCGCAACACCGGTTTGCTCGAGGCCATGAACACGGTGCTGGTGATGAACCTGCGCGAGATCGAAGGGCGCGAAGCCTCGCCCAGCGCCGGTGTGATCGACAGCCAGTCAGTGAAAACCACCGAAAGCGGCGGCCCTTGCGGGTATGACGCGGGCAAGAAGATCAAGGGCCGGAAGCGGCATATCCTGACCGACACCTGCGGCTTTCTCATCTTCATCCTGGTCCACACCGCCGACATCCAGGACCGCGACGGTGCCGTCGATGTCCTCAAGGCCGTGCGCAAACGCTTCCCGTGGCTACGCCATGTTTTTGCCGATGGGGGCTATGCTGGTGACAAGCTCCGTGCAGCCCTCTCCAGATCGGGAGCCTGGACGATCGAGATCATCAAGCGTTCGGACAAGGCAACGGGCTTCCAGGTTCTCCCGCGGCGGTGGGTCGTCGAACGGACCTTCGCATGGCTTGGCCGATGCCGCCGACTTGCCAAAGACTGGGAAACCACCATCGCATCGTCCGCCGCTTGGGCGACGATAGCCTCCATCCGCATGCTCACCCGCAGAACTGCAAGGTATTGCTACGTTTGAGGAACTTCTGAGTCAGGCACTGAGAGCCAATGTTCAATGGCCTTCGCTGGTATATGGAATATCCGCGCTGCGTCCCAGGAATAGCCAGTGCGCGCTCTTCGGCAATGCGGTTTCCCCGCCAAAAGTCAGATTGACCGAATAATAATTCGAACCATGATCAGGTGATTAAATTCCGTTTCGACGATGCCGGGGGGCAAACAACCGAGCGGTATCCGCGTCAATTTCTGCGGTGACCTGCGAAATGGGACGGAGATTATCACCCATGCAGTACCAACGTCGAATTGAATCCATGTTGGAAGAGGGCGGCCAACTGGCCGTCTTTGCACCACTTTGCAAGTCAATCATCACTAGCAGGACGCAGCTGGCGGAATTGTTCGGCTCACTTTGCTCGGACCCCGGCAGCGAGATGCTCCTTGATCTTTATTGGCGTGACAGCCAAGGCCTGAAGACCTCGCTTACCAGTTTATGGCGTGCTTCAAAGGCCTCGGAAATGACAGCCCGGCATTGTCTGGCTGTAATGGAGGCACAGGCCATTGTCGAACGTCTGCCTGACCCTCTCGACAAGCGTCGCACCTATGTGCAGCTGACCATCTCTGGTCGAGAGAAGATGGATACCTGTTTCCAAACCATCCTGGCCGGATTCGTCCAAGCCTTCCAGGATTGCACTGCCAGCTGCGCTGACACCGCTCGGCCTCAGGACTATTGTCCCTGGAGCGCTGGCGCCTTTGCAGCCTCGTCAGTGGCTGCCCGCCACCGTTCTCGTTCAGGTAAAAGACCAACGTCGAGCCAAGCAAATCGACGGGCTTGAATGGACATCCGGGCCTGCGGGTCACGATCGGCGAATGTGCCATGAACCCGATTTTCCGGGATAAGGTTGCTGGTCGTACAACGTTGAATGAACCAGATGGACGACGCTGGCGAATTGCCATTGCCTGACGAGGCTACACAATCCCGTCGATAAGCGCTCCGGTAAAAAGTCGCCGGAAGAGAAGGGGGCTTTGGTTTGAGGAAGCAAGCTCAAACCGGAGTGTCCCTCAATGGCTCTTTCACGCACCAGCGCTGACCCCCGTCTCCATGCCGCCGCTGCACGGATCGTCAAATCACTCGGCGTTGAATGGAGGCCATCGGGCGTAATGTGCCGCTGCCCAGCTCACAAGGATAACACACCAAGCCTTTCAGTCCGCGTCGGCGAGCGCAGCATTCTATTCAAATGCTTTGCGGGGTGTTCGACCATCGATGTCATGCGTGCGCTTCGAACGGACAAACTCTCTACTCCCTCCGCCGAAACACAGGCTGGGTGGGGCGATGAAGCACGCGAACGGCGGCTGAACGGGCGGATTAGCTCTCTCTGGAAAGAGGCACGTCCAGTGACGGGCACGCCTGCAGACAACTATCTGTCCACGCGCGGGTTTGCCGGGCCGCACCCGGCACTGCGCTATCATGATCGCGTTCCACTGGGCAGGGGAACCGACGTCCGTTTTCGCCCCGCACTGCTGGCGGCTGCCGAAGGTGATTTGGGTGTCATCGCGCTCGAACGGCTGTTCCTCGACCCTTGTACCGGGTTGCCAGTCAACGATCTTGCTCCGCCAAAGCGCATGCTCGGCCGACCTCACCATGGCGCCGTCCGCTTTGGTGCCGCGACCCGGGTGCTCGGGCTGGCGGAAGGGTGGGAAACGGCTTGGTCGGCCCACATTTTGCTCGGAATCCCTGTCTGGGCCGCCTTCGGATCTGAACGGTTTCCGTTGGTCGCCATACCCGAACGGATTGAGCATCTGATCCTGCTTCCAGACGATGACGCTGCGGGCCGTCGTGGAGCGCAACGTGCGGCAGCTGCTCACCAAGGACCGGGACGTCGCATTGAGACACGGTTCCCCGGATCGGGCTTCAACGATTGGAATGATCGGTATCAGTCAGAAAGGGGAGGGGGAGGTGAGAATGTGCGGAAAGCAGCCTGATGGTCAGGTGGATGCACCGCACAGGAGTAACACCGATGACATTTCCGATCATCTATGTGCCCGCGGTCAACTGCCGTGTGGCGGAAGACAATGTGCGCAAGCATTCCAACGCTGATGCGGATGCTCAGTTCGAAGCGCATCTCGGCGAAACTGGCATCGTCCTCCAGAACCTGATCGGCGTCCCGATCAAGCGCCGGAAAGACCAGTATGACATCTATGCTGGCGGCCGTCGTCTGTCCCGGACGCTCAGCAATATCGAGAAGGGCGTGTTGCCCAAGGATTTTCAGGTTCCGGTCATGGTGGTCCCGACCGCCGAAGACGCGATATCAATGAGCCTCGCTGAGAACTTCTTCCAGCTTGCGATGAACCCGGCGGACGCCTGCACGGCCTTTCGCACGATCATCGACAAGGAGAAGAAAACGACCGCCGACATTGCAAAGCGGTTCAGCCTGACGGAACGTTTCGTTGAGGGCCGTCTACGCCTCGCCAACCTGGCTACGCCGGTATTTGAGGCACTGGCGAAGGGGCAGATCACACTCGACATCGCCAAGGCCTACGCCAAGACGACCGATACCGTCCGGCAGGCATCGGTGTTCGAAAGCCTGGCCGGCACCTACTATGCGAACAATGCTGCCGAGATCGAACGCCAGGTGACAGCGGGGAGTTACACCGGCGGTCATCCGAAAGCGTTGCTGGTCGGCCGTGAGGCCTATCTCGCGGCGGGCGGCAACATCGACAGAGACCTCTATTCCGATGCCGAAAGTGAACTCTGGACCAACCGAGAACTGCTCGACCAACTCGCTGAAGAGGCTCTCACGGAAGCAGCCCAAGCCATCCGCGAGCGTGAAGGGTTCGCTGAAGTCCGTACGATCGCAGCCAACCACGTTCCATACACCGCAACCATGGGATTGCGGCGCCTCCAGGGGGTTGTTCCGCCACTCAGCGAGACCCAGGAGACTCGACGGACCGAAATCCAGGCGGAGATCGAGGAAATCGAGGAAACAGCGGCTGAAGCCGAGGAGTATAGCGACGAGCAGCTCGAAAAGATCGAAGCGCTGGAAACCGAACTCGGCTCTATCATGGACCGGCAGGAGGTGTTCGAGCCCGAGCAGAAAGCAAAGGCGCTTGCCTATATCGTGATCGGCGAGAATGGTCAGCCTGTCGTGGAAGAGGCCTTGTTTCTCGCTGAGACCGACGAGGACGATCAGGATATCGATCCGGATGCCGAGGAGGATGGCGACGACGCCGGCTCGGATGCAGAAAGCACGGCGACCCCGCGCAAGTCAAAGCTCAGTCAGAAACTTCTCGATAGGCTGGCCGTGATGCGGACTGAACTTGTGGCGCTCCATGTCGCGAACGATCCCCACTTCGCGATGGATCTCGGCACCTTCGTCATGGTCGATGCCGCCCATCGTAAGTTTGGCGGAGCCTATGATCTTGCATCGGGGCTTAAGGCGCCGCTGCCTGAGCGACGGGTTGGCAATTTCGTCAGCGAGACGGCCGCTGCTGAAGCCTGGGTCAAGCTTGAAGGGGAGCTTGATCACTCTTGGCGGGACGCCGGCGATCCTGTTGCACGCTTTGATGCCTTCCGGGCGCTGGACGATGAAATGCGCGCCAACTGGTTTGCCTGGGCGATCGCGCGGACCATCGAGCCGGTCGCCGACAGCGGTTCGGGAGCGCCGTTCTTGCGGCATCTGGGGCGCAGCCTCGACATCGATGTTGCGCGTTGGTGGCGTCCCACCACTCGAAACTTCTTCGATGCCGTTACGCGCAACTGGATCCTCGATCTGTTCGAGGACATTGGCGGGGAGGATCTGAAGTCCCGCTATGGCGCAGCGAAGAAGGCGGACCTCTCAGCCTCTGCCGAGAAGCTGTTTGCCGGGCAGTCGATCATCGAAGCCGAGATCAAGGACAAGGTGCTTGCCTGGCTTCCCCAGCCCATGCGGATCGAGGAACCGCCGGTCGTGGAAGCCAGCGGTCCGAGCCGTGCGGAGCTGGCGGCCGCCATCGGCGCAACCCAGGCTGAGCCGGCCATCGAGGAACCGGTCGAGGCCGCGAATGATGCGGACGGGGACGATCTGGCTGAAGCCGCTTGATCTGATCCTTCCCTCTCACTCGGGCCGGGGCGCTTGCGTTCCGGCCCGTTCCTTTATCCCCGCTGCGTCTTCGCGTCCGTTTCTGCGGACAGATGCCGTGCGCAAATTTCCCGGAGATCATCATCATGAATATCCAGTCTGCCGCAGGCCTCGATGTCCACGCCGCCGATGCCGCTCGTAAGGCAGCGGGCCTCTACAGTGTCGCGCTGACCATCGCCGAGCATCTCGCCAGTGCCGGCACGATGTCGCGCCAACATCTCTCGCGGCTGATGCGCGAGACGTTCGGAGCCAACGACGCTTCGGGCGTCTGGTCGATGCGTGACGCCTATGACGCGCTTGAAGCCGGCCAGGTGCTGTTCCTGCGAAACCATGAGTCCTCACCGCTGACATTGTCCGAGCCCGCTGCGATCCTGAAGGCGCTCACCGACCTCGAACGCGGCCTGCCGACCCAGACCTATCGCTCCGAACATCAGGTCGATCTCCAGCAGTTCAGCACACCTATCGCGCTGGCCTGGCTCACGGCCCTTTGCGCCCGGGTGAATTCGTCCGATGTTGTGCTCGAACCTTCGGCCGGCACCGGCATGCTCACCATTCTCACGGCACGCGCAGGCGCGGTTCTGCATCTCAACGAACGCGATACTCAACGCGCAGACCTGCTCGCCCATGTCACCGGCCAACCCGTCACACGCTATGATGGCGCGTCGATCGATGACTGGTTACCCGCAAGCTTCGCGCCCGACGTCGTGCTCATCAATCCGCCGTTCTCGCGCAGCGAAGGCCGTGGCCGCGATCGCCATGCCGGCGCCCGCCATCTGCGCTCTGCGCTGCTGCGACTTCGGGAAGCAGGACGCTGCATTGCGATCATGCCGTCGAGTTTCACCGCCGACGGTCCGGGGCGAACCGGCTATGCAGCGGTCCGTGAGGTGGTGCGCCCGCGCGTCGAGATCGATATCCTCGGCGACGTCTATGCCAAACATGGCACCAGTGCGCGTATCCGATTGCTCATCTTCGACAAGGGCTGGACCGGCGAAACCCACTATATTCAAGTCGAGGCCTTGGCTGAAGCTCTGCCGCATGTCCTGGCTCTCCCTGATCGATTGGGCCCGCCAACACCGCCTACGACCTCGGCCCCCGCGCCAACCCTCAAGCCGGTCCGCACCCGCGGATCGGCTTTTTCCATGTTCGCCAGGGAGACCGCGCCACGTCCGCTCACACCCCCTGTCGTCGCGGCCGTCGAAACCACTCCAAAGCCAGTCGAATTCATCGTGCGGGAAAAACCGCTGCCGATGGGTGAGACAGCCGGCATCTTCGCACCCTGGAGACTGTCGCGCATCGAGATACCCAGTGCGGCGGAGCATCCCGATGAGCTGGTCGAAACGCTCGCGATGGCGTCGGTGTTGCCACCGGTGCCGAGCTATCGGCCCGAATTGCCACCCGGCACCTTCAAGGCGCTGTCGAGCGCGCAGCTAGAAACAATCCTGCTTGCCGGCAGTGCGTTCGAGCGTGATCTTCCCGGTCGCTATATGCCCAACGAGGCCGGCGATCAGCTGTTCGAGAATGAAGACGGCCATGTCTATCGGCAGGGTTTCTTTGTGGGTGATGGCACCGGCGTCGGCAAAGGCCGTGAAGCCGCTGCCTGCCTCATGGATCAATGGTGCCGCGGTAACCGGCGCCATGTCTGGATATCGCTGAGCGGACCTCTTCTGAGCGATGCGAGAAGAGATTGGGAAGCGTTGGGCGGCATGGCTGCCGACATCCAGCCGCTCGACGCGATTCCGCTCGGAAAGCCTATCACGATGTCAGCAGGCATCTTGTTCCTCACCTACAGCACATTGCGTTCGGTCCGCGATAAAGGGCCCTCGCGCCTCGATCAGATCCTTGCCTGGCTGGGCGACGATTACGAGGGTTTGATCATCTTCGATGAATCCCATGCCCTAGCCAATGCTGCGCCAGCTGCCAGCGACTTCGGCGATGCCGTGGCTTCACAGCAGGGGATCACCGGTTTGCGCCTCCAGAATGCCTTGCCGCGCGCCCGTATCCTCTATGTCTCGGCGACGGGTGCGACCACCCCCGCCAATCTTGGCTATGCGATCCGGCTCGGACTCTGGGGGGCTGGCACCGCATTTACCTCCCGCGCCAGCTTCACCGCTGCGATGGAGAAGGGCGGCATCGCGGCAATGGAAGTCGTCAGCCGCGATCTCAAGGCGACCGGCCTCTATACCGCCCGCTCGCTCTCCTATGCCGGCATTGAATATGAGCCACTCGAGCACAAGCTCACCGCGGCTCAAATAGCGATCTACGATGCCTATGCCGACGCCTGGCAAGTCGTGCACGCCGGGCTCGATACTGTACTCAAGGCGACCAACGTGATCGATCAGGTTGGAGGCGACACGCTCAACGCGCAGGCCAAGGGCGCGGCGCTCTCCAGATTCGAAAGTTCACGGCAGCGCTTCTTTTCGGCCCTTCTGGTGGCAATGAAGATGCCAACGCTCCTGAAGGCGATCGAGGCTGAACTTGCTCAGGGCCATGTCGCGGTCGTGCAACTGGTCTCGACTTCCGAAGCGACCCTCGAACGGCGGCTGGCGACGCTCTCGCCCGATGAGCGTGCCAATTTGGATATCGATTTGTCTCCTCGCGACATACTGGTCCGGTATTTGACCGACGCGTTCCCAACACGCCAAATGGAAGTCTACAAGGACAATAGCGGCGAGGTTCGCTCACGTCCGGCCAGCGATGAAGAAGGCAATCCCGTCCTCAGCCAGGAAGCGGTCCGTGCTCGCGACGGACTAATCGAGAAGCTTTGCGCGATGCCGCCTGTCGCGACCGCACTCGACGAACTGATCCGCCACTTCGGCACAGATCGGGTTGCCGAGGTCACCGGCCGTTCACGCCGCATCGTGACTGATGGGGCCGGGCGGCAGAAGATCGAACGCTTGAGTCCGCTTGCCCGCATCGCAGACACGCAGGCATTCCAGAATGGCGACAAGGACATCCTGGCCTTTTCGGCAGCCGGCGGGACAGGCCGTTCGTATCATTCGGATCGCAATTCCAGGAGCGCGCACCGCAGGCGCGTGCATTTTGGTCTTGAATTTGGTTGGCGCGCGCCAGCGGCGGTCCAGGGCCTTGGCCGCACCCATCGCACCAACCAGATGACCCCACCGATCTTCAGGCCCGTCACGACGGACTGCAAGGGTGAGCGGCGGTTCATCAGCACCATCGCTCGTCGGCTTGACGCTCTTGGAGCTTTGACGCGTGGGCAACGGCAGGCGGGCAGTCAGAACCTGTTCGATCCAGCCGACAATCTCGAGAGCGATTACGCCAAGGATGCTCTGCATCAATGGTATCATTTGCTGCACGCCGGAAAACTCACAAGCACGACGCTCGAGGCATTCGAAACGATGACCGCGCTTAAGCTGACTCAAGGGGAATCCGGCGAGCTGTTGGAAAAGTTGCCACCGATCCAGCGCTGGCTCAACCGGCTGCTAGCTCTTCGGATCTCTACACAAAACGCGATCTTCGAGGAATTCTTCGCGTTGATCCAGGCGCGCATCGATGCGGCGCGCGAAGCGGGTACGCTTGATCTCGGCGTTGAGACCATCCTCGCGCGCAAGGTCGAGTTGCTCTCAGACATCGTGATCCACAATGACGAGGTCTCCGGCGCAGAAACCCGCCTTCAGAAACTCCAGCTTCACCTCAAGCGCAACGTGACCGGGTTTGAGCGACTGATGAGTGTGTGGGGTGGCACCGACGACATCGCATACCTCCGCAACAATCGCTCAGGCCGGGTCGCCTTGCGGGTACCTTCCTGGTCGACGATGGATGAGGACGGCCAGCCCATCGCGATGTGCCAGCTGGTGCGGCCTACAGGACAGGATAGAACGCGTTTCGAAAGCCTGGCCCGCAGCTTCTGGCAACGCATCGATAAAGGCGAATTCGAACGTCTTTGGCGGGAGGAAGCCGATCAGGCCCGCGAACAAGTCGATATTGAAATCGTCCATATCGCCACCGGTCTGCTATTGCCGGTCTGGAACAAACTGCCGGAAGATGACGTGCGTGTCTGGCGGATCGTTGACGAGGCCAGTGGCCAGTCGCGGCTCGGTCGCATCATCTCCGCCGAAATGCTCTCGGAAACCGCTGCCAGCTTCAATGTCACCGACGCAGTCAAGCTCTCACCGGCTGAAATCATCGCGGCCGCGAGCGGGATCGATGGTGCGCAGATCGACGGCTTGCCCGGCACGCGACTGATCAGGGTGCGCGTCAATGGCCAGCAGAGGTTCGAGATCCGGGACTATCCCTATGATCGGCTCGATTGGCTGAAGTCACTGGGCGCTTTCACGGAAATAATCAGTTTCCGCACTCGCGTTTTCCTGCCGCCTGAAGATGCTGAACGGATTTTGGCCGAACTAGGATAGGAGGCACCTCCTAACGACAACGACTTATTGCGGCACGCCAGCCCGAACGAGCGATCTTGGGATGGCGTGCCGTCAGAAGACGCCTCGATGTCTCAGCTTTGCCATAACGGCTTCAGTCTTGTCCTCGACGACATAATCGAACAACAGTAGTGAAATTGTGTCGCCAATCATCAGCTCGCTATCGAGCGCTGCGGAAAAGCGGATTCTGGCCCGTTCCAGAAGATCAAGGGTAGCAGACGATATCGCAAAAGCGACCTCGTGACCGCCGGTCGTGGGGATCGTTGCGAGATGTTCGCGGAGCACCGAAATGCCGTGGTCGAGTGTGTCGTCAGCTCGCCCAGCGCGGTAGGCGATGACGTCTGATAACGATCTGTCATGTCCGGTCCGGCTTGAGTGGATCCGCTTGCACAGATTGATAAGCCTGGAGAAATACTCCGAGCAATCCAGGCGGTACAGACGGGCATCCGCGATCATAGAACCCTCGCTTTTCGAACATCGCATCGCGCCAATGGAGCGATGCCAAGTTGCGAATTGCAAAGGTTATTCAGCTTTATACAAAATGCAACTTCAAAGGCCGCCCCTCATGCGGGTTCGGGGGACTCAGCTGTCTTCTTACGGGGGCGCCGGGTCGCCGGTACTTTGGCCGGTTTTACGGGCGTTTCCGGTTCGACCGACTTGGAACTGCGTTTCCGGCCAAGGCCGATTGCCTTCGCTAGCGTACGGCGCTGTTCGGCATAGTTAGGCGCGACCATAGGATAATCGTTGGGAAGGCCCCACTTGTCCCGATATTGATCCGGCGTCATCTGATAGTGCGTCATCAGATGACGTTTGAGCATCTTGAGTTTTTTTCCGTCCTCCAGACAAACGATATAGTCGGGCTTCACGGAGGCGCGGATCGACACAGCCGGTTCGGGTTTGGTCTGACTCTCGTCCTTTTTCTGGCCAAGCCCACTCAACGCACCGTGAACATTCTGTATTAGCGCCGGCAGATCGCCCACCGCCACACTGTTATTGGCGACATGCGCCCCAACGATGTCCGCAGTCAGCGTGATGAGCGTTTCGGACATATCGGCGCTGTCGGTCATACGATCTTTCTTCCCACTTTTGTTTGGAACTTCGGTCTGATGTTCACTGAGCCTCTGGGCAAGCAGCCACGATAGCAAGCGCTATAGGGCCCGGCCACAACATTACGCCCGCTATCGTGACGATTCTGTCAATGCTCTCCGCGACTGCGTCCGCTTTTGCTTACCGATGGCAGGAAAGGGAAGGGGGAAAGGGATGGTGCTGGGCAGTGTGAATGCGCGCTGCACCCGGCTTCCATCCAAATATCTCCTGGAGAAACTTCCATGGCAACGCTTGTTCCCAGTCCCACGCGCGCTGTTTCAGGTGCCTATGGCGTCGATATCTCGCGCGGCACATCCAACACGCGCGTTTCCTCCGAATGGTTTGCGCGCCCCGACGACGAACGTTTCCTGTCGCTCGGTGACCTCTACGAAAGCGTTCATGCTCGAGCTGAGCGTGCCCACACCCGAATTATCGAGAGCCGTGCGATCAAGGTCGAGGCTCGTCGCGATGCACCCGAACGCCTGGCTCTGGTCTTGCCCGACAACGATATGCCGGTCGCGCCGACCAATTGGTCTTTCGGGCAAATGTGCAGCCTTGTCGGCGCTCCGGCGTCCTACCTGCGTGATCTGCCCGGAGCGCTCGCCGCCATCAACCTCCAATTTGGCCTACAGAATCATCGTGGCGAACAGGTCAAACTTCTCCAGACCGACAACGGTCGCCCGGAACTCCGCGCCGTAACTGGCCCTGAGTACGGTAGGATCTGGGACCATGAGTTAGTATCCGCCGTCATGCGCTTCGCCGGCAATGGGACGGGTGACACGCGTTGGAAGGTGCCGGGCCTGCTCGACTGGCGCACAATGCACTACAATCCTTTTGTCGACGTCTCAAAAGACACGACGACACTCTTTGCGTCCGACCGTGACGTATTCCTCTTTTTGGTCGACGACACTCACCCGATCGAGGCTGGCAAACTGCCCAATGGCGAACCGGATTTGTTCTTTCGCGGTTTTTACGCCTGGAATTCCGAAGTTGGTGCAAAAACTCTTGGAATTGCGACATTCTACCTGCGGGCAGTGTGTGCAAATCGGATTTTGTGGGGCGTCGAAAACTTCCAGGAGATCAAGATCCGGCACAGCAAGTTCGCCGCCGGGCGCTTTGCCCAACAGGCTGAACCCGCGCTTGAGCACTTCGCCAACGCCTCGCCGCGCTGCTTCGTGGACGGCATCCAGACGGCGCGAACGCGGATCGTGGCCCGCAAGGATGAGGACCGAGAGGAATTTCTGCGCAAGCGGGGATTCTCCAAATCGGAAACCACCAAGGTGATCGAGATGGTTCTCGCAGAAGAAGGCCATCCGCCGGAGAGCGTGTTCGATTTTGTGAACGGCATCACGGCCCTTGCGCGCACCAAGACACATCAAGATGCGCGTCTCGATCTTGAAGGCAAGGCACGCGGGCTTCTCGAACGAGTCAATTGAAGCTGAGTCGCCGGGGTCTTCTGGCCCCGGCGATCAACCACGCCGCCTATCACGCTCATTCTCGTGTGCGTTTGTGCGGGCCCAATTCCCTTGATCAGAAGGAGCACCGTCTCATGAGCGCTGACGTTTACATTCCGCTTCGCACTTTCGTTGTGACCGTCGAATTCTTCAGCGGCGGAGACCGCTATGCCAGCGAAATCTATAGGATCAATGCCTCGAATTGGCACCGTGCTGAGCAAGCGGCGATCGCCCTGTCCGACGACAGCACTTATTATCGTCCTGAGATTCCGGCTCTCAGCCGCGCCGCCGTCGCCCGGGCGGTGCCGGTGTAAACCGACGCCAACCGCATGTGCGACTGATAAGATCCCACTGAAAGCATGCCCAGAGCAAGGCACGGCTTCCCTCAGCGCACGCCTTATCCGCCTCCTACCGTACCGGAACACGAGCAGACGCCGTCATCGTGGCGCTGCCGGCGCATTCCCATGAACTCAACCACAAGGAATGAGACTATGCACGCTTCTCCAGCCAGCCGAGACGCGCTCATCGAGCACGGCTTTCAAATCCTCACGCGCCTCCCGGACACCGTCATATCCCTCACCGAGGAGGAGTATGATGCTTCGGCTATCCTGGCATTCGATCCCGAGGCTGCGCTACCCACTGCGATGTTCGCACATCCTATCGAACCGCATGACCTCACTCTTCGGGTAGCTGGAAGCCAGTTCGACGTAGGAACATGGGAACGTCTTGCACAAGCATCGGCATTGGAAGCCGATACGCTGGACCGCTCGACATGTCTGGCCCTCTTTCTCGCTCAACGCGCTAATAAAGGATGGGATATTGACCCTCGCTGACTGCTGGCGCTGGCTTTACACGCGGAGAACCGTAGTAGCTGAACATATGCCTATCGAACCCGTAGGCCCAGCGCGCCGTGAAGCGCTGATGGCATCGGAGGGATGCATAATTCTAGGACGCAAGCCGGGTAGCAACTCCCATCAAGGCTTTGCCGAGAACAACTTCTCGGTGGGCGACATGGAATGGCATGCCGAGTACGCAAACTTCTTTCTATCTCGGGATAGCTGGTCGTCCTCCGGCAAGAAGCAAATGATCAGGGGCGAGGTGGAGGCTGAGGTCTGCGTCGAGAGTGAACGCCGCCGCCTGCCTGATTGGGAGATAGAAATCTGGGATGTTCACGATGAGCACCTGCCGGTCGTGATTGATTGGGAAGGCTGGATCGACGCATGGGCCTACGACCCGAACAACAAAATGTCTGGCGTCACGAGCATGTTTAAGGCGTGCAACCTCCGCTTCACCATGCGGAGAGGCCGATGAGCTTTGAGCCGACTTTCTCCTCCGCGCCCGATCGACGATCAACCAGATTGGTCGACGCCGAAAGCTCGATTGAGGACATAGGGTTGCGCGTTATCAGGCCCGGACGATCCGAATTCGGCCCAACGAGAGGAGGAGAGAAGGGACGGGGGAGAGTGCTGCCATTTTGGAGCAGTCAGGAGTTCTCCCATGAAAATCGAACTACGCAGGATCAGCTATAACGCCGCTTTGTCACAGGAAACTGCGGCCTATACCGCCGAAATCTGGATTGATGGCAAATTGGCCTTTCACGCACGCAACCAGGGGACGGGTGGGGCTGATTTCTATCACCGTGTTGGACGGTGGACAGAAGCTGAGGTCGATGGCTGGCTCAAGGCGAACCGCCCGCTGCGCTCCCTGGGAGATATAGCCTGCGATCACGATCTCGAGATTGAGGTGAGTGACCTGCTTGCGCGAGAACTCGAGCGACGGCGGCTCGTGCGCTTGCTCCGCACAAACCTGATCACGATTGAGCAAAACAGCATCCTCAAATATCCGCTACGCAAGCGCCCCCTCGAGACCATCGCCCGTGCGGTGCGCGCTACCAATCCCGACGCAGTTATAGTCAACGGCGCGAGCGACGAGGTGTTTGCAAGGGCGCTCGACATGCTGCTTGCCGCACCTTGACGGCCCTTCAGCTTAACGCCGCCGTGTAATTCCGGTTACGGCAGTATTTTGACTATTCCGGCGATGAGCGAAGCAGATCCTCAAGCGGCCGCGAGAGCCTTCATTCAACCAGAAAACGAGGGCGCGCCGCGGTCGGGGACGGGCGACCGAGCGCCCCATGGCTGATGTCATTGGTTTCCGTTGCGCGTGGTCGGGCGCATCGGAGCGCTGGCCGATATTGCCGGCCGATTACCGACCTCTTTCTAATCTGGAGTAAATTGTATGATGATTCCTGACCTCAGCACCGCCGAACCGAAGGAACTCGCACCAGTCCTGCTTGCCGCCATCCAACGTCTTGGTCAGCTTGGCCGCACGGCCGCGGTCGAGGTCGCTGCACTCGTCGATGATCAGGATGCGGACTTCGAGGAAGCTGCCTCCTGGATTGCCGATATAGCGGCAGGAGAACTGCGCGACTGATCTGCTTCCCATCCTATCGATCATCCGCACGGAGCCCGGCCATCGCGCCGGGTTTCGTGCTTTTGAAAAGATCATCCATGCACTCCGCACTCCAAGTCCACCCAGATCCCGCGTCGCTCCCGCAGGGCAGTGGAAAGGACGAAGCATGACCAAAACCGATAGACAGAAAGTCAACGAAACGCCTGGCGCCGCCGATCAACGCCACTTCGTTCACGTCTACGCCGTGATCCGCATCAAAGTGGAAGTCGATGCTGACGACCATCGATCGGCGATGGAGGCGGCCGACGAACTGTTGTTCGCACATGGCCTTCCCCTTCGGCTGACAGCGGCATCGCCGACCATATTGGACATCGACTACGCCGACGAGATCACAGGCTATCTGGTCGATGAAGCTGGAGACACCGAATTCGCCCGCTCCCGTAGCTACGGGCCCGACCACGAACCTGAAGGCGCCAGATCATGAAGCCGCACCGCATTTCCATCGTGCAGATATTTCGGGTCGAGCGCGTGATCACCGTCACCGTCGACGCTCCCGATATTCAGTCCGCAATCGACAAACAGAGTGAGAGCGACGCGCCGGCGTTTAGTGATCCGGGCTGGCGCGATAGCTGGTCGCTCGAACAGGACCATGCCCGGCGAGCATCGGGCTGAAGGGAAGAGGGATTGAGGAGATGCTCCATTGTCGGAGCGGTCAGGAGCTTCTCATGTCCCTTCCAAATTCCGCTTCACAACTCATCACCAGTCAGGATATTCCCGTTGCCTTCGATTCTGTCATCCTCTCCGCGGTAGAACAAAAGGCCTGGTTTGCCTTCAGCCTGTCAGGTGGGAAGGACTCGACACTCTCCGCATGGGCCGCGATGTCCTTGCTCGACCGGCTCGGTCACCCCCGCGATCGTCGCATTGCCATCCACGCCGACCTCGGTCGCGCTGAGTGGCGTTCAACCCCGGCTATGGTCGAAGAGATCGCCGCCCGGCTAGACGTGCCCCTCGCGGTCGTTCGCCGACCAGCCGGCGATATGGTGGCGCGCTGGGAGCAGCGCTTCGAAAGCGGCAAAGCACGCTACGAAGCGCTCGAAACCTATAATCTCATCGGTCCCTGGTCGAGCGCAAGTCTCCGTTTTTGCCAGAGTGAAATGAAGGCAACCCAGATCGGCCCGGAACTCGCCAGACGGTTTAGAGGCGAGACCATCGTTTCCGTCATCGGACTACGCCGCGAAGAAAGTGTCACGCGGCGATTTACGCCGGTCTCGCGAGAGGATCACCGCTTTGCCAAGCCCGGTAACCGGGCCGGCACGCACATGATCAGTTGGCATCCACTGGTCCACTGGACTGCCGCCCAGGTTTTTGCAGCCCATGTTGCGCACAATCTTCCGCTCCATGAAGCCTATGCCCGCTATGGTGCTGGCCGACTGTCCTGTGCCTTCTGCGTTCTGGCGTCGCTCTCCGACATAGCCGCGTCAACCTGCGCACCCGGCAATCTGGACCTTTATCGTCATCTTGTCGCGATTGAGGCGGATTCTACATTTTCTTTCCAGCCGGGGCGCTGGCTGGCCGATGTGGCACCGCAGCTCCTGCAACCGTCACTGCTACGCACGATCCACCAATCCA
This sequence comes from Sphingobium yanoikuyae, assembly GCF_034424525.1. Classification (NCBI taxonomy): domain Bacteria; kingdom Pseudomonadati; phylum Pseudomonadota; class Alphaproteobacteria; order Sphingomonadales; family Sphingobiaceae; genus Sphingobium; species Sphingobium yanoikuyae. The sequence continues at coordinate 921,887 of NZ_CP139979.1, forward strand.
AAATCGATGCCGGTGAGCGCCGACGCCTTGAGAGTAGCATGCCGCCTCACCTGCGGTTCGTAAAAGGATGGCCGCCGTGTGTTCCCACATCTGACGAAGCCGCACAGATCGCAACGGTAAGGTCGACGATCCTGCGCCGGCATGGCTTGCAAAACCTCTATCCGACCGGGGCGGACGTGCGCGCCCGCTTCGGAACCCTGCTTGCTCTCAAGGACGCACGTCACCGCTGATCGGCTTCAGGGATTCCGTCTCGCACGTCACCGCTCGGCATCTCTTCCGCCGCAAGCAGGTTTCTACGCACCCGCGCGCATTCCCGACACCGATGCTTCGTGATCGCGGAACGATCATCCCAAACCCACTGCACTCTTAACCGGCAAGGATATTCCCATGGCAGATCACATCCGGTCCGAACACCTTGCGTTGCTGGCACGGGCTAAAGCAGCGCTAGCACCTCATGCAAATGGATCGAGCGACGTTGCGGCGATCATAGCGGATCTCGACGTCGCCATTTCAAGGATCAGCCAGACTCCGGTCCCCTGGTCCATTCCGATCCATGTCGCGCTGATCGGCCATGGGCAGGGAACCAGCCTCGTCGCTGCGGTCAGTCATGAGGGGCTGCTGGCCCAAGTCGCGGTCTATTGCCGATCGCAATGGAGTGAGATCAATGAAGACCGCGATCCCGCGCAGCTCGATCCGGCGATCGTGGTGCGGGATTATTTCAATCACCATCCGGAAGACCGTCTTGTCAGTCATATGGAATGGGTCGATCCCGACCTTGGCTATGATGCCGACAAGCTTGAGATGGGCAACTATCTAGCCTTATCCTCATCCCATATTTCATGGCCAACGACGCTGAGGCTCGACAAATGGCTGACGCGCGATCCCTCTGATCGCCCCATCAGTATCGCTGATACCCATTATGGCTGGTTTATCGCCACCCTCCCGTCTTCGATTGATAATGAGGCGGAACTCCCGGGCGATCTTCTTGATGTCCTGGCATTCGCGCAAAACAAAGGTTGCAGCTACCTGGTCCTGGACCGCGATGCCCCCGCTTCGGATCGGCTTCCATGTTTTGAGTGGTGACCGTCTGCTTGGAGAAAAGGGGGAGGGGTTGAGGTGAGCGTGAAGATGCGCTCGGTCCTCAGGAGAAATCCCCATGTCCTACGACATAGCCTTTCGACACCAGCAGGCTCTGGATCCCTCGGCACTGACCACGCTGCCCAACTCCCTCTACGCGCTCAACGCCGCCATTGAGGACTGCCGAAATGCGGGATGTGCTCATGAGAGCGATCCCGCGGTAATTCTGCTCGCGCGCCATCTTGGTGCCATCGCCAGCCAGATCGATCGTCCCAACATCGAACTGCGTCGTTCCTGCATGGATGCTATCGCCGATCTTCGGCGCAAGCCTGCCCTGATCGCGTTGGCCCACAAAGGTGTCGCCTATGACGAGCGCGCCAAGAAGCTATTCCATTCGGACGGTAGGAAGGCGTTGCGGGCGCTTGCCGACGCACTGGGCCTCGCCGAGGATAGCTACTCCCTAACGTCGCAACGCGGGGGTGTCGCCGTCTCGGGCGAGGTCACGCTTCACGGTGAAAATATCTACGTCCAGCTCAGTCTCGGTTGCATGGGCGCAGGCCGCGAGGTGATGTTCCGCAAGGTCAGCGGCCGCAAAGACTATGTCGGCGATCGCAACCACTGGGCTTCAGTTCACGATCTGGTCCTTCAACCGGCGCGATTTGCCACGCGCATCCGCCGCGAACTGCATCTTCCCCAATCGGATGCCGCCACAAGCCGACTGGTTGCCTGAGGGAGACCCGCCATGGAAATCATTGTCACCCGTTCCCGCATCGCGGGGACGCTGCCCCACTATGAATATCGCGCTCTCGTTTCCGCCGACGCCATCGACGAGGTGCGGCGCAAGCGGGTCTGCGTCATCAAGGCGCCTGCCGTTGCCGGTCGTGTTCCCTGCCTTCGCATCGCTCCGGTTATCGCGCCGGATCGCTATTTTGAACTGAACTCCGCAGCGCGCGACGCTTTGGGACTTCGGCTCGGCGCGCTCGCCAGGCGCATCGAGACACTGATCGTGCGGATCATCTTCCCGGAAATGACCGCCGACTTTCTCCGCCCGGTCTTCACGCTCGATCATGATCCGGGTGATGCCTGTACCATGACGGATATTGACGATCTGACCGGAGCATATGATCGCCTCGGACCGATCTTCGATATCCTGACCGCCTTCGATCTTGGTCTCCGCCAGGATTGCGAGCGGCGCGCGGCATGACATCGTCCAGGACCTGAAAGGAATTCCTCCATGCCTGAGACTTCCGCTCCCGCCCTGGCGCTCGAAACCGCGGCCTGCCTCTGGGAAGCCGTGCTGGACCTGCGGGACAATCCGGTCGGCAATCCCGACACTATGGAGCTTGCACTACATATTCGCGCCTCCTTTGAGGCGGCCGGCACCGCCACCATGCGAATGATCGTTATTGGGTGGACCGATGCTGTCGACGCGGCCTGGACCAAGATTGCCGACGATTATCTCATGAGTTTCGATTGGGATTTCGTGCCTGGCTGGATTGTCCGCCACATCGACTGGTCCGAACCCGGCCATCCGGCCATCAAGCCGGATAGGGCCATCCCCGCCAATCTATAGGCGAGGTCCGTTTCCCTGATCCAGATTGCCATCCGGGGAGGCGGCGCAACCGACACAGCCTGTCAGACAAACACCTAACCGCTCCGCCCACACTGCGGAGCGGGCGAAGGAGAATTGCGCATATGAGCGTTATCGGACACAATCACATTCGCAAGGTCGAGAACTTTGATGCCTATGAGGTTCTCGCCCATCCGCTTCCTTCCCGAGACGATCGCGTATTTCGGCGCCATGAACCGGAAGGCTCGAACGTGTCGATCACCTATGCATCGCACGATGTCAGGATAGCACGACCAACGGGTATCGGCAGCAAGGGCCGAATGGCCATTTTGATGCATCACGGACGCGGTCGCTTCGCGATCGAGTTTTACGAGAGTGCGTTACCAATTGCTGCGGCGCTTCTCAGCCTTCCGGAGCGCGAGCAGTACGCTCTGGCTTATGCGATTTTTGAACAGGCCGACGAATGCGCCGATGGCGCTCGCGCAGCCGAAGCGAGGCGCTGGGCCGACGCATTTGCGGACGGCCGCATTCGCAAACGTCGCAGTGGCGGGAAGCGCTATGTCCATATCGAAACCCCTGCCGAGAAGGCGATACGACTTTCCTGATCGCCATTGAGGACCTGGAGCCTCGTTTGGGCCCGTTTTCGTCGTCCGGCGCGCCCTGAACCCACCGACCCATTTCAGGCACCGATCCCGCCTCGGTGTCGCGCATCACCTGTCCCCTGCGCACAGGGCAGGGGCATCGAAAGGATGTTCCATGACCAGCTTCACCGCAACCTACAGCCCCGAGGATAACAAGATCCGCATCTACGCATCGTCACGCCTCGACCCCGAAACCTATGCGCGGGTCAAGGAAGCCGGCTTCAAATGGGCGCCGCGGCAGGAGCTTTTCGTTGCTCCCAAGTGGACCCCGGCGCGTGAGGACCTGGCCGTCGAACTGGCCGGTGAAATCGAAGCGGAAGAGATGACACTTGCCGAGCGTGCAGCCGTCAAGGCCGAAAGACTCGATGAGCTGGCACACAAGCGGCACCGTCAAGCCAACGCCTTCGCACGCCGCGCCGACGAACTTTCACAGGCATTCTATGGGGGGCAACCTATTCTTGTCGGCCATCAGAGTGAGCGTCAGGCGCGCAAGACGCAGGAACGGATGCATTCAGCCTCGACCGCCGCCGTCAAAGCCGAAAAGGCCGCAAACTACTGGCTCGGTCGCGCCAGCGATGTGGAGCATTTCGCCAACATGAAAGGCGATCCGCGGGTCCGCGCCAACCGGATCAAAACCCTGTTGGTGGAACTGCGCGATCTGCAGCGCGGAATCAACGCGGCATATGCGGCGCTGGCGATCTGGGAAAAGCTCAAGACCGATGAGCAGATACGTCACGCGCTCGGCAACATGAATGCCCGCGAAACATGGTCGAACTATGATCTCTACCACAAGGTCCAGGAAGGGGAGATCGCGCCGGCAGACGCCAGGCAAATGTGCATAAATGGTGCATCCCGCGCGGCTTACGGTCCCACGCGCCGACGCTGGATCGAGCATGTTTTGAACCGACTGGCCTTCGAGCGCTCCATGCTGGGCGATGTGCCCCGTTATGACGGGGATCTCACGCCAGTCATCATCCAGGCCTTCACCCGCGAACATGGGGCCGAGAGCCCGAAATGCACCGCAACCGATCCAGGATATTTCCAGCTCGAGAGCCCGGTCCCGCTTCCGGCGCATATCGCATCGGAAACCATGCTCGTGCTGAACGACGACGGGTGGCGCGATCTCATGCAGGCGGTCGGCTACATCGTGCCTGGGAAAAAGGCGCGCCGTGTCTCGGCCAAGCCGGAAGGGATGCCGTTGGTCAACCCATCGCGGGAGCAGGCCGAGCGTCTCCAGACGATCTGGAATCTGCGCATGGCTGCCTCCTGCAGGGGCAAGGGGCACACCGCCAAGTCCGCTGAGGTGTATTCGACGACGCAGGCCACCTATTCCGCCAATTCAAAGGGAGATTATGCCCCTTTCAAGACAGTGGAAATCGCGGCGGATGGCAGCCGCATACGCATGGAGTGGCAGAAACATGTGCGTGTGCGGTCCGGCGAACCGGTCGCCCGCATCCGGGTCTCAACGATCGGCGGTGAATTCTACAAGCCCGATGCGGTGGTTGTCCTCAGCGACAAGCCTGGCAAACCCCTGCCGATCGACCTCGATACCCTCGAAGCGGAAGCGCGCCGGGTAGCGATTGAAGAGGAGGTCGCAGCATGAAGCGCAGCGTTTACACGCGCCCCGACAAGCCGCTGCGTATCGCCGTGAAGGCTCGGAGCGATTTTGCGAAGGTTGAAATCGCGTCCACGCCCGAGATCATCGCCATCGATAAATTCACGGAATGTCATGTGACGCCGCCAGAGGTCGCGGCACGCATGGTGCGCTATCTCGGCGAGGTCGGCGACTATCTCACCCTGGAGCCGAGCGCCGGGACGGGCAGCCTCTCCCGTGCCCTGATCGAAAGCGGGCACAGCCCGTGCGAGCTCGTGCAGGTCGAGCGCCATACCAAGCTTCTGGCGCCGCTCTACCAATTTGGAACCGTGATCAATCGCTGTTTCCTCGAATATTCGGCGGAGGTTCGAGGGAAGGTGGAATTCGCGCGCGTCATCATGAATCCGCCCTTCAGTCAGGTTCGCAGACATATAGCCGCAGCCCTCGACCTGATGGGACCGCATGGGCATTTGGAGGCCCCGACGCTTGTTGCGCTGGTGCCTGTCACCTTCGAGACCGTCGACATGGAAACGCTTGAACATCTCACCGACGATACCTTCGCGACGGCGAGAGTGCGGACCAAGATCATTCGCATTCGGACAGGGGCAACCCTGCATCGCGATAAGACCGGGAGCATCGACAAATGGACACACTGATTTCGTTCTCGATCCAGCTCAAGATCGGATCGTTCGCCGATGAGCCTCCGACACCGACGCAGACCGATCTCGACTATATCGCTCGCTCGATCCGTGATGCGGTCGAACATTATCGCGCCAATGAAGGGCTGACCGATGAGGACTCGTCCATATGGGTGCAGAACGTCACGAGCGTGATCGCAGAGACGGGCTGAACCGATGTGCATAAGGGAAGGGGGAGGAGAGGGGTGCGACATAGGTGTCGCGGCAATCCCAGAGGCTCAAATGACATTTCCCAGCACCATTCACACTATGGTCGGTCAGTCCCTTCTCACGAAAATCGGAAGATTTTTCAATGGAAGTGTTCAGGATGTTCTGACTGAAACCATCCAGAATAGCAGGCGTGCCGGCGCGACCCGAATCGATATTTCCAGAGGTGGGGCGAGCGACACTCCTATACTATATATTCGTGACGATGGGCGCGGAATTTCCGATCCAACCAAATTTCTGACGCTCGGTGATTCCGGATGGAGCGAGAGCATCGCCCGGTCCGAAGACCCAGCCGGGATGGGCGTATTCAGCCTCGCTGGTCGCAACGTCACCGTGCGTTCCTATGCCGCAGAACTCTCGGCGGCCTGGCAGGTCACGATCACGCCCGATGCGTGGGAAAGCGGCAAACTGCTCGATCTTGTTCCTTCCTCGATCGCCAAGGGCACCGAAATCGAGATCGATCTGCCCGCAAGCTGGGCCAGCGCTCTCGAACAGGCAGTGAAAAATGCCGCACGCTTTTGCCCTGTTCCCATCTATTTCTGCGGGAACCGGATGCCCCATGAAGACTTCCTTCGCGATGCGGTTCGGGTCGAGGAATGGAACGGCTGCCGCATCGGCATCTTCGACGCCAAACATGATCTGCCACGCGAACTGGTTCGAATGAACTTTCATGGTTTGACAGTGCCGTGCCGGTTGCCGCATGTTCAAGATGCGGATGGTGGTCTTGGCTGGTGTGCCAAGGTCGATATCGTTGACGCACCTACGCTTCAACTCGTGCTGCCGGCTCGCAAGGAGGTCGTGCAAAATGCTGCGTTCAATGCGCTGCATGATGCCTGCGAGGAGGCAATCTACCGCACTGTCGCCCGCGAGGGCCACCACCGGCTCTCTCATGCCCATTGGCTGCGAGCGAAGGCCCTGGGCGTATCCCTGCCCGAAGCAGCACCCTGGCTTTCGCGATGGGTGCCACGCACCGCAGAAACGGACAATGCTCTTCTGGGTGACCGGGTGGCGGGTGGGCGAATGATCCTTATGCCGACGGACGAGCCCTATATCGAGCAGTGTGTCGGCCGCGGCATTGCTTCAAAGCCGTTGCTCGGTGCAACGCCCGTCGATCCCGTCCCCGAGTTCGTGGGATACAGCTGGTATGACGCACTGCCGCGTGTGCTGGGTTGGTCCTTTCGGGTCCAACAGGGTAACGGTGATATCTTCGACTATGCTGCGGATGTGCAGCTACCGCAGGGCGTGACGTCCGGCCCGGTCGACGCGATCACCCTCGAGATCGCCGTGCAGGAAGCGGGCAGCTCCGACGAACCCGCGGAGGTTATCGCATTGCCCGCCGATCTCCTGATCGTTCCCGGCGATTGCTGGACCGATCTCGAAGAGGTCGCCATCCTGCTCACGCCCGACTGCACAATCGAGCCTGGGGACCTCGCATCCCTTCTCGAACGCGCCTGTTTTTACGCCAGTGACGATTGCGACACCGACAGTTACGAAACGCAGCAGGCTGCCTTCGAAATGCAGGCGCGCTTTACCGCCAATCTGCTGCTACTTGGCGAAGATACCGCGATCATCCAGCGTGTCCACGAGGCAATGCGTCAACATGTTTCCTGGTTGATCCCCAAGGACCGGGCGATCACCGTGCGCGCCGTCAACTATCAGGTCGAAGCCGCTTTTGCGGACAATGACGACGCACCCGCAGTAGTCGCTGCCGAATAATCCACGCTTCATCGAACCATGACCGGGCCGGCGTCCTGTACGCCGCGCCTGGTCGTGCCTGCCAAGGATGCACCTATGAATAACGATCAATTCGACACGCTGGTCGATGATGCGACCCATGCGGTCAACAACCTCATACCCGACAAATATCTGGAGCCTTTGGGCGACAGCGCACGCAGCGGCCTGCTCGTCTCGATCAACGATGCTCTGACCGGAATTCTGCGCGACATTATCGATGTTGATGAAGGCAATGGTACGCGGGCCTGCACGATCGCCGGAATGATTTCGGAACTGGTCGAAACCCATATTGGCAAAATTGACGAAGGTGGTGAGGCCGCTGACGATCGTCCGCCCCATGTGATCTCCGAGGTTCATGGCACCAGCGCGAATATCGACAGCATCGCCAGTTGTGACGTCGAGGGGGCAACACAAATCTATCTCGTGCTCGACGATGGCACGGCGTTTCGCATCACCGTGGAAGCCGTGACCCTATGATCGAAATGCATATGGCCCTCCGCGCCCTGCGCCGAATGGCGCTTGCTTCCACCCAGGGGGACCTGGACGCTGCCAGACTGGATGCAGCGGACGTTCTGGACCAGGCCGGTTGGGAGAAATCCGCACGCCACGTCATAGACTGCATCGGCGTTCCGGTTGCCCCCGCCAATGGCGAGGAAATCGCATCGGAATAGGGCACCGTTCCGATCCGTCTCCCCGGTCACATCATCCCGCCGCATCCCCACCATATCTTAGATGGAGGACATCATGACCTCATTGTCTGCCCTCAGAAACAAGCTTTGCCGGTTCGAGCATGCGTACGCCTGCGCAGTCCAGCTCCGAAAGGCGACCGGCCGCAACCAGTTCGTCGTTCGGACCGGCAATCCGCTCCAGCCGTTCCGCGTTTCCGAAACCATGCCGGCTGACGACGAACACCTGCTTGTCCGTGTGGCCTGACCTTCCAGCAACCAACCCGCCGGCGCCACTCGCCGAGCCGTAAGCGCGCACCTCACTTAGGCCGCCCGCTGAGCGTGGAGACACTCTGCGCATCTCACCAATAAGGAATCCTACCATGTCCAGAAAGACCGACAACGGGCAGACTCTGCCCGACCCGTTGCTGCGCGCGACGCATCGCTACGGCTTCTACAAATCCAGCGAAGACCTCCATGTGAACGTCGAGGTTCTCGAGGCCCATGATGAAACGTGCCTGACCCTGACGCTTGTAGCCGCTACCGAAGGCTGGGACTCTCTCGGTAAACAATATCTCTACGGGCTTGTGGCTCTTCGCCTGTCTGAAGACTGGACCATCCTGTCGTCGGGCGAACGCTATTATGTGCTCACCCCGCCGCAGCCGAAGGAGAACCCGCCCGACGTCAAGCCTGTCTGCTCTCGATGCGGAAGTGATCGCGTCGTGCGCGATGCCTGCGTCCGATGGAGCCAGATCACCCGCGGATGGGTGCTGATCGACGTACATGAATGCACATTCTGCGAGGCCTGCGAGGCGGAGGGTGATGACCTCCTCCATTGGGCGGCGAACGATGCGTCACAGCCGCCGGAAGCAGAGCAATGACCGGCCCCAATGGAACGCACGTGCCACCTTCGGAGGACGTGCGGCGGTCGCCGCCAGAGATAGAACTGCGCTGGCGCGACGAGAACTATGGTTCGGTCTACGCGGTTGCCGCCTTTCGCAACTATGCAGGCACCTTCGCGTGGAGCGAGCGTACGCACCAGCGTTTCCGGGGGTGCCTCAAACGAGCGGGCTTCGAATTCCATCATGGCCGCTGCTCTTACATCGCGAAATCGGGGGACCGGGCGGACCGCAAGCGAGCATTGTGCGACGAACTTGCCGCCGCTGGTTTCAAGATCATTCATGGCGATGTGCGGAACCAGACGTGATTGTCGCTCGCCCGCCCGCATGGGCCCATCGTCTGCGCTCCCTTGAAGGGCGTCTGCTCGCCGTCTGTTTCGGTGCCGGCGTGGATTCCACCGCAATGCTCATTGCGCTCTATCTGGCGGGTATCCGGCCCCAGATTATCACATTTGCCGATGTCGGCGGCGAAAAACCGGAAACCCTCGTTCACCTTGCACGAATGAACGCGGTTCTGGCATCATGGGGTTGGCCACCGATCGACATCTGCCGGAAAGTCACGCTCGCCTCGACAAGCTACGACGATCTTTATGGAAATTGTATTGCGAATGAGACCTTACCGTCTCTGGCTTTTGGCAAAAAGACATGTTCCCAAAAATATAAACAGACACCACAGGACCAATTCATCAAGGGTGCGCGCTCGGGGCCGAATGCCCGGTTACCGCACCCCGTGTGGGAAGAGGCCCAGCGTACAGGGCAACGGATCGTCAAACTGATCGGCTATGATTGTGGGCGCGCCGACATGAGACGATCGTAAGCGTCCGGTTTCCACGCGGAGAAAGCTCCAGCGGTGACAGAGCCTTTGAAGGCATCGAAGAAATACCATAGGGTAGCTCACCATCGCGAGTGCAGCCCAATGAAGATCGACAGCCTTTTAGTGAGTGTTCCCGAGCGACCGGTGCTTGGCCATGCTAGAGGTTCGATTAGCTTCCTGCCATCGAACCTCTCAATCTGGAGGTTGGAACACGAAAGCCGAATCTCGAACCAAGGCGCGCACTTGCAGCTTATTTTACCTGCGGCCATATTACTGGATTGCTTTGGCCGGCGTATGTCGGCGTTCAACTTCGAGGGTCCCTACCTCGGCGAGTTAACGGAGCGCCACGGCCTAGCCGATTATGAATACGGCGGATTTATGCAGCATGCGGTCACTGGCATCCAATTGCGCTCTAACGTTGATATTGATGAGGGGATTTTTCAGCTCGTACTGGCAGGAGCGTTATCCCCAATGCAGCAAAGCATCGATAATTGGGGAATCCCGAAACCGCTGACGGAATTTGCGGTGGAAGTCGCTTTTCCTATTGCAGAAGCCGGACTGGTTTTTCACGGTAAAGATAGTGAGATGCAAAGCGCCGTACAAAAGCGCCTCGATCGCTTGGTTACTGTATAATTCGTATTCTATGTTTGTTGCTCAAGCGAAACCCAATTCCATATGTGGACGGCTCCCTCTTGCAAGGGCTGAACGGAAAATTTGATCGGATCGCTTGCTTCCATATGTCCGGCCTTTCGGTGCGGTCGCACGTGACCGCTGGCCAAGATGGTTTCCGCGGTGTGTGTTCCCAACAAGGCAGCGGCCTGTGATGGCCATTGGAACTGACGGAGTGTCACACGCCTCGGATCGATCGATCGCACCATCTGCTCTCTTCATGCAAGATCACGGATCAGCTCAGTACGATAGCATTGATATTTTGCTCATCGTCCCTGGCTAATTCTTATGCTGCTACCGCAGTTAGCGCGGGCGGCGCGACGCACTGGTATCGCTCGCCGCTCACCATGAGTTTCCACGCGACACGTGCGGCTTTGTTAGCAACGGCAACCGCAACGAGCTTAGGCGATTTTCGTGCAATCAAGCCGATAAGCCACGGTGTTAGATTCCTGCCTCGCCCATTGCGGGCGTGCTGAACGACTGCGGTGGCTCCGACCACGAGCGTGCTTCTGAGAAGCTCATCACCAGCGCGAGTGATAACGCCGTGTCTTGTCTTGCCGGCGGTCGAGTGATCTTTGGGGGTCAGGCCCATCCATGCCGCAAAATCCCGACCGGATTTGAATAGATGCGGATCGGGCGTTTTCATCATGAGCAAGGTCGCGCCGATAGGCCCAACGCCGGGAATTTTGGCCAGTCGCTGACTACATTCGTCGTTGCGATGCCATTCCATCAGCTTCGCGTCGATCCGTTCGATCTCGCACTGGAGCTGCGCATATTCCTTTCCCTGCAGCGCAAAAAGTTCGCGCGCCAATTCGGGTATCGTTTCATCTTCCGCGATGCACTCGAGAAGCGGTACGACGCGACATGCACCCGTCGCCGCGGTGATGCCGAACTCCGCGCCATACCCTCGTATAGCGTTGACGAGCTGGGTGCGCTTCTGAATAAGCCTTTCGCGCACCCCGACCAACATGAGCGCGGCCTGTTGTTCTGCAGTCTTTACCGGAACGAAGCGCATTGTTGGGCGGCTCACCGCTTCGCAGAGAGCTTCGGCATCCGCAGCGTCGTTCTTGCCGCGCTTGACGTAGGGCTTCGCTAATTGCGGCGCGATCAACCTTACATCATGCCCGAGCGATCCGAGAAGACGAGCCCAATGATGTGAACTGCCGCATGCCTCGATAGCGACGAGGGTGGGTGGCAGCTTTTCGAAAAACCGAATCATCTCTCGGCGCGTCAACTTCTTGCGCAGCACTGGCTTCTCCGCTGCATCGACGCCATGCAGTTGAAAAACGTTCTTTGACGTATCCATGCCTATGCGGGTAATTTGCTCCACGGGCGGCTCCCTTGATTGAGTCTTGCAACGCACTCACTCTGGCACATTGCGATGCCGTTGGGAGCCGTCCACCCCAACAAGGCAGCAATTCTTCGATCCGGTTGATCGGATGCCCTTTACCGATGCGATCGAGCACGTCGGCTAGCCATCTCTGCGGATTGACGCCGTTAAGTTTGGCCGTTTCAAGCAATGAATACATGGCAGCAGCACGCTCCCCACCGCAGTCGGCACCTGCGAAAAGCCAATTTTTGCGGCCAAGGCAGATTCCCCGCAGGGCATTCTCCGCCGGATTGTTGTCGATCTCCAGCCTGCCGTCGTCGGTGTAGGTGAGCAGCTGCGGCTTAAGCTTCGCGGCAGAGCGCAAGGCCTCAGCCAGCGGCGACCGGGCCGATGCCTTGGACAACACATCGTCAGCCCAGGCAAAGAAATCCAGCGCCTTGAGCTTTGAGAGCTTGCGAGCCTTGCGACGGAAATCCGCGGGTTCGCGCCCGATCTGCCGCTCGACATCGTAAAGCTCGCCGATCATCTGCAGCCCTTGGAGCGCGACCGAGTTCGGGTCCGCCTTGTAGACATCGTTCAGCTTGCGCCGGGCATGGGCCCAACACGCAACAGGCGTAATTGGCGCGGGCTGGCGGTCACTCGCGTAGAGGCGCTCGAAACCGGCATAGGCATCGGCCTGCAGGAAGCCTGCAAAGGTCTTGAGATGCTCGCGTGGTCGCTCACCCTTACGATCGGGGCTGTAGCGGAACAGCGCAGCCGGCTTATCCAAGTGGCTCCATCGTCGGTTATCGCGAAGGTAAACCCATAGTCGCCCGGTTGCCGTCTTGCCGGTCCCCGGCGCCAGCACCGGGACGGGTGTGTCATCGGCGTGGAGCTTCACGCTTGCCATGACGTGATCGGCGATCCGATCGACCAGCGGTTGCAGCAACCAGCTTGCCTGCCCCAGCCAGTCCGCCATTGTCGAGCGACTGATCTCCACACCCTCGCGAGCGTAGATCTGCGACTGACGGTATAACGGCAGGTGATCGGCGAACTTGGAGACGATGACGTGGGCCAGCAAGCCAGGCCCCGCACGGCCCCGCGGCACGGGCAGCGCCGGGGCTGGTGCCTGGCTGATCGCATCGCAGCGGTTGCAGGACAGCTTGGGCCGGACATGACGGACGACGCGGAACCGGCCGGGGACATATTCCAGCACTTCGGTCACGTCCTCGCCGAGCTTGCCCATCGTGCCCCCACAGGCGGAGCAGCCGTCGGCATCCGGTGCTGCATGCATAACCTCATCGCGAGGAAGGTGGTCGGGCAGTGGTGCACGGCGAGGCTTGCGAGGGGCAGTCCTGGCCGGGGCTTCTTCGGGCACATGGCCGTCGACCACACACTCGGCATAGGCATGCTCGGCCTCGAGATCCTCCAGCGTCAACTCGAGCTGATCGGCTTGAAGAGCAAGGCGCTCCGACGACTGACCGAACTTCATGCGCCGGAGGCGGGCCAGTTGGACCTTGAACTTCTCGATCTGAAGCGCCGTCAGCAAAATCGAGTTCTGGGCGGTCTCAAGCTTCTCGCGGGTCGCGTCATGGGCCGTCCGTTCGGCCTCCAGCGCCTGCTCCGAAGCCGCCAGACGTGCGCGCATCGCCTCCGCAAAAGCGCGCAGTTCTGCGGGATCAACAGGGAGTTCGAGATCGTCGGGAGACACGCTTCCCGATAGCAGAATCCGGCCTTGCGCCCAAGCAGAAAGCCCGGAAATGCGGCGATTATCGCGTCAAATCTGCTCCGGCAGGCGGGGTGGATCGGGGGCTACTGTGCGCCGCCAATCCATCGCTTCGATCAGCAGCGCAAACTGCGCCGGGGTCAGCACGACACCGCCTTCGATGAGCGGCGGCCAGACGAAACGGCTCCGTTCCAAACGCTTGGCGAACAGGCAAAGCCCGGTGCCATCCCAGTGCAGCGCCTTCAGGTAATTGCCGCTCTTGCTGCGAAACAGGAAGACATGCCCGCCGTAGGGCTCGACTGCGAATAGCGGGCGGACCAGCGCCGCCAGCCCATCGAAACCGAGCCGCATGCTGACCGGCTTGCTCGCCAGATAGACCTTCGTTCCGGGCGCAAGCGAGATCACGAGACATCCCGGAATGCCCGCAGCACTCGGGCCAGCGCCTTCTCGTTGACGTAACTGTCCACCGACAGGCGAACGCCGCTGGGCAGGTCTATGTCTATCGCACCGGGGCGGGCGCCGGGATGAGGGCGGACCAGTTCCTCCGGCGCTGACGGCATCGGCGACGAAACAGGTCGCGGCGCCTTCTGGGGCTCGGGCATCGCCGGCACGGCCACAGGCTCCGTCGTTATGATTGCCCCGTAGGGAATGAACTCGAGCGCCTCACTGGCGATCGCCGCTGCCTGGCGGCGCGCCGATCGCCAATTATAGATCAAGCTCTCGGCAATCTCATGGCGCTCGGCAACCTGGCGGACCGATACGCCGTCTGCATCCGCCTCGGCGAGGATCGCTGCCTTCTCGACATCCGAAAACTTCCTGCGCCGTTCGGTGCGCGCGATGATCTCCACCCGATCCTTCACTTGGCCTCCTTCTGGAGTCCAGAAAGAGACTCCTTAGCAGAGAGGTCCATCAGCGCCGGGCCTCAATGCCGCAACACGCCGGAGGCCGTACGCTTACAGACGATCCCAGAAGTTGCTCAATGCGGATGCTGATTTTGATTTCTCCTATCCGCTGCAACTTCTTGGCTGGATACGCGAGGATTGCATTGATATCATCAAGCAGGTTCTAGGTTCTTCTTATGTTCCTATTAAATCTGCGTGTTTTTTCTGTCCTGCCTCGAAAATTTGGGAGCTATACTGGCTGGCCGCACATCACCCGGATCTTCTCGACCGAGCCCTCCTGCTTGAGCGCAATGCCCTCACGGGACGCCATAGCCGTTTTGACGAGATCGAATTCGGAGCCACCTGGGAAGAGCTTGTGAGCAATGCAGACCGCTTTCCAAGTTCGAACACGACGGTCGGCCTGGGGCGGAACTTTGCATGGAACCAATGGGCAAGGGTCAATGACGTCGTTGACGAAGCGTTTCGCGTTCGACGCAGCGAGGCCGCTCGATCACGCTTTCGTATCCGCGCCGCCCAGCTTCGCAAATCCGACAATGCGAATGATGCCCGGGCCATATCAGGCGTGCCCTTGGCGGCCGCAGCCTGAGTGTCGGTAACGGTCGGCTTCCGTTGGAACGGCGTCGGCGTATCGAGAAAGCGGACGCCTGCCTGCATGCCAACAGGCTTCTCTCGAAATGGAGGAAGGAGGGAAGGGGAGTGGTGGTTCACTTCGGAGTTCTCTTGTCATGCTCAAGGCCAACAACCCACCGCCCGATGCGCCGCGAACGTCTCCGGTCTTCGTCTCTGGCTCGCTTTCCATCCAACAGCTTCCCGATAGCGTAAAGCAGCGACTTCAAATCATCGTAGAGCGTGAACTCCCGGTTCTGATCGGCGATGCCCATGGTGCGGACGCGGCCATCCAGCGGTGCATTTTCGACTATGGCGCGCGCGATGTGACGGTCTTTTGCGGGGGAACGAAGCCCCGGCACAATATCGGGGGATGGCCGGTGAAGCGAGTGCGAGCCGATGCTCCTACGTGGACGCGCGCGTTCCACAGCGCCAAGGACAAGGAGATGGCCAGCCTTGCCGGGGCAGGCTTCGTTATCTGGGATGGAACCAGCCAGGGCAGTCGCGCCAACATCCGGCGGCTGTGCGAACGCCGGCGCTATGTTGTCGTCTATCTCCACGCCCAAGGACGCTTCATCACTCTGGCGACCGATACCGAGCGGACAGACTTCCTGAAATCCCGCCTCGCCAGCTGACGTTTCGCCTACCAGCTGAATTGGCTGAAGCCCCCAACGGAGCCTCGCGCTGTGCGGCCCTGCCGCACGGGCGTCTGCGCCATCGCATGCATTGCAAGGATCAAGGCCATGCCCGAAATCATGGAAATCGCCACGTATCGCCTCGCGGAACTGGACGAAAGCGCGAAGGAAACTGCCCGGAATTGGTATCGCGAAAACGGTCTTTGCTATGAATGGCATGATGCTGCGTTCGACGATTTTGAACAGGTCTGCGACATCCTTGGGATCAGCCTCAAGACCAATATAGTGCGCCTCTACGGGGGCAGGACACGCAGCGAACCGCGCATCTACTTCACAGGCTTCTGGAACCAGGGCGATGGCGCCTCCTACGAGGCGGTATATTCCTATGCGAAGGGCGCACACCGTCGCATTCGCGAACACGCGCCCCTTAGCACCGAGCTTCACCGTATCGCCGATGTGCTGCGGGATGTGCAGCGGCGCAATTTTTATCAGCTCAGCGCCAATGTCTCTCATCGCGGCCGCTACTATCACGAATACAGCATGACGATTTCCGTTGAACGGGATGGGCCCTGCCAGGACGTGTCGGCAGATTCCGAAGAAACAATCGCACAAGCGCTGCGGGATCTTGCCTGCTGGCTCTATGACCGCCTTCGCTGCGAATATGAGTATCTCAGTTCAGACGAAGCGGTCGATAGCGACATTTGCGCCAACGATTACAAGTTTACCGCTACCGGGCGTCGCTCGGTCTCTCTCGAATAGCCCGTTCCGTGGTGCGATCAGCCATGAAAGGAGGAGGGACAATGACCGGGACCATCCGATTGTCCGCCAGCGATATCCGGCAAATACGCGAGGTGGCAGAGCGCATTGCCCGCCGTGATAGTTCCGCCGCGCGGTTCGCGATCGAGATCGCCGAGCGCGTCAGCCTTGTAACAGGCGATGTTGCCCTCAATGTCCTCGCGATCAGCGATGACCCCGATTGGGCAGACACCGACCTCAACACGACATTCCCCTGGTCGCGCATCCGCGAGCGTCACGCGCTGAAGGAAGGGCGGGCCCTGTTCGACCTCTACATCTACGAGCGGCCCGGCGTCAGGGAGACCGGCGATCTTGTCTGCTGCGTTCAGGTCGAGCTGGATGCCAATGGGCTTGCCGCCATCCACGCCGACAGCACGATGCATATCTGGCGCCGGCCGGATCCGCCCAGTGATCTTCCCCTCAACCCGATGCTATGATCGCGATCGACCTTGATTGCGCAGCAGCCCATCATCAGGATATCCGCCATGCGCCTGTCAGATGAATTGGCCGCCCAACGGCGGTTTTATGCCATGCCATTGATCACTGCCCCCTCGGTGATGGTCATCGACATTCCGCAAAATCTTGCCGGGGCAGGCCTCGCGCTTGGTCGCTATTATATCGTGATAGTCGAAGCCAATGAGGAACTCGCCGAGTTCGAAGCCTTCCTTGCTGCGGACCGTGTGGCCATGCGACCACCTGACCTTCTCGATCGAAGGCCCAGCCGGCGCGAAGCGGGCGCAATCGGTTTCTTTGAGTTCGCGCCTCCGGAACCTGGCTGGCCATGGATCCTGCTTTGCCATTGGCCGCGGAACTTTACCGGGCTGTTCGACACCGATCCGAGTGCTCTGGCACGCGGTGCCTATTCGATGGAAGCCTTTCAGGACCGGGATGCCCTCCAGTCGATGCTAAAGGCGCATATCGCCGTGTTCGGAGATTTGGCGAGTGTGCGAACCGTCCCCTCGCTGTCCGGGGTAGTCGGGCGAGCATAGCAGGGCACGCATTCACGCTGCCAAATTGCACTGGCTGCCGTTCAGGATGTTTCCAGCAGCCGCTCTTTTGCCAGATCCAGCGCATGCGACAACCGCATCGCTACAACCTGATCTTCCGGGTCAACGAGGATAGCGAGTGCCTCCTCCATCAACTCGATCGCCTTTTCCAGCCCCGACACTTCCTTTGTCATGACCGTTTCCCTCCGTAAATCCCGGCTCAGTCGGCGGGCATCCTCCATAAGAAGGATGCCGGCCCCTGAGCCGGACGGTCGAAACGCGAGAATAGACGCGCGCGCCTGCATCTTTAGCCGAACAGCCTGGACATACACACAGGCCATCCGGCCGCAAAAGCCTTGCAGCCGACTCTATTCCTACGAAGTTTCGACGCTCCGGCCCGCCACCGGCGAACGCCAACCCTCTAACCCGATTGGTATCTACTGCCAACCGCTTCATGGGATTGTCACGAGGGGCGACCGGAATTCAGGTGTTCGCCTGGTGGACCACCTCAGCGGGTGGACTGGCGCGCACCAACCACTGGCCGATACATATCGGCGCGGCCCTGCATCACGCCCGCCAGCCATACAAGATGACTTGCGGCATCGGCGAGCGGCAACAGGGACACCGCGTCAAACAGCCGGCGCTGATAAGGAGCATCCCGGTCGAGAACCTCGGCCAGACGCTCGCGCGCCGGACTGTTCGGATCGCTGATACCCGCATTGGCTTCGCGGGCCGCCTCCAGAAAGGTCTCGGCCAGTTCCTGGGTTTCATAATATCCGCTGTCGAGACCTTCCCCCAGGGCCAGCGCCGCAATCTCGCTGCGCACGTCCGGCAGATCGGGATCATTGACGGCATCGATCAGGGGCAAGTTGAAATCGAAACCGGCAAGAAAATCGTCGATCATGGGGAATATCCTTTCTGATCGTATTGAAACATATAGAGAACAGAATTGCAACTCTGAAATCCATCGTCCATGATAAGGCATGACTACGAATCTCTGTTTCCAGCTCTTTCCTCTATCGTCCGCAAGGGCGCCTTATTGCTCCAGCAGGACCGCAGTGTGACCATGACGGTCGTTCCCCTGCGTCTGCGCGGCGTGTTGCACACCAATGAGCGTGGCTTTCTTCTCGAAGCGGAGGACGGTCATGTCTGGCGGATTGAGGGTGCCGAGGCCTATGCCGCCCTGGTGGACCAAGCCGTGATCGTCGAGGCCTATAAGCGCGGTGTGAACCTTCTCGAATTGCTTTGGGCGGGGCCGGCCAACTGAGCGACTGCTCCCTTGCGACAGAAGCCAGAGCAACCGGGTAGGGCGAATGCCCGCCAGGGGCGGGCACCGGGCTCTATCTCCGCTTCGCTCCGACCAAGCCCCCTTCGGGGTCTTGGCTGCTGACGCAGTAACGATCCCTTTCGCGAGCAAGCGTCAAAGCCCTGCATATCCGTAAGCGTCCGGCTTGGGGCAGCGTTGCTGCGGCCCTCGGCGGGGCGCCTCGGTCCGCAATCACCGTCGGGTGAGGTCTTTCATCGCATCCAAAGCCACCTCCGCAGTGTCTCGGCGTGCCACGGGTGGTCCGGGGATACAAGGGCTGCCTCCGGTCAAGAAGTTCTAGGAGATAAGGGGCCTGCCGACGAAACTGCCTGTTTCAAAGGTGTCGGCAGGCCCCTTATCTCCAAGAACTTCTAAAGACCGCAGCGCGACGTCCCTTGCATCCCCGGACCACCCGCGGCCCTTGAGCCCCGGCGAAGGCGGCTCCGGATGCGATGAAAGACAGGCACCGTCTCACCCTCCGTCGATCAATAAGGAATGGCTTCGCCATGCTTTTCTTTGATTGGCCGCTACCGCGTCCGAATTTTTGGCTCAGGCTCACCAGACACGATGAAAATCTGTCAAGAAAACAATGATGTATCGGAAAAAAGGGGGAGGGGGTAAAGTAATTGTGCGGATGGGGATTGTCCCCGGAAGCGTTTTTCTTGGAGTATAGGCAATGAATATCGGTGAATTTGGTTTGAAGAATGGCCGCATCATCGGCTGGATTGCAACCCGCACAATCGACATGGCGAAACTTGGATTGCGTGAAGTCGAGAGCCAGAACGAACTCGCGCCCAATTATGAAGTTGTCGCTTTCAACGGCAATCGCTGGGTGCAGGTCGGCGCACTTTGGGAAGCCGTCGCCAAGAAGACCGGCGAAATCTTCCTGCAAGGCAATATCGACGATCCGAGCATGGCCGAACCCTTGCCCATCGCGCTTTTTGGGTCGGTCGAGGAAGGCTATCGCGTCGCATGGCGCAGGCCCGAACGCCGCGATGACTTCGGCCCCGCCGTCCGCACCTCCCGCGATAATGGCAATCCCGGAAACGGCGGCGAATATGGTTTCGGAGGCAGCACCGCCGACGAGAACGGCGGACTGACGCGCGAAAGCAACGCCGCCGAACTGGACGATGAAGTCGCGTTCTAGGCGCTAGGCCAAGACGGGCCGGGGGAGCGCTGGAACGCTTCCCCGGACCCTGACCGATCTTCGAGCATCAGGAGTCACACCCATGAGCAAGCAATCAGCTAAGAAAGTCGTTAACACATTCGCGGACCTTTCGGAACTTTACGCCGAGGAAACCGCAACCCCCGAATTTGAAGCGTCGTTTGGCGATCCTATCCCGCTTTCCATCATCGAATATGGAGACCAGCCGGGCGAACATGATATGCCCGAACCCTTCGCTGCGCAGAAGGTTTGCGGCGAACTCATTACGTCCCTTTTCCTGCTACTGGACGACACCCGGCTTAGCCCGCTGGCCCCCGATATTGCTTGGGGGATCGTGAACAGCTTTCATTTCGTCGCCGGAACACAGGAACGGCGGGAGGACCGTCTAGCCGATAAAATCCGCGAAATGACGCGCAACATGGAGTCGGGCGAAGTCTTCAACAAGGAACTGGAAGACGCCCAGTTGCAATGCCAGTCGCTTGCCGAACAGCGCGCCGCCATTGAGGCAATGCGCGACTATGCCGCCGCCATGTATCGCGCTTGCTGGCGTCGTGCATGGGGGCCGACCAAAGGCAGCAAGGCGTCATCCGTCACGACCGCAAGCTATATCAACGCGCTGGACTTCCTGCGAGAGCGCGCCCTTGCCAAGCGCGAGAAGCACCAGCCGCAAGGCCCCGTTGTCATCTTCTCCGGTCCCGCCATCTGGGATGAATGGGAACCGCTTTGGGCCAAGTTAAGCGAAATCAAAGCCCGCATCCCGCATATGACGCTTGTCACCACCGGACAGCGCAAGGGGGCGGACGCCATCGCAGCAGCATGGGCCGCACGGGAAGGCGTCCCCGTGGTCGCCTACGGCCTTTATGGGGGCGGCAAGAAACCGGCCTTCACCCGTAACAAGAAGCTGGCCGAGCTTGAGCCGGTGGAAGCCGTCTTGTGTGAAGGTTCAGGCATCCAAGCCAATCTATATCAGACCATGCGGAAACAGGGCGTTCCCATTCACGCCTTCGCATGGCCGAAGGATAAGCCCAAGCCCCAACGCTCGAACAGCATCGACACGTATCGGGCGGAGGATAGTTTCGGGCAACCGCAAGACACATTCAGGCGAGCGCGCCGCGCCGCCTGATACCAGATAGCGCGGCGCTTCCCCCAAAACGCCGCGCTATCCATCACCACAGTAAACCCGCCAACCCCCAAGGCTGGCGCGCTTTCGCGCGTCGGCCTTTTTTCGTGCCGCCGGACGCCGCCGCGCCTGACGGCGCGGCGGCGAGGGGAAGAAAAAAAGGGAGCAAGCCGACAGGCTCATGCCCCCACGGACGGACCAGGCGTTGCGCTGCCATCCCCCTTTGCGGACAGTGGCGCGGCTGGCGCTTTCCCCGGACGGGCAGCATCAGACGGTAACGTCGCCCCCTTCAACACACCCAATGCAGCAGCACCACCCAGCCGCAGCACATGGCCCAGCACGTCCCTAAATTCGCGCTCGCTCAGTTGCTCGACCGGCAGCGCCGTCACTATGCCCGCATAGCGATCGCGCAGCTTCTGGCGCGCTGCGACAATCTCTCCTGCTATCTTCTTTTCCCGCTCGACCAGATCGGCGAGCCTATCGCGTTCCGACATCTTCGGCATGACCAGTTTCCTTCTCTCAAGGCTGGCCCGCTCGTCACGCGATCCTTGTCGCACAGGCGCACCGACGCCACAAGCGACCCCGCCGCCATGCGCGGCAAAATCCCCCCACATCGACCCAGCCGCCAAGGGTGCGCCCGGCAGCGGAGGAGCAGACGCAGCGACGCCGTCGCTGCGGGCAAGCGACGCACGCGCTTCGCGGTTTGTAATGCACCGTACGCACGGGTGCTGAGGCCGGAAACCCCAGTAAAAACAATTGGTTATTCTGTCTGACGTGTCGGACAAAATCGACATTATGTGTCGGACACCTGTGACGCCGCAATATCGGACCGCCAAAAATCCCAGCATTACCGCGCCCTTGCACTGTCTGACGCGTCAGACAGGCTGATTTTCTTGAGCTTTCCTTCAAGGCCGGCTATACTGCCAGGCGCTTCAAGACCGCCCTGGCGAAGCTCCATCAGGAGCTACCGCCTTGGCGCGTATCACCATCCGTATCGAGGACGAGCTGCTCGACCGTCTAAGCCGCCGTGCGCGGCGCGTCGGCGTCACTGTCTCCGAACTCGTCAGACCCGCACTCGAGCATGCCGCCGATAGCCGTGCGGGCTATGTCTTCACCTCGCAGGACGAGATCCTCGCCGGTGTCCTGCAGACGATGTCGATCGTCGCGGCGGCGGTGCGGAAGCGCTCACCCGAGACGCTTGAGCAAGGCATGGCCGATGCCCGTGCGCTGCTCCACGAAAAGGGCCTGCTGGCACCGGGGGAACTGCCATGATCGCGGGTGCGCAATCCCCCGCCGTCATGGTCCGGGCGCTCCGCTATTCCCCCCACCACGGCACATCGCGATCCGCGGTCAGTCCCCGTTGGGGGAGGGCCGTTCGATGAGCATCTTCCGCAATGACACGCTGGGAAGCTGGACCCGCGGCGGCCAGGCCATCGTCCACAATGTCCGGATGACCACCCAGGTCTTCTTCCAGACCTTTCTTGCCGGGCTGGCTCTTTGGGTGATCGGCACCGGCTGGTATGCCTTCGAGAAGTCGAACGAGTATCAGCGCTTCGTCCTGGTCAAACTGGTCGAGGCAACTTTCAAAGTTGATGCCGCTCCGGGCACGAACGACCCCGTGCTGTTTCGCACTCCGGAAGGGCGCCAATACTGGACCTCGGCCGATGCGCTGCTGGAGTCCGGCGTGGTCAAGCAGGCGCTCCTCAAGCTCGAAACCGATCTCATCCACGGGGCGCTGCTTGCGGGCTTGTTCGCCCTCGCGGCCCTGGCCTGGGCCTGGTTCTATTTCACCCGAACCGGGAAAGGCCTCGGGTCCAACGAGTATCTGCGCGGCGCCCGCTTCGGAACCGTGGCGCAGGTCCGCCGGGCACTCTGGCGTCAGAAAAAGGGATGCCTCGCCATCGGCGGCGTCGCCGTGCCGGATGCTTTCGAACCCGAACATATCCTGCTGGTCGGTGCGCCGGGAACGGGCAAGACCAACGCCATCATCACCATGCTCGCGGGGATCCGCAAACAGGGCAAGCGTGCCATCGTCTATGACACAGCCGGGTCCTTCGTGGAGAAATTCTATCGACCGGGACGCGACATATTGTTGAACCCGCTCGATGAGCGCACCGCCATTTGGAGTCCCTGGGTCGATGTCCCCAAGGAATATCATTACGACCAGATCGCGGAATCCACGATCCCCGACAAGCATGGTGATCCGTTCTGGAGCAAAGCGGCGAGGGGTACGCTGGTCGCGGTTCTGCGGAAGCTCGCGCGGCAGCAGCACACCCTGATCTCGGTCCTGCTCGATCGGGTGCTTCGTTCTCCGCTCACCGACCTCGCCGCCTTTGTGAAGGGGACCGATGCGGCCGCTTTCATTTCCACGGAAGGGGAGCGCACGTCGGCGGGCATCCAGGCTGAGCTTGCCTCGGTCATGCGCAGCTTCTCCTATCTTGACGATACCGAAGATGGCTTCTCGATCCGGCGTTGGGTGGAGAATGAGGAAGACGACAGCTGGCTCTTCATCACCGTAAAGGCCGACCAGCTTCCCTCGCTCCGTCCCCTCATCACGGTCTGGCTCGACATCGCGATCAGCGCGATCATGAGCCTCACCCCCGATCGCGACCGGCGTCTTTACTGCGTCATCGACGAGCTGCCGACCCTCCAGAAACTTCCCAGCCTTTCCGACTTTCTGGCTCGTGCGCGCAAATATGGGGGCTGCGGCGTTCTCGGATTTCAGTCCTATCCGCAACTCGAAGCCACCTACGGAATTCAGGATGCGGCCGCTATCACCGGCTATTGCTCCACCTGGGTGGCACTCCGGGCAAACGACACCACCACCGCTAAACATGTCTCGGAAAATCTCGGCCAGGTCGAACAGGTCGAGGCCAACGAAGGCATGTCCTATGGCGTGAATGATATGCGCGACGGGGTGAACCTCTCGCGGATGCAGGTGACTCGCCCCCTGGTGATGCATACGGAGGTCACCAACCTTCCCAACTTTTCCGGCTACCTCCGGTTCGGCCGGAACCTGCCGGTGGTGCGGTTCACCGATCGCTATAACGCGCTGCCCACGGTAGCTCAGGCTTTCATCGAACGCACCGAAGCCCCGAAACGCCTTCCCCAGGGCAAGACCATCATCACCCAGGCGCGCGCCGCCCGTCACGCGGCACAGGCGGCCGCAGAGCAGGCACGGGCAGGGGGCAACGCGCCGCCGCCATCCTCCTCCCCGTCCTCGGCTCCTCCCAGCCAGGGCGACTTGTTCGGCAAGGAGAAAACCCCACCCACCACTGAGCCTATCGAACCTATCCAACCGCAGACGCCCGACGGTGAAGCGGAAGGAGTGGAAGCTCTTGGTCCGGCTGTGCCCGATGTCCCGGATAGCAATGGTGACTTCGCAACTGGCGACATGGACCCTGACAGCGAGCCGATGACCGCGACGCCGGTCACTTTGCTCGGCGCGTCTCGGGGCAGCGTTCGGGTTGCGCTCGCCAGCCATGACCGCGCCGACGGCGCTCGCGAGCAGGCGAAACCGGCATGATCCATCCCCGCCGTCTCAAAGGGACCGCCGCCAACATCAGCCGATATTACACGATCGGGGATTACTATACCAAGGGCGGGGACGAACCATCCGAATGGGGCGGGCGCATCGCCGCCGACCTGGGTCTGTCGGGTCGGGTCGATCCCAAGCAGTTCGAAGAGCTTCTCGCTGGCAAGGTGGGTGACCAGCAGCTGGGGCGTCGTCGTAAGGAGGGCATCCAGCATCACCCCGGCTGGGACTTTAACGTCAGCGCCCCCAAATCGGTATCGATCCTTGCGCTGGTGACAGGTGATGACCGGATCATCGCCGCACACGAGAAAGCCGTCACCTCGGCGCTCTCCTATCTTGAGGAGCATGCTGAGCTGCGCCGGCGGGTCGAGGGCGAAGTCGTTCACGAGACCACCGGGCGGCTGCTGTTCGCCCGCTTCACCGAGCACGCAAGCCGTGAGCTCGATCCGCATCTGCACACCCATGTCGTCACGCTCAACATGACCAACCATGCGAACGGCGATCACATGTCGAGCCTCGAGACGCGCTCGATGTTTGCTGAGCAAATCGTCGCGGGCCAGATCTATCGAAACGACCTTGCCCATAGCCTGCGCGAGATCGGTCATGAAATCCGCTTCGATCCGCGCCGGGGACTGTTCGAAATTGAAGGCGTCCCCGGCCAGCTCATTCGCGACTTTTCGCAGCGCGCCGAGCAGATCAATGAGCATGCGCAAGAGCATGGCCATACAGGACAGGCCGCACGGCGCATCTCCTTCTTCGAGACTCGAAAAGCGAAGGAGAAGATCGGGCTCGAAGAGCTTCGTGCGCGATGGCGCACACGCGCCGAACCTTATCGTGAACCTCTCGACCAGGTTCTCGCGGATGCCGAAGCGCGCGGCGAAAGAACGATCGCGATCAACCCTAATGTCGCCCGCCGCGCGACCCTGTTCGGGATAAGGCAAAGCGAGACGCGCGAGGCGGTCAACAATGTCGGCCGCCTCTATCGGACTGCACTCGCGTCCCATGTCGGCGAAGTCCGGTTCGGAGATATACGTCCGCTGTTCGAAGCGCAGGAAGAGAGTCACAAGCTCCTCAAGACGGTGCGCCAGACCGGTGATCAGCCGCTCCCACGAGGACGTTCCTCGCGGCGCACGGCAAAGCTCGAATTGGCTCTATCCGAGCATCTCTCGCTCGCGATGGGTGACGTGTCGCCTGCTGCCACTCGGGAGCGTTTGGCCGAGGCGGCGAGCGCGATCGGCTTGACCCGGGCGCAAACCGAGGCGCTGGAAGCCATCGGCACCGGGAGGAATCGGCTTGTCGCAGTCCACGGCGTGGGAGGCGCGGGTAAGTCGACCCTGGTGCGCGGCCTTGTCGAGGCAACACGTTCCGATCATATCACCATCGCGCTGGCGCCAACCTCCTCTGCAGCAGCCGACCTGGGGGGAAAGGCCGGCATCGAATCCCGGACCGTGGCCTCGCTTTTGGCAAGCGGCGGATATGGCATTACCGACAAGCACATACTGGCCCTTGACGAGGCAGGCCAGCTTTCCAACCGGCAGGCTCTGCGCATGCTGGAGATCAGCAGGGCGACCGGCGCCCGCCTGATCTTTCTCGGTGACAATAAGCAAACAGGGGCGATCGAGCAGGGCAAGGCGTTCTGGCTGATGCAACGTCTGGGTCTCCCGACCAGTCACCTGACCGAGTCCATCCGGCAAAAAACCGACGAGATGAAGGAGGCGGTCACTCTCGCGCGGAAAGGGGACTACGCCGCATCGCTCGCCAGCCTTGACCGCGTAACGACGGCGGAGAGCGCAGAGAAGCTCGCCAAGGACATGGTGGCCGAGTGGACGCATCTCAAGCCATCAACCCGCGCCGGCACCAACATCCTGGTTCTCGACAATGCCACGAGGCTGATCGTCAACAGCCACATCCGCGAGGTGTTGAAGCGCGAGGGGGCGGTTGCGGCTCAGGATCACCGGCTCGAAGTGCTGACCCCTGCGGGTATGTCCGATCAGGAGAAGCAAGTCGCGCGCTTCTATAGTGCCGGCCAGGTTCTGAAGTTCGCAAGGGACAATGCCGGGCTGGGGATTGCGCGTGACACCGAATATCGCGTTGTTTCAATCGGCCGCAACGGACAAGGTCGTCAGGTCGTACGCATCGTCGATGAGAATGGGCGACAGATCGACTGGAATCCGCGACTTGGTAAGGCCGCGCACGTCAACGTCTTCTTAAACGAGGAACGCAAGCTCGCACAGGGCGACCGTATCCAGTGGCGTCTCGTCAACAAGGACATCGAGGTCAAGAACGCCGAACGTGGCACCGTCCTGGCACTCGACGGAACCATGGCGACGATCCAGTGGGATCGCGGCGCACGAGTCCAGAAGGTCGAGTTATCGGAGCATCGGACCTGGGACCATGGCTATGCCGAAACGGTATATTCCGCCCAATCGAAAACCTACGACCGCGTCTACGTCCTCGCACCCGTTGAATCCGGCCTGGTCAATGGGCAGAATTACTACACCGCGATCACGCGAGCCGAATTTGGCGTCAAGCTCTGGACGGAAAACGTCGCCCGTCTCGCGAGTAAGCTCGCCGCGCATTCAGGCGAAAAAACCTCGTCACTTGAAGCGCTCAATCGGCTGAAACTCGATAGTCATCGACAGCGCGGCGCCCGTCATAAGGACAGGCATGATCGCTCCCGCGAGGAGAATGCTCGCGATCGCGACGCCCGCAAAGCCGAACGTGAACAACGAGAGCGCGAACGCCAGCAACCAGAGCGTGCTGACCGAGGACCGCGCAGCATCGGCGGTATTCTTGCGGGCCGCGCTCAAGAGAGTGCCGCGCTGGTCGATCGCTTCCTGCGCGGTACGATCGAGCACGATCGTGCCCGCACATCGACAGAGCAAGAGCACAGCGTCGCTCCTGAGCCTGTCCCCCAATCCCAGCCACAGCCTCAACCCGATCATGACCATGGCGGCCATGGGGGCGGGCACGACCGATAGGAGAAACCCATGGAATTTATCCTGCTCGCGATGCTTTTCGCTCTGTTACTGGCATTTCTGCTCAGGCGCTACCGTATCCCCATTCGCCATCGCTGGCGCCGGCGTCAGGCGCGAACCATGTGCGAGCAGTTGCGTGGTCCCGATCGTGACCAGCCAGCCGGGCTGCATTATGCTCGGCTTCGGGCGATGGACCCGCTGGCGTTCGAGGAATTGTTGCTCGAAGCCTTCGAGCAACGTGGACATCGCGTGATCCGCAATCACCGCTACACCGGCGATGGCGGCGTCGATGGTGAAGTTGTCATTGATGGTGAGCGCTGGCTGATCCAGGCGAAACGCTATCGCGAAACCATCCGTCCAGAGCATGTCCGTGACTTCGCCATGCTCTGCGCCACCAGAAGGCGACGGGGTATGTTCATCCACACTGGCCGCACCGGTGGGGTCAGCCGGACGGTTGCCCTTGGTGCCGACGGGATTGAGATCGTGTCGGGGCAGCGATTGCTCGCCCTGCTGACGGGAGCGCCTTTCCAGCCCGGCGGTTTCCCACCGCTTCACAGCGTTGGAAATGACCGTTCCGGATTGCGCGATCGGGCACCACTATGAGGATGCTTAACTTCTGCGTCGGCCGCCCACCGCGTCCCAAACTGGCGATTGCGATATTGGCGATGGTCTGCGGAGCGCTCATCTCCGCTCCCGCATCGGCAAAGCGGGGTTCTTCCGGTGAGGCACTGGAGATTGCCCGCTGCATCCGTATCGCCTCACGCGGCCATGGGTGGCTTGAGAAGACGCTCTGGGGCCTGCGCGAGCAAGAAGCCGGCTGGTTGGGGGCTGAGGTTGCCAATACCAATGGCACCCATGATCTGGGGCCGTTGCAAATCAACAGTTGGTGGGTGCCGCGCATTGCCCGGCTGGTCGGCAAGCCCGAATATCATGTCCGGCATTGGTTGCGATACGATGCGTGCTTCAATGCCGAAGCGGCGCGCTGGATCTTCCTGTCCGGGCTGAGATCGACCGGCAATTATTGGAAAGCGGTCGGCGTCTACCATAGTCCTACAGCCTGGAGGCAACTGGCCTATGCAGAAAAGGTGGCCGGTCACATGCGCGCCAGGTTTGGCCCAAACGTGTTTGAGCCCGAAAGCGCGGGGGGAAGGAGGTAGGGTGGACGGCGATGGGCGGCGTCTGGTTGCGATGAAATCTACATTCGGTTGGGAGCAGGACCGCCAATCAGACGCGGCCTTGAGCTATATCCTCTTCGCGCATTTCGGGTAACGGCCCGACTTCGGCTGTGGAACAGCCAAGCAAGAATGCCGGATCTCCTAGGGAGCTTTCGTTCGTTTCCAGGTCCCGACCAAGCACACCCTGCAGCAGGATACGTGTCGAACGAAGCGCGATCTGAAGCAGCTTCGTCAGGCTTGGTTGCGAGACATGCGGGGAAGGGGGTGGGCTAGCAGTCTCCAAAAGTTCAAGAAGCACGTGCTCGTCGTCGGTAAGAGCTGCAGCGCTTTCGTGCGCAGCCCGAAAACGGCGGCCAGACCAAACTTCGAGAAGCGACAGCAAGGCTGCAATAGCGGGAGCCAGAATGCCGGCGTCGCTCACTTCGAGTCTTGCGAACAGCGTTGGCAGGATTGGGCGATGCCGGTCGACCGCTTCTCGCCAACAGCGCGCGGCATCAACAATTATGGACTCGGGAGTGAGAGGAGCGGGGAAGGCAGGCGTAACGCAGGACAAGGTGGTTTCCCTTTATACAACCCCCTGTCTCTGGTCGACTGTCAGACAATTAGGGGAGCGATGTTGCACGGGCAAGACGGTTGGGAGTTCTCAGGATCTTCGCGCCGGATGGGCCGGCTCGAGACCTGACGCTGATTGCATCGATGGGGTGGCTTGATCTGAGGGACGTTGAGCTGTGCTGAAGCAAGAGCAGATGCGTTCCTCAATGGTCGCCTATTTGCAGACGCAAGCGTCAGCGCATGAAAGGCGGGGTGAAAAGCGCCTTCAGCTAGAATTGTTCACAGAACGGGTTGAACTGGCGATTTTAACCTTTGGCCAATCCTCTCCAAGCGTTACGAACTCGATCGGCCGGCCTCTACGCAGCTCCTCCACCGGGAAGACGAGCGTTTCCTGATCGGCCGCGCCAACGATGATCGCGGACAGCGCGCCGGATTCGGAAATGACTGGCGCGCCCAGCGCCTGAGGTTCTGCGAGCGGGCGATTGCGGCCGCGGGTGACGAGGCCGCAGTAGGAATAGGAGAGCGTCGTGCCGAGATCGGGGATGCGAACCTCGTCCAGGTCACCAGCGACCCGCCCCTTACGATTGATTACCGGCCTCGACAGTTGGCGGTTCGTTCGACTTGAGCCTCCGCCGACGTCATCCCTGAAATCGGGATCCGTCCAGGTGGGATCGTTCAATCGTCGAACATGAAACAGGCCATCGCTCCAGATCCCCTCACGGAAGTTGCGGACTGTCGCGAGGGGTTTGGCGGTCTCTCTGGGTTTCTCGAATAGCGGGGTCGCATCGAGGCGAAGGACGTGGAAGCCGAGCTTGGAACTCTCTGGACCCAGGACTCTATCAGGTGGGACCATCGCACCCAGCGCGAGCCGCTGTTTCCCAGGGCCCCGGATCAATGTGCAAGAGACTTCCTCGGCGCTCGGCAGCAGATGCGAGTGCGCCGTCAGAAGAAGATAGAGACTATCATCCTCACAGTCTTCGCGTGTGAAAATGGCGGAAATCATCATGCGAGCATCGCCGTCTCCGACGATGCCGATCTTGATGATGGTGCCAAGCCGGAGAGCGTTGTTGGCGACCCGGCTAGGTTCTGAAAGACCGCTACGCTTCGTCATTGGGAGGCCTGTTGCGATGGATGTTGACGGGAGCGACCTGGACAGACGCCGGGCCTACACGGAGCGGGAACAGGCGCAACTGTTCAGCTTTGCGTCTATCCTCGGCATCAAGGACAACCTTGATCGGACGGCCGTTGGTAAAGCAGTCGTCCACAATGATAGTGGTCTGGAAATCCAGCCCATAGGCCCGGCCGATATGGAGTAACGTCTTTCGTACCATTCGCGGCAGAGTTTCAAGAGAAACGCCCGACTTTCCCATGCCGTCGTTCGTCCAGCGAAACACGTCCCTGTCGTAGTCGCTCACATCGGCTGCGGCGGAATGCTCGATCGCCTTATCCCGAAGCCCGGCGAGCTCCGTGGCGGTCAACAGGTCGGCCGCCGCCGGCTCTGCGCCATGGCGAACGATGACGCGATCGAATTCAGATGGAGGATCAACGGGCGCGCAGATGTCGTTGTCGGGTATCATCTTGCATTGATCCTCCTCGACTTCGAGCTTCCCTTTGACGGCTGTCACATATCGCCTTGTTCCGTTGCTGAAGTAGGCGAGCAGCAGCTTGTTTATAGGGGCAGCGGTGAATGAATAGGGGCTGGTCGACCGGTACAGGAGCGTGATCTTACGATTGGAGGGACGGTCTTGCGCTCCGGCAAACGATGACAACTTCCCCTGTGTCTCGTGGCTGAAAACCACCTTGCGATAGAACTCGCATGGGTCAGTGCTGTCGCCCGTTCCCGCGATCCGATGCAGCGCGCGTTCGGCCTCGACTTCCAGGATATCGTGTCTGACTTCGCTATCCGTCAATGCGACAGCCAGCATATGGGCGGCGCGCGTGACCTTGGTGCCCAATATGGGGGAGAGCACGTCGATGAGACCACCATCACCCGTGCCGCTGACAAGAACGGCCTGCCCATCATCGGCAATGGCGTTGGGCGACCAGTAGCTCGGCGATTTCAGCGGGCCCAAACTGCGCTCTGTCTTGAAGCCCGTGGCGAGGACGGCGATATCCGCCTCGACATTTGCACCACTCTGCAGTTCGAGCAAAACGCCACTGGCAGTTTGATGCAGCCGGATGACTTTGTCGTGGACCAGATCGACCTTTGGGCCAAAGCCGCGTTGCCATTCATCGAGGATGTCCTCGACTACCATATCAGCCTGAGACTGCGCCCAGTTCAGAAAGGGCAGGGCGGTCGCCGGCGTTGGTTGCTGTTTCGGCCAGAATATGATGTTCGGATGAAGCTCCCGATGGGTAGCGTCCCGATATTGCTCGAACGGCGTCGTTCGGGCTTCAATCAGCCTGACGCTTGCCCCGACACTCGTAAAGCCGGCTGCGAGCGTTCTGCCTCCAACACCGGCGCCCACGATGCAAACGTTTCGCCGGCCGGGCAGAAGTCGCTTCCCGGCGATAACGGACACGAGCGCAAGGGCGCGTAGCTGCTGGGAGTAGAAATTTTGCTGTGTGAGGAAGGGATTCATCGCGTAGAGCGTGTCGGAAATCCGGCAAGCGCAATAAACCGCCCACGCCCGCTTATCGTGCTCGTTGTCCCCCATGAATGTCCTTGCATTTGAAGAGCGTGGTGCCCGCAGACGTCAGGCCTTCAGCAAAGAACTTTCAGGCCTCATTAAGTGGGACACGCGCCGGAGCAATCTTGGCAAAGAATTATCATCCAGATTGCTCGCCGACGGTCGAAAATTCCGAGACTGAGCCTGAAAGCGCGGGAGGAAGGAGGTAGGTTGAAGGAGAGGTGGGGGCTATCCTTCAAGTTCACCATGGCCATGCTGATGGCATTGTCGGGCATCGTTTGGCTTCTGATGTATCCGGAGAAGGCCTGCGGGTCGGCTGGTCAAATCATATGCAATGGTCGCTTTCATTATAGGGAGCATGATAGCTGGCTGGGGTATCGGAACCATCACTATGCTGACTACCATACCGCTTTCGACGCTATTGGTTTCGCAAACTCCCTCCGGATGCGACACAATTTTGCGACCACAGGAATATGTGGTGTCATTGACATAGCATCGATGCAATTCAATCTCATGAATGGCATTGGAAAAAAAGTGTCAAAACTTGGATGTCGTGTTTCGCAAGGTCAATGTATGTCCTGGAATAATGAATCCATAATATTATAGATGTTCGGAGAGATACTAGGAATGGTTTCGATTGATTCTGTCATATCACGGATTTTGCAAGGACGGACTCTACCCGAAATCGCCGTTTAAGTTGCGCTTCATGGCGTTGGATGGTGTTTTATGGACTGCTGCTACTTGCGATTTATTCTCAATAAGTGTAATGCGATGAGCGAGGTCATGGTCTAGCGGTGAGAAAGGAAAATGGGAGTGCCGGATGGCCAAGCCGCTCTAAAGCTCTTCCTCTCACACCGTGCATCGCTGATACGCTACGCAAAGAGGATTACAGGCGACGAAGCAGATGCGGAAGACGTGGTGCAGGAAGCCTGGCTTAGAAGCAACACGGGGACGGCGAGGCTGCCTGCCGACGAGGCGATGGCCTATCTGCGCATGACGGTGCGCAATCTTGCGCTGAACGGCTCCCGACGCAAACGGATCGAGGCGCGGATATTCGAAGCGGGTGGCGATACAGAGATAGTCAGCATTTTGTCCGACCAGCCGGACCCTGAAGTCGCAGCGATATCGCGGGACGAATATGCGAGAATAACTTCCGCGCTCCGGAGCCTCCCGGAAAACATGCGGATCGCGGTCGAGATGCACCGGATCGGCGGGGAGAAACTGAAGGACATTGCCGCGTTTCTGGGGGTTTCGACATCTACCGCACATGCTCTCGTGCTTGAGGGTATCGAGCGATGCCGGGAGATTGCGGATCGTTCTCCCGGATGATTTTTGCGTCGCTTCCGGAAAAATGCGCCACTCGATTGTTTAGTTAAGTAGGGGAGGGCCGATACGATGCTCTTCCGTCAAGAAGGGACAGCATGAGCGCCGGGCGCAATACAGATTCGATGGAAGCCGATCGTCGCCGTGCCAATCGCGCGGCTTCAGAATGGGCTATCCTGCTTCAGGAAGATCCTGATGATCAGGCTTTGCGCGCTCAATTTGCCGCGTGGCTCGACGAAGCTTCCCTTAACAAGGACGCCTGGGCGGAGACGCAGCGCATAACCCATGTGATCCGCACCTCGCCACCGGTCCATGCGAGCCGGTGGCGTAAGAAGAATTTCTCCATCCTCCCGTTCGCTAGATCAACGAAGCGGCAGCGCGCGGGGATCGCAGCAATTGCTGCGGCCGCGTGCCTCGCGATCGTCGTGGCTCCCGGCATGTTCGTGAATCTGCGCGCCGATGCGACCTCCGGAACAGCGGAGCTACGATCGATCTCGCTTGCTGACGGCAGCACGATGATCCTGGCCCCTCAGAGCGCTGTCGCTTTCGATGTGAACAAAGGTGGCGAGCGAAAGGTTCAGCTCCTGAAGGGCAGAGCATGGTTTGAGGTGGCGCCGGATCGTGATCACCCGTTCCGGGTTGTCGCGGCGGACACGACCACCACGGTTCTTGGTACGGCCTTCGAAGTGACATCAGGCCATCGGCAAGTCTCTGTCGCGGTGCGCAATGGCACGGTTCGCGTTGCCTGTTCCGACCAGCCCGAACGGGCGGAGAAGCTTACCGTCGGCGATGCGCTCGACCTCACATGTGAGGAGAGCAGTGCGCTGCGAAAAAAGGTCGATCCTCTTCGGATTGCGGCATGGACCGACCATCAGGTCATTGCCAGCGATAGACCCGTTCGCGAAGTGATCGAGGCGCTGAAGCCTTGGCACAGCGGGCTGATCCTCACCTATGGCGATGGCTTGGATACACGGCGCGTCACCGGTGCATATGACGTGCGCCAGGCTGACAAGGTGCTGCAGGCGCTGGCGCAATCTCATGATATTTCGGTGCGCAATTTGACGCCCTGGATCACGGTGATTTCAGCCGAATAATCAAAGGCCTGCGAAATTTTTTCGCCGCCCATTGCACATTTTTTCGGAAAATCCCTCGCCTCGATTGTTCTTACTAGTAGGGGCTTCATGCAACTGCTTCTCAATTGCAGATGGCCCGCCAAACGAGGAAGGGTGTATCATAGTGCTTTCGGGGGTTTCGAATTTCAGGAATAAAAAGGGCCGGGTTGTCGCCATTTCGCTGATGGCATCCGCTGCGATAATGGGGCTTGCTGCGCCGCATGCGGTGATGGCCCAGACAAGCGGCGAAGCCACAGCCAGCGATTTCAATATCCCCGCTCGCACGCTCAGCGAAGCGCTGGCCGATTTCGGGCGGCAATCGGGCATGCAGGTCAACGTCGACGCTGACAGCATTCGCGACCTTTCCTCACCGGGCGTGTCGGGCCGCATGTCCAATGCCTCCGCCCTCAGCCGCCTTCTCACCGGTACAGGCCTGACCTGGCGGCTCGAGAATGGATTTGTCACCCTCACGCCCTCACCTCAGGTGGCGCAGGCCAGTCAGGACGCGCAAGGCACGGTCAATCTCGGCCCGCTTCGTGTTGAGGGGTCGCAGTCCGGCGCTTCCACCATCGCCGGAGAAACCGGCGCGGAGCGCGATGAACGCCGCAAGGACGCCATTTACGATCAGGACATTTCCACAACCTTCGCGAGCCGTGAGGAAGTCGAGCGCTATCGTGGCACCAACACAGCCGATGTGCTGAAGGGCATGGTCAATGTGTTCAGCGGCGACGCCCGTAACGGCGGCGCGATCGATCCTAGCATCCGCGGTGTCCAAGGGCCGGGGCGTGTGCCCGTCATCATCGACGGCACGGAGCAGGCGTTGACCGTCTGGAAGGGTTATAATGGCGCTGGCAATCGCAGCTACATCGATCCAAGCCTGATTTCCGGCGTCCAGGTGCTCAAGGGGCCGGTGTCTACACGCGGCGTCAACGGATCGACGGGCGGCGCGGTAGTCGTCAACACGCTTGATGCTGCCGACATTCTCGAACCCGGCAGGAATTTCGGGATCGAATTGAAGCTTGAAGGCGGAAATAATTCGACCAATCCACGCTGGCCGACGCTGCTGACAAGCCTGGACCATCGCGACATCCCGGGTTTTCCATCTGGTTACTTAGCCAGTGCTCCCTATGGCGACCCTTCGCTCCGGGTGACGTTGCGGACCGCAGACGACAATGAAGCCTTTTCCTTCGGCGATCGTGCGATCCGGATTGCGGCGGCGGGCCGTGTCGGGGATTTAGAGCTGTTCGGGGCCTATGCCTTCCGCGAACGCGGCAACTATTTTGCCGGCAAGCATGAGGCTGACTATTATCAGCAGGAAAATCTCACGCTTAATGCGGCCACTTATGTTCGTCTGCTGGGCCGTCATTACGAGCCCGGCAACGAGGTTCCGAATACGTCAAGCGAGCTGGAATCCATCATGCTCAAGGCGAAGTGGAACATCGCCGATGACCATGCGCTGCAAATCGGCTTTCGCGATACGCGCTCGAGGTTCGGCGAGATCATGCCCTCGCGGATCATGACAACAGGCAATGGCTACACGTTCGGTAATATCCAGTGGCCCGAGAGCAAGGTTCACGCTCAGGCATGGAACGCGGAGTATAGGTGGCAACCGGAAAGCCGCTTTATCGACTTCAAGGCGACGGCGTGGCTGACGGATACTGTGAGTAATACCTACAGTGCAGGCGGCTTTCCCAATGTTGCCTCGCCCGCTGACCCGATCATCATGAACAGCGCGCTCGCCAATTCGCATAATGATCGTTTCGGTTTCAGCGCAAGCAACCAATTCAACCTATCATCCAACCTCAGCATCCTTCTGGACGCAAACTGGCAGCATGAGAAATTACGCTCGGACGATGATTACCTGCTTTACAGGCAGGCGGTAGGGCGGGCCTATCCACGCGAAGGGCGGCGTGAGGATTATCGCATCAATCTGAGCGGGGAGTGGAAGCCGGTCAGTTTCCTCAAGCTCAATGCCGGCCTCGCCTATACGGGCTATTGGGCGCAGGACGATTTCCTGCCCAAGCTGATAGAAGCGAGCGGCGGCTCCGTCCCTGTCTATACCTCCAGAATGAACCAAACCCAATACGGGACTACAGAATCCACCGTCGAAGCTTATGAAGCATTTCAAAGAGAATATTGGAGCAGCCGAGGCCGTACAGGGGCGCTGTTGGAATCGACGGTAGCGCAAACGGTTGCAGTCTTTCGGGCCAACCCCCGGACCTTCACTTGGACTCATGCAGGCGCGGACTGGGTGCCTAACGCCGATGGAAAATACCGCCGTGCAGACAATATCTGCATCAATGGGTTTCTCGACAGCATCCCGAATTATATCGAGGGGACCTGCATTGCTCGCGGCAGAAACATACTCATAAATGTCACCGAAGCCGAGCGCAAATCGGGTCATGGGTGGGTGCCCAGCGCATCGGCGACACTCTATCTGAGCGACAACAGCCGCGCCTATGTCCGCTATGCCGAAGCTCTGCGGTGGCCGAGCATGTTTGAAAGCACGATCGGTTTCTCCGCTTCGATCGATCCACTGCGGGAACTAAAACCCGAACGCATGAAATCATGGGAAGCCGCGTTCATCCAGGATTTGCGCCCGCTGTTCGGTTTGCGAGGCGAGGGCCAGCATGCCGACATCAAACTGACCTGGTATCACAACACCACGCATGACGTGATCGAACGCAGCAGCGGCCTGTTTTTCAGCAATATCGACAGGCAGACGATCGCCGGGTTCGAGTTGCAGGCGCGCTTCGACAATGGCCGTTTCTTCACTG
Organism: Sphingobium yanoikuyae; assembly: GCF_034424525.1. Taxonomy (NCBI): domain Bacteria; kingdom Pseudomonadati; phylum Pseudomonadota; class Alphaproteobacteria; order Sphingomonadales; family Sphingobiaceae; genus Sphingobium; species Sphingobium yanoikuyae. Next base: position 959,087 of record NZ_CP139979.1, read on the forward strand.
ATATCAATGCCGGTCACATGACCAAGAATCAGGTCTGCGATGAAAGCACGGCCGCAACGATAGACACCGCCAGAGGCTATCGGGTGCCGGATTGCGTTAAATATGGCTTTGTCAGCAGCTTCCTCCTGACGCAGGCCACGCCGGAAACGAGCGTGAATTGGAATATTGGCGGCCGCTTCTTTGATCGTCGCCTTGAGGTGGGAGGCCGGCTGATCTGGTACAGCGCCTACGACAATCCGGACCCGATCGGGGAATGGACCACCGGCACAACCTGCGTCGCAGAATGTTCGCTCAACATCCCCTACACCTGGGGCGAGATCATCACGTTCGACGCTTATGCACGCTTCCGGATCAATGAGCGGTTCAGCGCCGAACTGGCGGGCACGAACCTCAACGACCGCTATTATATGGACCCTCTCTCACGCTCGATGATGCCTGCTCCGGGACGGACGGTGCGCCTGAGCCTGACGGGGAGGTTCTGACAAGGGATTCAGGGCCGCCACCGCATCCACCAATTTGAGCAAAGCGGGATGACAGCGGCGACCCTGGATGAAGGCACCTGATCGTCAGGTGCTTCGATCGCAGGAGAAGTATAATGAAGTTCGTACATCTCAAAGCAGTAGTTGGGGCGATGGCGCTCTCCGCCTCTCTGGCGGGGGTCGCGCAAGCGCAGGTCGTCAACGGTTCCGGAACAAGCGACCCAGCCAACGTCGAACTCGGCGACAGCACCGTAAATGGCGGACCGCACGTGTCTGGCCGGGTCGGAATCTGGGTGCCAAATCTCGGCACCTCTACACCTCAACGGTTTGTCGACTTCCAGGGCCTTCAGGGGTTCGTTCCCCCTTCGGCTTATACCGTGACCACCGTCAACAACCCCACCGGAACGATTACCGATCATTCGAGATACGGCCGCTTCGACTTCGCACGAGCGAACCATGCCAACCTCTATTTCGGTGAATGGTCGCAGACCGGTGTTGCGACCGCCGGCGATCACACCGTCTATTATGCCGGTGCCGACAAGACCGACGTGACCACGCCGATCGCTGCTGCGACGGCCACCTATAGCGTGGTGGGTATCAACAACTATGCCGCCAACCCGGCTGTCCTCAATACCACGGGCACCGGGGGAGCCACGTTTACCGCTACGTTCAACGGCAGCAATGGCGGCAGCCTCAGCGGAACGCTGGTTGGTCACCAGACGGTCGTCCTGACGAACGTGGGGATCAGCGGTGCCGATTTCGGCACTGCATTCGGTGGTTCGGCCTCGATCACACCGAACGGAAGCACGTTGCGTTCCGCCGCCGTCAGCGGCGAATTCTTCGGCTCCAATGCGGCCGCTCTCGCTGGGATCGCGACCGTCAGTGGCGAGCGCAACCTCGACACCGCGTTCGCAGGACACAAGTTCTAAATCTGTCCGAGCAACATTGGCCGGAACCCGCCCACGCGGCGGGTTCCGGTTTCTCCTTCCTGCGCTGGATGTCTGCCAAGCATGATTTTTGGGTCACTCCTGCCCCGACCAAACGCCCCCCTCGGTTTGCTCCTGCTCATCATGGCAGGTACGCCAGCTACTGCGCTCGCGCAAATTGACAGCGGGCAGGACACGCGGCTGCGCCTCGATCAACAGCTCGATCGACAGCGAGCGGCACAAGAGGAGCGTTCGCTCAACGAGGTGGACGAAGGGCTCGATGCCCCTTCCTCGCTCGTCATCGACGGAAAGACCTACGCTGTCGGCAACAATGTCGATGAGATGGGCCAAGCGCTGCACATCGCAGTTTCTCGACGGCAATGGGGAGACGCTCGCCGTTTCCTCAAAGCTTACGAAAATTTTCCTGATCGTGATCCGATGCTCATGCTCTTTGCAAACGGGGCAGTCGCGCGCCAGGACGGAAAGCTAGACGAGGCTGAAGGCTTCTATCGTGAAATGTTGGTGCTGGACCCGGGCTTTGCATCGGGCCAGCTCGAACTGGCGCGCGTTCTGTTCGAGAATCGCAAGGACCGCGAAGCACGCCAGACTTTTGAAAGCGCGCGTGCGCTGCTCGTGGTCGACGGCGACAAGGCATCAGGCGTGATCGTAACGATCGATGCCTTCTTAAATGCTCTGCGCCACCGGCGAGGCTGGCAAGGCAATCTGGCGATAGGCCCGATCTACAGCACCAACATCAACCAATCATCGGAAAGCTACACATGTCTGCTGGCGACCGATGATGGGACGTGTGTGGTCGATCGGAAAGTGCCCGACGCGATAAAGGGTACAGGCATCAACGTTGAAGGGGCGCTCAGCCGATATCTTCCACTGTCCGGTCATCATGGCCTACGCGGCCGCGCTATTCTGTTCGGGGAAATCTACCCTGACCATCATGATTTTTCTCAAGGCGTGTTTATAACTCGGTTGGGATATCAATATCAGACTGGCCGCAACACTCTCGGCCTGTCGCCCTCATTCGACCTCGGCACGCTCGGATCATCTGTTCTGTATGAAGCCTGGGGCGCCAATGCGGAGTGGCAGCATACGGCCTCACGCAACGTCCTATTGCGCCTTGAAGCGAATTACCGGGATTTTCGCTATCGCCTTCCAGGTTCCAGTTCCCAAACAGGGCCGATGGTGGACGTCAATCTGACGGTCTGGTACGCCCCGTCGCAGGATTGGACCTTGTTTGGAGGTCCTGACTTTACCGACAAAGACACACCCAGCCCAACAGACTCCTATCGCCAGTTCGGTGCGCGTTTCGGCATAAACAAGACTTTTGGAAGCGACGCGAGCATCCTTTTGCTCGGCTCCTATCGCCATCGCGAGCATCGCGGCTTTAGCGCTTTGTTCGACGCCAAACGCCGCGAAGACCAGTTCAACGCGACGGCCATCGCACGTTTCCCAGCGCTGAGATTCGCGGGGCTGACACCCGAGATCGTGGTCCAGCACAATCAGGTCAAAAGCAACATCGACTGGCTCTTTTCCTACAAGCGCACCACCGCGAGCGTGAGGCTCGGCTATGCCTTCTAGTCATTCCAGGGCAATTTGCCCCAATCGCGCAGAAGGCCGATGCTCCGGTCCTTGCCGTGCCGAAACACTCGCATCTTCGCTTCTGTCGCCGCCAGTCCCCCCACGCGGCGAAGCGGGTGGAGGGGGCGATGATCGATCCACGACCATTTCCCCTGAAACTCACATAGCCATCCGCGATCCGCGGCAGTTTTCGTCCTCCAGGCAGAGTTTCACTCCCTCACTGGGGGACGATCCAAAGGGGGTGGCGGCCCAGAGACCACCGTCACCCCCGCATGGCTTTCATGCGACAACAACACAGAAAAGGGATTGCCTATGACCGTGACCACATCCGAGCGGCCCATTGAGGAGCTAAGTCGCGCGAAGCGGCTGAAGGCACTGACCAGCGCCACACATGAAGGCGTGGATCGATCGATCATGTCGGCAGCCTCCTTTGCCGATCTGGAAAAATATGGCCGTTTCCTCGCGGTGCAGTATCTCTTCCACCGCGACGTCGCGGCGCTGTACGAGGATGCCCGGTTGCAGGCCCTGTTTCCCGATTTGTCCGTACGACGGAGACTCGCCCTCGTGGCTGCTGACCTCGCCGATCTGGGCTTCGATGCTCCGGAGGGAAGCGATCCTGTCTTCACTGCCGACGCGATAGACCTGCCCATGGCGCTGGGATGGCTATATGTCGCAGAAGGATCGAACATGGGCGCAGCGCTGCTCCGAAAGGAAGCCGCAAAACTCGGCCTGTCCGATACGCATGGCGCGCGCCATCTCGCGCCCGCTGCTGAAGGGCCGGCACCACACTGGCGCACTTTCACCGCGTCGCTCGATGCGCTCGAATTGACTCCCCAAGAGGAAGAACGGGCGGGGCAGGGCGCGCTCGCGGCCTTCGCCCGCGTCCAGTCGCTGGTCGATGCGCGCAGCGCCTGACATTTTGAAGAAGCGGGGACCGGGGAGCCGGTTCATACGTACGGGCTGGCTGTTTTTGGGCCTGCTGTGCGTTGGGCTGGGCCTCATCGGCGCCTTCGTGCCGCTGTTGCCGACGACGATCTTCATGATCCTCGCCGCAGGCTGTTTCGCACGGTCGTCACCGCGGCTCGAAACCTGGCTTCTGGATCATCCCCGCTTCGGCCCGACACTACTCGCGTGGAGGGCCGAAAGGGCAATCCCGCGCGCCGGCAAGCGTGCGGCCTGCATCGGTATCGCTATCGGCTATGCGCTGTTCTGGATCGGCGCGAAGCCGGCGCTTGGCCTTGGGGTGACCGTCGCAGCCGTGATGGCGGCCTGTGTAGCATGGATCGTTACCCGTCCCGCGCCCGAAAGCCGATAATGACACAGGCCACACAACTTAAACTGGACCATAATTCCGACGCTCAGGATGGAACCTATCTGAGCGACCAAATGGTGATGAGGTCCTTCGACTACCGTAAGACAGAGGATAACCCTCCGAGGTCCTTTTCGCCCGTAGCCGCTACATGGACGCCAGGCACGCGCTATTGCGATCAGCCGATGAGTTGGCAGTCGCGGATGTTCGGCGCAGGCGGCACGGCGCTGATCTTCGCCTTGATACTGGGAGCTGCGTTATTTACCTGGAGAACGGTCGCGCATGTCGCCGCGACAAGCACGGAGCGGCTCGTGGTGGTGAATCTTGCGCCACTCGCCGCACCCCCTGAACCCGTGCAAGAGGTCGCTCCCGGCCCTCAGCAGGTCGAACGACAGGAGCAGCGTCGCCCCGAGCCGAAGCCCGACATACTGGTTCCGGCGCCGCTGATTCAGCTTCCCTTTCCGTCGGTGATGACAAGTGACAAACGGGAGCCGGTCAAGGAAGTGGCCGATCCCGGTCCTCCTGTTCCTGAAACGACCGCGCCCAAGAGCATCGCCGCACCAGCTGCAAGCCGCCTATCCAACGATGCGCAGCCCAATTGGGAAGGGCAGATTCTCGCTCATCTTGAGCGCTTCCGCCGCTATCCTCCTCGAGCGCGCGCGGCGCGTCAGCAGGGAACTGCTTTCCTCCGCTTCACGATGAACCGCGAAGGACAGGTGCTGACCGGCTCGATCTTCAAGAAATCCGGTTCATTCGATCTCGACCGAGCCGCGCTTGATACGCTCCAGCGCGCCCAGCCTCTTCCCGCGATTCCGGCAGGAAGGCCCGATATTGTTGAGCTTACAATTCCCGTGGAATTCTATCTACGGTGATGGAAGGTCGGCAAAGAGCTTTCAGGCTTCATTAATTGAGACACGCGCCGGAGCTCCTTGGCAAAGAACTATTATCCAGATGGCTCGCGGACGGCCAAGAGGTTCTGAGACTGCACGTTTGCAGTCAAATTCGGCCCATTTGGAAGGCGATCCAGACGGTGAAACCGCCAACTGCCAGGCAGGTGCCAAATGGTAACCTTCGGCTTGAAAGCGGCTCCTCTCCATCTCTGAAGATGGCCACGGCAGCAATCAGGCCGATCAGGCTGGCTCCTAGCAATATGTGAGGCAGTGTCTGCCAACCCAGCCAACAGCCGATCCCGCCGAATAGCTTGGGGTCGCCGCCGCCCAGTCCATCTCGGCCACGCAGCCGCCGATAGCCATGTTTTACCAGCCAGAGGGATAGGAAACCGGCAAGGCCACCGACAAGGCTCTCGTTCGTGCCAACCCCGGCACCGACGAGGCTCGCTGCAAGACCGGTGATGGCAAGGCCCGCCGTCAGGAGATTGGGCAGGATGAAGTGGCGCAGATCGATCGAACCGAGCGCAAGGAGTTGCCATCCGAATATGGCGCCTGCGACTGCGGGCGTGCCGGAGGCGACCATTCCTGCGAGAATGCCGACAAGACATGCGGCCGTCTCTATCTGCCAATGCAACGCGTCGATTGGCGCGTTGCATGTCCGGCATCGAAACCGAGAGATAATCGCGCTGAGCAGCGGAATGAGTTCGGCGGGGGACAGGACGCGGGCGCAGTGATCGCAACGCGAGCGGTCCACAACGATGGGTTGTCCGGTGCCCCAGCGTATTACCGCCGCGGCGATGAAGCTTCCAACGAGAGCTCCGACAAGGCCAAGCGCGGCGATCAGTCGGAGATCTGGTGCAAGGTCGATCATCAGGTAGGGCAGCTTCGTTTCTCTGATCACTCGTGTGGTTGATTCTATATTACATGCGCGTGACAGAAATGCTTGCGGTGTGGGACTCTCTGTTGATTTTCTTCAGAAGTATTTGACTTCCGTCAATGCATCGGCTGCTCTTACGGTGAGGGTGAATCGCTCAACTGGGAATGGTGTGTGCGTATGTGCATAAGCGAAACAGGCCTCCTCGTTGTGTCGGCCCCACGCATGGCAGCGCCGCTGGACGCTGGCCGAGATACGATGTTGACCATCCACTTATCGGCGGTGGAGGGCGGCGTTTTGCCCTTGGACATCGCGCCAGCTTGTAGTTGTCCGGATGCCCGGATTTTTCCGGCGCACGATTCGCTGAACGAGCAGATTTTCGTTTCGGGGAGTTTCGTCGTACCGGAGATAGCACCGGCTTGCGGCCTTGGATCCGTCCCAGTGGATGGAAATTTGTCTGTCCATACCCTGGACATGCCCGCCGAGAAATCCGACCTGACACGCTCAGATTCTGAAGTCCAAGCGGGCATTGTGAGCGAAATTCAGTTCATATTGCGTATGCGACGGGCGCGAACCGAGTTTTTCGAAGACAATCTGTTCGCAGAACCCGCCTGGGATATGATGCTTGATCTGATGGAAGCACGCCTGCGCGGGACCGAGATTCTGACTTCCAGCCTCTGCATGGCCGCGTCTGTTCCCGCTACAACTGCGCTGCGCTGGATCAAGAACCTGACGGAGAAGGGGATACTTGTCCGTAGAGCTGACGAGAACGACAAGCGTCGCGTATATGTCGCATTATCTGACGAAGCGGCCTCCGCGATGAAGGACTGGTTTGAACTATTCAATCGGCAGAAACCCACTGCGGGTTTGTGAAAAGCCGGCTCGCGCCGATCTCCCGGGATTCTCGGGAAGCGCTACCCAAATAATCCATAACTGACTGTGGATTCTCCTAGCTTGATGGTCTCGCTGATCGATTAGCGTGCCTCATGGCTATGATGCTTGTGTGGTGCTGGCCGAGGAAAAGGAACGTGCGATCATGTCCGTGACCCGTGCGATAGAGGATGATTCCGCCTCGGTCATGGCAGTGGGCCGTCAGTCGCGCCCCCTTGTATCCGGCGCTCTGGCGCGCGATGCCTTTGGTGCTATGTCGCAGTCCCGGATCACCTCGTTGCTTGTGCTGGCGGACTTGATCGGCGGGCAAGTGGTCGGGCTTGTTCACATTCACGATGTCTTGCGTCATGGGGTTGCCTGAATGTTGCGCGTAGTCGGGGGCAAGGAATTCACGTGTGAGGATCGCGGAGTCGCGATCATCATACCTGCACGTTTCGGGTCGACACGATTTCCTGGGAAATCCCTTGCAGAACTGCGAGGTGTGTCGGGCGCGCCGAAGAGCTTGCTGCTGCGAAGCTGGGAGGCCGCGAACCGCGTAGATGGCGTCGACGAGATTTGGATCGCCACCGATGATATTCGCATTCGGGATGCCGCGGAGCAGTTCGGTGCGCGGGTCGTAATGACCTCGTCTGATTGCCGCAACGGAACCGAGCGGTGTACAGAGGCGGTGTTGGCGGCCGACATCAAATCCGATCTCATTGTGAACTTCCAGGGCGACGCACCACTCACTCCGCCATTGGCGGTTGAGGCATTGATTCAAACCATGCATGACGCGCCTTGCGTAGAGGTGGCGACCACAATGGTTCGCTGCTCTCCGGTGGCAGCGGATTGTCTTCGTGTTGATGAGACGGCGGGACGCTCCCGTGCGACCACAGTCGTCTTCGACAGAAATTTCGACGCGCTCTACTTTTCCCGGAGCATCATTCCGTTCGTACCCGAGCGCATGGCCCGCCCGCCCGTCTATCTCCATGTTGGCGTTTTCGGATATCGCCGTGATGCTCTCATGCACTATCCGGGCCTCGAGCCGTCCGTCTTCGAGGAAACCGAAGGCCTGGAGCAACTACGCTTCCTGGACGCAGGAATACCGATCCGTATGATCGAAGTCGGTACACCGCCCGGCGGGGTATGGGAGGTCGACTGCCCATCCGATCTCGTGTCTGTCGAAGCTGCCTTAGTGGAGCGCCACCTGCACTGAAGTATCCTGATTTGTTCTCGGGTCGCTTTCCGTTGCCACCGCTTCACACTGTCGCAAGTCCGTGCGCGAAAGCCAGGACAACAGCCCGCAGCTTGGATTGCGCTCCCAGCTTGTCCGACGCATTCCGAAGATGGTAATCGATCGCCTTCTCGGATAGGCCGAGCGCTTCTCCACTTTGTGCGTAGGTGTATCCCATCGAAGCCAGACGCAGCACCTGTTGCTCTCGGGCAGAGAGGCGAGGGACCCAATCTGCGAGGGGAACAAACTGCTTTGCCTTCGCGTGGAAATGCGCCGCGGCGAATGCCAGGTCCGGCCCGCAACGTTCGGCCATGTCGCGCGAGCCAGTCTCATCGTTCCCGAACAGGCTGATGTAGGCAGGTCCCTGGATACTGTCCTGAACGGGAATGATAATGCCGGCAGACACGCCGCGGGCTCGCTCATTTTCCAGCCAGATCCGTTGGATGGGATCAAGACCAGCCTTGGTACGTGTCGAATAGGCAAAGGGCGCGATAGCGGTGCGTACCTGCGCGGCGCATGGATCACGGACGAGCCAATCGTCCGCATCATCCGCATCCCGAGGCGAGGTTGTCAGAAAGCGTAGCGGATGATGCGGGCTGGAATCGGGCTCGTTGGTCCAGAAATTTCCAACATGGATGTAGCGCGCGCCGTAAAAACCAAGCAGACGCGCATAATCCAGCAGCCAGTCTCGAAGACGCGAAAGCGATCGGCTGGCTTTCAAAGTTGCAAGAATATCAGGATGGTTGGCGTTCCCTGGGCGCAGGAACAGCGTGCTCGCTTCAACCACGGTCTTTGCATCGTGGCCGCGATTGCTGGCCAGCTTGTTGGTGAACATCAAAGACCCCCGGGGAGCTGCTCCTACTTAAAGGACACGCCGGGAGAGAAATCTGGCAAGAAAAATATGTTACATTTCAATGACTCGTCGTCATGAAACAGTAATAATGGCCTTACTTCAACTCAAAACGACCACGTCTCCCGGTAGGCGCGTCACCTTCGCGCCTACCACCAGTTCCGCCTGGTCGAAGAACTCATCCAGTCGATCGATATTGTAGGTCCCATTGAGCCGGCGCCCGCCCAAGGCGCCGCTTGCCAGAATCACCCGACCCTTGCGGTAACGGTTTATCTCCTGGATCACCTCTCGCATCGGCATCTCCTGGAATATCAGCGTGCCGTTTCGCCAGGCGGTGAGAACCGTCGTATTGGCCTGTGCGGTTACGGCGCCGATGCCACGGTCATCGTACCGGACCTCCTGAGAGGCAGCTAATCGGCGAAGCTCACCGTTCCATGCCACCTCAACCTCGCCAGATAAACAGGTGATGCAAATCTCATCTTCGGTGCGCCGAGCGCTGAACTGCCCGTTTTTGCCGATGCTTGTGCCTCTGCCGGCAACCAGCGCGGCGGTTCCCGATCGACCACTCGTGACAACCGCCTCGCCGCTGATCAGTTCAACAGCTGGCATGGCAAGATCGCTGCGGAGATTGATGCTGGTGCGGGTATTGAGTTCGACCGTAGCGCCATCGTCGAGGCGCACCACAAGGCGTTCGCCGGTGCCGGTTCGGTATTTGGCGTTCAGTTCGGCGAACGATGGCATCATGTCGAACGAGCGTCCGACGAGCAACAGCCCGCCTGCAACGGACGCGGCCATGGCGCCACCCAGAAAGGCGCGCCTTGAATGCTTCTTTTTTTCTCTTTGAGCGTTGAGGCTGGCGACATTGCTGACAATTCCGATGGTTTCGGGTGCCTCGACACCTTCGGCAACGCGCACGACCCGGCGCAACCTGACGGCCGATCGAAAAGCCAACTCGTGAGCCGGACTTTGGCCCCGCCACGCAATCAGGTCAGCTGCGTCCGCCTCCGTAGCATTGCCGGAGAGCAGATGATTGAGATGCTCGAGCCCCTCCAGGCGGAGGAGCGCCAGCTCTTCATCGGTCCATGTCGTCCTTCCACTCATCCTGAACAGCCAACCAGTTGCGAGATCATGAGCGCTTTGCATCGAGACATGCTTGCGCTCCCTTATCTAGAGGACACTCTGGCTAGCTGTTCTTGCAAAGCCGCCACCGAAAAATCTTCTGTCACCTGGTGAAGGTGCCTGCTCGCCAGCAGCAGTTCGTTCCGAATTGAGCGTTCTGACAAGCTGTATTCCAAAGCCAGTTCCTTGTAAGTTGCCGATTCCACCCAGAATCGCCTGAAAATGGCCTGGCGACGGGGCGGCAGTTCCTGCAATGCCCGCTCGACGGCCGCAAGCTCCGACCGGCCTTGAGCCGTACGGTCCTGATCGGGGTTTTCGTCCGGTATATCTATCAGGCGATCGATATCTGCGGTGGAGAGGTGTTTCATCTCGGCTCGCTGGCTGTTCCTCGCGGTGTTCAGCGCGATGGTCAGCAGATACGAAATCGGATTTCGCACTTCATCCGAGATCTCTGCTCGATGTAGCCGCAAATAGGTATCGTGTAGCGCTTCCTGCGCTTTCTCCGTCGAGCCAAGCCGACCGGTCAGTCGGCGCTTCAATTCCGGATATGCCGTCACGAACAGCGACAAGAGAGCCTCGCGCGGGGACGAGGTCACGGAATAGATCCTCGATACAATATCTTAAGCTGATATATAATAGCCGCCCCCTTCAATTCGCCGTCCGGAAAGCGACTTGCTGTAGAGACGAATCGATCTCGATCACGAAATCCATGCGGGCAGGTAGCGAGGCAGGGATGGGGGGAAGGGGCCTTGATCGCTCAAGTGCGGCCAGCGCCGCGTTGTCGAGCATCGCGGATCCTGAACTCCGATGTACCCAGCTTTCCAGGACGTTGCCGTTTCTGTCGAGCCGAAATGCCAGAGCGGTGATTCCGGCTAGACGAAGCTGTTTTGCCTCTCCGGGATAGCGGCTGTGGCGCGCAACGATCTCGTAGAGCAGACGCTGGTATTCATTGAGTTCTGCGGTATCGATGGCGGACTCGATGCCGCCGCCATCTGCGGGCCTTGATGCGGCTCGATCGCTATTGGAGGGCGCCGATCTGGCGATGGTTCCCAAAGCGGATTCTTTGGGCGCGGCAGCCGCAATGGGCGTTCGGGCATCATGGCCGGTAGACAATTCGGACGGCGTTGAGGTCGGACGGTTCGCCGAGCGATCCGATTCGCCATTTCCGCTTAATTCAATGAAATCGACCATCATGGCTGTTTCACGTTGCGGACTTGGTTTCGAGGGCTTAGGCGAGTTGGAGTTAGCCGCGATAAGGCCACCCAGCACGGCTGCATGTCCCAGGCACGAAACCAGGATACCCAGGACATCGATTCGGGCGGGGCTGGACATGGCGGACTCGCATAAATTGAAAGGCGGGTTGGCGGCTTCATAGACGTCTTTTTCCGTCTGCAATATGACATGCCTCATGAGTGTCGGAATCCCGCTAGGGATTCCCCTAGCAAATGTGCCGAATGGTTGGGGTAAAGGGCTGCCTATAGTCATCGGGGCAAAGGCGGCTCATCTATGCTAACGGCAGAAATAGGTCGATATGGAATAGGTTGCGCCAAGAATCTGGCTGAAAATCTTGTCCGAATTGGCGAATATACTTTCGGTCAGAAAAGAGAAATTCTGCCCGACCTCCGATCGGCGGTTGCTTTTTCAGCAAGCAATTGTGAGCTAGCTCAGCGAAGCAAGCGTGGTGATTCACGCCTTGGCGTAAGCTGAACGAGCATCGTCATGGCGGATATTCTCCCCTTCGAGCGCCCTGATAGCCCCATCAAGGCGAAGCCCGGTGTCGAGGCCAAGAAGGCTGGCATCGGAGCGTCGCTCCTCAACCTGGCGGATACCTATGGGCTGTATAGCGGCCTGTATCTGCATTTTGGCCATTCTCGGGGCAGTGCTGTTCGCGCCATTGCATCGAGCGCCAACGCAGAGCGCCAGTATGTGAACCTCCTTGCGGACAGCAGTCTGGTTATCAAGGCATTGGCGGCACGCCGTCCCTTCACCTGGTCTAGCAGTGAGATCAGGTTTGCGCACAAGCTAGACACGCCACATGTCGGCATTGCAATTCCGGTCCAGGATCATCCCAATGGTCCAGGCCTTGTTGCGCTTATCGGGGTTGGGCTCGATGCGGTGCGTAAAACGGTGAAAGACCATGGTCCCGCCCTGTCATGGGCGGCCACAGACATTCATGCGGCGGCGCTCACGGTATTGCGTGTCGCGCACATTGAAGCGCCGACCCGTCGGGAAATGGAATGCCTGAGGCTGGCGGCCCTGGGAATGACTGTGCCGAAGATCGGCAAAACGCTTCATATGTCGACCCGGACGGCTGAAGTTTACTTACACAGGGTCGTGAAGAAACTGGGTGGGGCCAACAAGGTCAATGCGGTTGCAATTGCCGTAAGCCGAGGTCTCTTGCAGTGCGACCCATCTGGCCTCGAGCACTCTGAGCCGGCGAGCTGAGGAGGACGACGGGAACGTTACAGGCGGGCGGTGCGGAAACGCCCGGATCCTGTCGGGCGTATTCAGGCTTTTTGTTTATCGGCCGTCGTCGCCCAACTTCTGATCCTGACCGGCAAGGCGCGATCCCAGCTATGAATAAAGACGAACTGATCGAGCGCGTTGCCGTGAGAAGCTATCTTACTCGCGCTGAGGCGTTTCGTGCGGTTGAGGCCGTCTTCGCCACGATCGGAGACGCTGCTATCCGCGGCGAGGCTGTCTCGATCAACCGCTTCGGCATTTTCTCGGTGAAATCGTGCAGCGCCAGGGAAGGACGCAACCCGCGTACTGGCGAGAGGATATTGATTTGCCCAACGCGGAAGCTGGTATTCCGGGCCAGCAGGGCAATGAAGGATTTGCTGCTCGGTGAGGAGAGAAGCGATCCTATTGAGCTCGACCCCAGGTGACATGTTTGTGTCGTGCCTCGTTCGACACGTTCGAAAGGGCCTTCAGCCCCCCTTGCGTTTGCACAGACGGCCCGGATGAGTTGGGGCCTCGGTCGTCATAGAATTTCACCGATAAGTGCTATCACGGTCGCCGCTGGCCATTTCTCATCCCGCGTAGCGCCACTGCAAGGGGTTGCTGAAGGCCGTCGGGCGGGGGAGACACCGCAACTCGCAGGAGCGCGTCGATCACCAGAAGGTCGGTTTTGGCGCTACCGCTACTGCGGTGAACGACGACATCACTCAATGTGCCATCTGCATCAATGCTGAGATGGACAATCAGGCTGAAATTGAGCCGTTCCGTGCCTGCACTTGCATGGAGGTAGGCATACAGCTCTTCCTCCAGCAGGCCATAATAAGCGAGCCGTTCAGCCGATAGCAGTCGCATGGTCGCGACCTGTTCCCTGACCACGATGCGTCCGAGCGGGACCAGGGAAGATTGGTTGTTACCGCTCGGTGTCGTGATGATAGCGGCGTCCGTCCCGCTGTAGCGAACGACGAGTCCCGAGCCGGTCAAGAGACGCCGAAGCGCTTCGCGAGGCGTGAACCTGCCTTTCACACGGGTCGATCGAAGCCCCGAGGCCAAGGTGCTGTCATATAGCAGTTGAACGCCAGTGATGCTGAAATATTGCGCCAAAGCGGCGTGAAGGGGCTGTTCGGGTATGTCGAATGATACAACTGTTTCGGAAGCCTCTGGCTGAGCATGAGCACTCGTTCCGAATGAGTACATGAGGATGGCAAGGCAAATTGAGAGCGCCGCCGCCAGGCTACGAAGAACATGAGGTAGCGACATCAGGGCGATGAATAGGACATGCTGGGCCTGTTGGGGAGCCGATTGTCCTGAGAAATTGTATTGAGCGGCGCCGCCTGATCGCATCCAACCTTCCTTCACACCGCTCCGATTTTGGTATGACCTTGAAGGTCAGAACCTAGAAATAAATTTAATTTCCGTTCTCCTGCGGGAGATTCGTATGACGGCGTTCGTTCGGCGGCATCTATGTGAACAAGATCATGTCATCGACATGACTTTCCCAAATGTAATTTTCACTAGCGATTATCGTCAAGATTTTACGGAACAGTGAATCACTTGCCTGCGATACATGATTCATTGTCGAGTAAGTGCGTTATTGTTTCAATTTTATGACGAAACCGCGTGTAGGCGAAGAAAAAAACTTTGCCGAATTTCTTGCCAGATTCACGTGCTCACCGTGTCCATTTTTCAGGAGCTCTAAGGGGGTCGTTGAGATGTTAGCGGGTGGTGCGCTTCAGCGCCAGTTTGATCATGCGTGCGTTGCCCTCGATGTCTCGTGGGTGCGGCACTTCGTTATGGAGGGCGGTTCGGTCATGGCAATTGGCCCGATCGAGGATTGCGCCTCTTCGGTGGACCTCGAGAACTGGTTAGAACAGCTCGCATCGGAGATGGGGTTCGACGGTGCTCGCTACCATCATGTCGGGCATCGTCCGCAAGGTGGAAGGACCGCTAAACGCCCGCCGCTCCGTTTCCTCTCCACATTGGAGAACGGGCAGGAGCCGTGGCGTGCCGGAGATCCCGCTCTCTCGCAAATCGTCCAATCTTTCCTCCCCTTTGTCTGGTCGACTAAAGACGATCTGTCTCTCCCCGATCTGCAACGTGCCTGGTTGAGCATCGAACGCTTGCGCGGTGTAGAAGCAGGTGTCGTCATCCCCGTTCAGGATTATCTGTCGGGACCAGCCTATATCAGCCTATTCAGCGAGAAGCTCTCACAAGCGATCTCGGCGGTTGAGCAGCGGCGGCACGAGATGGCTACGCTCGCTATCGAATTCCACCTTCGAGCAAAGCAGTTGATCACCATTCGGACGCGGTCATCAGTCCTGCTTTCGGATCGCGAGTTTAGTTGTTTGCGCAATGCAGCTGCGGGAGTGGCGCTTGCCGAAAGCGCCGGCAGTCTTGGAATATCGGTACGAACAGTTGAAACCCATCTAGCCAAGGCGACGCTCAAGCTTGGCGGGACCAACAGGATCAACGCGGTCGCGATCGCAATTGGGTCTGGCATGATCCATGTTTGAGAAGCGCAT
Organism: Sphingobium yanoikuyae; assembly: GCF_034424525.1. Lineage (NCBI taxonomy): Bacteria > Pseudomonadati > Pseudomonadota > Alphaproteobacteria > Sphingomonadales > Sphingobiaceae > Sphingobium > Sphingobium yanoikuyae. The sequence goes on from NZ_CP139979.1 coordinate 974,210, forward strand.
GTCATTCTCTTCCCAATTGCACGTTGGCCTGCGTGCTAATCTCACGTCGCGCTTAGCGTTCGTTGCTGCCCTGGCGGCAGTGGTGCAGCCGTCATTTGCCTATGCGCAAAGTGATCAGGATGCCGAACAGTCCTCTGCTGCAGACACAGAGCCGGTGAGGGCTTCGGGAAGCTTTTTAATCGCCGCGATCGACGTCGTGGGCGCCACCAAACTCTCAAACGCCGAGATCGAGAGGATCATCTACCCGTTTCTTGGACCTGATAAAAACGAAGCCGATGTGACCGCTGCGCAAAAGGCTCTTCAGGCGGCGTATGCCGCGAAAGGCTATGAGGCGGTCGAGGTCGAGATTCCGATCCAGCCCAGCGAACGTTTCGCGCAGGGGATCGTCCAGCTGGCTATCCATGAAGTGCCGCTCGGCGAGGTTCGTATCGTCGATGCAAAACATCATTCGGACAAGAGCGTCCGCGGTGACGTCCCGTCACTTGTTCCCGGTCAACCAATCGATATCGCAGCGCTTCAGCGTGATGTCGCCGAAGCCAACCGCTTCCCCGACCGTACCATCACCCCGCGCTTTCGCTCCGGTGGGCAGCCGGGAACCGTCGATGTCGAGTTGAAGGTCGACGACAAGTCCCCTTTCCACGGGTCGGTCGAATTGAACAACGACAATAGCCCCAATACCAGATCCCTGCGCGCAAGCGCCACTGCACGCTATTCCAATCTCTGGGGCCAGGGCCATACGCTGTCGGTCACAGGTTCGATCGCGCCGCAGGATACCGACCAGAGTGCGGTCATCTCGGCTTCCTACAATGCGCCGCTTATCGGCACGCCCTGGGGTTTCCTGCTCTACGGCTACAGGTCGAACAGCAATGTCGCGGCGCTTGGCGGCACCAACGTGTTGGGTAACGGGTATCAGATCGGCCTTCGCGCGACCTATCGCCTGCCGAGCACGAGCAGCTTCCAGCAGATCAGCTTCGGACCAGACTTCAAATCGTTCAAGGAACGGCTGAGCCTTGAAGGGACCGATCTTCAACCGACCCAAATCCGCTATGTGCCTCTTGTTGCCGAGTACATGCTGAGCGGTGGAAACGACAAGGAAACCTATGGACTGACGCTGGGCGTCACCGGCGGCCTCCGCGTGGTCAGGCGCAACGTCTGCTTTGAATCGCCTTATGCTGAAGGGTTCATACCGGAAGGCGTGCCTACCTGTTCTCTGGGCAATGGCGAGACTGGCATTCCGCAGGACCAGTTCACGGGCCGCGCCGTCGACGCCCGAGAGAACTTCGTCCACCTCAACATGGACCTGAATTACACTCGCCTTTTGCGCCGCGATTGGCAGGTCGCACTCCGGTTTACCGGCCAGCTTGCCGATTCCAGCCTCGTCACCAATGAGCAATTCTCGCTTGGCGGCATGTCGAACGTCCGGGGCTACTATGTTTCTGAGGCCGTCGGCGACGATGGCTTCATCTCCTCGGTCGAACTGCGCTCGCCCAATTTCGGCAGCTCCTTGAGCTCGCTTGTCGATGAGATGCGGCTCTTTGCCTTCAGCGATCTAGGCTATGCTCGCGTGCGGGCGCCGTCGACCGGCCAGACCGACACATTCCGTCTCGTGAGCGTCGGTGGCGGCGTGCGTTTCGACCTGTTCAACCTGGTGACGGGCGAGGCACTGATTGGCGTTCCGCTCCGCAATGGGCCCACGAGCGACAAGGGCGATCCACGCTACAGCTTCACTATCAGGGGCGAGTTCTGATGCCGGCGCTCCATCATCGGGCGTCGCCGTCTTTTACGTTTGCGGTGTTGAGCATTGGTCGGAGCCCGTCTGACCGGGTCATCTTCCGGCGATCGTCCTTCTCCGACCAGTCGGGGCGGTCGTGGCCATCGATCGGGCCAGGAATTCCCTCAGGGCAGCTTGGCGGCTCCCCCAAACGCCCAGCGCCAGGGATCCCCGGAAGACCGGGCGGGAGAATTGTCCCCGCAGAAACAGAATTTGGGTGGGATGACCTCCCAGCGACCACCAGCAGCAACAGGCGCCGCGAGTGCGCGAGGATCAACCGCCCAATGCGGGCAGCAAGCGATATGGAAATAGGGGCGGCAACATGGGTCGAATGAAACTTAAATGGCTTTTACCGCTGGCTGCGATGACAGCCTTCTCGACACCAGCGATGGCTTGGTGGGAAGCGGACTATAGCTATCGCACGAAGATCAACCTCAACACCCAGGCCGCCGGGGTCACCGGCGAAGTCGCGCGCGCGCCGGTGTTGATCCGCCTGCACTCGGGCAACTTCAGTTTCAAGGATGTGAAGGCCGACGGCTCCGACCTGCGCTTTGTCGCGGGGGACGACCGCACGCCGTTGAAGTTCCACATTGAAAAATGGTCACCGGCCGACGAACAGGCTCTGGTGTGGGTTGATGTTCAGGGTTTGCAGCCCGGCGCGGCCTCGGCCATTTACGCTTATTACGGGAATGAGAAGGCTGCCGCGGCGCAGGATGTTGCGGGAACCTATGGGCCGGATTACCGTCTGGTCTATCATTTCAATGATGAGGGTGCGGCCAAGGACGCGACCTCGAATGCAAACAATTCCACCGGCACTGCGGGTCGCAACGCGGCAGGTCTGATCGGTTCGAGCCTTGTCCTCGATGGCGCGACCCCGGTCGCACTGCCGGCAGGGGCTTTCGCAGCCGGTCCGCTATCGATCAGCTTTTGGGTGAAGCCTGGTGGTAACGGCACGATCTTCGTGTTGCCGGGTGCCGTGAGCCTGGTAGCCGAGGGCGGCCAACTCTTCATCGATCAGGGCGGCAATCGCTCGGCAGGCGGCGCGCTGGCTGCCGACGCCTGGGCCAATGTCGCGCTGGTCAACGACGGCACCAAGACCGTGGTGTACATCAACGGTCAGCCTGCCGGTGAAGTGACCGGCGCGCTTGCTGCGGCGAGCGGCGCCCCGGTTCTGGGGCAGGGTTTCAAGGGCGAGATCGACGAGTTCCGCGTGGCCGGCGCCGCGCTGCCGCAGGCGGCTTTTCAGCTTGCTGCTGCATCGGAAGGTCAGACCGCGAAACTCGTCACCACGGATACCGCGCAGCAGGTCGAGTCCGGCGGCGGTCACGGTCACTTCGGGATCCTGTTCGGTGCGCTGACTTTCGACGCCTGGGTCGTCATCCTGATCTGTGCCTTCATGCTGCTGGTCGCGATCGCGATCATGATCAGCAAGGGTCTGCTGATCGCCAAGGTGAGGAGCGCAAACGAAGCCTTCCTCGACGCTTATAACAGCCAGGCACGGCGCGCAGGAGACCATGACGGGCTACCGGCGTTCGATCCAGGCAATGCCGCTGCGGACTCTACTCTGGGCCGTCTCTACAATATCGGCCGTAGAGAACTGACCGAACGCCTCAAGGAAGGTAAGGCCACCGGAAGCCGCTTCGCGATCCGCGCGCAGTCAATCGCTGCGATCCGTTCGGCGCTTGATGCGGGCCGGGTGCGCGAAGGCCAGAAGCTCAATGCCCGTCTGGTGCTGCTGACCATCGCCATCTCGGGTGGCCCTTTCATCGGTCTGCTCGGAACAGTGCTCGGCGTCATGATCACCTTTGCCTCGGTCGCGGCCGCTGGTGAAGTGAACATCAACGCCATCGCTCCGGGTATCGCCGCGGCTCTCCTTGCCACGGTTGCGGGCCTCGCGGTCGCGATCCCGGCGCTGTTCGGCTACAACTATCTGCTCAGCCGCATCGAGGAGATCACCGCCGACCACGACATCTTCGTGGACGAGCTGGAGAAGCGCATCGCCGAGACCTGGCAGGATGTCCCCACAGCGGCCCAAGCGGCCTGAGCCCCTCAGAGGATAAGGAGTTCGGGTCATGGGTATGCAAGTCGGCGGGCCGAAGAAGCCTTACAACGAAATCAATATCACACCGTTTGTCGATGTCGTGCTGGTGCTGCTCATCATCTTTATCTTGATGACGACGGCGGCAGTGCAGGGGATCAAGGTGGACCTGCCGTCCGCTTCGTCGGCAAAGACGCTGGAGGCGCAGAAGAGCCGGGTCATTGCCGTTTCCAACGACGGCACGGTGTCGATCGACGCGATTCCGGTGTCGATGTCGGAACTGGAAACGCAGCTTCGTTCCAGCATCGCGACGACTCCGGACCTCGCCGTGATCCTGCGCGGGGACCGGGCTGTCCAGTATGACAAGGTCATGCAGGTTCTGGATTTATGCTCGAAGGTTGGTGTGCCCAGCCTCGGCATGGCGTCCACGCGTCCGCCCGGCGGCGGGGCCTGAGGGGAGGGCCGATGCTTTATATCGATCCTTCAATCGCCGTGAGGGCAACGGATCAAGTCGGGATTCTGACCCGATTTGTCGTTGGTCGGTCCGGGTCTCCTAACCAGGAGAAGCTTCCCGGGACGGCTCTCCGTGCGTGCGCGCCATTGCGAGGGGGCCGGTGATGGCTGCCGCGTCATTGATGCTTCCGGACGGCTCCGATCGTCCGCGCCGGAAAAAGTCCCCGATCACTTTCGGTCGGATTCTGGCAGTAGTCGCCATCGGGCTGGTGATCGCGATCGGCTATAATTTCCTGGGTACGCAAACGGTCAGCGACCGGCCCAACGAAATGAAAACCACGCAGGTCATTCTCCCTCCGCCTCCACCGCCACCGCCTCCACCGCCAGAAACGAAGCCGATCGAACAGCCGCCTGAGCCGACGATCGCGCCGCCGATCGAACAACCGGTCGATACACCGCCACCGCCGCAAGCCAACAATGATCCTTCGCCGGGCGACAATGCGCTGACCGCGAGGGAGGGGGCGGGGCCTGTTTATGGCGGCCTTGCGGTGGGTGATGGCAGCGGCGTCCGCATCGGTGGGAAACCGGGCGGCGGTGGTTCCGGCGGCGGCATGTCGGTCGGCATGTACACCAGCTACCTCAAGTCATCACTGCAGGAGCGCGTTCAGGACGATCCACGGCTTAGTCGCCTCGTCTTCTCCGCAGACTACTCGCTCACCGTTACACGCGATGGTCGCATCACAGGCGTAACGTTTCGCAATGCCAGGGGCGGAAGCGACGAAGACATGCAGAAGCTCACGGCTTTGCTGCAGGAGGTCCGCGGGCTCGATCCACCGCCGCAGGCCATGGTGTTTCCACAACTTGTCACGGTTCGGGGGCGCAAGAGCTCCCTCTGATTATCAGCCCGCGCGGGCAAAGGGGATTTAGAATGTCACAGCGATTGAAGTTTCTGCAAACTGGACGATTGATGCTCACCACATCGTTGTGCGCAGCGGTGCTGGTTACGGCGCCTGCGTTCGGGCAGGAAGCTCAAGGCCAGGCCGCCCAGCCTGACAGCGCGGTGGCGACGATGGTCAAGCTGCTCGTTGAGGAAGGCATTGTCAGCCCTGAAAAGGGCCAGGCGTTGATGCGACGTGCCGAAGCGGAAGCGGCGCAGCGCGCGGCGAGTGCTCCGCCTGCACGCTCGGCTGAACTCGCGCCCCCGCCGGCCGGAGCAGTCCGTGTTCCCTATGTCCCCGAAACGGTTCGTGCGCAGATCAAGGATGAGTTGCGCCAGGAAGTATTGGCGCAGGCTCGGACCGAGCGCTGGGCGGCGCCTGACGAAGCGGCACCCGATTGGACGCGCAATATCCAAATTCATGGAGATTTCCGTTTCCGCTCGGCGTCGCACTTCTATGGTCGGGACAATGCGGTAGCGCACTACACAGACGTGGCGGCGTTCAACAACAATGGCCCCTATGACGTCTCGGGTTTCGGCGGCCAATTGCTCCCCACGCTCAACACAACGCGTGACAAGCGCAACAATATGCAAGTCCGTGGCCGGATCGGTATTGAAGCCAAGGTTGCAGATCGGTTCACGCTCGGCTTCCAGCTGGCGACGGGTGACGATCCAGGACCGATCTCGACGAATTCCAGCCTGACGGGTGGTTTCCGCAAGCGCGATGTCTGGATCCAGAACGCCTATGTGAAAGGGGAGCTCGTCCCCGGCGTGACCGCGATGCTCGGCCGGTTCGACAACCCACTTCGGTCGACCGATCTCATGTTCGACCCGGATCTCGCCTTTGACGGCGTCTACGGTGAAGCGAACATCACGCGCATTCTGGGCAACGACGATTTCCGGTTCGCTGTTCGCGGCGGCGCGTTCCCGCTCCAGTTCGAGCCCGAGAATTTCCCGGAAACCTCGGTCGGCAAGCGCAATTGGCGCGATCGCTACCTGTTCACCGCCCAGGCCGAACTCGGCAAGACCTTCGGTGGCGGCATCGATGTCAACGTCAGTGCGGCCTATCACAATTTCACATACCTTCGTGGCCATGTATCGGAGCCGTGCGACGTCTTTTCCGCGAGCAATGTCGAGTGTTCGACCGACCTTCTCCGGCCGCTTTGGCCAAGTAAGGGCAACACGCTGATGTACCTGCGGGACATCGACTTTACCTATGCTGATCCCGCCAATCCTCTCGATCCGCAGTATCTCGGCCTAAAATACGCTTACCGCGTGCTCGACCTCAATGCCTCGGTCAGCGTGCCGATCTCCGAGCGCGTGCAGGCGCGCCTCACTGGCAACTTCCTCCACAACTTCGGGTTCGATCCGAAGAATAACTGCCTTCGCGGGAACCAGGGCGCACCGATCACGAACGTTGAGATCACCGATCCGACCAATCCGCGGCAGGGGGTGTGCGACGCCACCAATCCCGCGCGCTTCGTGGGTGGCAACGAAGGCTATGGGATTTACCTCTCGATCGGCGATCCAGCTTTGTTCAGCGTTAATCCGCGGCGCGCGAAGCGCGGTTCGTGGGCGTTTAACGCTGCCTACAAGTATCTCGAAAGCGACGCGGTCCCTGACAGCTTCACCGACTCCGATTTCCGGCTCGGTGGAACCAACGCGAAAGGTTTTGTCATTGGCGGCGCCTGGGCTCCGTTTAACAATGTGACCATCGGCGGCCGCTGGCTTTCCGCAGGTGAGATCGTTGACGCCCCGCTTCGCATCGACGTGCTCCATCTCGACCTTGGCCTGGCCTTCTGATGGTAAGTGACGCCCTCTCCTTTACCCAAGGTTCAGCCTTGGCCGTGCTCGCCGGCGCCTCTCAACGCGTGGGCACGGCGGCGTCGCCGGGTCGTTCCGGCGGCGCCATTAAGGGGAGGGGGGATCACCGCTTCAATTTTGCAAGCGTAACAAACGAAAGCCGTCTCTCGCATTCTGAGATCAAGGTGCGCCGAGGCCTTCGTTTTCGCCGAATTTTTCCTTCTCAGCTGTTCGGCCTCCTGCCGATCGGAGCCTTCTCATGATGTCTGGTGCTTCCTTCTCCTCGCCCGCGCGCCGTCGTTTCCTCCTGCTCGGAGCAAGCTTCGTTGCGCTTGCGACCGGGGGACTTCCGACTGTTGCCACCGCTCAGACGTTGGGCGCTGCCATCGGCGGCCAAGTGCAGCCGCGTCCAGCCCCGAACCAGACAGGCGGCGTGCCGGTCCGTTCGGGCACGATGCAAGGCGCACTGCAGCGTCAGCAAAGTACTCAAGGCCGCGTCGATCAAATTCGCTCTTACATTGCCTCCATCAAGGCAGCGGTCGACCGCGGCCCGGTGGTGGATGGACTGGATCGAAATGGTCTCGATCCCACCGATGCGATCCGGGAAGCGATCGCGGCGACACGTGCGGGCAACACGCGGCGCGCCAGTGAACTGCTTATCAGCGCCGGGGCGCAATATGACATCACCGGCCTAAAGACGTGGCAGGGTGCTGGGCTGCCATCGCAGACGACTGGCGCCGACGGCCATGTCACGGTGACGATCGACCAGAACCAGGAGCGGGCTCTGCTGTCCTGGAACCGGTTTGATATCGGCAAAAACACGACGCTGCAGTTCAATCAGAAGTCTAACGGGACCGCGCAGCCCGGCTGGGTTGCGGTCAACCGGGTCACCAATAGCACTGATCCCTCGCTGATCCTCGGCAACCTCAAGGCGGACGGCACCGTCGTGGTGCTCAACCACGCCGGCATCATCTTCGGCAAGGGCTCACAGGTTAACACACACTCCCTGCTCGCCTCCACGCTCGAGCTGGGCAACGCGGCGAAGTTCGTCCCTGGGGTCGACGGCACCCGGTTGGTCGAGCCTACGACGATCGCCGAGCGCAACGCCGCCTATCTGCAACTCGGTCTCTTCACGCCCGCCAATGGCACCACCGGCGGCATCTCGGTCTCGCCCCTCCTTGTGTCGGGCGTGACGGAGGGAGATGGCACCCGGTTTTCCGCTGAACGCGAAGGCGGCATTACTGTCGATGCCGGTGCACGCATCAGCGGTGGCGCCGGCGGCTTCATCATGCTCACCGCGCCCAACATCGAGAATGCCGGAACGCTAAGGGCGATCGATGGGCAGGTCAGTCTGCAGGCGGGACGCGCCGTCAACTACGCACAGTCGACCGGCGCCGACAGCGGCCTTGATCCTTATGTGCGCGGTTATATGCTCAACAGCTATGCCTATACAGGGCAAGCCGATGGCACGATCGTCAACAATGGCCTGATCGAATCGCAGCGCGGCTACATCTCGCTCGGGGCCGGCGCAGAGGGGGCCATCACCCAGAATGGATTGCTGTCGGCGACCACGAGCGTTGCGCGCAACGGCAAGATTTCGCTCACCGCCGGTCAGATCGCTTTAGGCGGCAGCGCGAATGCGGCGGCGGCGGGCGCCTTGGTCATCACGCCCGATGACAATGGCGAGACGATCCCGCAGGGGACCGCGAATGAGCCTGCCGGGTTCAAGCAATCGCAGATCGAGATCGGCACCCAGGTTCTCACGGCAAGCCAGAAGCTTGGAGCCTTGCTGGCCACCAACTTCACCATGGGCGAGAACGCGCTGATCCATGCACCTGGAGCCGATGTCGCGATCGGCGTGCTGAAAGTGACCTCACCCGTCGGTGATAACGCGCTGCTCCTTGCCAACCCTGGGCGCATTGACATTGCGCGGGGGGCGCTCATCGACGTGTCGGGGCTGAAGGATGTCAAGCTTGATGCGTCGCGCAACTCGATTGAGATCGCTCCGGTCAAGCGTGGCGAGCTGCGCGACACCCCTAACTATCGCGAGGTCGAGGTTGACGGCAACTTCTCGCTCAACGGCAAGACGATCTTCATCGACCCGCGCCTGTCGGGTGTGCGCGAGGACGGCGTCGCCTGGGTGGGCTCGCCGCTGATCGAAGCCGGGAGCATCGCAGGCCAGATCCCCACGACGGCGTCAGAGTTCATGACTAAAGGCGGTTCGGTCACACTGACGACCAGCAGTCCGATCGACTTCACCAATATCACCATTGACAACGCGCCGAGCGTGCATGTCGCCAACGGCGCGGCGATCGACATGTCGGGCGGATGGGTCAGTTATGCCGCGGGCGCGATCAAGGCCACCAAGCTGGTTACCGCTGACGGCCGCATCGTCGATATCGCCCGCGCCAATCCGAACGATATCTATGTCGATGTCATCACCAGCACTACCGAGGTGCGCCAGCCGCGCATTGGCATGCTGCGAAGCTGGCAGCTCGGCGCCGGCCAACGCCAGCGTAGCGATGTCGCCTATGACGAAGGCCGCGACGCTGGCGCGCTGATAATCAGCGGTGCGGCCGTGACCGTTGAGGGCACTGTTCACGCCAATGCCTTTGCAGGCGCGCGACAGATCGCTGGTGGCGGCAAGCCGAGCCAGATGCCGGCCTCATTAGGCAGGTCGCTGCAGGCGAGCCCTTATGAACTGCCTTCAGGCGGTGCGCTGTCGATTTCATCACTCGGCGATGTCCTGGTCTATCATGGCACGCGCGAAACGGTGGAAGCCAACCGTGCCGAACTTCTGCTGTCCGACGCGATGCTCAACGCCGCGGGGCTATCCGAGCTTTCGCTCACCGCTGCGGGCATGGTGACGTTTGCCGGGCTCAATCCGGTCACGCTGCAGACGCCCGACGCGCTTCGCATCACCGGGGTATCGGATCTGACGCTCACGCCGGGTGGGATTCTTTCGGTCGAAGCCGGTCGCACCATCCGGTTCGACGGGAATGTCACTGTGGCATCAGGAACTATTGCGTCCCGAACAGAGCTGTCGGGGCAAATGCTGAACGACCTCTTTGTGGGCTTGAATCCCACTGTCAGCAACGGCTCGGCCTTCCGCAAAGGCCTATATGGCGACGGCAATGGCGACGATATCAGCAGCAATTATCTCTATGCTGCTGACCCCGGCGCCCTGAATCCGTTCGATGTTGTCGTAACTGGCAAGCTTTCGACGGCGGGCCAGTGGGTCAATGATTATCAGAGTTCCGGCGCGGCGCTCGGCGGCGCATATCGCAATGGCGGTAATATCAGCCTGACTGTCGCACCCAACGTCTTCGTCGCGATTGGCGACAGTCTGGCAACGGCAACACAGGCGGCGGATCTGTCGGGCAGCATTCGTGTTTCTGGCACGCTGGATGTCACCTCCGGAGGCTATGTCACCCCCACCGGCAGCCTGGTGCTCGACGGCAAAGGCGGCAATGTATCGTTGGTCAATCAAACCACCTACGCATCGCCCCATCTGACCGATAGCGGCATACTTTTCAATGAACCGCGTGGCTTGTCTTTGTGGCCAGTCGGCGGCGCGCCAACCCAGTCGGTTGAGTTCACCCCTATTCCAGGGGTTGCGAACAGTAGGGCGGCGGTCCTGCCCAGCCTGGTTCCCGACACCCAGCGCTCGACTGTCGACATTGCGAACGCGTCGATCCTGGGATTCGGGTTCGCTGGCGGTGGGCAGTTCTCGCTGGTAGCGCCTAATATCAGCTTCGGTTCTGACAACCGGGCCGGAAGTACGCATATCGGCTTCGACTTCTTCGAGAAGACTGGCTTCGGCACGCTGGATGTCTCCAGCTACCGCTCGCGCATCGTCGACGACCTTTTCGCGAATGACCGGGTGGCGAAGTCTGCGTTCCTGGAGACGACGCGCTTCGTCGTCCAGAACGGCGAGACCCTCGATCTCACCCAGTGGGTGCTGCCGACGCTGCTGAGTGCCGACCAGAGCAAGGCACTACGCGGTCTCGGCACCGGCTCCAGCCTGCTCGCACAATCCTTCCTCGGGCCGACCACCAATGTCGCGTTTTGGGATCGCAAGGCGGCGCACCTGGTGCTTGGCGGTCTGACCGAACTCGACGTCATGGCGGGCGGCACGGTCACGGGAGCGCCTGAAGCCTCGATCATGATCGGCAAGCTCTACAATGCCGGCTCCATCACCCTGCACGGCGGCTCGATTGTCCAGCGTAACGATCTGGTCGACAGCCTGATCGTCGGCGGCCTTGGCGTGCGCGATCTATCGGATACCTTGGGTGGAGCGATCGACAGTCAGGGCAGGTTCCTCGAAAGTGCGGAGAATGCGGCAGGGCTCACCGATCCAACCAATCGTGGTCGACTTTTGACGAATGCGGAACTGGTTTCGAAGGACGGTGCCGATCGGTTGATCCATTTCCTGGGGCTGGTCGACACGGCTGATGGCATCGTGCTCGCTGCTGGGAGCAAGACTGACCTCTCCGGTATCGCGATCACCAATCCCCGCGCCTCGATTATCGGCGGCCGGCAACTCTTGACCGGACGTGTAGTCGACGGTGGTTCCGTTCGACTTGAGGCTTCCCACGAGGTGGGACGACTGGTTGGTCCGGGTCAACGCGATGTCGCGATGTCGGGTCGAGCGCTGGTGCGGGAAGACGGATCGGCACTCGATATCAGCGGCGCCAGCGCGACCTTCGAGATGGCCGGCAGTCTCGGCGTGATCACCCCCTGGCTCGGATGGAGCAAGGCGGGAATGATCTCGGTGCTGGCCGGTGGCACCCTCGGCACGACCCCGATCAACGCTTATGGCGGGGTGGATCAGGCGGAAGGTGGCACCCTCGAATGGCTGGATCCCACGATCGGGACCGGGAATGCTGCGAGAGATTATCTTACCACCAGCCTTATTTCCGGGAGCGGCTTCGACACGCTGATCGCACGCAAGGGCCTGACCCTTGACGGTTCCTTCGATCTGGCGTTGCGCAAGGCGCTCATCGTCACCTCGCAGGATCCGCTTGTAGCAAGCAACCCCTATGTGGCGGACGCGGCGGTGTCGATCGGAGCGACGGCCGGAACGGATGCGACCCTGCGCGCCGGCTATGTGCGGCTGGCAAGTCGGTGGGGAAGAACCCCGGACGTTGCGGGCCTCGAAGGTGACGGCAATGTCCGACTGATTGCTGGCGGCCAGGGCATCGACGTCGCCGGAGCCATTGGCTTCGAGCGATCCATAGCCTCGCTCACCTTCGCGACACCCGGCGATATGCGCCTGACCGGGGTGGACTGGGGACAGGCACCGGGACGCCCTACCTATGACGGTGCTCTCGTCGCAGCCGCAGACATACTGATCGACGCCCGCCGAACTTATGCGACGACCGGCACCGGCAATTTGCAGGGCATGCTTGAAGGCGCGCTGACAAGCGTTTCCGGCGGCTACTCGCAACGACCGTTCGATATCGCAGCGCTTGACGACCATCGGATCACCTTCGGGAACAGCTTCCTCGATCCAAAAGCGCCTGCTCCACTTTCCGCAGGCACGCATCTTCGCGTCCTGGCGCACGAGATTGTGCAAAACGGCTATATCGCTGCGCCGCTGGGCCTGCTCGAGTTCGGCAGCACCACACCGACCCGGATCGGCGTCGGCGGATCGCTGGTATCGACCCCTACTGAGAAGCTGACTTTCAGCGCGAGCAGCGTGACCTCGGTGTCGGGCGCGGGATTGACCGTTCCCTACGGCACGACCACGGACGGTGTGGAATATTACTTCCCGACTGTTGGCACGCCGCTGACGAAACTTCCTGTCGGAGAGTTGGTGCTGTCTGCGGGTTCGATCGTGCAGGCCAAAGGTGCCCTGATTGACGGCCGCGGCGGCGGCGATGTCTACGCTTACGAGTTCCAGTCGGGTGTGGGCGGTTCACGCGACGTGCTCGACCGCTTCAACCGCGATGCGTTCAGCGCCAATGGCTATGACGCGGTCACCGGGACCGGCTACCAGTTCGCCGATCAGCGCCAGGTCTACGCGCTGGTGCCAGTCGCGGATGCCGGCAAGATCGCGCCCTACGACCCGATCTACTCGGCCGACTATGCCGATCTCCATGGGGCGCAGGCGGGCAAGACGGTCACGCTTGATGGGGGCCACGGCATCGCTGGCGGCGAATACCTGCTTGTCCCCGCAAAGTACGCGATGGCGATCCCCGGGGCGCTGCGCCTGGTCGAGAATACAGGCTCGGCCGCGCCCTTGCCGGGCACGAGTACCCAACTCCTCGATGGCAGCGTCGTGGTCGGCGGCACCTACGCCTTTGCCGGAACGGGGATCTCTGAGTCGACCCGCCACAGCTTCACGGTGCAGACGAAGGAAGTCTTCACCAAATATTCGAGCATCAAGACCACGAGCGGCTCGGACTATCTGACGGGCCGCGATCCCGATGGGCGTCCGCGCCTGCCGCTCGACGCGGCTCGCGTCGTGCTCGCGCCCTTGAGCGAACTGAAGCTGGCGGGTGCGTTCGATCTCCGCGCCGGCGAAGGCGGCCAGGCGGGTCAGATCGATATCCTCGGCTCGAACATCCTGATCGCCGCCGAAGGTGTGGAAGCCGCGGACGGTGTTTTGCTGATCGCGGACACCACGCTGGCGAAGCTCAATGCGCCGAGCCTAGTGGTCGGCGGCCGCCGCAGCGATAATGCCGATGGCACCACGACGGTCACGGCTTCGGCCACTAACCTGACGGTCGCCGGCGACGCGCACCTCTCTGCTGGCGAGCTGCTGCTCGCGGTCGGAGGCACCGGCTCCGTGCTCGCGATCGAAGACGGAGCAAGCCTTGCCGCTACCGGCGATCCCGCGATCAAGACCGGCGCTGATTACAAGGCATCCGGCGCCGGATCAATCCTGCGGCTCGCCAATGGTGCGGAGCGCCTTGTTGCGCGCACGGGCACCGGCGACAGCGCGATCGCGATCGGGGCTGCGACGTTGAGCGGTGAAGCCCTGGCTCTCGACACCAGCGGCCGGTTCGTGGTCGCCGACGGCGCCAACTTCAACGCGAAATATGCGGCGATCTCGGGCGCGGACATCCACTTCGCCGGCAGCGCTGACGCTTCGGGCGAAGCCGGCGTGATCGGCACGGTCCTTGCGGCCAAGCTCGGCGCGGCCGAGCGGCTGACGGTGCGCTCGCCGGGCTCGATCCGGTTCGCGGCCGGCACGCACAGGTTCAACGACCTGGTGCTCGACACCGCCAGCCTTGCGGCTGACGCACAGGCTGCCGCCGGTTCGGCCGTGCGGATCGAAGCGGGCAACGTCCGTCTCGCCAACAACGGCAATGCCGCCGACGGCTGCGCGACCAGCGCGCTCTGCGGCAGCGCGGGAAGCCTCAGCCTTGGCGCCAAAACGATCAGTCTCGCCAACAATACGGTGCGCGCGTCCGGCTTTGCCGATGGTGTGACATTGGCGGCTTCGGATGGCCTCTATGTCGAGGGCAAGGGCAGCTTCGATGTCGGCAGCGCGGCGCTGACGCTCAACACGCCGTTCATCGCTGAACGGACTGCCGCCGCCGATCCGCGCAACCAGACCGTGCGCCCGGATTACACCTTCCTCACCAGCGGTGCCGTGGCGATCAGCGCGACCGGGGCGAACCCCGAAGCCAAGATCGAGGGCAATGCGGCGCCCGGTGCGCGCATAGCGTTCGGGACAATCGACGATCGGGTGCAGACGGTGTGGATCAGCGGCTCCACGATCCGCGCGACCGCCGGCATTATCGATGTGCAGTCGGAAGGCAATATCAGCCTTGTGGGCGCTACCCTGTCGGTACCGGGCTACGAGAAGACCTTCGGCGACGAGGTCGATCCGGTCACGGTCTCGGCGGGCGGCGGTACGCTCAACCTGTTCAGCGCCAACGGCAGCATCGCCACCGATGCAGGCTCGGCGCTGATTACCGACACTGGCAAGGGCAACGCCGGCACCTTGAACCTGCTTGCCGGCAACGGCAGCGTCACCCTGCTCGCCGCGCTCAACCCCGGCCTCGCCATCGACCCCGACGCCGAAGCAACGGATGGCGCACCGGCCAAAGCCGCGCTGCGGCAGGGCTCGTTCACCCTCGACAGCGGCACCGGCAGCTTCGACTTCGGTGGGTTCGTCGAGAGCTATGGCACCCAGTTCGGTGGAGACGTCTGGGTCCGCACCGGCGCGGGTAGCCTCGACCTCGCTGAGGGCCGGAGCCTCAAGGCGCAGTCGGTCACGCTGACCGCCGATGGCGGATCGATCACTATCGCCGGCACGCTCGACACCTCGGGCGTCGATGTCACCGGCATGGCGGCCGATGCCGCGCGCAACGCGGCCGTCAACGGCGGCGATATCGCGCTCTGGGGCCAGAACGGCGTGACGCTCGCCTCGACCGCAAAGCTCGACACGCACACCACCGGCTATGCCGATACCGACAGCCGGCCCGCCAAGGCCGGCGACGTCACGATCGGCATCGGATCGGAAAGCGCTACGCTCACCATCGCCAGTGGCGCGACCATTGATGTCGGTGCGCGGCGCACCCAGGCTGAGCCGGGTGTCGGCCGGATGATCCCGCAGGTGATCACCGATCCCGCCACCGGCAGCCCGGTCACCATCTATCGCTACGCCGAGCCCGATCAGGGCGGCACTGTGACGTTCCGCGCTCCGGTGATCGGCAGCAACCGCGACAAGGTGGCTCTGAGTCAACGCGGGACTATCCTTGGCGCGGATAGCGTGCAGCTGGAAGCGTTCCAGCGCTACGACCTCGAAGCGATGGCCGACAGCGGCCTCTATAGCGGCATCACCCGCGGGTATGACGGCGCGATCCGGCTCGACTTCGGGGCGACCGGCGCTAACCCGTTCACCACCGACATGGCGCTCGCCGACGGCAGGAGCTCGCTGGTCCGGTTCATCCAGACGTTCGACGTCTCGACGGTCGATGGTTCGAGCCTTGACGGCATGCGCCTGCGTCCCGGGGTCGAGCTGGCCTCGACCGGCAGCATCGAGACCGCCAGCCAGTGGAACCTCGCCGCCGCCAGCTTCTCGCCCGCGCAGTTGCAAGCGGCGGTCGATGCCGGCGTCCTCGAATTGATCCCCGAGATCAGCACCGGCAGCGAACCACGCTACAAGGTCGTGCCCGGTAAGGAAGGCCAGCTCCTCGATCGCTTTGCGACGTTCCTGTACCGCACTGACGGTGGCTCGGCTCGCGGTGAAGCGCCGGTGGTCACCCTGCGTGCGGGCAACGACCTCACGATCAACCGCTCGATCTCGGACGGGTTCTTCACGTTCCGTGACAAGTCCGATGTCGACTACATCAACTGGCAGCTTGGCGGCGGGGATCGCACCTGGCAGCCGGCGCTCCAGTTCTCCTGCGGTGGCGCGAGCGGCTCCTGTAGCAATATTGCTTCCTATGGCACCGGTGCCAATCCCGGTGCATCCAGCACGCTGACGATTTCGCTCACCACGGCTGCCACTCAGGGTGATCAATATATCGGAGCCGCCAATATCAACTCGCCACTGTCGCTGGCCGGCAACGGCGCAGATGCTGGCGGTGAAAGCCGCAACGCGCTTGGTTTCGCTGAGCTCTTTTCGCTGCTCGACGGCGATGTGGCCATGCACTCGTCGGACATTCGGCTTGTCGCGGGTACAGGCAACACGCTCTCGGCCAATCCGCTGGTCGTCGACCGGGCGCTCAATGCCGACGTCACGCTCCAGGGCGAATACAGCTATCGCATCACCGCGACCGGAACGGTCGCCTATGACGGGCCGCTGCAATTCCGCCTGCAACGCGCCGCCAACGATCCGTCGAAGATCAGCTTCGATATCGGCGATACGCTCGATCTCACCGATACCACGGCTGACCTCAACCTCCTGCGCGACGACGCCTATACCCAGCTCAATTGGGGAAGCACGGCAGGTCTCGGCGCGGACACACGCGCTGCGGCACGGCTTTTCTTTGAGGGTAAGGGCTATAGCTTTGTCGGCAATGCAACCAACCCAACGGGGATCATCGCGCCGCTAAGCGAAGTCATTGCGTTTCTGCAGAGCTTCGAGCCCACCTATCAGGCAGGCCTCGCGAGCGGGCGCACCGGCTATAGCGTCAATCGGACCCCGCCGATCATCCGCTACGGCAACGCCAACCAGCAGACCACGCCGAACGCGCCGAACCAGGCCTTCGTTCGTACCGTAGTCCGCAGCGGCGATGGCAATATTGCGATGGCCGCGTCGCGCGACATCGATCTGCGGGGCGGGGAGCAGGTGGTCTATCGCCGTGCTGACGGCACCCAAGTTTCGGCGCCAAGCTATTTTGGCGGCTCGACGGATGCGGTGCAGTTCGCTTCCGCGGCGATCTACACGGCCGGCGTTCGGGTCGCGCCGTCGGATGTTCGTGGGCGTATTGTCGGCACAGATCAGATTGTGTCGCTCACACCTGACAGCACTTACCTGTCGCCTATTGCCGACGCGGTGGATTTCATCCCTTCGCCCAAGGGCATTTCAGGGAACATGCCGGTGCTGGCCCATGGCGGCGGCGATGTGTCCCTTGATGCCGGGCGTGATGTGCTCGGCCGACGTGACGAATGGACTCAGCTCACCGGGACGGTGGGGCAAGGCTACTCGGGAGGTGAGCTTGGCGCAACAAGCACGGATGCCTTCGGAACCGCAGGGCTCCAATCCACCCAGCCGTGGAGGACCGGGACTATTGGTGACGATACCGAAATCGGTCTCGCATACGGCTATTTCCGTTCCGGCGTAGGGGGACTTGCTGGCGGCGATGTCAGCGTGACAGCGGGACGTGACGTTTCTGAACTGACCGTCGTTCTCGGTTCGACCGCGACAACGACGCTTTCCGACGCCGGCAAGACCATGCTGACCTTCGGCGGTGGCGATCTCTCGCTGGCGGTCGGGAGGGATATTCTGGCTGGCACGGCGGACATCGCGGCCGGAAGTGCGGAAATCCATGCAGGCCGTGACATTGCGGCCCGAGGACGTGAGCCCATCGCGGCGGAGACACCACAATATCTACGGGTGCGCCTCGCTGACGCGGTGGTCGACATTTCGGCGGGAGGATCGGCAATTCTCGCCAGCGTTTCCGCGCTGGGTCTGGATCAGTCCCAGGGATCCGGAGGCTTCTATTCTCCTGCGGCTGCGTTCTCGCTGTCGACCGTCGAAACCGCGCGGATCGCACAGACCGCCGGCCTCGGCGATCCCAAGGACTTCGGACAATTTCCGTCAGCGAGGTCGGAGTTCGGCCGCGAAATCGACTTCTCGCAAATTCTCCCGCCAAGCATGGCGCTCACGTCTCTCGCGGCGAGCGTCGAACTACCCCAGAACAGCCCCCAGATCCTTTATCCGTCCGCGGTCGGGCAATTGCGGATATTGAGCGCGGATAGCATCAAGGGCCTCGTCATCGGCATGGATGATAGCGACCCCGGGCAGGTCGGCGGCGGTTTCTCGAGCGGTCAACGCTTTTTCCAGTTGCCGGGCGTGACCCCTATGACCACCGATGTTGAGCTCCGGCTGCAGCATAATCAGCGCATCACTCATGCCGGAGACGCTCAGCCGGTGCGCATCCATACCGACGGTAGCATCGACCGCGGCGCGATCTTCCTGCCCAAGCAGGCGCGCATCACCGCGGGCGGCGACATCGTTGACCTGTTCTTCCAAGGCCAGAATTTGGCGGCGGGTGACACGACCCGCATCCGCGCCGAGGGCGATGTTATGGGAACGATCGGCAGTGACGGTAGCTTCAGCTATGTCCAATCCAACAACTTTATCCTCGGTGGGCCTGGCGCCTTCATCGTCGAGGCGGGCGGCGATATCGGGCCTTTCGTTTCATCGGTCCGGGCGGGCGGTGCGGATAGCGCTGGCGGGATCCGCACGATCGGCAACGACTACAACCCTTGGCTTTCGGATGAAGGGGCAAGCGTCAGCGTACGCTTCGGTATCAAGGGCGGTGCCGACTATGCAGCGCTCCGCGAGACCTATCTCAACCCCGAGAATTTCGCGAAGCTCGACGGTGACCTGTTCGAGCAGGTCACCGACAGTTTTGGCAACCGCAAGCCTGACCGGACGAAGCCGATCTATGCGCCGATGCTCGCCGACTGGCTGCGCGATAATGACCCGGCGGCGTTCACTGAAATCTTCGGTACGAGCTCGCCGTCGGGCGAGGCGCTTGCTAGCGCGGCCTACGGAAAGACGAGAGAGCTCTATGCCGCATTCACCGACATTGATCTTCTGCGCCAGCAGCACTTCCTGATCGACACGCTCTATTTCAACGAACTGTCGCAGCCCGCCAGGACAGAAAGCCCGTCCTACCTGCAATATGTCCGCGGTTACCGGGCAGTGAACACACTCTTCTCGCCGGAGCGTGGCTATACCGACAATCTCGCGCCCTACACGACTGATCCCTCCACAATCAGCGAGGATCGGCCGCTTGGCGTGCCGGTGCGCGCCATCGTTGATGGAAAGCCGCTGAAGGCCAAACGTGTTCTCACGGGCAATATGGATTTGCGTCTGTCCACCATCCAGACCGCGCGGGGCGGCACAGTCAGCATCCTTGGCCCAGGCGGCGACCTGATCGCTGGGTCGGTTGTGCGCACCTCCGAGCAGTCATCGCGGCGCTTGACAGCATTCACGCGTCCGGGATCCGGCGCCTCAGTCCACGAAACATTCGAAGGCGGCAATCTGTCACCGATTTCTACCCGCTTTGACGCTATTCCGCTTGGTTACGAAGGGGTGCTTACGCTTCGAGGCGGCCGGATCAACAGCTTCACCGATGGCGATGTCATCTTGAACCAGAGCCGCGTCTTCTCGCAGCAGTCCGGCAACATCACCATGTGGTCCTCGAATGGCGATCTCGCCGCCGGACAGGGGCCCAAGAGCGCCTCGAATTTCCCTCCAATCACCCTCCGCTTCGATCAGAACGGCTTGGCCGAGGTGAACAGTGCGGGCAGTGTTGCGGGAGCGGGAATCGGCGCGTTCCAGCGTAGGCCGGACGATTTGCCATCGGATGTATATCTGATCGCGCCGGTGGGCCTGGTCGATGCGGGAGACGCTGGTGTGCGAGCGTCCGGGCGGATCGCCGTGGCGGCGGCGCAGGTGGTCAATGCCGACAATTTCAAGGCGGCGGGTGCCATCAGCGGCGTTCCCACAACAACGGCCCAGGTGACCGTGACGACGCCGCAGGATGCTGCCTCGGCCATCGCAGCTCAGGCCGCCCAGGCCGCCAACACCAACAACCAACGTGATCAGCGCTCGCTGATCACGGTAGATGTGCTGGGACCCGCCAGCGACGGACGCTGCGATCCCAATACGCCCGGCGATCCCGATTGTAGATAACTGGAAGATACCGACACCCATAGTCTGATATCTATTGGAGATTTAAAATGGCAGGCAATCCTTTTAATATTGACGCTCTCAATGCGATTAACTTGGGCAATGATGAAATTGCGCGAGTTATCATCGGTTCTGTCAGTGGAGGGTCGAGTGTTAATCCCCTGGGTCTCTGGGACGATGAAATTCCCCCTCCTGGAGTGATATCGGTACTAAGTAATGAATATGTCGCTGGGCATCTCGGCGAGCCAAACGAATATGGCTACCAGAACTACTATCTTCCGAATTTTGGAAAGTTGCAGTTCGAAGGTGTGGTTGACGGTGATGGAAATCCTATCGATTTTTGGGTCTATGGATTTTCTGAGAATGGGCTGTTGCTTTCAGACCATGAGAATATTAACAGTCCAACGACGGGCGGAGATTTTACATCACCTAGCGGACCTCCGAATATCTTCGTGTTCGGCTCATATGGCGTCAGTTCGGATGCCCCTGGGGTTGGCGATGCCGATGATGTAATCATCGGTTTGAATGCCACCACATTCGAAAAAGACCCGAGCATCTTTAATATTCCGGAAGAGCCTGTCGTATGTTTCGCAGAGGCTACCAGCCTCGATACGCCGGATGGCTGTGTGGCCGTCGAGGAACTGCATATTGGCGACATGGTGCTCACGGCTTCAAATGAAATCCGCACGATCAAGTGGATCGGTGAACTGCTCGCCCGCCCGGCGCGCCATCCGCGTCCGAACGAGGTCAACCCGGTCCGCATCTGCGCCGGCGCCTTTGGTTCCGGCCTGCCGGAGCGCGATCTGCGCCTCTCTCCCGGCCATGCCGTCTATGTCGACGGCGTGCTGGTTCCGGTCAGCCATCTCATCAACGGCGCGACCATCGTTCAGGAAGCTGTCGAGAGCGTGCGCTATTTCCATATCGAGCTTGACAGCCACGATGTGATCCTCGCCGAGGGCCTGCCCTGCGAGACCTATCTCGACGACGGCAATCGGCGTTCGTTCGTCAACAATGGCGAGAGCATCGAACTGCACGGCCGCCTCGATCCCAAGAGCTGGGACGATGCCTGTGCGCCGATGGTGATGGACGGCCCCCAACTGACCACGATCCAGCAGCGTCTGTTTGCGCGTGCGGAAGAGCTGGGCTGGATGCGCAGCGAAGTCGCCGACCTGGTGATCGAGGCCGATGGCGTCACGATCCTGCCCGAGCAGGAGGGTAGCTTCCGCTTCCAGGTGCCCGCCGCTGAACGTGTGGTGCTGCGCTCGGCCAGCGGGGTGCTCGCGCATGTCATGCCGGGCATGGCCGATCGCCGCTGCCTTGGTGTCGCCATCTCGGCGCTGAGGACCGACGGTGAGGCGGTCGCCCTCGATGCCGATCTGTTTGGCGCCGGCTTCCATGCCGCCGAGAGCCACGGCAACACGGCCTGGCGCTGGAGCGATGGCGCAGGCGTGATCGAGCTTGCAGGCCGCGGCGCCTGCACGATCGATATCGAACTCGCCATGGTCGCGCCCACGTGGCGGCGCGAAGCCGCCACCCTGCGCGTCGCGGCCTGACCTGTTATCCGGTCCGGGCCTGTGCGGGTCCGGACCGGCTCTCCTTGGAAAGCGCCGCCTTGCTCGATACGATCGATACGACTGTAGTTCCCGATGCCGTCGTCACGGCCGCCGAAGCGTGTTCCTGCGGCTCGGGGTTGTTGCGCATGCACTGCTGCGGGATCGATCCCCGGCAGGTGGTCCGCGAACTGCCCGAGGACGAGACGGACAAGGCGGATAGGCTGGAAGCGGCACGCAAGCGGCACGACCGCGAGGGCGTGCGTGCAGCCGTGCTCGCGATCCTGGCCCTCGCTCCGGGCCACAAGGAGGCTTTGCAGGCGCTCTTCGATCTGCTGCAGAAGGACGAGAACTGGGATGCGGCCGGCGCGGTGGTCGACCGGCTCGCGCGCATCCATCTCAACGATCCCGTCGCCCGCATGATCGCCGCGCAGTATTTTCTGGCCCGCCACGACATGCTGCGCGCGCAGTTCCACGCCCGGATCATGGTGAGGCTCGCGCCGGAGGCGCTGATCTCGCACATGATCATGGGGCGGGCCTTCCTCACCTCGAACAATGGTAAGGCGGCCGAGCATCACTTCCGGATCGCACTGAATCTGCCGGTGCCGCGCGGACCCGATGTGCCGCGCCGCGATATCGAGGCCAGTCTTGCGGTGGCGCTACGCGACCAGGGCCGGATCGACGAGGCGCGCGCGCTGTTCGGGACGCTTGCGGACGGCACCAGCGATCCAAACCTGCTACTGGCATGGGCCAAGCTCGAGGAATCTGACCGCAAGTTCGAGGCGGCGTTAGCTTTACTAGATCGGGCCGAGGCGATGGCGCCGGGCCATCCGCAGCTGCCGATCGCGCGCGCGACGCTGTTCCACCGCACCCGTGACAATGACCGGGCCCTCGCCCTGCTCGACGCAGGCGAGGCTGGTTCCTCGGGCGGTTTGCAGGAGAAAGGGCAGATCCTCGACAGCATGGGCCGCTACGATGAGGCGTTCGCGACATTCGCCGCGTTCAAGGCCCGACAGACCGAAGTGACGGGACATGGCTATCAGGTCGACCGCGCTGCACGGTTGGTCAATGATCTCCGAGAGTTCTTCACCGAGGGACGCTCGCGGCTGCTGCCGCGCGCGAGCGTGCGCGACGATCATCCGCAGCCGATCTTCATCATCGGCTTCCCGCGCTCGGGCACGACGCTGGTCGAACAGACGCTTAGCGCGCATCCCGACATCGCTGCCGGCGACGAACTGCCGATCATCCACCAGCTTGCCGACCGCGCCCAGAGCTTGCTCGGCAGTCTGCTCACCTATCCCAAGGCGCTCTCCGAAATGTGGCTTGGCGACCGCGCCGGCCAGGTCGACAGCTTGCGCGACCTTTATCTCAACGAGGCAGTGCGGTTCGGCGCGGTCGATCCGGCCAAGCGCTGGTTCACCGACAAGATGCCGCTCAACGAGACGCACCTCGGGCTGATCCACATCCTGTTCCCCCGCTCGCCGATCGTGCATCTGGTGCGGCACCCGCTCGACGTCGTGCTGTCGGTGTTCTCGAACGGCTTGACCCACGGGTTCCACTGCGCCTATGCGCTGGAGTCAGCAGCGACGCATTACGCCCTGATTGCCGATCTCATCGCCGATTACCGCGCAGCGCTGCCGCTGAACTATCTTCCCGTGCGCTACGAGGATCTGGTCGCCGAGCAGGAGAACCAGGTGCGCGGCCTGCTTGCGTTCATCGGGGCGCCGTTCGATCCGGCTACGCTCGCGTTTCATGAGAACGCCCGCTACGCCCGTACCGCGAGCTACGCCCAGGTTACCGAGCCGCTCTACACCCGCTCGGTTCACCGCTACCGCAACTACCTCCGGCACATCGAGCCGGTAATTCCGATACTCATGCCGGCGATTGAGCAGCTGGGATACAAGATTGAAGAATGACGGCTTTTTGATCCCCTCGAAAAGAATGGAGCGGACCCCGAACGTTTGCAGCGTCGGGGAACCGTGGTCAACGATCATTGGCTTACATGCCCGGAGTGCCAGACAAGGTGCCGACATTGCAATGATCAGCGCTGATCGTCTGCGCCGCTTCGATCCAGAGATCTAGGTCGCCGAGGCGCTGTCCACTGTTCATCTCGTTGGAATTGACCAGGAAGGTCTGGATGATGGCGCGTTTCCATGCGTCAGACACTGCGGCGATGTTCGACTTCGCGAGTACGCCGATGGTAGGATTGGTGAACACAGTGGTCGGTGTCCCCATATTGTATCCGAGCAATTTGACGATGTGCGGCTGGTTGGACGCCTTGTAGCAGCTATTTCAGCAGCACCTGCGCGGTGCCGGTGATCGGATAGCCAGCAGACGGACTTGCTAGGCCGGAAAGCGGGGTCGGATAGAGCGCGTCATACCAGGCGAACGGATTATCGCGAGTAGCGGCGAGTTTCACGCCGCCGGTCGGACTCCGAACTAGCCGTGTGTCGGCAAGCTGGAACGCGCCTGTGCCGGTCGATTGCGGCGGCAAGATGCCGGTGAAGGCGTTCGCGGCTTCCGCCGCGCTCGGCAGGAGAAAGGTCGTGGTGGCCGATGGCCGCGATAGGGCGGCGGTGAACACCTTGGGCGACGCGCCCTTCGCATTGGCGATATAATCGGATCCATATATCCGATCTTGCCGTTCACTCTATAGGCGCTCATGCCGATGTCAGGGTTGGCTGCGATCGCCGCGCCGACGCCAGCGCTGCCGTCCCCCAGCAGGAACAGGCCTGTGCCGTTGCCCACCGCCGCTGGCTGCGACGGAACGCCGCCGCTAACGGATTGGATGGACCCGGTCGTTCTGTTGAAATACTGATTGCCGACCGCGTTCGTCGAACTAGCGAAGCCTGCCCCTCCTGGCCGGTAAGGCGTATCTATCCGGACGTCGGTAAAATCGGGAGCGGTTCCCAGCGTAGGATCGCACGGCAAGGCTTCGGCATCGTTCGTGATGCGGCTACCGCCGGGGCACTGCGCGGCAAGAGCGCGGGTGAAGATGTCCGTCGCGCCCGATTTGTCGAGGCGACCGAAGAGGTGGATCGGAACTCCGGAAGCAGTTGCCGTCGGCAGGATTCCCAGCACACACCGCCGTTGAGCATGGTCAACAACGCGTCGTGCCAGTTCCTGATCCCGACATTAGAAATGCCGCAATAGGCCAGCCGGCTCAGACGCAAGCCCCCGACGACCTTGGCCAGACCTGGGGTGGCGTCGAGAAGCGACTGCGGAGTCTGGACATTGAACCGGTATTCGATCCCATTCACGGAGTTCTCGGCATAGACCGGGTTAAAGGCGATCGCGATGGGCAGCACGAACTGCGGGATGACGACAGCGCTTCCACCAAACTATTTGACGTTCTTGTTGTAGGCGAGAATGTCGCTCAGCGTTACGGACGATTCCGAAAATGCAAACTGGACAATGTGCCAACCGCTGAACGGACTGCCGAATGCGCCGAGTTGGGGCGTCGTATTGCGCCAGGCTTTCTTGCCGGTACCAGAGGTGGCCGGGAGAAAATTGCGTCGAAGAGCGGCTCGTTCATCTTCATCCAGTCGATCAGATCGACAATGTCATTTGCGGAGGAAGTGGCGTCGGTGCCCTGGAGAGCTAAGGCGCCATCTTTAGGACCGGGTGCGGGAGTAGTCTGAGCTAAAGCGGCAAAGACGAGCCACATGCTGGCAACGCTAGCTAAAGGATTGCATGACCGGCAAGCTTCATCGTTTCTCTCCTGCGGCCGGGCCGTCTAGAACCTGCCGACCGATTGTGACGCCGAAAGCTGTGCAATCGCGAGGCCTTGCTCCGCGAAACGTCTTTTCAGAAAAGCAGCCCCGGATTTCTCCGGGGCTGCCAAGTGCGTATTGTTCAAAGTGGATCAGTTGCCGGTAACGTTGCAGTGGTCCTTGCCGCTGGTGGCCGCCGATTCAATCCACAGATCGAGATCGCCCAAGCGCTGGCTGCTGTTCGTCTCGTTCGAATTGACCAGGAAGGTCTGGATGACGGCGCGTTTCCATTCGTCAGACACCGCGGCGATATTGGACTTCGCAAGAAGGCCGGTCGTCGTATTGGTGAAGGCGTCCGTCGGGGTGCCGTAGTTATAGCCCAGCCACTGGACGATATGCGGGAAGTTGTTCGTCTTGTAGCAGGTATTCAGCAGAGCCTGCGTGGTACCCGTGACCGGATAGCCAGCAGTCGGGGCTGCCAGGTTTGCGCCACCGACATAGAGGACGTCATACCAGGCAAGAGGGTTGTTGCGGCGGGCCTGAATATCCGCGCCGCCGGCCGGATTGCGGACCAGCCGCGTGTCAGCCACCTGGAATGCGCCGTTCGTGGCCGATTGCGGCGGCAAGATGCCGATGAAGGCGTTGGTGGCGTTCGCCGCGCTCGGCAGGAGGAAGGTCGAGGTGGCAGACGGCCGCGACAGGGCCGCGGAGTACACCTTGGGCGACGCGCCCTTGGCATTGGCGATGAAGTCGGCACCGATATAACCGAGCTTGCCGTTCACCCTGTAGGTGCTGGTCCCGATGTCCGGATCTGCTTCGATCGCCTTGCTCACGGTACCACTGCCATCGGCCAGCAGGAACAGGCCCGTACCATCGCCCGTCGCGGAGGTCGGCTGCGAAACAACGCCGCCGCTCACCGAGAGGATTGAAAGGCTTGTCTTGTCGAAATATTGGTTGCCCACCGAGTTGGTTGTCCCGGCGAAACCCGTACCGCCTGGCTTGTACGGGCTGTCGGAGCGAACTGTCGTGAAGTTCGGCGCGGTGCTGACGGGATTGAACGCGAGCGCTTCGGCATTGGTCGTAATGCGGCTGCCGCTGGGGCATTGGGCTGCCAGCGCGCGAGTGAAGATGTCGGTCGTGCCCGACTTGTCGAGGCGGCCAACGAGGCGGATCGGAACGCCCTGCGTAGAACTGTTGTCTACCGTACCCCAGTTCGGGTCGGCCGGATCCTTGAGCGATACGCCGCCGTTGAGGGTCGTAAGCGTACTGTTGTTCCAGTTCTTGATCGTGCCGTTAAAAATGCCGCAATAGGCGGCGCGGCTCAGGCGGAGGCCGCCGACGACCTTGGGCAGGCCAGTGACTGCGTCGGGGAGTGACTGCGGCGACTGGACGTTGAAGCGGTATTCGACCCCTGACGTCGGGTTCTTGGCATAGACCGGGTTATAGGCGAATGCCACCGGCAGTACGAACTTCGGCACCTGAATGCCGTTGCCGGCAAAGGGCTTCACATTCACATTGTAGAGGTCGAGGTCGCTTGTCGATGTGCCGGCGGTGATCGACGAGTCCGAAAAAGCGAACTGGACGGTGTTCCAGGTCGGCTGGGCGACCACCTGCGGGGTATTGCTGCGCCAAGCCGCCTTGCCGTTGCCGGAACCGGTGGGCACATAGGTCGCTGCAAAATCGGCGGCGAGCGGCGGCTTGCTGTTGAATTCATCGTTCAGGACGTTCGTGACCGAACTGGCGCCGGTGCCATGGAGGGCGTTGTCGCCGTCGTTGGGGCCGGGAGGGGTTGCTGATGCAGCCGAGGCGAGCGCCATGCTGGCGACGGACGCCAGGAAGAGCGCGGAATTGATACGCTTCATTGTATTTCTCCTACATTCGGTTTGAAACAAAAACGTAAAGTCTTCAGCGCGCAGATCATCGTTCACCAATCCGAAGATCGGCGCGCCTGATCCTTGCAAATTCCCGGTCACGCAAAGTCCCGACTGCCACATCGCAAGATATGGCACGGACCCTCGTTCTACACGCAGCGCCAGCAGACATCGTCGCGAGGACTCATATCCACCCGCCGTTACCCGAATATTCGGGTCACACATCCGGCAATAACAATCGGACTATCAAATTTGCCGGATTGCGACTCGATCACTATCCGACAATCAAAATCTATCGAGTCTAAATGACAGTTTTGTTATGATGGGTTTGAACTACAGCAAATCTCATCAGTTTATTCTGTCCATTTCGGTTGGACATTTTAGATACGACGAGATGATAGGAGATTTGATTGCAACTATATTGTAGCAATGCGAGGATATAGCTTATATCCAGTTAGTTCTCTTGGATATTTTTTTCCTTATGCAGGGACTGTCACAGGAGGCATGAGCAGGGGTAGCATGTTCCGCGTGTCAAATATTGCACGATCCTGGCATAAAGTTCGGGAAGCGCCGATAACGGACGAGGATGGCCCGGTTGCCGCGAATCCCAATGGATTCGAGGAAATGCTACGCGCGCGGGCATTGCTTGCAGACGAGAGCTTGCAGCGCGCGCTCCTCATCCACGCCGAGACCGACGAACGGCTCGATGCCGTCGTTACCCGACTCGGCCTGCTTTCCGAGGACCGAATCGCAGCCGAAATGTCTGCGCATACCGGCCTTCCGGTGATCGAGGGGGCTGCCCTACCTTCATCCGCTGTCGAAGGACCCGGGCTCTCCCTCGATTTCCTGCGCGAAACGCGGGCGATCCCCATCTACGCCGATGAGGCAAAAGTCCGCATCGCTGTAAGCGATCCCTTTGATCCGTTCCCTGAGCAAGCGTTCCAGTTCATGTTCGGGGGAAGGGCGGTCGAACGCCTGATCGCAAGGGCCAGCGACATCGACGCTGCGATCGAGCGGCTCTACCACGGGTCCGCGCAGGCTGCCGAAGAGGGTGAAAGCGAGATCGACAGCGACGATCTCGAGAGGTTGAAAGACCTCGTCAGCGACGCGCCAGTGATCCGCGCCGTCAACCGACTGATCGCGCGCGCGTCGGATGAGCGAGCGTCCGACATACATATAGAGCCGAGCGATGATGGGTTGATCGTTCGATTTCGCGTGGATGGTATGCTGAGGCAGGCGACGAAGCTTCCACTCGCGATGCGGGCCCCGTTGGTCTCACGCATCAAAGTGATGGCGAGCCTCAACATCGCCGAGCGCCGCCTACCACAAGACGGTCGATTGCGTATTTCGGTTCGCGGCCATGAAATCGATCTCCGCGTTGCGACCTCACCGTCTATCCACGGCGAAAGTGTGGTCATGCGCATCCTCGACCGCTCACGCCTTGCACTTGATTTCACCTCACTGGGGTTCGACCCGAAACTCACCGCGAGGATGCGCGAGGCCATCGGCCGCCCGCATGGCATCGTCCTCGTCACCGGGCCGACCGGCAGCGGCAAGACGACCACGCTTTACGCGGCGCTTTCCGAACTCAACGCGGATTACCGCAAGTTGCTCACCGTCGAAGACCCCATCGAATACCGGCTGCCAGGGGTCATCCAGACCCAGGTCAATCCCGCCATCAGCTTCACGTTCAGCACTGCGCTCCGCTCTTTCCTCCGGCAAGACCCCGACGTCATGATGGTGGGCGAGATTCGTGACACGGAAACCGCGCAGATTGCAGTCCAGGCGGCGCTCACCGGGCATATGATCCTCTCCACGCTGCATACCAACACCGCGGCAGGCGCAATCTCCCGCCTTCTGGACATGGGTGTCGAGCCATTTCTCCTCGGATCGGTATTGACCGGCATCCTGGCGCAGCGCCTCGTGCGGCGGCTATGTGTCGAGTGCAGGCGACCTTATGGTCCTGATGACGAGATTCCCCCTGTACTGGCGCCGCTGCTAGGGTCCGTCGAACCAGCCCAATTCTTTCATGCGCATGGATGCGATCGATGCGGCGGCAGCGGCTATTCCGGACGGGTCGCGGTACTGGAGTTCCTTCGCGTCGATGCTGCCATCTCGCGCCTGATTCTGCACAGCGCTGACACTCCCGAGATCCAGGCTGCGGGGGAAGCCGGGGGAATGCGCAGCCTTGTTGCTGATGGCGTTGCCAAGGCGGCGGCAGGCCTCACGACACTTGAAGAAGTGATGCGTGTCGGGAGCGGGGACGGCTGATGGCGACTTACCATTACCGGGCCGTCAAGAGCGACGGTTCGAGCCTTTCAGGCGAGCTCGAAGCCAGCGATCGCCGTGATGCCGCGGCCGCGTTGCGTCGTAATGGCGCCCGCCCACTCGAACTTGTGGTGGTCCCGGCTATGGAGACCGCTAAGCGGACAAAAGCGCGGGGCAAAGGGCGCCAGGCTGCTGCGATCAGTGTCGGTGAACTGGCGGTACTCCTCGAAGCCGGCCTCCAACTCGACCGCGCGCTCTCACTGGCCGTTGAAAACGTCGAGGACAAGGATGTCGCCGTCCATCTGGCCGATATCCTCCGCGATGTACGCGAAGGCGCGCCGCTCTCTCGCGCCATGGCGCAAAAACCGGAACTGTTCTCGCCGACCGCAGTCGCGATGGCGGAAGCGGGCGAGGCGAACGGCCGGCTTGGGGAAGCACTGACACGCTTGGCGAGTGCCCTCGAACAGGAAGCCGAGTTGCGGCGTCTGGTCACCTCATCGATGATCTACCCGATCGCCCTCATCGTGATTGCGGTTGGCGTCGTCCTCCTGATGCTCCTCTTCGTCGTTCCGCAGTTCGAGCGCATGTTCACCAGTACCGCCCAGAAACTCCCGACTGCGACGCTCGTCGTGATGACCGCGAGCCAGATCCTTCGACATTACGGGATCGCCATACTTGCTGTGCTCGGGGGCAGCATCTTCGCCGCTGCCATCGCCTTGCGCCAGCCTGCGGTCCGTCTCGCACGTGATCGCGTCGCCCTACGTTTACCGCAATTGGGTGAGCTCATTCGCCGTATCGAGACCGCCAGGTTCGCTCGTACCTTGGGCGCGCTCATCGAAGGTGAAGTCGGTCTTCCCGCTGCGCTGGCGCTATCGCAGCGCACATTGACCAACCAGGTCCTGGCGGCAGCCATCGGCAAGGTCACCGATGGCGTCAAGGAGGGTGGGGGGCTGACGGCACCACTTGCAGCTTCCGGCGTACTCCCGAAGCTCGCGATCGGCTTCCTGCGCACTGGCGAGGAAACGTCCCAACTCGGCATGATGCTGACCCGCCTCGCCGACGTTCTCGACCGGGACGTCCGCACGCGTCTCGAACGCATCATTGGTATCCTCACACCCGTCATCACGGTCCTGCTCGGCGTGACGGTGGCAAGCATCATCGCCTCCATCATGTCCGCGATTCTCGGATTCAACGACCTTGCGCTGTCTTCATGAAGGGAGAAACAGAATGAGAAAACGACCCGGAAAAGACGCTGGGCAGGAAGCCGGATTTACACTCCTCGAGCTTCTTGTCGTTCTGGCGATCCTAGGCCTCCTAGCGGCGATCGTCGGCCCGCAGGTCATCAAGTATCTCGACAGTTCCAAGTCCAAGACCGCACAGGTCCAGGCGAAGAACGTCGTCGCAGCGCTCAATCTCTTCAAACTCGACGCCTCGCGCTATCCAACCGAACAAGAGGGCCTTGAAGCGCTGGTGAAGGCTCCGCAGAATCTTCCGAGCTGGAACGGGCCTTATCTCCCCGAGCAGTCTGCCATCACCGATCCGTGGGGACGCCCCTATTTGCTGCGTATTCCCGGCGAGCATGGCGAGGTCGATGTCTACAGCCTCGGCTCCGACGGCAAACCTGGCGGCACCGGGGAGGCCAAGGATGTGGGCAGTTGGTGATACGAGGGCTCGCTCTCACCCCGACGCAGGGTTCACGCTTCTTGAGGCGCTGGTCGTTCTGGCGATCCTTGGACTTGCCGCAGGAATCGCGTTTCCAGCAGTAGGGGCCGCCTTGCGCTACCAGGAGTTTCTCGATGGGGCGACCCGCTTCGAGACAGCGCTCCGCAGCGCGCGAGCGGACGCGATGCGTCGCGGCATCACCGTTCGTTTTGCAATATCTTCTGACCAGCGGGATTTTGCTGCTGGTGCAGTCGTGGATCGTCTGCCTGCACGGTTACGCGGAACCCCTCGCGCCGGCGGCGTCACCTTCTACCCCGATGGGTCTGCGAGCGGTGGCGAAGTTGCGGTTGCCGATGGCGTCAGACTTCGGCGCTGGAGAGTACGTCCCACCACCGGCCTCATCGAGCGCATATCATGAAGGTGGCGCCCTCTGAAGCCGGTTTCAGCCTGGTCGAGACGCTGGTCTCCCTCGCTGTCATCGCCGGCATGTCCGCCATGCTGTTCGATTCGGTTTCCACGCATGCGCTTGCAGGCAACCGAACCGCCCAGAAACGCGAGGCCGTTCTGCTTGCTCGTTCCCTCCTCGCACATGCCAGTATCGCCTCTGGACCAGGCGAGCTGCCCGAAAGCGGACACCAGGGTGATCTTGCATGGCGTTACACCCACCACACTGTGCGCAGCGAAGCCCGTGATAGCGCGGCTGCCCTTCAGCAGGTGCGGATCGACGTTCTGGACCGCAACACGGGGCGCCAGCTCGTCCGGGTCGAAACTCTGCGATTGGATCAGTGATCAATGGCTGAGTGGCGCTACATTGACGATCATCAATTCGAGCGGGAAGGCGGCTTCACGCTTATCGAACTTCTCGTCAGCCTGGCGCTGATGGGTTTGGCCGCGACTCTCCTGCTGCAGGGCCTAACGACTGCCGGCATCCTCGCCGGGCGAAGCCGCGCGACGATCAACGCTGTCGACGAAGTTGTTGCCGCGCAAAACCTCCTACGCAGCGCCGTCGAACGCCTTCGCCCGATCACCCGGTCGGATTCCGCCATACCAATCGTGGAATTGCGCGGCACGGGCGGCGTGCTGACCTTCGTCGGACCACCGTTCGATCGGGAAGGGGCGGACGCTCTTCAGCGATTTCGCCTCACGCGCACCGCAAATGGGGATCTCGTCCTCTACAGTGCCCACTCACGTAAGATGGGCATCGACAGGAGCGGAACAGACCTCGTGGGCTGGACCCCGAACCGGCTGCTCACCGGTGTGCGCAATCTTTCCATCAGCTATCTTGGGCCCCCCGAACCCGGCGCGCCTCGTGCCTGGCAAGATCGCTGGTGGGACCGCTCGACAACGCCTGAACTCATTCGCGTCCGGGTTGTCTTTGCCGAGACCGATCGCCGTATCTGGCCCGACCTCGTCATCCGTCCCCGATCAACCAGCTACGGCACCTGTCGGAATGATCCGGTGACCGGAAAGTGTGAGGAACGATGAGCTCCAAAAGAATCCTCAATGCAGATATGGCAACCATCGGACGCTGGATCGCGAGCGGCATCCGATGGTGGGTTGCGGAGCTCGAGCAATTGCTCCCTGCAAGGCTTCGCCATGCCCGCTCCGATGGCTTGGGTCACTACCGATTTGCCGATGGCGCCCTGACTCCAGTCGCCAATGGCCAAAAGGGTGCCAGCGATGGTCCTCATCCCGGTGAGCGTGTCGCGGTGATCGTTTCGCGCAGCGAGAGTCTTGCCCGTGTAATCGAACGGCCGGCGCTGAACGATCGGGATTTGCAGCGAATGGCATCGTTCGAGGGTGATGGCTTGTTACCGTTCCCGAGCGGAACCACGATCATCGCCGCACGGAGGGTTGGATCAACGGCAGATCCGGCAAAAATCCGTGTCGAGATCGCCGGCTTGCCGCTCGAAACAGCTCGAAGAATTGCGGAGACGATTGCCGACGCCAAGGTGGTTGCTGTTCGCATTTTCGTTGAGAATAACCGGACGGCTGCGTCGCCTCTCGATTTCGCACCGGCGATGCACGAAGCTGGCCTGATCGCGCGTCCCCGAAGCGCAACGCCTCTGATTTGGGCGGTCGTGGCTTGCTTCGTGGTCATCAATACCGGTCTGTTCATCTGGAAGGATGTCCGCTCTGTCGAGCGACTTGAACAGGTCGTGCAAGAGCAACAGCCAGTCGTCACCGTCGCTAAGACGATCACGCGCAGGACTGGTCAGGACCATACGCTGGTTGCCCGCTCGCTCGCCAAACGACGCGACCATGATGCCATCGGGGGACTAGCGGTCATCAGTGAAGCGATTCCCCAAGGTGCTTGGCTTCAGCGCTATGTCTGGGATGGAACGTCCGTGAAAATCACTGGCTATAAGCCGCCGCGCACTGACATCGCCGGCGAACTGCGCCGGTCCGGCAACTTTGCCGACGTGCGCGCAATGAATGACGAAATCCAGGCGGAAGTGCCCGCCGGAGAGCCGTTCGATATCGGGGCGAGGATCGCCCGCCGATGATGATCCGTCCAACTTCTCCCCGCGAGCGCAGGCTCGTAGCCCTGCTTATCCTCGTATCGCTTATTGCGGTGCTCTGGTTCGCAATCGTTGCGCCAATCGCCGCTGGATTCTCAACGAGGGCACAGCAGCGCGAACAACTGAACCTGAGCTATCTCCACAATCAACGCACGATCGCATCGGTCCCCCGATTGCGCCGTCAAGCCGAAGACGCCCGACGAAACATAGAGGCCTATGTAATCGGCGCGGCAAACGCGGAAGCGGGGCGGGAGCAGCTTAAGGCGCGGGCTCAGCGCATTGTCGAACGGAGCGGCGGCGAAGTGCGCGGGGTCGGTGATGCAGAAGCGGAAGCGGGGTGGGCGCGCGCGAGCATCGCGGCGCGAATGAACCTCCCGCAACTCGTATCAACCCTCGATCAGCTCCAGAACAACCCTCCCTGGCTCATCGTGGAGACCGTTTCAGTCGATGCGAACGACGCTCTCGTCACCGGCCAATCTTCAACAATGGATGTTCAAATTGAAATCGCGATTCCTATCCGCGCTGCCCCCGCTCGATAAGACGGCACGGCTACCACTGCTGTTGTGCGCCTTGCTCGCGGCAGCCGTCGCGATTCAGCTAACAGACGCAGGCGATGTCGAACTGCCTCCCCCGGGCCCAGTCGGCCGCGGGGGATCCTCCCGCTCATCCAATGCAACGCCCGAACGTGCGGTAGGCGGTCAGGCAATCGTTGCTCGTTCAGTCTTCGCGCCCTCCGCAAGTGCGGCGTCCGGCGGCGCAAGCCAGATCGGCGATCGCAAGATCGTCGGCTCCATCCGGATCGGGCGCGCGACTTATGCCGTCGTTCAAGGCGGTGACGGCCGAACGACAAGCATCGCTGTGGGGGGGCGGATTGGTGATTGGCGTCTGCGCGCCGTGCGCGAGGGCGCGGTGCTGCTCGAACGCGGTGAAGAAAGGATCATTGTCCCATTCGGCGCGGGAGCCCCCCTGCCGGCGAATGCGGCTGCGAATGGGAGTCAAAGATGAACATCAAGCCAAATTTGCTTGCCGGGATCGCCCTGGTAACGCTCTCGCTCGGAGGTTGCGCCGCGACTCAGGCTCCGGTGCCGCTCCAAATGCCCACGCCACCCGCCATCGTCGCCGAGGCGGAACGGGCGGCGCCCCAAGTGCGCTCCACGATTGTTGACGGCGAAGGACCGATCCCTCAGCAAGGCTCCGCAGCGGCACCACGCCCTATCCGCGGCGGCAATGTGAGCCTCAATCTGCCTCAGGCGGACGTCCGCGCTGTCGCTTCGTCCGTGCAGCAAGTGACGGGCATCCCGATCGAGGTCGACGCCACCGTCAATGGGCAGGTCTCACTGGTGACGCCGGGATCTGTGGCGCGCTCGGAGATCATCGGTCTGTTTGAGACGGCCTTGCGATCCGCCCAACTCGCCCTGGTCCCAATAGGCAATGGCTTTTCGGTGCGAACGGAGACTGCGGCTAAGGCACCTGTCGCTCCCGATGCCATTGGCTTTGGAACGGAAGTAATCACGTTGCAGTTCATCAACGCCGAGGAAGTCCGCAAGGTCATCGACAGTGCGATCCCCGGTGTGGTGGCGGACATCGACCCCGCAGGCAACAGGATCACGATCGCTGGTACGACCGGCCAGCGCAGCAGCGCGCGGGATATGCTGAAGCAGTTCGACGTCAACTGGCTGCGGAACATGAGCTTTGGGCTCTATGTTCCGGAACGCACCGACGCCCGCCTTATCGTTCCCGAACTCGACAAACTCATCAACGCCGAAAATGCCCCCACCCGCGGCTTGGTCCGACTCATCACGATGGAACGGATCAACGGGATCCTCGCGGTCAGCGCCAACGGTCAATATCTGGAGGATGTCCGTCGCTGGGTCGAAATCCTCGATCGCGAGGGCGAAAATGCGGAGAAGCGCATTTTCGTGTACCGCGTTCTTCACGGCCGTGCCCGCGATCTCGCCCGGACACTCAACCAGGCGTACGGCAACAGCAGCGGCGGGGAGGGGGATCAATCCGACCCATTCGGGAGCAGCGATGAAGGCCGGACCCGTTCTGCAAGCGGTTCCTCACAGACACCGCGTCCTGCAGGAACTGAAGGATCCGCCGGTGGCGCCTCCACTTCGCGGGAAAGCGCGCGCGAGGGCGACAACCGCTCTGGTTCTTCTGGCGGCAGCGGCGGCAAGATCACGGCCGACGAAGTCAACAACGCGATCGTCGTGCATGGGACGCCCCGCGAATACGCCTTGATAGAGGATGCCCTCCGCAAACTCGACATTGCGCCGTTACAAGTCATGATCGAGGCCGCGATCACAGAAGTTACGCTGACCGATACCCTGCGCTACGGTGTTCAGTGGAACTGGGCGACGGGAGATAGCAATTTTCGCGTCACCGACGGGACATCGATGCCCACCGGCTCAAATCAGGCAGGCTTCAGCTATTTCCTCGCCGGCGGAAGCATCAGCGCCGCGCTTAACGCGCTCGAACAGCGCACCAATGTCCGCGTCGTTTCAGCACCCAAGCTTGTCACGCTCAACAACCAGACCGCCGCGCTGCAAGTCGGCGACCAGGTCCCGGTATCGACAGGCAGCGCTGTCAGCGTCGAAAACCCCAATGCGCCTATCGTCAACGCGATCGAATATCGCGACACCGGTGTGATCCTTCGCGTCACGCCGCGCGTCAATGCAGGAAACACGGTCCTGCTCGACGTTTCGCAGGAAGTGAGCGACGTCAACCCCAACAGCGCTGCTGCCAACAGCAGCTCCGGTGCAGCGTCGCCCACGATCTCCACGCGCCGCATCTCAACCTCCGTCGCCGTTTTGGACGGACAGGTCATCGCGCTCGGCGGCCTCTTTCGGGATTCTCAAACGATCGGGAAAAATGGCATTCCGATCCTTTCCCGAATTCCCGTGCTCGGAGGTCTTTTCGGAAATCATGACAATCGTCAAAACCGCACCGAACTCATCGTTCTCCTGAAGCCTCAGGTCATTCGAACTCCGGACGATGGCCGCGCCGTCACCGAGGAACTGCGAGGAAAACTGCGGACGCTCGAGCCGTTTCGGACGCATGGCACCATCCCGTGAAGCAGGGTGAGGAAGGATATGCGCTGGTCGCGGCCGTCGCCAGCATCGCTGTGTTCGCGGCAATGGCCCTGACAATTCTCTCCGCGACACGGATGGGGATCGACGACGTCGCGGCCGAGCATGATCAACTCCAGGCGGGGGCGGCTGCTGACGCTGGGGTCGCGCGCACCCTAAGCAATCTCCTCGCTACCGATGCGACCCAGCGCTGGCCGATCGATGGCCGGGAACAGCGCTTCTCCTTCAGGGACGCCCGCATCCGCGTCAAAATCGAGGATGAACGCGGAAAGGTTCCGATCGGACAGTTGGATGAAGCCATGGCGACCCGCCTCCTTGAAGAAGTCGGACTCCAGGGCGATCGCCTATTGATTGCACGGGATTCGCTTCTCGACTGGACCGATGGCGATGAAGAGGTGCGGCCATTCGGCGCCGAGAGCGTCTATTATGAGCGTGCGGGGATTCGCCCGGCCAACGGCTTCCTCGCGTCGATCGAGGAATTGGGTAGCATTAGGGGATTTGACACGCAGCTCGTCGAGCGTATCCGCCCGATCGCCACTGCCTATACCGCGCGCGCAGCCTTCGATACGAAATTCGCCGATCCGCGCGCCCTTGCGGTTATGGAAAAGGGAGGTCAGGTCGGGAGTCCAGTCGCCATCGACCGGGCACGAGAACGGGATGGACAACGGACTGCGCTCGCCTTTTCCGACGCCACGGACGTTGCTGGCCGACCGCTCACGATCATTGTCGAGGCCAAGCTACCGAACGGCGCCCGGGCCGTGCGCCGTGTCGTCGTGGAAATCACTGGCAGAAAAGACCGCCCCTATCTTGTCAGGGCGTCAAACTGAGTGAAACGGCATTATTGCCGCCGACTGATCAGGGGCCTTTTGCAAGCAGATAGGCGCGCGAGATCTGATCACGGCGCATTGGGCGCGCCAAACGCCTTGCGTGCTGCCTTCATCGATAGGAACAAGCGCGTCGTCGATTGACCAAGCGGTTCAAACCCATAGCGGCCGTAAAAGGCGCTGGCGTTGTCATCGATAGGATCAACAACCATCATGCGCCCGGCGGCCTCGATCGCGCAGAGACGCGCCATCGCATCGACCAATAGAACTTCGCCCAGCCTCTTGCCTTTCATCGAAACGTCCCGGGCGAGCCGTCCGATCAGAAAGGCAGGAATCCGATCGTAACTGGGTAGCCCTTTCTTCTGACGAGATGATAACTCACTTTCCAGCACGGCATGCGCTGAGATGGTGTAGTAGCCGAGAACTTTGGTAGAGCCCGGTTCGACCGCCACAAAACAGGCGGCAATGTCGCTGCGCTCGTTCTGGCCTGCGAATTTCTGCAGATAGTGGGTGAGCGAGGGCTGCTCGCAGGTGAACATGCTTCGATCATGGTCTCCAGATAACCGCTCAATCTGGATTCTGATCTCGTTGCTCACACATGACCTGTGATCGCACGGTGACGGGCCACCGCCGCGGCCAGCGCGGAATTGGGTTCCCGCTCGCCATCGATTGCGCGCATCACCTCGGCGAACTCATCTCGGTTGAGGCGTGTCACCTCGGCATCGTCCATGGCGCGCTGCGCGGCATCCTGAACCGCTGCAGTGACGAAGGCTGCTACCGTCTGTCCACGTAGGGCGGCTGCCTGGCTCACACGGTTATGCAATGAAGGTGGCACCCGCACTTCAAGCCGTTCCGAGCGGCGCTCCTGAGAATTGGTGACCACAGCGATACTCCTTCGGCATTTATGTACGGCAATATACCGACAAATGCAACGCCGATGTGCTGTTGACACCCGACTGCATCGCCGTTGGAGGATATCGGGGGGCATCGGAAGGTGTAGCCATTTTTATGGACTACCGTAGTGGCCCTGAATGCCGACATAGCTGCAAAAGCTCATTTCTCGCAAAACGACCGCTCAGCTACAGATTTAAGGCTCACGGCCCGCCAATGCATCCGGGCCGAGTCCCCATGGGGCGAAAACGGCGGGTTCTGCCTTTGGCGTTTGAGAATTCGGAGACGAGTTGCGCGAGGACATCGTGGTAAGGGGCGCGTCCACGAGGTTGACGCGGCCATATGGGGCAGGTTTTCCTGGCGTATGATAGAAGATGTGAGCCCCAATCTGGGTTACACGGGTGAGCGTCGGCGCCCAATAGGGGCTGACATAGTTGGCGTGATAGTGTGTCGCGCCGGGCGCACGCGCAGGTATGCGATTTGCCAGCGCGTCCTCGGCGACCAGTCTGGCTTCGGCCATGACGCGTTCAGGCAATCTGCGCCTTAGCGAGCCGTCACACGTAAAGCTGAACTGGCATCCGGTGCGGCGGGTCGATCCTTCAAAGACAACGTCGCAAACGGTTCCTTGGAATGATCCGCTTCTCAGGCGATTCAGCACCACCTCTGCGACCGCTTGCTTCCCTTCCAGACTCTCGTAGCCCGCTTCGTAGGCTACAGCGAGAGTAAGACACTCCGATGCTCGGGAATAGTCCTCCATCGATGGCGGAATCTGAAGTTGGGCATGAATCGGGTTACTGCTTACAAGTGCAGCCCCTCCGGCAATGGCACCAATGATAGTTCTGATCGACTGTGCGCTGGTGCTTGAGCTTCGTTGCCAACATCCAACATTTCGTGACCTTGCATTGGCGATCCGGATGGTCTTACAGATCACGGCATGTCCATCCTTCGTAGTAATTATACATAATAATTAATGAGTTATTATAAATTCACATTAAAAAGCGAATCAATGATTCACAATTTTTGGTTTTATCTTTCGATAATGCCAATTGTACAGATATGATTCAAATACAAATCTATATATTGATGAATTTATATTTATGATGTCATGGATATGAAAAGATTTAACGATATTGACCTTGAGTAATGTTCCACGGAATTGCGGATCAAGCGACGACAAAACGATGAAATTTGCACAATCCTGGCATAAAATTATCTCCATTCCGGCTGCGAACAGCGGCCGCTTCCGTCATAACTGACCTTGGGAGCAAGAAAATGATCCTTAAACTGGGCGCAATCGCAGCCGTGTCCGCTCTCGGGCTATCCGTTTATGCATTCCAGTCAGCGCCGGAAGTCGGGTCTGGTGCGGCGTCAGCCGTCGTCCCGGCTACAATCCCGACGGGTGTCGACGCCAAAGCGTCCAAGATGATCCCGGCGCGATTGCTCGATTGCAGCCTCGGCAGGATTTCAAATTTCGATACCCAGCGAGAGCAGGATCCATCGGAATACACCTATTCCAGCCGCCACAAGTTCAGCCTGTTCCTGCCCGAAACGCCGGTCCGCACCGCACCGCCACCCGAAGCGACCGCGCCACCGGAGCCAGTTGATCCTCAGACCAGGATCGTTGCAGATCCCGATGGTATTGCGCGCGACGCAGAAGCTCATGCCTTTGATCGCGTCGTCGATTTCTGGCCGCAGCGCGTAGAAATGACCAAGCCAATCAGTGAGGTCGCGGTGAAACTGGTCGTCATCGACGGCATTGCTCCAAACCAATCCACTGCAACCATGTTTCTCACCAGCGCCAACGACGCCGTCACCTTCGACCTCAAGAACCTCTACTATGGCCAATGCGGCGTAAAGCTCGGCAATCAGGCTCAGGCTGCGGCCTCCGCAGCGCTATAGGCCAAAGAGAACACGAGCTGCCCTTCACTCGCGGTAGAAGTTGCTGCGCCAAAATTTGCACTTTGATAACGTGCCGGGCATGCCCCGGCAGGATGCCCTTTCAGGCGAATGGCATGGCGGCAGCCGGCCTCGTGGGGGCTAGGGAAGAGGGGCCGCCCTTCTGGTGGGAAGGAGCCCATGCTTGCAGGTTTCCCGCACATCCGCCTCTTCCATAGCGCGGCAGGAGTATCATTCAATAAACTGATATTGAACGACAAATATTAATTTTCATCCTGCGCTTGCCAGTTCTCGGCGCCGAAGTGTCTCTCATAATAGAAGCATGTGCGGATCGAAATTTCCACGTACTGTGCCCGCTGAAGCTGGAAAATGAGGCCCGGCTAACCAGGCCTCGGGGCATGGATTTGGAGATCGGTCGCCCATTGCATCTACAGGAGATGACGATGGACGAGACAGGCATTGACCTTGATGTGCTTTCGGTTTCCAATGTCGGGGCGGCGCTTCCCAGCAGCGCTGCGCGCCTCGCGCCTTGGCAGGTCAAACTTGCCAAGAAGGGCATGGCGGAACAAATCGCCACCGGAATGCGGATCGCAGACATCGCGGTGCACCTCGACCTTTCCGTGACGCATTTTTCAAAAGCCTTTCGCAACTCCGTCGGTGTTGCGCCCTATCGTTGGTTCTTGAACGCCAAGATTGCCCATGCTCTCCATTTGCTTGCAGAAACCCGCTGGTCCCTGGCCGAGATTGCCAACGCATGCGGCTTTTCCTCTCAAGGCCATTTCTCCAAATCCTTTTCGGACATTACCGGGATCAGCCCAACTCAATGGCGCCGTCGGCACCGCGAAGCTTCCCTACAGCCGCGTGCCGGCCAGACGGTCAAGGTCATCCATGAGATGTGATGCTATGCCGTTCATCGTTCCCTGGATTTTACGCCGGGGGTACTTCCTCCGAGGTTGATACTGGGGCAGCGATAGCTCATGGCGGCAGATAATGAGCCTGGTCGCGCATGGCTTGCTGGCTGCGAGGCAGTGGATCGGCCCCTGCTGTATCAGTTGACCATATACCGGTCCCAGAGCGCGCCAACTTCATGCGCCATCGGATCGATGCGATCGCTCAGTCCTTCAGGCGAGCACATGCCGAAATTCCTTTTGCCAGAATGGGCGTGTCAACGTGTCTACTGAATAGAGGCTGGCGCACGCGTTGCTCGGAATCGTCGTGACGATCGCTGCTGGCAAGGAGGGGCGCTCGCGTATCGAGGCTGATTGAGTTGCCGAATTCCCGTCCATCCTTTTTTTACAGGAGATGCTGATGGTTCATGGCGCTTTGCCGGCAGGCAAGAGTAGTTTGAGCGATGATGCTGACCGCCAGCCGGTAGATCAAGTGCTGAACAAGATGATTCACACCCGCCGAAACCACAAGGGGATGAAACTGGCCCCGTGGCAACTGAAACGAGCGCAGGAGTTGATGTTCGACCAAATGACCGGTGTTCTTGAGGTAGCGCAAATCGCCCAGGGGCTGGGAATGTCGACGGCGTACTTTACGAAAGCGTTCAAGAACACTGTCGGTATTCCGCCCTATGGCTGGCACTTGCGCCAGCGTATCACACGCTCTGCGTCCCTACTGCATGACCAGAAGCTTACGTTGAGCGAGATTGCCGCAGAATGCGGCTTTTCGGATCAGAGCCATTACACGAAGGCATTCCGGCGCCTGACCGGCATTACCCCGGGAAGATGGCGCAAGAAACTGAGGGCGGGACCTGTCTGTGTGGAAGACCTGATCAAACCGAACTAACTGGAAGTTTTAATGAGGCTTTTGCTGGCGACGCCTTCTGGTCAAGATGTCCGGCTGTTGGCCGATCGCTCGGTCGAGCGCCAATTGCAGATGACCTGTCGCCTCATCATCTCGCACACTATCGAGAAGACTAAGGGCCTCGATCATCAGCGCAATGGCCTGCTGCCGTGTTTGGGTGACAACCTCGGATTGCATATGAGGTTGAAGGATCTGCTTTTTCTGGGCGAATTGCTTCATATCTGCGTCGAGTTCGCGCAGGCGGCGTTCCACGATGAGATCAATGGCCATCGGCGAAAGCCCGGCTCCGGGGACGGCGCTTTTAATGCCAGGCGCGCCTGTCGATTCTGCACAATCGGCGACGCTGTGCCCATCGGTCGCCAGCAAAGTCAGGGCGTTCTCGAGATGCGGCATCGCGATCGATGGTCCCGAGTTCAATTCCCGCAAAAGCACGATCGCGTCGTTTATGGACTCAGCGGCAATGGCGCAGAGGAATTCGTCATTCTCCTCGTTGTCCTCAGCCGACGTGCCAGATTCGGGTGACTTCTCCATGATCGATCCTGCGTGACCTTACGAAAACAAGTTCGTGCATCTCAATTGGGCAGCCGGAAGCACGTTCCGAAAATGGAAGTGCTATAGCCCCGCGAAACCGGGCATTGGAAACCTGAGACTCAGATCAGGCGCGAACGCCTTTAGGCCGGGGCCTTGGACATACGCGTCCGCTGCCCGGTAGCCAAAGCTGGCCGGCTCTGAGTCATTGAGGAGGTTTCCACGCCTCCGCTCGCGTCTCCACGAGCAGCAAGGTCGGTAAGCAAAACCTCGAGTAATTGCAAGAAGACGGTGTCTCACAATTGTCTCAAGGGGATACATCGGCATCCCCGACCGTGTCGCTGTGGCATGCGGAGCTCAAGCGCGCTGCTTACATCCCCCACCTCCACTCCGATTGCGATGCAGCAATCCCCTAGGAGAATCCCTAGTGCAGGGTGTCTAGTTTCCTGGTGTGTCACGCCGATGACTTGGAGCGATGACGGCCAACCAGGCACGCAGAAGGTCGCACGCGCTGCCGCTCCCGCTAGG
The DNA here is from genome assembly GCF_034424525.1 of Sphingobium yanoikuyae. Classification (NCBI taxonomy): domain Bacteria; kingdom Pseudomonadati; phylum Pseudomonadota; class Alphaproteobacteria; order Sphingomonadales; family Sphingobiaceae; genus Sphingobium; species Sphingobium yanoikuyae. The sequence goes on from NZ_CP139979.1 coordinate 1,017,696, forward strand.
CCGAAAGCAACAATAAGCGCCCGAAATCTCGAAATTAATGCCTCTTCAGAAGTGCTGGCCAAAATTCAGATCAAGTCCGGAAGAATGCGGGAACCCACAACTGAAATGGCGACCGGAATCTGCTTAACCGTTCGCAGTTAGGCGCGCGCCTGTCGCCGCCGGATTTGAACGGTCGAGCAGGGGGACGGCGTGCGAGAAGCCACGCGGCAGATCGATTATTCCTGGCGAGGACGCCAGACGTCACGCCGATCGTCGCTGATTCCAAGCGTGAACGGCCAGCGCTTCGTCGATCGTGTCGTAAAAGGACAGCCTGTTGTTGGCGAGGACCGCTCCGCGCTGGCAATAAGCGCGCAACGTTTCCGGCGCATGAGAGACCATGATGAGTGTCCCTTCTCGGCCGCGGCTTGCCAACGCTTCCTGCGATCTCTGGCGAAAGCGCTCGTCGCCCACGGCCGTAACCTCGTCGACGAGATAGCAGTCGAAGCGGATCGCGAGGCTGATCGCAAAAGCGAGCCGTGCCTGCATGCCGGACGAATATGTTCGCACAGGTTGATGCAGATAAGCCCCCAGCTGGGCAAAATCTTCGACATAGGCAAGCAGCGGTGCCGCCGGACGGCGATAGATGCGCGCGATAAAGCGCGCATTGTCAGCCCCCGTAAGGCTGGACTGGAAAGCGCTGGAATAGCCGATGGGCCACGATACGCTCATCCTGCGAGTGATTCTACCCGATGTGGGATACTCGACGCCCGCGAACAATCGCAGAAGCGTCGACTTTCCGGCTCCGTTGGCGCCGCACACACCAATCGATTCGCCCCGCTGAATCACGAAGCTGGCGTCGTGAAGAACCGTCTTGCGCAAATTGCGCGCGTGATAGGTCATGCCGACATTCGAGAAACGGATCATGTCACAGGCCCCATACAGAATAAGCGACGCTTCCATGCCCGATCTCTGATCATCTTGCAAGCATTGTCATTTCTGTATGTAGTATATGAAAAGTATAGAGTTACCGGAGAGGTGAATTGACTCAATCTCTCAGTAATATGGAGCGAATATCTCGCCTGTATGATCCGACTTATGTTTACCGTGTTGAAGATCTTAATGGAGGCGTGCCTGTCCAGGTTTGCATCGAAGGTCGGATGCTCAAGGACGGAGAGGGGACAGGCGTCACCAATTACGCCCGGACGCTGAACCAATGCTTGCACGAGGCGGGCGCTGAACCTTTGATCCTGGGTGATGGCGATAGCAATCGGCCACGTTCGCGCGCACTCCGGTGGCTCGCGGCAGCTCGGCGAGCGCCAAGAATGGCGCAAGCGCCCGACAACGCGCCCAATGTTCCAGCCGTTCCGGACCTTTTCCGCGAGGCTCAGGTTTTCTTCAATATACATGGCCGAACTTTGCCTGTGGCCTTCAAAAACCCACCGGTTGTGATGCATTGGACCTATCCAGTTCCTCTCCATGTCATCGGCGCGCGCAACCTCTATACAATTCATGATCTTATACCGCTCACGCATCCGGATTTGACGCCCATCCCGCAGGGGCGCCATGCGCGTATTCTCGATGCGATCCTTGAACGCGCCGATCTGCTCGTCACAGTGACGGAGGCGATGCGCTCCGAGATAGTCGAACAACTAGGCGTCTCATCCGATCGCGTCGTTAGCACGTGGCAAGCGGTCGATGCGCCGCTCCAGGCTGATCCGCCCTTGCCAAAAGGCATCAAAAGCGGACGCTATTTCCTTTTCTGTGGTAGGGTCGAGAGCCGAAAGAATTTGATAGCCCTTGCCGAGGCTCACGCCCTCAGCAAGTCATCGCTGCCTCTGTTGGTTGTCGGGCCTCGTGTTCCCGGCGAAGAAGCGCTTGAGGAGGCACTGAGGTCACATCCGACGGTTCGCCGGCTTGACTACCTGCCACGCCCTGACTTGCTTGGTTTGATCCGTCGGGCCCGGGCGCTGCTTTTCCCTACGCTCGCGGAGGGTTTTGGCCTTCCGATCGCAGAAGCAATGACATTGGGCTGCCCGGTCTTGACCAACTCGCGGGGAGCAACGGCCGAAGTCGCGGGCGGTGCAGCTCTGCTGGTAGAACCCGACCGAATACCCGCAATTTCAGCGGCGATAGTCAGGCTCGATCAGGACGACGCCCTATGCGCGCGCCTTCGGACGGAAGGCTTCGCACGCGCGCGCAACTTTACACCGGAGCGCTACGCGCGAAGGCTGCGGGCTCTATATGCGCGTGCCCTCGCGCAAAACGAAGAAGGCACATTAGTGTCATGAGCCTGCCGCCAGACCTTCGCATCGGAATCGATGGCTTCAACTTGGCATTGCCCCAAGGAACTGGTGTTGCAACCTATGCTCGAACGCTGGCCGAAGCCCTCCAGGGCATGGGTCGACGTATCGATCTCGTTTACGGGCTGGATGTCAGCCCCAAAAGTGCGTTGCACCAGCGAGAAACCCTCTTCTTCGCCGCGCTGGCCCAAGGCCGATCGGGCGAAGAACCGCCTGCAAAAATTACACCTTGGGGGCGCGTTCGTCGTCTCGCCATGGGACCTGGGGCACGTGATCTCGTCGAAGTGCCCGTATCGGGCCGGGTCGTGCGCGAAGGCGTCGGCGCTCGCGTTCCAGCTTTTGACCGTCTGTTCACACTCAATCGTCTTTTCTGGATCGGGCGCCGCTATCTGTTACGCTACGGACGATTGTTGCCAGTCCGGATGCCGGAACCACCCGCCATCATGCACTGGACCTACCCTGTACCAGTCCGGCTCGTTGGTGCGCGCAACATCTACACCATTCATGACCTTGTTCCGCTGAGGCTTCCTTACTTGAGCCTGGAGAACAAGGCCTATCATGAGCGGCTGCTGCAGGCCTGCGCAAGCGCCGCAGAACATATCCTGACCGTATCAGATGTGTCGCGTGGCGATATCATGGAGCAACTCGGCTTTGCATCCAACCATGTAACCACCATCCATCAGGCGGTGCCGGACATGCAAACGCCAGCGGGCGAACCTGAGGTCGAGGCGAGGCGCCTGCACGCTCTATTCGATCTCGAACCGCAGGGCTATTTCCTGTTCTACGGAGCCACTGAGCCCAAAAAAAATGTTGGCCGGCTGATCGAAGCCTATTTGGGCTCCGGCATAGATAGGCCGCTCATCATTGCAGGCCCCACCGCATGGCAGTCCGAAGGCGAACTGCGACTGCTTCAAGGCGCCCACGGCAAGACACTATCTCGTGCCAGCCAGATCCGCAGGATCGACTATCTGCCGGCAGATCATCTCGCTTTGCTGTTGCGCGGAGCACGGGGGTTGGTGTTCCCCTCGCTCTACGAGGGCTTTGGCTTGCCAACGATAGAGGCAATGCGCGCCGGGGTCCCGGTGATTGCGGGCGATGCCGGGGCCCTGCCTGAGATCACCGGCGGCGCTGCTCTGCTGGTTGATCCCTATGACGTAAGCGCAATCAGTGCTGCCATGGCGCGGCTGGATACCGACGCCGAATTGCGAGCACGACTTATCGCTGCCGGAAATGAGCGCGCCGAAAACTACGCGCTCGGACCCTATCAGTACGCTCTAAACCAGCTTCATTTGCAGTTGCTGGAAGGCGAGCACCGCACTCCCTTTGCCTTATCCGGAGCTCTGTAATGTCTCCCCGAAATTCCTTCGCCTTCCGGACGGGAATATGCTTGCTGCCCGCTTTGCTGGCTGGCTGCGCGTCGCTCCCAACCAGCGGGCCGACCGGTGTTGAGATCGTACGTGCACAGCGTGATCTCGGAAAATTCGAACTCGTTGAACTCGATGAGGCCGTCGTCGCGGAGTTGGAAGCAGCGCCGTCGAGCGGTCGAGGGCGCCTCTCCGTTCTGGCTCAACCTGGGGATGTCGATAGGATTGGTCCCGGCGACATTCTTCAGATATCGATTTTCGAAGTCGGCGCCGCGCTTTTCGGTGGCAGGGGTGCCACGCTTGATCCTGCCGCTCCGGCAACTGGCTCGGGGGAAACTCTGCCTCCCGTAGTCGTCGGGCGCGACGGCTCAATCACGCTCCCATGGGTCGGCCGCATTCAGGCAGCAGGATCGACCCCGGACGAACTTGGTATGACCCTTACCGGGCGCTACCGTGCAAACTCGGAAAACCCTCAGGTGATGGTCGCAATTCGAGAGAATGTGAACAATACGGTTGTGGTGCAAGGCGACGTGAAGAAGCCCGGACGGTTGCCTCTCACACTTGCGCGTGAACGCGTTCTGGACGCGATCGCTATCGCCGGTGGCCTTGCTAACCCCACTGCGGATTCCCTGGTAAACATCAGCCGTGGCGACCGCAGCGCAGAAGGGCCGCTGAGCGCGATCGAACCAGGATCGATCGACGATCTGCAACTCCTGCCACAAGATCGATTGTCAATCACATTTCGTCCTCGCACGTACACCCTGCTAGGCGCTGCGGGAAAGCCTGCGGAGGTGCCTTTCCAGAACATGCGCGTATCGCTTGCCGAGGCCTTGGGCCGAGGGGCAGGCCCCAATGAGAACCAGGCGGACCCGCGCGCGGTGTTCGTTTTTCGCTATGAGCCAGCTAATCTCGATGGCTCCCCGGCGGAGGGCGCCGTCCCGGTCGCCTATCGCGTGAATATGCGCGATCCAATGGCCTATTTTCTGACTCAGCGCTTCGAGATGCATCCGCGCGACGTGGTCTATGTCGGCAACGCGGGAGCCAACATCCCCACAAAGGCAATGCAAATCCTCAATCTCTTCTTCTCGCCCTTCTATACTGCAAAGGTCGTGACCCAATGAACATGGATCAAGGTGCGATCGAACCCTCGGGAACGCCTTCCCAGAACCTGCGGCGGCCGACACTTCTGGATGTGGCACGGGGCTATAGAATGTTTCTTGGACGGGAGCTTGAAGGCGCGGCCATCGCTGGTTTCCATATCTCGAAATCGCCTGACCTGTGGAACCTGATCGAAACGATTTGGTCATGTCAGGAAGCCCAGAACCGCCGCTTGGTGGCTTCGATGGAAACGGCCCAACGATATCAAGAGTCTGATATCCTCACCCTTGAAACCTCTCACGAACAACTTGATCAACTTTACCAAATCACACTGGAAGCATGGCGTATACGCGGACTTGGGTCTTACAGGGAGGAATTGCGTCGCAATACCGCCAGGTTTTCGGGCAGAAGCGGACGGTGGAACCGCGCCCACACCCTCGAAGCGGGGCGGTCTGAACTGCAGCACTTGACCAAAGCTCTCTCCCGCTTTGGTTGGGAAGCGGTGCAGGGCCTCACCATTACGGCGCTAGGCCCGGAAAGCTTTCGCCTATTGCAGGGAACGGAGGATATCGACGCCAGATTGATCGGCTTCGAGCTGCTTACCACGGACCTGGCAGGCGCCAACCAGACTCAGCTTGAGAGCGGCCATTCCTCAGCGAATTTCCATCCAATTGCCGACTTCCGCGAGCATGCCGATATCGCTGACTTGTTCTACTCGATCGGTGGGCTTCAATATGCGCCGCCGCCGGTTGCAATCGATATCGTGCGGCATGCTGTCAGTTGTCTTAAGCCTGGCGGAATTGCGGTCTTTCAGATTCCGACATTTTTGCATGATTACAGCTTTGACGCTGTCGAATATCTTGCGGGGAAGGGCCAAACACTCACAGGTGAACTGCACGCTGTGCCTCAGCATGCAGTTCTGAACCTGCTTGCAACCGAAGGCATGCAGGTCCTGGAGGTGGTGCCGGATGCAAGCATCGGCATACACGGCCTTTCCTACCTCTATTTTGCGCGCAAAAACTCCGATTTCGACGCAGGGCGAGCATCAGCCTCGGAGACGAGGCGACTGACAAATGAGAAGGATGATCACGTGGAACAGACTTTGACAAATGACGATCTTGAGCACTCTATTCAAAATCGACAGTGGTTTCATCGCATCGATCTTGGCAACGGCGTCATCACGCCGGGCATGGACGACACACCTTTCAAGCTGCCTGCGCTCGTGCTGCCGGATGATCTGTCCGGCAAAACAGTCCTCGATGTTGGCGCATGGGACGGATTCTTTTCCTTCGAGTGCGAGAGGCGTGGCGCGGCTCGCGTGGTCGCTAGTGACTCCTATTGTTGGGATGGCGAGGATATCCAGGATGGCGGCGGTTTCCGCCTGGCTCATGCCGCACTCAACTCCCGGGTTGAGCGTCTGAATGTCAGCGTAGAGCAGCTGGACTCGGCCATCCACGGTACGTTCGACTATGTGCTATTTCTAGGTGTGCTCTATCATGCGCGCGATCCCCTCGGCTATCTCGCAAAGATGCGGTCGTTATGCCGCGAGGTCACGGTTATCGAAACTTGGGTCGATGGACTTGATATCGATCGACCGGCGATGATCTTCTACCCCGGAGGCGCGCTTAACAACGATGCATCGAACTATTTCGGGCCGAACGAATCTGCGGTGATTGCTATGTGCAAGGAAGTCGGCTTCTCAGAAGTCGAGGTTGTAAACCGTCACTATTATCCCAACCGCATGGTTTTCCATGCACGCGTATGAGCGCCAATTCCCGCTTTGATCGAGGTATAAGGAGGGGCGCCTATAGCGTCCCCCTTTTCATTCAGGTCGCACAAATTCGTACACTGTTGCATAGTGTGAATTGACGCATGGGTGCTTCGCGAACCGAAAGCCTGCAGTCTCAAACAAACGTACCAGAAACTCCTCCTGAAAGCCTAGTTCCATCCAACCGCGGGCGTGGGTCACCGCAATATTTTCGCCATCTAAGCGGATGCCCCAAGGGTACGGCATGATATCAGGCGCGTTCGTGACAATGGGCTCGCCCGCGAGCAGAACCTTTCCGCCTGGTTTCAGAAGCTCCGCGAGACGATGGACCAATGACTGAAAATCAAGACAATGGTGGAAGCTCTCGTAAAAGAATACGAGGTCATAGGCGTGCGATTGACCTGCGGGATTATAGCCGAATGTCCCTATATAGGGAGTGAGATCGACCTTGTAGTGTTCCGACGAGGCCGCCACGGCATTGCAATAGTGCGCACTGATATCCACGGTCTCGACGCTAAAGCCTATTCGAGCGAAGGTGAGTGCGATCTGCCCAAATCCAGCACCATATTCCAGAATGCGTGGACGCTGACGGGCCGTGAGGCCGCTAATCTTGAGAATATGTCCCATCGCCATGAGATGGTCGCCGGCGACCATAGCATCATTTGCCGAATAGAGTCCTGGACGTCGTATCGGATCGAGCCTGGCAACCTCAGGCGTTTCCTCATCACGATCAGGTTGATAATCTGATCGCCCAGTAATGGCTCGCCAGAGGGCGAGCTGCTGATCGCGATAAGGGGTCCCGAGAGGATCGAGATCGTGCCGATACCATGCCGGCAGTTGGAAGCGAGCTTCCTTGATCTGCTGGCTCGACCCGGGATTATTGAGCTGGCGCCAAGCTTCACCAGCCTGCTCGATTTCGAAATGGCGGGGCGCTGCACTCATTTCGCACTCCATTTTTGGAGCACATCGGCTGAAACGCTCAAGGTTGCGTTTGGAAACTGGTGGTCATCGAACCAGAAGCGACCTTCACATACGAGCGCCACGCGGGCCTCAAAGCCGCGGGCAACAGCTTCTCGAGGTACTTCTAACCAAAAGGGCAGGGTCGCGTCGGCCTGGAGAGCGCCGCTGCCGAAAGAGAAGCGGGCACTGCGGGGTTGTGTAAGATCGTCACCGGGCGAGATGATTCTTGCACCGACTCGAATTAGGTCTCGCTCGAACCGTTCGATCGAGAATGCCTTTGGCGAGCTATTGCGGAGCGTACCGCGCAAAGCAAAACCTCCCTCTTCGGATGGCGACAGCGCTGGATCGAGTGCTATCTGATGCGCGAACGCTGAAAGCCATGACCGCTGTAGATGATGAGGTTTGGGAAGCGGCCGGCCATGGTCAATCGCCTCGATCATCCTCGAGAGATAATTGGTCTGCGCCAATGCTTGCTCAAGAGCGGAATATGGAATCCCCTCAATCCTATCGAGCCTGATCCCGACTGCGGGCCGCAAACTTCGAGCGAGTGCGATGTCGGTGTCAACCGTGTCCGAAGAACTCGTTATATGGACAGTAAGCGCGGAGGAGGTGAGGTGAGGGGGCGGTGGGGAGGAGGCAATGTCGTAAGCCATTGCGACGGCTGCGGCATCCAATGGTCCGGCACCTGGTGCCGCCGACGGCGCCCATGTTATCACGCGTTCAGCGCGCAAAACGCTGCCGAAAAACAACGCGGCTCTCGCACCTGCACCAATCCCGAAGCAAAAGATGCGATGCCCGTTGCGTACCCGTTCGATGAGCCGGGCGCGCGCAATTGGCAGTTCGGATGAGAGCCATTCGTCAGCGATCAAAAGGCGGTTGCCCAGCGATTGTTCCAGGCTCGAAAAAACGGCCAGCGCCGGACGTCCCAGCGGATCCACATCAGGAAATCCAAGCCACAATGGACTATGTCCGTCTTGCCTATCGATCTGGACAGGTCGTGCCGGCTGACTCCCGGCTTTCATGCTTTTTTGCCGATCAGGATAACGCCATAATGGCCACCATGATTGGTGTGCTGAACCGTCAAGCGGTGGATCCCCGCCTTGTTCAGAATGACCATCACCTGGCCCAGATCGTAATCGTACATTGTCATTCCGCCAACTGGCGGAGTGAATACCAGCGGCCTATAGAACTCTCCATCCCACCGCAGGACCTCAGCGCCATCTTCCTGGGGCCGGCAAATACCCATTTCACGGCCAATCGTGACGTGCAAGGTTATGGCACCTCCGCTGCTCAGCTTCGCCACCAGGTCCGCGATAATCTTAGTGCCCCGGCTGGGATGAATGTGCTGGAACACGATTAGTGAATTGATCCAGTCGACCTCGACGTCCGGCACCTGGTCCGTGTAGATGGTGTTCTGAGAAGCGTTCTTCCGTGCGATCTCCAGCATACCCGGCGCCACGTCGACGCCGTAGACCTTCTCGGCGACCGTTGCCATCATGCGGGTAAGGCGGCCAACCCCGCATCCGAAATCGAGCGCGTTCCTGGGTTTGAATGCACCATATTGTGTTTGAAGTATCTCAAGCTGCCATTGAAGATCCCGGCGACCACTTTCCCAAAAGCGTTCCAAGGCTTCGTCGTTGATGTTGCCGCGTAGATAGGCCGGGTCGGTGAGGACGCCGAAATAAGGCTCCGTGGCCGCAATTTCTGCCCAATCTGAGTCGGTGTCTTTCATGTCATTTTCTCTCGCCAACGATATTGTGCCGTACCCCATGCAGAACAGCGGAGGATTCTGAACAGCACGATGCGATGGGTCGGCGGATATCCGCCGCCATCAAGATAGCTTCATTCGGTCCAGGCATAAAAATCTACCTTCTCGGACTTAAGCTTGTCCGGCAGGCATGCGAGTGCCGTGATGTCTTGCCCGCAGTCGATCGGTGGTTCACTATCAGGGATCGCAACGAAGCTTGAATATCCGAGCTGACGAAGTCCGAGCAGGTAGTCGGAAGGAGCAATGTTCGAATGTTTCGTCAGCAATTTCGGCGCATATGCCGCCAGCAGATGTGGCCGGCATCTCGATAGAGTCTTCGAGGCACCATGAAGAGCTCGGTGGTCGAACCCGTCTAGGTCGATCTTGATAACATCGACGCGCTTGTCGATCGGGATGAGTGAATCGATCGTGCGTGCATAGACAACCATGCTATTGTCACCGGATGTCAGATCGGAGTGCACCACATCGCGAGATGTTGACGCGCTATCTTCGTCGATGAGCGTGAGGAACCCGTCTCCATCGGCTGCTCCAAACGGTAAAGCGTCGACATTATTAGGCGTGTGCGTCAGAATGTTCGCCAAAAGTGAACGCAACGAGCCGGGATGTGGTTCAAGAGCCACGACGCGCCCGGCAGGCCCAACCTTGCGTGCCGCGCGCACGGCAAATTGGCCTGCGCCGGCGCCCACGTCCAGAACGTACATCGCTGGCTGCAGGATGCTGGAAACGACGCCGGTCAGGTGGGGCTTGTAATACCCTGTTGCTCGCATTGTCGCGTCCGCAATCGTCCGCGGTGCGGGAAGATGCAGTTCGATCCCGTTGATTGCCATCAGCAGCGGTCCCGGCGGGGCCGGAGGGCTATAAAGCGCCAGAAATTCGTGGCCGAGCACGAAGCGCTCGACGAGTTGATGGATCGAAATGCCATCCCGGAGCGCATCGAGATGATGCGGTGTTCCGATAGGATCAGGGACCCGGTTCAAGAGAAGCCGATAGCAGTTCCAGACATCGGCCAGTGTCGCAAGGGTTGCTGGGTTAATCTCGCCAGCGTCGTCGGCAACGGTTTCACGCCACATTTTAGTTAGACGAAGCATCCGGTCTTCATCTTCGGACAGGCTCACCAGCCCAGCCTCGCTGACTTTTTCCAGGCTAAGGTCAGGCATGGCGTTGCCCGCTTTGCGCTTCACGATGCCGCCGGTCCGAATCCACTGCAGCTCCGCGGCTCACCTCCAGTTCGCGGTTCATGCCTCGCATGGGGCGACCGCTGCGTTGCCTATCCGCTCACGATTATAGGCCAGATCATCTAGATTCCCGAGCGCTAGCGCCTCCAGGAACTGAGAACGTGCCTTTGCATCATCCGCGTGACATAAATAAAAACCAGCCACACCGACCGAGACAATCCTCGGATCTAGCCCGCCGGTGACCGTGGCCAGATCCAACGTCGCTTCGCCTTCAACAGTGACATTCAGGCATCGATCGAGTGGAACTAAGTCGATCGTAAGCGATACCCATTTGAAAGCACCTGGATCGATGACACCTTGCTCTGTTTTTCCGCCGGTCACCGAGGCTTGCCACTCGCAGCTCCCAGTCGGCAATCCATGCAGCCTCAGGTAGAGGCGGAGAGGGCCTTCGACGTTCTCCGGGATCCCTATGTTTAATGCACCGCCTCGCGCTTTCGTCCAACATCCCCAGTTATCGGGCCCCCACCAACCGGAACCTGATCGGAAGATCTCGGCAGAACGCATGCCCGGCCAAATCCTTGTTTCAAAGTTTCTTACGATCGGATGGTGGGCACCGAGTATTGCGACCGGCGCACAACACACTGCGTTTTCGCCCGGGTGCAGAGCGATAGCCCGTTCGGTGATGGAATTCGCGATGTCTGCGGCAATGTCCCCCCACCTCCGCGGAAGAAAGTCCTTGCGGATCAATGCTTCCTTATCGGTCCGGAAGCTGCCGTCGAAGATCAGCTGCTCCAGCGCTTTTGTGAGGCGCGGGGTAGATCCCGCTTCGAAATAGTGAGCGAAGGCACCGCCCGCTTCCGGAAGAGAAGACGCATCGGAAAGCAGAGGCACCTTCCCCTGGCACAAGGATTCCGTGACCGGCAAGCCCCAACCTTCGTAGTTGCTTGGATAAAGGGTAAAGAGGCAGGCACGATATAAAAGGTCGAGCTCGGCATCCGACAAGCCTGATAACATAACAACCTTGTCACGCAGCCCATCGTGTGAAGCGAGGCGCGCATAGACCGCATCGTTGAGCCAACCTTTGTTACCGACACAAACGAGCTTGGGCACTGATCGCGGCCTGTGACTGCGAAGCAGACTGATCCAAGCATCAAACGCGCCGATATGATTTTTTCGGGATTCTATCGTCGAGACGAACAGAACGAACTCCGACCGCCCTAGGCCCCACTTGGATAATTCTCGATCGGACAGGGATGTAGTGGTCGGTTTGCGAAAGTCGGCATCTAGGCGGACTACGACGATATTTCGTTCATCTACAACATGTTCGAGCAGCGCGGCCACTCGCAAAAGGTCTCGCTTCGTCGCCTCGGAGTTCACCAGGAAGAAATCTGCATGGTCGAACGCACCGAGTGCCCAACTGATAAAGTCCTGTGTTAGCTCCCGTGTGCAATGCTCGCTTGCCATGACCGGGATAAGGTCGTGGACGAAGGGCACATACCGAATGCCATATGCGGTCTTGGCCTGCCGTACATAGAGAAAATAGTTCTGCAACCACCAGGATGTGCCAAGGTTGACAAGGAATGCGCCGCGCGGAAAAGCCATTGCATCAGAAACGGTCATCGCAAGGCGTAGCTTCGTAAGGAAGGCCAGCCATTCGGGTGCTTTGAGATCGCCGCTCGTCAAGCTGAGTCGGCAGCCTAACTGGAACATGGCGGGTGAGATTTCTACCCACTCATCTCGATGTTCGAGGAAAGCGCAAATCTTCACTGTTCGTCGCTCTTGGCGGAGCGCAGCTGAAATCACCTCGATTTGCACGCGCTGGATGCCGGTCGGCAACCGGGCATTGTTAAAATATGAGATGAGATCGGAAATGTCGAAAACGATGGCGGTTGCTGTGTCTTCTCCATTCCCGCTCTCGGTCGCGTCGTCCGTCTGCGGCCTCAGAGTTTCAAGCAATTCTCGCGTGTCTTCGAAGCGAATAGCGTCTTCCTCTGCGCCATTCTCGCGCAGTACCATGGCTAACGTATCAATTGCCGAACGCACCCGGGCAGCGGCGGGCGTGATTGGATCAACGATCTCTAGGATATCGTCTGCTGTGGTCTCGGTGATCGCCATGATGTCCTCTGGGGTGATTTCGATGCCGCAGGCCATGAGCCGGTGAAGCTCGGCCAAGGCATCGCCATTTGTGGGATCGGCACGAGCTGCGGCAAGATAGCTTTGAGCGGCTTTGCTGAGCTGGCCACGAACCTTGTAAAGGTGCCCGAGGTGCAGATGGGGATCGCTGACAGATCCCCGTTTGAGCGCTTCGTTATAGGCGCTTTCAGCTGTAACGAATTCATCGGCCTCGCGCAGCATGTGGCCATATTGCACCCAGACATGAGACAAGGATGGATCCTGATCGAGCGCATCACGGAACAATCCCGCGGCCCTGAGGAAGTCGCGAGCATCGCGAGCACTGTTTGCGGCTTGGAGCACCTTGTGGACGCGCGGTGTCACCGCGACGCCGGCTGATTTTCGATATTTGAGGAGTTGCGTTAGCATGGAGAATACCCGTTACTCGGCATGTTCGCGGAAACCGGAGAGGATCAGCCATCCAATCGCATAGGCGAAAAGGAGGCCGAAAAAGACGATGGCGATGATCGTGAGGCGCTCGGGATAGAGAGACTTGCCTGGCAGATTAGGTTTGACGACCGGGATGATGAAGAGCTGTTGCTTGACGAGTTGCTCTCGCGCCGATTGAAAGCTCGCCTGGGCTGCCTCAAAACGCTTCGCAGCGAGTTGCTGGCGCACCTGAAGTTGCTCATACTCACCCAGTCCCGCAGCGACCGAACCCTCGGAGCCAGCGAGCCTGCCTTTTACAGCTGCAACTTGTCGTTCAAGCGCCGTGACCCTTCGTACTGTGGCGGAATATTGCGGCGCGCTCGAAGGAAGCACTGCGGCCATGGCGTCGAGCTGCGCACGGGCTTGCGCCGCACGCTCCTGAAGCGACGTCGCAAGTTGGATTTCGGCGCTGCTGGTTCGCTCTGGATCGGCGTCCCTGCGGGCTTGACGGAATTCCGTCATCTGCCGGTCGGCCTCGTCGATCGCCCCTTCGGCTTCACGGACTTGCCGGCTTGCAGCCGTCAATCCGGCCTCGAACATGCGCTGGTTCAGCAGATTGACGCGCTGTTCCCCAAGCTTGAGCAAATCATCCGCAAGTGCTTTCGCATCGTTCCGTTGGAAGCCTCGCACGGAGAGGAGCGTGATACCTGTTTCGGAAGATGTCGTGACATTCACTTTGCCGCGATAATATTTGAGCAGTGTTTCAGGCTCGGGATCGGCGAACCAGAGACGCGTTACCGGATCAGAATCGGTATGACGGAACATTGCAACCAGACGATCGCGGCCGAGTGCGCTGACCGCATCGTGCGACAGCAGATAGGCATCGACACTGTGAACATCTGCTGGCGTGCTACCCGCGCCGATACCAAGCATCTGCCCGAGACTGTTTACGGAATTGTTCTGCTGCGGTGTGCGCACAATGAACTGAGCGCTGGACTCATACTGGTCAGCGGCAACTAGATACTCGAAACCTGCAACCACCAGCGTGGGTAGCAGAACGACGAGCAGGAAGGGGTGTACGAACCGCCTCCATCCTTTCTGAGGTGGCGGTTCATCGTAATCGAAGACACCATTGTCATCAGCAGCCTCCCCAAAAAGTTGTTCGCGGTCCTCGGTAGGCGGGAAAGAGGAAAGCAGCAGAGGTCTCAAGGCCTCAGAACGGGCCTGAGAGTCTTCTTCTCGGTCTGGAGACGGTGCAATTGGTGCGGGCGATGATTGGTTTTTCATATGCATCAACTCAAGTGGAGGTGACGTCGGAGAACGCGCAGGAGAAGGCACCCAAACACCGTCAAGGCCATGCACCAGCCAATGATGTAGAGTGGATCGAAATAGGGGCTGTCGTAGCTCTTGAAGACGCCGCTATGGACCATCTCAAAGATCTGGTTGAGCGGTGACCAACTCAGCCATTCGCGGTAGGGCAGAGGAATCCACTCAAGAAGGAAGAAGGCGCCGGACAAAGGCATTGCGATGTATGTCGCCGGATGAACGAACTTGCTGAAGGCTTTGCTGATATGAACGCCGGCAGCAATTCCCATCGAGAGAGCGAATGCGAACCAGGCAAGCAACACAATTGCTGCCATCAGCCGAAGAGGGCGCCCCACTGGTTCTGCCAGGCCAGTCGCGACGGCGAGGCTGAAAAGTATCGCGAGCGCGCCGGACGTTGCGATCAGTTCCAGCAAGGCACGAGAGAAAAGCAAGTCGAAGATAGTGACCATGCGATGAAAGAGCAAAGGTCTGTTCGCTTCGAGGGCAGATTCCGACCGGGTTACGATCGACCGAAAGATCATGAACACAGTATAGCCAGTGAGCGCGAAAGGAATGATGCGAATGTCCGAGCCAGGATGTCCTTTGCCGCTGCTTGCATGTAGGAACGCGACCGCAACTGCGAGCAGGAGTGGCTCAAGAAACATCCACATCGAACCAATGTTGTCGCGACCATAGCGTGTGTGGAGTTCTCGAATGAGAAGCGCCCCGATCACGTGGCGTTGCACGTCAAGTCCGTCCAGCGTCTTGGAGCGGAATCGAGGCTTTGGTCTCGCATTCAGCATGCCACCACCTCGTCGGCGAGATCCAGCACAGCGTCGATATGACATGTCCAAGACGTGGGCGACCAAGTCGCGATCCGTGCCATCTGGGTTAGTCTGCGCGTGCTCGCCAAATCGGCATACGCAAGCACCGCTTGACGCCACGCCGCGCCATCGAGAGGGTCAAGGTAGTCGGGCACATCGCCGCCGGCTTCACGATGGGAGGCTAGATCGCTGGCGATCACCGGGACACCTGTTGCCAATGCCTCTGCTATGGGCAGCCCAAACCCCTCGGCGAAAGAGGGCATCAAGAGCGCTCGAGCTCCAGCGAGGACGCTGCGCAGTTCCTGGTCGGGAAGTCGGTCGAGCTCTCGGACGACGCCGTTCAGCACAGTGCAGCGCTCAAGCAAATCCAGGACGTTTTCATTTTCCCAGCCCCGGCGCCCGACAATCAGAAGGTGCGGTGTCTGCGCTGGTCCGAGGCGTTCACACAAGTCGCGCCACACCAGGAGCAGGAGGAGGTGGTTCTTGCGTGGCTCAATTGTGCCGAGGATTACAAAATACGGTCGCGGCGGCAGCCACGGCGACACCGCCGGTGACGGCACGTCGATCCCGAGTGGTGCTACCCGAACCGGCTTGCCCCCAATTCCCATGCCTTCGTGCCGCAGGCAGGCATGCAATGTCGCTTGGGAGTTAACGAGAATGCCATGGGCTTCGCTTGCGATCGTTTGAAGGCGAAGCTGATGGCGAGCACTTCCTCCCGGCCGTGCATATTCGGGATGGCTCACGGGTATGAGGTCATGGACGAGGCAAATATACCGAGCCTGCTCCTTACGAACCTTGGCTGCGATCGTACCTTGCCGGTCGAGATGATTGGGGGAGGGCTGGATCAACACGCGAGGCTTCGTTTTTGCAGGAACGGACCTTGGCCTCAGGCGCCAGAGCCAGCGCATCGCGTGGCGGTAACGCACTGCAGGATCCTCGTAGACGCCACCAAATTCCCAGCGCTTGAGCGTGTGGTCGATGAAGGCCCGAACATCTGCATCGCGTAGCCGGCCGTAGACACCGCATGGGTGAATGGCGGAGAAACGCAATCGGTCGCCTGCACGATCCATGAGATTGCGTGCATATGCCATTTCGACCCGATCGACACCGGTTGGGGCAGGGTGCAACACGCGAGCTATCAGGCGCGATAAGTCAAGAACCAGCTCGGGGCGGGCTCTCTGCAACGCAAGGTTTTGGATTGGGCATCCACCACCGCCGTCCAGTATTTCATTGAACATCTTCATGCCGCCACCTTCGCGTAAGGTGCGGCCCTCAGGGTTCTCCCCTGTATCCCACCAAGGCGCGTGATGGCCTCCGGGAGCAGCAAGGCGCGGGCTCTTGCGCTGCTGAAGCCCCCATATAGCAGGCATCGCGCGACAACGACCCGGCGAAAGGCTTCATAGACATCCGGGGAGGGAGCGGTCGGCCTCACCCAGAACGCATCAAGCGAGTGCTGATGGGTTATACCGGGCAGATCATAGATGGCCTTACCAAGCACGATGACCGGTATTCCGGACGCAAGAGCCAATGTGCCTGTCGTGCTGTTGACCGTCACTACACCGGAAGCCCGATCGACAATCGTGTAGAGATCGCCATCTGCGATGAAGAGTACCCGATCGGCGACTCCATGCGCCCGCGCCAAATCGACAACGATATTGCGCCAAGCATGAAGGCCGTTGTCGATCGGATGTTCCTTCACAAGCAGGACGATGTCCTTGGCTGCATGTGCCGCGAAAGATCTGACGATAGCTTCGAGCGCAACCGCCATCCCCGAAAACGGGGAATGGATGCGAATCTGATGGTCGGAGTCCAGTTGAAGAGGCAGAAGAAAATAGCGGCGTGAGCCGAGTTCAGCCAAAGATTTTGCCGAGCGCCGAAGAGCTATCGGCCGCGCCATGATGCGTGCAATCCAACCGCGCAGTTCTGATAGGATCGGATAAGGCCGGTGCGACACGTAGTTCGGGAAACGAGGCGCCAGCAGAAGGGTAGCGAGGCAATAGGCCATGGCTTCGGTTGCGCGCTGTCGAAAATTTGGTGCAACATGATTGTGAGTGGGGACAGGGGGTAACTGCCTCGCCAGGCAGATATAAGCGTCCGGGTCGCGTGGTAGGCTAGAATTGCCATTCACGCCGTCCCGTTCGAGCGTAACCCAATCCGGACGGATATACCCTTCCTCAAAGACATGAACCGCGACCTCGCGGTTCATGGCGCAAACTCGCGCGCTGAGATGATATTGGCGGCAGTCCCCAAACAGAATGACGTCCGTCACTTGATGGCGCTCGATCACCTCGTGAAGGTAGCCTGACCAGTCATCCAGCGTGCCTCGGAAACTGTCTGATGGTCCTCGCCAATCGAACCAGTCGCCACCGTTCAGGTTGATGCGGTGGCAATGGTGTCCACGCGCGCGCAAACCAGACGCGAGTTGCCTGAAGAACGGGCCAGGCGGCCCCTGAAGGAAAAGGAAAGACCGTTGCGTCATTGGAGCATGGCCTGCTTGCGTCGAACGAGGTTCAATCGGCCCTGAATCGAACGAAACACCTGAAGGAAGCCGGGTTTGGGCATCGAGCCGACCGAAAAGCGCTGGGAGAGAACTTCGGGCGGGCATGGCAAGCCGGTCACTGGATCAAAATATCGCGGGTAAAGAATGAGGGTCGCGGCAACGAGCTGCTCGAGTGTCAGAACACGGTTGCGGCGGGCGATGGGTTCAGCAAGATCGCGTGTGAGGCCCCACCCGGCGTAAAAGGGCTGCCCGTGTGTGATCACCTCGCGACCGCGGAGCAAAGCTTCAAAGCCTGTCAGTGACGTCAGGACATGAACGGCGTCCACGTTGTTGAGCAAATCATCGATCGACGCGTCCGGCAGGACGAGGTCGACATAGCGCGCGGCCTCACTCACGGGAACGTGCCCTGGGCGTAGGCCAGCAACCACATCAGGGTGCGGTTTGAAGATGATGTAGGCGTCAGTTTCGATCTCGCGAACACGTCGCAACAAGTCGAGCGAATTCGTGACATCCGCGCGGCCCAGCCGAACACTTCGATCGTCGGCCACTTGCCCGGCAACGAGCACTTTGCGCCTCCTGTCAGACAGGCTGAGCAAGGTGCCACGCTCGCTACCATATTTTGTAATTCCATGGCGCGAGAGAAATTGGATGAGGTTTGCCGCGCGACGGCACAAATCCGCTCCGAGCTCGGCGCTGGAAAGGAGGGTTTCGAGGTCGCTCGTCTCACGAGGATCGTAGTAGATACCCGACCAATCGACCACGATGGAACAAGGAGGAACCAACCGTGAGCCAAGTCCGGCGGAACGGATAAAACCGTCTTCGATCTGGACGATCAGGCCATCGTCGGCGCGAACCCGGTCGCGGTCCGCTGGAGAAACACGGGACGGCCAGACGGCGACATTTTTTCCAGGCGGGGAGGGTCCTTCCGGAGGTGTCTTTGTAAATGTCGGCGCCTTGCCGGACCAAAGATGTGTAGCCAGGGCAGAGCGCTTCCAAGCCGCAATGCCGCACACTACGGCAATCTCACGATTTCGATCGATCGTGCGCCGCCACTCTGCGAGAATGTCTATCCACGCAGCAATCGAGATCGGCTGCCCATTCCACGGATCGAAATAGTCGAACGCAACAAGGCGATGGAGGAGGTTGCCCAACAGATTGTCGCGCGGGTATGGCCGACGGTCTCCTGGGCGCAGCACTGCGCATCCAGCGGCGGCGGCAAGCAACGCCATCTCGGTGCCGCTGGCGGCAATGATTGGCTGGCTCTCTTCAATCATTGGCCATGGATCGAAGGTGAGAGAGGGCCGTTCCATTGCGACTGACGGCCGTGGATTGGTTGGCCGTGATGGGGACGGCTGCCAGAAATCTCCACCCACCCGCGCCTTGGCAATTTGTGCGGAAATCTCATTAATATCGATGGTATGTGAATATGATGCGGTCAGTTGGCCGGGCTTCCGCAGTGCCGGCCGTCCAACTGGCTTGGAGCCAGGGAAAGGAGGTGCGCGCAGCACCGGCCGGCGACTGGCTAACATGCCGCCCCATCTTCGGTTTTGCCCGAAACCCGCAATGCGCTCGCTGATCAGAATTGCACTGTCCACCCTGCCTGATGCGCACTCCCGAATGCGCTGGGCGGAGTATCGTCGAAAATGGGTGCCGGTTAAATTGCGGGAGTCCACAATAGTTAGTGCGCGATTGCCCCGTTAGGAACGCTGCCAACAGCCAGTGGATCTTCGCTGACTGCGCAGAGCGAATCGAGAGACCAGCCATGGCCGCACCCGAAACGAGCCCCCAGCCGACCCAGCCGCTGTTCTACCGTTCCCTGCGGCCGCTTGACGTGACCCTCCATTCGGGGTTGCGGCTCAAGGAAGGTGACTATTCCTTCACCGCTGAAACACCCTCTATTCCCATTGTGGTCAGCGAGTTCGGGCGAGCGGCGCGGCACTATCCCATAGTCTTCGCCAGCGCCGATGGCACCCCACACGCAATTCTAGGGCTCGATGGTCGCAACGCATTCCTTAACGAAGGGAATTGGGCGGAAGGAATCTATATTCCCGCCTACGCACGCCGATATCCGTTCGGTTTCCTTCGGATTGAAGAGACTGACCGTTACATCCTGGGTATCGATTTTGAATGTGACGGTCTCGTCGAAGACGAAGGTCAGCCCCTTTTCGAAAATGGTCGGCCGGCGATGATGACGGAGCGTGCGCTGGCCTTCTGCGAGGCATTCCGCGGCGAAGTCGAAGCCACCGTGGCGTTCATGCGAGCGCTCGATGGCCGTGATTTGCTCGTAGAGCGGCAGGTCGGGATTGTTCTGCCCGATGGGCGTAATATTGCGCGTGACGGCTTCAAGGTGGTGGACGCTGAGCGCTTTTCAGCGCTCGATGGGCCAACGTTGGCAGAGTGGAATGCTCGTGGGTGGTTGGGGCTCATCACCCTGCATCTTACTTCGATCGACCTATTCCCTGAGCTTTTGTCGCGCAAAACTCCAGAACCAAAAGAGGGGGCGCCGGCGGTCGTTGGCGATGCCCTTCAAATTCATGAGAAGGACTGACAATGTCTCGGTTTTCCACGATTCTCGCTTTCCTTGCCGCCGGTGCGGCTCCTGTATCTCTCGCGGCGCAAACACCGACGCCTGCGCAAGGCCTCGGTGGACCTGTGATCCCCGGCATTTGTCTCTTGTCACGCGAAGCGATCTTCGCGAACGCGGCTGTGGCGAAAGCGGCCACCACGCGCTTGGCCGAATTGACACGAACGGCACAGGCCGAAATCGACCAGCAACGCACCCCATTGGAGGCCGAGGTAAAATCGCTGGAAGGTCAGCCGGACAACGCGCAGACCAAACAAAAGCGTGACGGACTCGCTACCCGCTGGACGGCTCTTCAGCGCAAGGCGGCCCACAACAGCCGTGAAATTGACGCAACGCGGGCCAAGGCCATGGAACGCATTTCAACCGAGGTGCAGCCGGTCATCGCGCAAGCCTATACGAGTAGGAAATGCGGGCTGCTGCTCGATCGGAACGCATCGCTGGGCGGCAATTTTGCTAACGACCTTACTGCCGATGTCGTGAAGGGGCTTGATGCAAAGCTTCAAAGCTTCAATTTCGATCGTGAGCGGTTGCCCGAACAACAGCAGCCATAGGATGCTGTCTTGCATTCCCGCACAGTCGATCGCCGGTGGTGATGACAGCTCTCGCATATGAGACGGCGGCTACACGAATTCGTGGCTACCGTCGTCCGCGGAGGGCGTATCCCTCAGAATGATGGTGTCGACGGTTATTTAAGTGCGCTTATCTTAGTTGAGACGCTATTTAAGCCAATGGCTCATTGCTTAAATAAGGCTGCTCCCGCATAGTGGGGCATGTCCGAATCAGCATCCAATATCCGGCTAGGCCGCTTTGTCGAGACCCCCGTTGCGGGCGAGATCGTGCGCGGCTTCGTACCACCCCCGCTACCGCCGCAGCCGCCGATTGATGTGCTGGCCCTTCTGGAGCGGCTAAGTCTGGCGGAACGTGCCTTGGGGCGCCTGGACGGCATCACTATGCTGCTGCCGCGCCAAGAACTGTTCCTCTATATGTACGTGCGGAAGGAAGCCGTCCTTTCATCCCAGATAGAGGGCACACAATCGACTCTTTCGGACCTGCTCCGCTTCGAAACCGAGGCGCAGGCTGGCCAGCCGATCGACGACATTCGTGAAGTGTCGAACTATGTCGATGCGATGATGTATGGGCTGGAGCGTCTCGAAAACCTGCCGCTGTCACTACGTCTGATCCGCGAGATGCATGAGCGACTGTTGCAAAGCGGGCGCGGCGGCACGAAAAATCCCGGCGAGTTTCGGCGGTCTCAGAACTGGATCGGTGGTTCACGTCCACGCAACGCACTATTCGTGCCGCCACCGCCGACAGAGATGGATGCATGTCTCGATGCGCTTGAGCGCTTCATGCACGAGGACGGTTCGCGTCTGCCCGCCCTGATCAAGGCCGGGCTGCTGCACGTCCAATTCGAGACCATCCACCCGTTCCTTGATGGCAATGGCAGGATCGGTCGCTTGTTGGTGACGCTGTACCTCTGCGTCAACGGTGTGCTGCGCAAGCCGCTGCTCTATCTGAGCCTCTACCTTAAAACGCATCGCGCCGACTATTACCGCCTGCTTCAGGAAGTGCGCGAGCACGGGGCATGGGAAGCCTGGCTCGACTTCTTTCTCACCGGCGTTGCGGATACGGCTAATCAGGCGTTCGATGCAGCCACGCGGATCGTCGATCTGTTCAAGGAAGACCGCGAGCGGATTACGACAGACAGTGACCGGGCAGGCTCCGCGCTGCGTATCCACGATCTGTTTCAGCAAAACCCGTTCCTGACGGCCAATCAGCTTGTTCAAAAAACAGGTCTCTCAGCGCCCACGGTCAATGCTGCGCTCGTCGATCTGGAGCGATTTGGTATCGTCGAGGAAATCACAGGGCGCAAACGAGGGCGCGTGTTCAGCTACCGACGATATCTCGCCATCTTGAGCGAGGGGACCGACCCGCTCCCCACGGCCGCCTAAACATATGGCCTGCTGAGCAGATGGCCGTATCAACAGTGTAGATACATCTATGCTGCACGGTCGATGGGTTCCTTCCGGACAACAGGCAATACTGACAGCGCGAGAAAGGCGAAGCGCTTCAATCGCTCCTGCGTTTCCGGGGCCTTTGGGGCGTCTGCAAGACGCCGAGACATACGTTCGAACAAGGCAACAGCTCATGCAGGGCCATGATTCGGTCAACTGGAGTGAGCAAGACTTAACCCAGGCTGCTCTCAGTCGAATTGATCCAGCGACAAAAATGGACATAGCGCTTCGACCACGCACACTAGGTCAGCGCGGATTGGTCGAGTGAATCGCCTTGAATGGGGGCGGTCATGCATGTCCATCCATAATGGATGATTAAACTGAAATTCATGCTCTCCGGTCAGCACTCCTCTACGCGATCACGATAATATTGTTGAGAATATTCTCAACTTCGAGACGTTTATGCTCCAATTTCGTGTCGGTATACTTGAATTGATCGCAACCAACGCTCCCCTCTCAATGATCCTTGAGCAGATTTGTGAAGCACCATCCCAGCGATTCCCGAACATGATTTGTACTGTGCTTGGTGTGGACCCGCAGGGCCAATTGCGTCCTCTTGCGACCTCTGCTTGGTCGTGTCCCACGGGGTGGTGTAGGAACCGTCGATCTACGGCAGGATCGGGTTCAGGTCAGGCGGCCAGTGCTGGCAAGCTGACAATGGGGTTATGGCTCACCGAGCCGAGAGTTTCCAGCGTCATGTAACGGCGCGATACGGCCCACTCATCGTTTTGCTCCAGCATGAGCGCTCCGACGAGACGAACGACGGCAGCGTCATTCGGGAATATGCCGATCACGTCGGCCCTCCGCTTGATTTCTTTGTTGACCCTTTCCAGCGGGTTGGTGGACGAGATCTGCGCCCAATGATCCTTGGGGAAGGCCATGTAGGCGAGCACGTCCTCGCGTGATGCCTCCATCATGTCGGCCAGCTTTGGGAACTTCTCGCGCAGGGCATCTGCAACCTGGTCCCACTGCTGGTGCGCTGCCTCGGCCGTTTCCTGCGCGAAGATGGTCTTGATCATGGCAATGACAGCGGGTCGTTGTTTCGGCGCGGCATGGGCGAACGCATTGCGCATCCAGTGCACTCGGCAGCGCTGCTGGCTCGCGGAAAATACCTTGCTGGCGGCGGCGCGCAGCCCTTTGTGATCGTCGGCGATGACCAGCTTCACACCGCGCAAGCCTCGGTCGGCCAGAGAGCGCAGGAAGGCTTTCCAGAAAGGTTCGGCTTCCGACGGGCCGGTGGCCACGCCCAGCACCTCCCGTCGGCCATCGGTGTTGACGCCCACCGCGATTATCGCCGCCGTCGAGACAATCCGTCCGCCCTCGCGCACTTTGAGGTAGGTGGCGTCGATCCATAGATAGGGCCACTCGCCTTCAATCGGTCGCGTGAGGAAGGCATTCACCCGCTCGTCGATCTCGGCAACCAAACGGCTGACCTGACTCTTCGAAACACCGCTGGCGCCCATCGCCTTTACCAGATCGTCGACCGAACGCGTCGAGACGCCGTGGACATAGGCTTCCTGGATCACTGCCGCCAAAGCCTTCTCGGCGGTGCGGCGCGGCTCCAGGAAGCTCGGGAAGTAGCTGCCCTTGCGCAGCTTCGGGATTGCTAGTTCGATGCGCCCGGCGCGCGTATCCCAACTGCGCTCGCGGTAGCCGTTGCGGTGGTTCAGCCGCTCCGGGCTGCGTGATCCGCAAGGCACGCCCGTCTTCGCCTCGATCTCCAGATCCATCATGCGCTCTGCGGCGAAAGCCAGCATCTCACGCACCAAATCACTATCAGCCCCTTGCTCAATCAGCTCAACAAGGGCCATTCTGTCGTCGGTCATCGTCTTCTTCTCCAGGTTCGAGTTCGCATCCGAACCCTACCAGAAGATCGACGGTGGCCACCCTCTCAGGGAAACCTTCCTACACCACCCCGTGGGACACGACCCTCTGCTTCTTCAGACAACTCTGGGGCGCTTCAGAGCGGAGTTCAGATGAGGGAGCAGGCCGAGCCGCGCGGAGCCGCTGTGGTTATGCACAAAATCGACCTCGCGCCCGAAAGCGCAACCGATTCCCGCGAGTATCATGTGCGCAACCTATCGCCGTCCATGGAGCTACGGTCGCATTTATCGGTGCCCGTCCATGATAGCGCCGGTCTCCTGAAAGGGGCCTTTAGGGTATATTTGCGCGAAAGCCGGGAACTAACCCCAGACGAGCAACTCATGGCTGAAACATGCGCGCGCCTTAGTGGCATCGCCATTGAGCGGAATGATTGCCAGTTCGAACGGGAGCAGAAAGCGAACATCGACGCGCTTACTGGCCTTCCAAATCAGGGGAGATTCAAACAGGCGGTGTCCCAGCTGTCCTGCAAGCAGCCGACGAGCTGGGCTTTGCTGCTTCTCGACCTCGACAACCTCAAGACAACGAACGATACGTTCGGCCATCATGCTGGCGACCTTCTGATACAAAAGGTGGCTTCTCGCCTTTCCAAAGCCGTCGAACCAGACCCTGCATTCCGCATCGGCGGAGATGAATTCGCTGTGCTGCTTCAGAAATCACCGGAGGCCGCGTACAATCTTGAACACATCGCAGAGCACATTCGCGCTGCAATCGAACATCCGATCGATTGCGATGGCCATGTGATGGTGCCTCGAGCGACGATGGGCGGTGCATCGCCATTAGCAGCCGACGAAACAGCCGATCAGGTGCAGCGTCACGCCGACCTGGCGCTTTATCACGCAAAGGATATCGGGCGCGGAGGCTTCGTCCGATACAGTCCGGATATTGGAAGTCGAATTTTCGACAGACTTTCCACGATCAGTATGGTTGCGGCGGCTCTGCGTGAGCATCGCATCGATGCATATTATCAACCTCTGGTTTGTCTCGACACGGCCAAGATTGTTGGGGTGGAGGCGCTCTGCCGATTGAAGACAGTAGATGGCGACGTGATTCCAGCCGCATCGTTTGATGACGCTTTCACAGATGCGCGTATCGCTTCAGATATCACGCGCCGGATGCTGTCGATCGTTGCTGCCGATGTTCGGCGTTGGATTGATCTCGGTATCCCGTTCCAACACGTTGGGCTCAACATCTCTGCGGCAGATCTGCTTGGCAGTGCGCTTGCTCGGGACATTGAATCGGCGTGCGCGACAGAAAATCTTCCTCTTGAGTACGTGATCCTCGAACTCCGCGAAAGGGCATCGCTTGGCGAGCGCAATCAGATTCTGGCGGATGCGACCGTCAAGTTGAGAGAATTGGGGGTGCGGTTGGCTTTGGACGACTTTGGTTCTGACTATGCCTCGCTGACCCACCTGCTTTCATTTCCCGTCGATGCCCTCAAAATTGATCACCCGATCACATCGAGGGTTGAATCCTCGGAGGCCTGTCGTGCCATTGTTCGATCCGTCGTGGATATCGGCAGGACATTGGGCATGAAGGTCATTGCCGCGCGTATTGAGACCCTTGAACAGGCAGCAAGTTTGCGGGGTTTGGGCTGTGAGATCGGACAGGGCCATCATTTTTTCGGCGCATTGGATCGCAGCGAGATCACTCGCCAGCTTCTATTGCGTCATATCCGAAGAGATGAAGTCGAGGCGGCTGTGGTGTCGGAATTAGCTCAGATGCTGCGAAATGGCTGATGACGCGCTATCGAGCTAAGCACGCACAAGGACTCAAGTCCCAGAGATATTCCGTAGCCGACTTTAGCTTATATGATGCGGGCAAAAAGACCACGGGACTGGAGGCTCTCCCAAGCGAAGTCGAAGGGCCCGCATCCAGACCGACACCAACGGCAATCTCGTCCACGCCTTGATCTAAACCGCCGACATCTAGGACCGCGATGGCGCGCCGCTGGTGCTCGCGGAGATTTCAGTGGCTGCGCCATGCCTTCGCCGATGGCGGTTATGCTCGTCCTTTCTACAATCGCGCCAATATGGCTCAATTTATACTGAACGACAGTATCGTAACCCCGTCAATTAATGTGCGATTTTGTTGCAGGCCAAAGACACGTCGATCTGACTCGACCGGGCGTGACTTTTGTTGTTCCTCGACGCCAGTCGTGTGTACTCGATTCGTCAGTTGAACGAGCGCGGGCGTGTTGGGGAAAGGCTAATCGACATGACGTCCACTACTGATCAAGCGCCGGCCGCGCCCAATTTCCTGATCACCGAATATGAGGCGATGCAGGCCCGGCTCAAATTCCTGCGTGAGGATCTCATCCGGTCGGAAACCATCGCTCCCCTGGCCTGTGCCGCGATCTACTCCTGGTCGCTGACCAATGAAGCGCTCACCCACGCGGGTCTGACCGTGATCCTAATCTTGCCGGTGCTGATCAGCGTCGTCGTCTTCCTAAGGCAGGTTTCGCGCTACAATTCGGTCAAGCAACTCGAGCGCTACATCAAGGAAGAGTTGGAGCCTCGGCTGCATCCGGCAACCGGGCCAGTGGGGTATGAGAATTATATCCGCTCGGGCGGCCGCCCGCTGGGTTTCCCCTATCTCTATGTGTCGCGATATATCCTTTGGATTTCGATGCTTGTGGGCAGCCTTTTCTTGTCCGTCGCGGTGGCCGCTGACCTGCTGCCGCTTGCCGCGAAGCCGAAGGTAGCCGCCGCCGCGCCATGCCCCGTCAGCCCTACTCCGAAGCACTCTGCGTCAACCGTTCCAACCCAGACTACAATAAAGAAAGTCCCATGATCGATCGCTGGAGTCCGGTCGGTCGCAGCGCCCAGCCGGAGGCCAATCGCAACCTCGCTTGTCAGAATTGCGGACATGGTCGCAGCCAACTTCGATGGATCAGAGCCGCCCGAGCTAACCCGTCCGCAATTACTGAAAAGAGCCATTCACGGTTATTGTTGGAATGACCGTTATGTCCCAGCTCGCGCCACGCCGAGTCAGGCGAACCTGCTGGGACGAGTCAGTTTGCTTGCCCCCGCCAAGTTTAATCTCGTTTGAGACGCATTTCGCGGTTCGACGAGTATAATGCACGTCTGCTTTTTTGCATGCAGTGACATGGGGCCATGCGCGAACCAGCATTGGTCCGCGGCAAACGCTTGATTGTCCACAATCCCTTCGCCTGACACGATCGCCAGACATGCCCGATCAGAGATGACCGTAACACGGCTATCGATCTCCACATCGAAGCGAGTGATCGTAAACGAAGCAAGGCCATCGGGCATGACCTCAACCGATCCGGTCTCCGTTCTCGCCTCGAAGAGCGCCTCTGCAAGATGAAGCGCACGATCCCGCCCGTAATCGAACAGGCGATAGGTGACGTCGCTCATTCCCTGAACTTCCAGCACGGTCAGCCCAGGCCCGAGGGCGTGGATTGTGCCAGCCCTAATAAAATAGGAACAACCCACGACCGGAGTGATACGATTGAGCAATGAGGGTAGGCTGCCGTTTCGAGCTGCCTCGGCGATTTTCGTCCGCGCTAAGGGTTCCTTTAGCCCAAGATCGATGTAAGCCTCAGCTTGGGTCTCAACCACGTACCACCACTCATCTTTCCGTCCTGCGCCTTGCGGATGTACTTGCACGGATAAGGGCTTGCTCGTTTGCAGCCATTTGATCGTCAGACCGACGTCGGGCACCCGATAGACTATTTCTCCGATCAGTTGCCCACCCGATGGGTCATCCGAGAGAGGTCTCCGACCCCAAGGTTTTGAAACATAGTGGGGCGTGAGCAGTTCGGCATAGCCGAGCCTGAACCGGACGTCTCCTCCGGCTCCGCCGCGATCATGGAACTTCGGCTGCAACATCGAAAGGGCTCCAATTTTGCGATGTCGTCGACCTACCGGTTGGACTCCACAGGCGCCGAAGGATTTCCAACCTTTTCGGCTAGCCGGCGAACATCCTGCGATCGGCCACGTGGGGCGATAAGCACTGCATCTGGGGTAACGACGACGATTAGGTCGGACACCCCAATCGTTGCGATAAGAGGGCCTGTAGTCTTCAACAGGCAATTGCGACCTTCGATCACCGTTACATTGCCGTCGACCATATTCTCAGCGGCATCGCGCTCACCGACAGCGTGAAGCATGTCCCAGCTACCGAGGTCCGACCAACCAATGCTAACTGGAACAACCGCGACCTTGGTTGCTTTCTCCATCACCGCATAATCGATCGAGGTCGCAGGTGCGTCTCCAAAGGCGGCCGGATCAGGTGCTACAGTGAAATTGCTGCGGTGCGCCAATGCGAGAGCCTGTTCAGCCGCCGCCAGAACATCTGGAGCGTGCGCTCTTATCGCTTCGACCATGATGTCAGCCCGAAAGAGGAAAATCCCGGCATTCCAGAAATGCCCACCGTCGGCGATCATCGCCGCAGCACTTGTCGCGCCCGGTTTCTCGACGAATGCCTCGACATCATGCACGCCGTGCGAAATCTCTACTCCGCTGCGGATGTAGCGATATCCCGTCTCGGGATAGTCTGGCTGAATACCGAATGTGACCATCCACCCTTGCTCGGCCAGCGGCACGGCTTGCTGTATCGCTGCCCCAAAAGCAGCGACATCTTTGATGATATGGTCACTCGGCAAGACGAGGAGTAAACTTTTCGGGGTCGGCGCCTCAAGGGAGGCCATGGCGATAGCCGGAGCCGTGTTGCGTCCTTCGGGCTCCAGTATGAGCCGGAAAGGCACACAAGCTACTTCCTTCAGTTGGCATTCAAGCTGAGCGACGTGGGCGATATTCGTCACCAGGATTGGCGCCTTCGCGATACCTGTTTGCCGTGCGCGAAGGATGGTCTGCTGCAGCAGGCTCTGGCTTCCCAGCAGAGGAATGAACTGTTTTGGACTATGGTGTGTCGACAAGGGCCAGAGGCGCGTCCCGGAGCCGCCCGAGAGGATAACAGGAACGATGTCGTTCATGCGCCTGGCGTGTCGCTCGGCGGCTGCTGATCGCGTTCGACCCAATCCTTCTGCAACCTCGTACCTTCTCTTTCTGTCAATGTGCTGATGGATAGGCCGCAAGGCTGCCTTTGACGAAACGGTCGAGACCCACGAGCTGCTCTACCAACGGATCGAGAAGATCGAGTGGCCAGGAGTTCGGGCCGTCCGACAGCGCCTTGGTCGGATCGGGATGCGTCTCAATGAATAGGCCCGCGACGCCTGCCGCCACCGCCCCCCGACACAGCAGCGGCACATATCGGCGCTCACCGCCCGATCGGTTCCCAAGGCTCCCGGGTGCTTGCACGCTATGACTGGCGTCGAACACGACTGGTGCGCCCGTGTCACCCATGACGGAAAGGCTCCGCAGATCGGTGACCAGATTGTTGTAGCCGAAGCTGGCGCCACGTTCGCAGAGGAGAAACGAGTTCGGATCCTGGCCGGCTGCAACGGCCGCAGATCGCGCTTTATCGAGCACGTGCGCCATATCTCCGGGGGCCATGAACTGCCCTTTTTTGAGATTGACGACCCGGCCTGAGCGCGCAACCGCGTCGATCAGGTCGCTCTGGCGCGCAAGTAGCGCGGGCGTCTGCAGTATATCGACGACCTCAGCCACTGACTTGACCTGAGCGGGATCGTGAACATCCGTCAGAACGGGCAATCCCGTCTTCTCGGCGACCAAGCGGAGAATTTCGAGGCCGTCATCAAGTCCTGGACCTCGATAGGATGTCAGTGAAGTCCGATTTGCCTTGTCGAACGAGCCCTTGAAGATGATCAGGATGTCATGCCGGAAAGCGATCTGCGATAACCGCTCCGCGACACGCAACGACAATTCCAGGGACTCCAGCACACAAGGGCCGGCGATCAGGAAGAGGGGGCTTTCCTGCCCAATCTGCCTGTCGCGAAACATCATGGACGACATTTGGCCAACCCCATCACGCGATACCACGCAACGCGAGAGCCTGCTCGACGATGTAAATGTCGCCGGGGTTGTTGACCTCCCAGAGACCACCAGCTGGCTCGCTGATCTCTACCATTCGCATCGGGATGCGTTCATCCAGAAAACGAAGTTGCTCCAGTCCCTCGGCTGCTTCGAGCGGAGCGGGGGGCAGGGCTGCATAGTGTAAGAGCGCACGGCGGCGATAGGCATACAGGCCAAGGTGGAGAAAAATCGGACATTCAACGCTACCGCCGCCATAAGGCAGCAGCCGCTTGGAGAAGTATAACGCATCTCCAGCCCCATCCGTGACGACGGTCGTGCCGCCAATGCGGCCTGCTGCTTCGTCTGCGCGCAGCCGGGTCACCGTGTCAGAGCCACATCGCGTCATGGCGGTGGCGACCATGACAGTGGGGTCAGTGCTCATTTCTGAAATGAGGGCAGCGATGGCGCTAGGTGGCGTGAGGGGCGCATCTCCCTGCAGGTTGACGATGACGTCGGCGTCAACGGCACCATCCTCAATCGCTGCAGCGCAGCGCTCAGTGCCATTCAAACACAGAGAGGACGTGATGGTTGAACGGGCTCCAGCTGAGCGGGCAGCGTCCGCAATCCGGGAGTCGTCGGTTGCTACAACGACCTCAATTGTAGGGCAGACGGCCAAGGCAGCATTGACAGTGCGCTCCAACAGCGATCGTTCAGTCCCAGAGGCTCCCTTAAGCTGCGCAAACGGCTTTCCCGGAAACCGCGAGGATTCATAGCGGGCAGGGATGACGATGGTAACGCGCATATCAACCGATCTCGAGACGGAGCAGATCATGGATGTGAACGAGACCGATAATCCGCCGCTCATCCTCGGCATCCATCACTAACAGTGACGTGATGCGGGCGTCTGAGAGCATCTCCAGCGCGTCTCGCGCTAGCATGCCTCCGAAAAGCACATGGGGATTACGTGTCATGACATCGCGTGCGACTGCTCCTCGGAGCGAATGAGCATGCCGCCTGAGATCTCCGTCGGTAATGACGCCCTCAAGATGTCCTTTTTCATCGACAACTGCGGCGACGCCAAAACCACCTTCGTTCATTGTGGCGACGACGGTCTGCATGCAAACGTCGGTTGCCACGATGGGCAATTGCTCTCCCCGATGCATAAAGCTTTCTACCGTCACAAGGTCGAGACCAAGCCGGCCTCCGGGATGAAAGCTATGCAACGTTGCGGCTGTAACGCCCTTCAACCGCATCAGAGTAATCGCGAGTGCATCACCCAGAGCGAGCATCATCGTTGTGGATGTCGTCGGAGAGCTCTGGTGAGGACAAGCCTCCGCCTTGTTGGGGAGAAACAGGCAAGTCTCGGCCGCTTCGGCAAGGCGCGAACCGCGGGCCGACGTAATCGCAACAATCGGAATATTCATATGATCCGCGCGCAAGAGGATCGTACCCAATTCGCGAGTGCTGCCGGAATTGGAAAGGATCAGAAGCGTATCGGCTTCGTGCAATGCGCCCAGGTCGCCATGCACCGCCTCGCTTGCGTGGAGGAAGATCGCTGGGGAGCCGGTGGCGGAAAGCGTCGCAGCGATCTTTCGCGCGATATGGCCGGATTTACCAAGCCCGCAGACACAGATACGTCCCTTGGTCTGCTGAAGTGTCGCGATGGCGTGGCCGAAGGACTGGTCGAGCTCGTTTCCCAAGGCCCAGAGCGCTTCCGCCTCCGTTGCGATGACGTTTCGGCCCAGCGCCACGAGCCGTTCCGGGCCTGAAGAGTAGGCTAGGCTGGGGAACGACGTGCAATCAGACATGGATGCTGTTCCTTCGGCAACTTTGCCGTTCACGCCTATCCGGGGGGCTGCAAGCCAACAATTACGGCTTTCCGCAGTTTTGGACGGCCGCCGTCTTCGAAAGTGCCTTCAGCGACATTTCGCAATTCACGACGAGGCGGCTTCATTCCCCTGGTGAGACCAGTGGCCTGCAATCATCTCGCGAGGCCGTTCCTGAAGGAAAATAGGCCGATATTGCTGCGATTGCCGGGCGTGGGCACGAGGATTCCGCGAGAACGGACTCAATTGGCAGCAAAAAGTTTCTACGGCCATTGCCAGAATGACCGGCTCAAAGTGTCTAACGAGGTATGGTTGCATCATTTGTTTGCAGAAATGTGACTCCCGTTCCGTGCGTAAAGGCAAGGACGCCTGTGTGTCAGTGTGGTTCGCGACCGCCTGGGCCGCATACCATGGCATTGGCCATGGACGAGCGACCCCGGCTTTGGATTCACGCGCGCGGCCGGATTGAGGAGTCCCGTTCCAGCAAGGAGGAATCCTGTGTTTATTGGACCTCACCTGCGCGACATTCTCTCACAGATTCTCAAGGCGACGTCATTCGATTCACTTTGCGAAAGCCTGGCTCGCGGTGCGAAGCAAATGGGCTTCGATCATGTGGCGCTGGTTCAGCACGGGAATCTGCCGCGCCTCGCCGAACGTGCCTTGGTGGTGACGAACTACCCTGCCGAATTCATAAACTCCTACATCGAGAATCATCACTATGTGTTCGATCCCGTCTACGAAGTCAGCGAGCTGCTTGATCGACCTTTTTCGTGGGATGAAATACCAGCGATAGTTTCCCTACGCGAACCGCAACTGGCGCTCTTCGGAGCGGCGCGGGTCCATGGTCTTTCGCATGGCGTGACGGTGCCTCTGCATGTTCCGGGAGAACCGCGCGCGTCCTGTACCTTCGCAGCCTCCCGGGTCGTTGAGGCAACACCCGACCTTCTGGCTGCACTTCATGTCATCGCTTCTTTCGGGTTCAACATGGCCCTGCGCCTGTATCAGCCCGCACGGCGGAATGCTGGCCCCAAGCTCACCCGTCGGGAGGCTGAATGCACGACACTCGTCGCGCTCGGCAAGACCGATTGGGAAATCGGCAAGATCCTTGGTCTTGGTGGAGCCACGGTCAAATATTTCATATCGGTCGCTATGCAACGTTACGGCGTTTATAAACGGTCGGCTCTCGTCGCCCGAGCCTTAATGGATGGGCAGATACTAAGAGAAGTGAACGACAGCGAATAACCTCACGGCGACGATTAGCAGGTTCGACAATCGCGAGGTGCCGCCCGACCGTCTTAGAGCGATTGCTTTGCCTCTTCGCAGAGGGGTTTGGTTGAGGAAGCGTAGCGCGAGGAGGGGGAGGGGGTATCGGCGCTGCCGGCAGCCTCATCGCTGAGCGATCTATTTGCCAGTGATGTTGACGCCAATGCGCTCCGCCAGCTTGATGATGTCTGCGTAGGTCGCTGCGTCGTTGACGATATCCACCGCCGATGCGTGTGCAGATAGCGGGGCCGTCCCGGTCCGGTCACCGAACAGCATGATGGCCAGCGATCGATCGTCCTGGCGCGATACCCAGCACAGACCCTGCACATCAGGGCATTGCGCGTGGATCGCCTCTGCCCATTTGCGGGTTTGGGGATAGACGTCTTTTTCGGTTTCAATCAGCTCACCGCGCTTGATCCCGAGATTTCGCAAAGCCGTGCTGCTGAGATCGACGAGTAGCAGATCGGTCGTCGCGAGCACTTGGGAATAATGGTGCCCCCTGAGCTTGCGCTTCGCGAGAGACTTGAGCCCGGGCGCGAAGGGTACGTCATGAAAGACGGATTCCATCCCCGCGCAGTCGAAGGTTTCGCCGCCATAGATGGTCGGGATCGAATTGCCCTTGGCATCGCAGATGGGGCTGAAGCGCGCATTACCATCCGGCCCCGGATTGAACTCCTCTCCCCGAAAACGGTCCTGATGAATGCGGTGGATCAGCCGCGTCTTTGGCCAGGTGGTCGTGCAGATGAGCTTGGCGAGATCGGTAGGAGGCGTCGGGATGATGACGCCCGTGCTTGCCGCGGTTGGAATCACCGGCGCTGGAGCGAGCGGGGCAGGGCTAGGCGTCGGGGTGATGGTGCCCTTTTTCCTAACCATGCAGGACGCCGTCGATCTCGTCTTGAGCGGCTGCCAGCACGCGATCAGGATCACTCTTAAGCATATCCATTGGCCGGACGCCGCCCAGGAAGCTGTTCACCGAAGCGAACCAGATAGCGATGTCCCAGTCCTCGAGATCGTTTCCGAAACGCTTGAGAATGGGCGCGAGTCCCTTCAGCGGACGGTATCTGGCGTCGGCGTCAAGCGCATATCCAGGATAATAGTCATTCCCCTGCTGGCGGACGGCGAAAATCTTTCCATCGCGCTTCCACTTGTTGGGCTGGGCACTGGCGTTCTGGCCACTGAATCCCGCAAGTTCGGAGAGCTGCGCGGCGGTTAGCCACTCGGCCGACATGAGCACCTCTGTCCGTGCCTCGGCGTTCATTCTGGCCTCTGCGACAAGATGCTGTGGAGGCGGAACTTGCGGAACGAGCGCGTCGACGAGTTTGTCGAGCGTTTCCTGATCACGGCGGGCAAGACGCGCGAGAATGAGCGGGGTGATAAGAGTGACGGCCTGAGCGAGCGCCTGCCGAAGCTTCGGAGTTCCATGCTCCAGCGCCAGCGCGACGACTTGATCGTCGTCGGCCGACCGAAGCTTCTTGCGAACCTCGGCTGCCGTGCCGGATAGAGTCTCGAACGCAACAGCGCCTGGCTCATCGGGATAAATCGTTGCCATGAATCGATCCAATCGGATATGTCGGATACGGATATAGCGTAATATCCTAAATAATCAATATCGGCCACCCACCTCGTCTGTTGCAGGGGCAGAGGTTGTCGATCGGAATCGCACTGGTGGCCGAAGCGGCCATGACCGAGGTCGAGGCGCAACAGCGAAACTTGGGCAATGCCATGTCTCTGAAAACATAGCCTGGACTGAGAGCTTTCCGGACTGTCTTGCTGGACGCAACGAAAGCGGCTCCCAACGGATCGCATGGGACAATGTAGGCTTGGTGGTTTTATGCGCCTGGAGCTTGCCAATTTTCGTTTTTCGCGTGTCCCTATGATAGAGGGGGCGCGTGCGTTCCTTCCGTTGGATGGAGGGAATTCCGAAGTGTCGCTGGGATCTAGACTGAAAAACCGCATTCTAAAGCGGTTGCTTGATCTGGTGACAGACGATGCTCAGCCGAATCTCAATGCGCTCAACGATATTGTGAAGAACGTCCGCATACTCGAACTGAATATGAAGGCGTTCGGCTATGATCTAGGCCGGAAAATGGCTGCGGCATTGCCCGTTAACGCCGAAACGCAAGCTCACTTCGTTGGCCTTGATTCGAAAGCATCGACGCAAAGCGACATTGAAAGCCAGTGGGTTGCCCATTGGGCGGCACAACTCAAAACGGCCATCGTCTATCACCGAAAGCTCTGGGAACTGACGTATGTTCTCCAAGCGATCTATGAGAACGGCCACATGACGAGCGGGAAGCGCGGACTCGGCTTTGGCTGCGGCGCGGAACCGATACCTAGCTATCTGGCCGCACAGGGTGTTCAGGTCACAGCGAGCGATGAGGCAGCCGCCAGCGCGGAGGCTGCCGGTTGGGCCAGCAGCAACCAACATCTCGGTTCTTCGCCAATCCCGTTTCAATCGCACCTGATCGACAAGGAGACGTTCGAACAGTTTGTCTCCATTCGAACAGTGGATATGAATAATATTCCAGGCGATCTTCGAGGTTATGATTTTTGCTGGTCGATTTGTGCACTTGAGCATCTTGGGTCTATAGATGCCGGGTTGCGCTTCATTGAAAATTCGCTCGATACTTTATCGCCGGGTGGATTGGCTATCCATACGCTCGAAATGAACGTCGAGAATGATGGGCCGACAATAGATAACTGGCTGACAGTGCTTTATCAAAAAAAGCATATCGAGAAATTCGCCAGACATATGGCGGAAAAGGGCCACGAAGTTGCGCCACTAAATTTCGACTTTGGCGAACACCCGATGGATCAGTTTATTGATCTACCGCCGTGGCACTATGATCCTAAAACCGATCATGCCAAGAAATTAGGCGATCCCATCCATTTAAAGATCGCAATAGATGGATTTATAAGCACTTCATTTGGGATAATTATCAGAAAGTCGGCGAATGGAAATTTAACGGATTAATGGGAATAGGAGGTCTCAATGAGAAACTACTTTATTCCGCTAGCGGCCGTATTGCTTTCAATACTAAATTTTTCGTCCGCTCATGCTCAAGCACACCCCGAGCTATACGACTATCTAACGCAGGATGTTTGCTTGAATTCGTCTGGCGCAGTTGTCGCGGGCGATCCTGCGACATGCCCGAACCGGCGCAACATCGGCCTTTACGAAAACTCGCCCTATATTGTTACAGACTTCGATAGCGTTACGGGGGCAACGTATTCGGCCACAAACTCATTCCCTGTTCTGGGAACCGATGGCTACACCCGAATCATGGTTTCGAAGAACCTTCAGGGAGGGTTTAACTCGAACTTCCAATTCAGCTTTTCCGAAGCCCGTGACGGTTACGACTTGATTGACGTGACATTCACTACCAGCGCGTCCTTCATCCGCACATCGGATGGCGGCTGCTACGATCAGATTTGGTCAAGATCAGCGAGCTATTCCACGCCGGGCGCCCGTGCGGGCGGTTGGAGATTGTTCCCCCTTCCTTCGGCACCGAGTTCATGGCCGCAAACAAATTCGGCTACCCATGCCACATACCATATTCAACTTACCCCCAATCGCCCTGGTTGCGTGAGTGGAAGCTCAATAGGCCGAACCTATTGGAATGCACCTGCTCAATATCAATTTGAGACGGGAAAGCTGCTCACTGCGATTCGGTCCGATCACTTTGCGGCCGAAAATCTGTCCCAGCAGAACAACGCGCTGGAACGCTACTACTTCACCAAAGAGTATGGCTACACCCGTTGGGAGGCGTGGATTCCTCGCAGTCGTTGCTATCAGGAGCGCGGGACTACGGCTCCGATCTGCCATCCTGAATCGACAAACTACCCCTTGCAGTCCCGTTGCAAGGTCATGAACGTCTCTTCCACAGGCCATCCCGGCCTTGATAGGTGGGGCAATCAGGATTGGGTCAGGGTCGATTGCCGCGACCAGACCAACTACGTTGCGCTGAACACGCCGCAGATCATGCTCGATACCGTCATGGCGCAGACCAATGGTGTCGTTGATATCAACTTCCATCAGCTCAATGAGAGCCTTGCAACCTACGCCGCGCCGGGGACGACGCTGCTTTCCAATCAGTCCATTATGTCACCGGATGGGCGGTTCACATTCAGAGCGCAATCAGACTTTAACGTGGTCCAATACATGAATGCCACGCCGCTATGGGCATCGAACACGGCCGGCGCGAGCGTCATGGGGCGGCTGGCTTTTCAGACGGACGGCAATCTCGTTCTCTACAACAACGTCAATGTTCCCTATTGGTCGAGCGCATCGCCCGGTTTTCCGAATGCGGCTCTCTACGTGAAGAACGATGGAAACGTCGTGATGCTCTCCAATAGGGCGCGCGGGGCGCTTCTATGGAGCACAAACACATGCTGTCATTAATCGTCAGTGTTCGGCATGCATGTGTATCTGATGCCGCCGGTCCGGAGGTGAAGGTTAGATGCTGATGTCCGGCTATGCACGACTGGCCAGACCAGCGAAGAAGTTAGGTCAGGGTTCGATGCCATATTTGCCGCTGATTACTACACTGATCGGCCCGTTAGTCGGGATATGGCTGGGCGTCGTCCTGACCGAACGAAAGACCTATCGCGAACGGGCGTGGGAACTGAAAGCCCGTGCCTATTCCGCGATATTCGAAGCGCTGGAAAAGATGCGCCGATCCTATGAACGTTCTTACAATGCAGAAGTCAGGGGCCGGGAGCGTGACGAGGCGGAGGAAGAAGCGGACAATCACGAGTTCCGCTCGACGAGGGACCAGCTTTTCATCCTGATCGCCAGCGAGAGCTGGATTCTGCCCGATGAGGTGAGCCACCAGATCACGAGCCTCGAAAAGCAGCTATCGATTCGGCACGATAGCTATTTTGAAGACGTTGATGATGGACGTATCGCCGTTCGCGATACCGCTGCAAGGTTGAGGCATTTTGCACGCCGCGACATGGCGACCCTGCCTCGATCCTGGCGCCCACGGCTCTTCTCGAGGGAAGGAAGGGGCGATCAGGCCACGCTGCCTGGGAAGCATTCGTAGATCATGCGCCTCTATCACTTTGTCCCTGCCGAACACGGCATCTCCAACATCGAGCGCCGGCGCTTGAAGATCGCGACGTTCGATCAACTCAACGATCCGTTCGAGCTATTGGCTGTGGCATCCAGGACCGCGGATGAGCGTGCCGCCTTTCGTCACGCTAAGGCACAGATGGCGGAGCGAGCAGGTCTGCTCTGCTTCAGTCGCAAGTGGCATAATCCGGTTCAATGGTCGCATTATGCGGGGAAGCATTCCGGGCTTTGCCTTGGCTTCGATGTAGCCGACGATATCGTCAAGCCGGTTCAGTATCAAGCGAAGCGCGTGCCCTTTGACCCCGCGATCCTGGACGATGAGGAAAAGGGGCTAGCTTTCATGCTGGAGCTGTCCTGCATCAAGTTTACGCATTGGAAATATGAGGACGAGGTCCGCGCTTTCGTTGGACTTGAGGATATGGACCGGGAGAGCGGAAAATATTTTGCTGAATTTTCTCCCAAGCTTGCGTTGCGCGAGGTGATTGTGGGCGCAGCCTGCACAGTGACGCGAGTTGAGTTGGCGCGCGCGCTGGGCGATCTTGCTGGAGAAGTACGGCAACGCAAGGCGCGGCTTGCCTTCAGATCCTTCCGAGTGGTGACGCAGCAGAAGAAGGATTATTGGTCCTGAACGGTGTCGACCATGCGCCCGCACGCGGCGAACGCATGGTGATGCCAGTGAGGTTCCTCCGCATTTTGAAAAGGGGGTGCAACGTACTCCTTCAAGGTGTACATATCTTGACCAACAGCATCATTTCGCGTACTAATTGAAATTGTACGAATGGAGGTGGCGATGCCCCGGGCTGTGGTGGAAGACAACAAGCGCATGAGCCTGCGCATCCGACCGGAGCAAAAGGCTTTGCTCGCCCGGGCGGCTGCGCTCAATCATACTGATTTGACCACCTTTGTTACGCGATCGGCTCTTCGTGTCGCCGAAAGCGTGATCGAAGAGGCCGAGCGGACGAAGCTAAGCGAGAGAGACAGCCTGCTCGTGCTTGATCTGCTCGACAACCCACCTCCGGCGAATGCGAAATTACGCGCGGCCATCGCCGCGATGCCAAAGCGAGCATGATGCTTCCTTCGTGGCATGAGGAAGCGATCTCGAAAGCCCATGACCGAGCCTTGTTCGACTGCGGCGATGAGGAACTGAACACCTTCCTGCAACGCTATGCGCGGCAAAGCCACGAGGCCGGAGGAGCCAAGACCTTCCTGGCGATCGATGACTCCGACAACAGAACGGTTCTTGGCTTCTACAGCATCGCGCCCGGCAGCATGAACTATGCCGATACACCTGAGTTGGTTAAGCGTGGCCTCGCAAGGCATGAAGTGCCCGGCTTTCGGCTCGCACGGCTTGCGACGGACATTCGCCAGCAGGGACAGGGGCTCGGCGGGCAACTCCTGGGGGCGATCGGCCGTAGGTGCATTCGCGTCGCCGCTGAAGTCGGTGGGGTCATGCTCATCATCGATGCAAAGAGTGAGCGTGCCGCTGCCTGGTATGCAAGTTACGGTGCGGTCCCTCTGCAAGATAAACCACTGACGCTCGTCTTGCCGTTTACGACGCTGGAAAGCGAATTGAGAAACGTAGGCCAATTATAGTTAGAGAAACCACATTACGAGATGCGCGCGAGAACTTCGCTTATCTCGATGAACATAAGGCAGTTGACTACAAGTTCGATTCACACAACTGAGCCAGAATCGAACCTCACGCTTGAGGTGCTCTCCGTATCTGTTCGCGAAGGATGGAACACCGCCACATTTTCTGCTACAGTCCAATTCTGAGGACAAGTTTGATGAATGCTGCCATCAACATCGACGAAAATGGGGTGAAGTTGCCGCAGCAAAAGCTGGCGGATTGGCTCTGGCACCCTTGGTATGCCAAAATTTGGTGGGCAACGATCCCCGTCTGGTGGGCGGGTATGGCCGCATCGACGAGGTTTCTGTCGCTGGCAGCTTTCTACGAAAGCGCGCTGGCGGGCTTTCTGAACATTCTGTTCTTTCCGATGACAGCACTCATGGTGCTGGGCGTTGGCTATGCGCAGCACTTGCTGGGCAGGCGACCCATTTCCGGCGATGGAAATGGGGCCGAGCTGCTCAATGTCGATTTGGATCCGTTTGGCGATGAGGTCGACGGTCGAAAATTTGGGCACCCGCATCCGTCGGTAGACATGTACCATCCGCGATCGGGAGGGCTGTATATCGGCAGTCCAGAAAGCCTACAGCATCCGGATCGTCACTAACGCTTCTTGAAGCTATCGTCGCCGTCACCTGGGCTCCCGTCAATATCGGTCGAGAACCGGCCAGACTTCAGGATAGAATTCTGCTCGATCGATGTGAGTGGACCGGTCACATCAAAAGTGGCGCGCCCTGCGTCGGCATCGTGAAGATAGCGGTTTCGCATACCAGTTGGCCCCAGGATACGATCAGACAATTCCCGCGAGAAGGCTTCTTCCGGGCGGCCGGACCGGGCAGCGGCCCGCTCGGCGGCGGCTATGGCGTTGCGAACATCGTGATTCACTACATCTAGGGACGATCTTGCAGTCTCATTCGTGACCCCCACATCGTGGCTTGTAAATCCTACATTCGCGCCGACACGGCCGTTAGTTGTATGGGCCTGTTGTGTTACCGGTCCTTGTGGAGCTTTCTGCCCCTTCTGAGGCACTCCACCTCTACCGCCGGTCGTTTCCGATTCCGTTTCCGAATTGGAAATGCCACCGCCCAGCTCAAGCCCAACATTGGTCCCCATTGTGGTCTGATCCTGTGCAGATCGGGTGAGCCCGCGCTGCCATCCAGTTTGTGCGATGATGGACTGCACATCCCGTGTGAGCGTGTCCGCTACCTGTGGATTGAGCCGCCAGTTGCCGTGCCGGTCCATCTCGAACCCGCCACGCAGCCAGTTCTGCATCATCGCCTGGCCCTGTTCGCCGCCGCCCAGGAAATGCTCAATGGTGTCAGGGCCTGCTTGCTTCCCCGCCTCGAACCGCGTGCTGGTATCGCTGCGCCCGGATTGCTGGAACCCGACCGAGCTGGAAACCAGCACATCATTCTCGGCGAAGCTGAACCGCGCGCGTCCGCCATTGGCAATGGCGCCTAGTTGGCTTTCGTTGATGAGGCCACCGCGCCACATCTGTGCGGCAGTTTCCGGCGTCAGGTTGAGGCTTAGGTCGCCATTCTGTGCCATGGCGATTTCACGCTTCGACATGGTAACGCCATGCTCGCCAAGCAGCTGCTGCATGCGGGTGAGCCGCTCATTCTCGACGATACGGGTCAACCGCTCGTTGCGCGCACGATCCGCAATGCCGGCCGCGCCACCCTCGGCCATATCCGTCTGATTGCCGACGCCCTGGCTCAATGTGCGAACGAAGCTATCTAGACGTGCCGCTTGGCGTACCGACATGCCCGCCGCGGCAGCGCCCTCCGCAAAGCCGGCATTGTCGGCCTGCCGACGCTGCTCACCGATGCGGGCGGCTGAACGTGTGCCGTCATGGCCGACCTCGCGCTGTGCGTCGAGCTTGCCCGAGCGTTCAGCGAAATCGTAGCCGGCAGCCTCGCGCGTGCGGCCATAGACGCTGGTGCCTTCACGGCCTGCCTCGGCCGTTGCGCCGTCGGCGGTGCCGACCTGCACGGCGGCGTTGTATGTCTCCAATGCGCGCAGCACCTGGGCCTCATTCCGGCCGGTGGCGCGGGAGAGTTGGGTAATGGCGGAGGAGCGGGCTTCGCCGGAGAGGGCGTTGATAAAGGCGATGCGGCGGGAGGTCTCCTGAACGGGGAGGCCGAGCATAGATGAGGCGTTGCGCTGCCCTTCGTTGCTCCCGGTCCTGTGGGCCTGCTCGGTTGCGACGTTCCGCCGCTCGATCGGTGTCACATTGTCACCTGCGAAGTCTCTCCGGCCTTCCATCGCTCCAACCTGGACCTGCGCACCGGTCAGGTCGTTGCGCAGCATCTGTTCCTGGTCATAGGTATTGGCGATGAGCTTGGCGAAGGTTGGATCGGCCGACGCCTGGGCGATCACCGTCGACGCCTTGAGCGCGGCATCCTTCTGGTCGTAACCATTGCGCTCGAAGTGCCGCTGCGCGCCCTGCATCATCATGTCGTAGGACCGTTGATCCCCGAACGCCCGCCACTGGACCATCTTCTGCGCGAAGGCGGCAAA
Organism: Sphingobium yanoikuyae; assembly: GCF_034424525.1. Lineage (NCBI taxonomy): Bacteria > Pseudomonadati > Pseudomonadota > Alphaproteobacteria > Sphingomonadales > Sphingobiaceae > Sphingobium > Sphingobium yanoikuyae. The sequence goes on from NZ_CP139979.1 coordinate 1,059,968, forward strand.
GGCGCGTTCGCCGGACTGGCCCTCGCCAAAATAGCCGGTGCCCAGATTTCGGAGCGCGTCTTTCTCGGCAAAATTATGGATCGCCGATGTCGTGGCGTTGTCGCGCACTGCGCGCACGGTCGCGGGGTCGGAAAGGCTCCGCCCGGTGAGGGCAGGGGAGAGGCCGCCCATTTCGCGTGCCGCATCGAGTCCGCCTAGCCCGAATGCCGCCGTTCCGGATGCGCCTCCCCCGTGCTCGCCGATCACCCTGCTTGCCGCCCCGAAGGCCCGGTTTGCGCCGAAATTGGACCGCTCGCCAAAGTCGCCAAAGCTTGATGTCGCGCTGCGCCGGGCCATTGTGCCGGCCGCATTCGACTGCGCCTCGAGAGCGCCGGCATAGCCTTCGCTCGTTGTGAGGGGCGCGGCGGCGGCAGTGCCCTGGCCCTGGACTCCGAGGGCGCCGCTGGTGAAAGCCGTGAACACATTGCCCGAGAACCGGAACACCGTGAACACGAAGGCGCCAGCAAGTCCGGCCGCGGCTGTACGGAAAGACCCAAATATCGCGAGGGCCTTCATTGCCGAAGACGGCGCCAGCATCCAGGCGTTCGCCGCGACATTGTTGGCGCGCATCTCAGCCAGCACGTCGGTCGCGCGACCCAGGGTCAGCTGATAGATCCCGGCGTCGATCACGCCCCAAAGTGCGACGAAGACAAACAGGCCGAGGGCAAAACTCGCGACGCGCAGGTTGATCGGCGTCAGGATGAACAGCAGCGCCACCGGCATCATGAAGAGCATGATCCCGAACACTGTGGCGCGGATCGTCGGCATCCACTCGTTGGCCGTCGACATTGTGGCGAGCCCGGACGAGACTACGGCGCGGTTGGCCATGACGCGGGCGGCCGTGGCTGGACTGTCCTCAAACAGAACGTCGCCTATTGTGCTGCCAAGCATTACGCTGGTCAGGAATTGCTGAAGCGAAGCCGGGTTATCCATCATCATCCCGCCGAGCTCGCCAATATTGGCCCGGCATCGCTGAAGCTGAGCAGCATTGGCGATGTCATAGCCGGTGCGGGTGCAGACCTGTGCGACATAATTATCGAACAGCGCCGGTTCGGACAGCCGCGTAGAGATATGCTCCCATGCCTCGTTGCAACTCACCGTCGTTCCCGCCTTATCCGAGGACGTGAAAACGGTGCTGAACGTCGCTGGACCCGCCATCGCCGCGAAGGCTGCGGGGAGGTCCGTTGTCGTGCGAAAGAGCTGATCGTCATCGACGCCGTAGGCGGGCGACACCCGCGCCACCGGATAGCATTGACGCACATAGTCCTTGATCGTCGAATCCAGGAATACATCGGTCATCGGACCGCGTGGGCTCGCAGCGTTCAGGAACAGATCGAAACTATGCCCGCCCGCGCCGAATTCCAGCTTGGCATGGGGGTCCGTCGTGTTGTCGTCGATGACCTCGGCCAGCGCACGCTCCATCATGTTGGTCATGCCAGCAACGAGAACAATCAGATTCGGGACGTCGCCAACAGGTTGGTAGGCATTGCGCACCCGGTCATAGATATGAACCGTGCCGGTGGTGGCGACGAGCCCGACGAAAAGCCCAACTCCGATCAGCATCTGGAACCCGAAGGCCACGATGCCCATGCCAGAACCTTTGACGCTTGCGAGCAGCGCGCCCAGGGCAATGCCAACCACTGCGACGATCAGCACCAGTGTTTCATATCTCGGGTCGCCGAAGATCATGGAGACGAGGCGGAAGGCGTCCACAGTCTCGGCAAAACCGTCATACGTGTGGAAGCTGGTGTCGATCGCCAGCGCAGGTGTTGCCGTAAACGACAGTGTGAGCAGGGCGGTCAGGACCGACAGGGCACGAAGGATGCGTTTCATGGGGCTGATCCCGATCAGCGGTTGCGGTTGGCGGCAGCGCCGGCGGCATCGCGGGCGTCTCGGTCGCGCTGGCGAACGACCCCGGCATAGTTGGCTGAAAGGTTCGCCTGATTGAGGGCAGCCATATAGGACTGACGCATCTGTGCGCGCTGGCGCAGCACTTCGTCCCGCAGGTCGCGCAACTGCTCGATGCCCTTGGTCAAGATGCGCGTCTGGCACACCTTGGCGTTACCCGCATCGCTCGCGCCCGCCACGCTCACACCGCGCTCCGCGTTCGACACGGCAAAGTCGATCGACCGGGTAAGGTCGTTGAGCATCTGATAGGCGAGCGTCAGCGCGACAAGTTCATCGGTGTCGCCGATCACACTGTCGACGACGCCCTGACGCACGCCCCATTCCAGCAGACGATAGATCGGCAATGTCTTCACGTTGGCGACGAACTGCCGTTCATCGGCCGTCAGCGCGCTGCGGGTCCGGATCTTTGTAGCGATTGAATCCATCCGCGAGCGGGCGAGGATCAGCGCGCCTTTGCCGGCTCCATCGACTGAGCAATCGGCAGCGGTCGGCGGGATCGCAAGCGTCCGGGACTGGACCTTGCCGGTCAGGAAATCATCGACGCTCTCGGTATCCTGGCGCGGACAGGCGGGAATGGCTGAGAAAATCGGCACCTTGTCGGCCGGGTCCCAGCGCATGTAGACGTCGCCGACCCTGGCACGCATCACGCCCGCCCAGTCGGACGCGCCGACGCGTGCGGAAGCATGGGCGAGGAGAGAGCCCGTCTTGAAGATCTCGGTGACCTCCGCTGGACAATTTTCGAGCGCGTCCTTCAAATCTTCGGTTGGGCTATTGGCGTTCGCCTGAATTTTCTCGCGGCTGTGCTGATAGCTTTTGGAGAAGCCTTCCTTGACCGACTTGTAGCCCGTCATCTCCTCGATGATGCCCGACATGTTGTCGTCGCCCTTGGCGATCTGGACCATGCGGTTGGCGAGCCGGCAATCGTTGACCTGGATCGAGTTCAGGAAATTGGTCGCCGCCTCCATCTTCGAGATGATGTTGCCCATCTTCTCGTCGAGCGTTTCCAGCAGATACTGGAACGCCACGGCGGGCGCGGCCTGCAGGATGCTCTCGAGCTTCTGAACGAGATAGTCCGGGTCCAGAAACGACATACCGCCCAGGAACATATCGATGCCGCCGCAGCCCGCCTTAACCTTGGGCAGCGTAACGCTCATCAAGTAATCGTTGTGAACATCAACCCGGCCCGACATGCCACCCGCGGTCACGTAGCCCCTGGTTTGGTCTTCGAAACTGCCGGGACTGGTATAGGTCACATTGTCGAACCAGCTCTCCGCCCAGCCTTGAGCTTGGGCTGGCGTAGAGAGAGCAGCGAGGGCAACAAACGGCAGGGTGCGTACGCTCAGACGGCGCAGGGTGGCCATGGCAGGCAGCTTTCGATGGATGGAGCGAGGAAGCTGTCCCCCATGTCAGTTCCTCGCCCGGTTTGCGGATGGGCGCGTGGGAGCACCCACGATCCCGGTGAACTTCGACATGCCGCGTACGCCGACTGCGGGCTTCACACCTGTCAGCATCTTGGCGGCCAAATAGAGATTTCGCGCCAGATTGGGCGCATGATCGGTGCCGATCGCTATTGGGATGATGCGCCCCTGGTCGGCGATCGGCCGAACCCAGGCGACCGGATGGCCGACCCAGGGCAGACCGAGCCGCCCGGAACGCACCATTGCCTCCTGTGCGCCGATCGTGCGGACCTGCCAGCGGTAGCTGACCCCGAGCGCGCCGAGCCTGGTCCAGAGATCCGCGCAGGGAATGCAGCCGGGCGCCGTGCTCATCTCGATGATGAAGGTGGGGGCCTGACCTTTGAGCGTCTCGGCAAAATCAGGCGGCCAGTCGCGCGTGACCGGCACACGGGCAAGCCATTCGCGCATCTCGCTTTGGGTGGCGACCGGGTGAATTGCCGCGCGCATTGCTTGCTCACGGGTTGGGGCCTGCGCGTTGGCAGGCACGCTCACCACATTCAGGGAAGTAAGCGCCAGAACGGTGAGGGAGCGCATCACGGCCGCGGCTCCGCACGAACATCAACCAGGTCGCCGCCCAATGCACGGGGATCGGTAGCCGAGACCGGCCCATTGGCGAGGGCGTCAAAGAATCCGTCTTCCTCGCCAGCGCCGGTCATGAACTGCTCGGGGCGGATGTCTCCGGCGAGCAGCCGCACCGCCTGATAGGCCATCTGGATGAGGTTCGGGTACGCCTCGACTCCGCTGGCGATCACCATGCGCTGCTGGCTGTTCCGGCGAATGATCATCGTGGTTGGCGTCACCTCGACCCCGAACCGCTGCGCCAGCTCGGGCTTGCGATCGATATCCTGCAAGGATACCTGCCAGCCCATCTCCTCCTGGAAACGCTGGACAATCGGCCATTGGACTCGGCAATATCCGCAGGTCGAGCGCGAGAACATGACGAGCGCGAACTCGTTGGCGCGGGAGCGCAGATATTGGCGACGGACCTGGTCCTTTTGCGCCGATAGTTGGTCGCGTGCATCGCCGACCATGGGATTGGCTGACTTGGCGTTGAGTTCTGGATGCTGGAGCATGGCGATCTGGGTGACACCGGCAAAGGCGCGGGCCTTACGCCGGGCGAAGTCCTGCAACCGCCAGAAGTCGGCGACCGCATCGATGGTGAGCACCGTCGCGGCATAATCGCGCTGCTCCTCGATCAGCTTTCGAATCTTCGGCGGCGTCCATGTCGCCAGCTCCGCCATCGGGGGGATGGCCGGCTTGACCAGCGCGTCGGGATCGTCGGGCTCCTCGATCGGTTTGGGCGGCGCCTGATACCACCAATAGCCGGTGCGGCGCTCGTCGCGCTGCTGCGCTTGCGCGGCGGGACCCGAGACCATGGCGATCGCGGCGAGGCTGAGCGCGAGCCGCTTCACAGCAGCTTCTCCATCCGGCGCAGGCGATCGATCTCGACCGGGCCATAATAGCGGCTGTCGAACCCGCTGACATGCGAGGAGCCGACGAAGATGGTGCCGGGCAGGATTTGCCCATTGTCGGGCTGCCAGTGATCCAATTCCTGCCCATTGTGACCATAGGGCTTGCTCACGCCCAGCAGGCGCTCGTTGCAATAATACCAGCCATCCCATTTACCGGGCGTCATCGAGGGCTTCTCGATCAGCGAGATCCGGTCCCCGGGCAGGCAGAGCGCATATTTGGTGACCGTGACCGGCTTGGGACCGGCGAGCGGGTGCGACAGGGTGAACGAGACGAGATCGCCGCGCGCGATCGGCCCCGCCGCTTTGCGGATCAGATAAGCCTCAACCGAAGGACTCATGACGATCGTCACCTGGGGCAACGCCCAGAACGTCAAAAGCCCGATGGGCAGGACGATGCCAAAGGCCTTCCAAAGCTGTTCCGGGCGCGGTGGCTGGCCAAGTCCCGAACTGCCAAGCGCTACCGCTGCCTTGAGCGGTAGTATCTTGAGCTCGGCCCATCCGGCTTTAGCGGCCCTGTAGGCGAGCCTGAGCATCGCGCACCTCCTTTTTGCCGCCGAGGCGGGCATATTCTTCGAGCAATCCGGAAAGCGCCGCGTCGCCATAGACGATGTGCGCGGCACGCGGGCTGTCCTCCTCCCGCTCGCAATAGGGGAGCGCCGGATCGCCCGGCACCATCGCGAGCGCGGGCACGCGGGCGACCCCATGCTGGCGGAAGATCAGCGGATCGACGATGAGTTGTACGTTGCGCATCGTGCAGGCCGGGCCTTCGCAGCCGGGATCGAGCCGCAGGATCTCGGCCGACAGCTTCGCCATCGGCGCGACCCTGGTGAGACCACCCGGCATGCCCCGGAAGGCGAGGATGCCGCGGGCCTTCTCAAGCTGCGCGACATAGGTGCGCAGCGTCGTCACCGGCATCGAGGACGAAACGAACAGCACCGGCACCCAGCCTTGCGCCGATACCGGCTTCGTCACCCCGGCGACGGCGTCCATGTCGGGCGCCTCCAGCCCGAGCGCCTGGCCGAGCCGCCGCGCCATCGCTTCGCGCTCGGTTGCCATCGCGTCCTTGCCCTGGTCGAGCGCGGTGCGAGCGCGTGCGTCCATCTCTGTGTCTTGAACACGACCGCGTAGACCGTCGAACGCGCGGCGGCGCATCTCTTCGGTTGGCGTGGGCAGTGACGACGGCCCGCTGGCCTCTGCTTGCTTCTTCCGCGCAGCCGCGGCGCGTTCGAGCCTGTCGAACGCAGCATCGCCTTCGGCGGCAGCGCGATCGCGTGCGTTGTCCGGGCGCGGACTGTCCTGCGCCAAAGCGGACGCGGAGGCCAGCATCGCGATGACGGCGGCCAGACGGCGCGCGCTAGTTTTCGATAACCCGCATATAGGCATCGATCTTGTCCTTCATGTCGATCTGGATGTCGGCCTGAGCGCGGGCCTCGATCTCGGAATAATATTCGGAAAGGTCCATTTTGGAGAAATCCAGCGCCTGGAACTCCTCCGGTGTGAACCCACGGCAATAGGGCTGCTTGGGCGTGCCCCAGCCAAGCCCGTTGAAGCTCTTGAGCTGCGGGCGGCCCTGTTCCTGGATGATGCGGCCGAGCTTGGTGTTGAAGCAGCAATGTCCGCGCGCCTTCTGGACGCAGATGCCGAGGATCTTCGAGCTGCAATAGCTGCCGACCTCGTGGCACATCCCCGAACCCCGAAGCATGCCGACTTCCATGTCCTGTTGGTCACAACCGGAGAGCAGGAAATCCATCATGAAGTTGATCGCGAGGCTGATCGCGATCGAAGTCGGATCGATGCCGACGATGATGGCGTTGGCGCCGGCGCTCGCGGCCTGACCGGCGGTCGCGCCCGCTTTGAACGCCGTGAACGCCGCCTTCATGCCGGTGAACACGCCCTTGGCGACGGCGATCTTGGTGCCGATCGACGAGATCGAGCCGCCCATCCCGTCCTTGACGATCTTGCCCTTGTCCTTGCAGCAATTGGAGAAGGTGGTGCGAAGCCCTGCCGGGCGGCAGCGTGCTGCGCGTCCGGAGAAGATCTCGATATTGCCAAGGCAGGCGCCATCGGCATCGACCGCGCCATCGGCCGGAACCCCCGGATCGTCGGGCACAGGCTCATCCTCGATCGGGGTGATGGTGAGATCGGCGCATTGGTTGGGCGAACAGGCAGGACCACCATCCTGCGGCAGGCAGGCGAACTGCTCGCCCAGCGGACAGCTATAGGCACCGTCCTGTTGCTGGACGCAGGAGACCTTCTGCAGGGGGCATTGATATTGCCCGAGCGAGGTGATCTCGCAGGCCGCCGTCTCGCCGGTATCGTCGGCATCGCCATTGCCGTTGAGGTCGGCCGCGCAAATCTGCGTGGTCTGCGCCCACGCGGGCGCGGCGGGCATGACCATGGTGAGGGCCGCAAAGAGCCCGGCTATCAAGGGGAAAAAGGTTCGGCGCATCAGCGGGACTCCGAGGTGCAGATCATGTCCGCGCCGCCGAGCCGCACCGTCTGCATCATGACGATCGCCTCGGGGAAATCGTCGAGGCAGCCGCAGTCCGAGACCAGCTCCTCGCCATCGCCTACCGGGCAGATATCGGCGCCGGCGCTGGAGCGGGTGCAGGCGTGGTAGAAGGTGTCCCAGCCTATGGGCGCGTTCTGGCGCGCGCCGACCACGCCGTCGGGCGCGACCCCGGTGTTGGCCTTGGGCGCGCGCGTCTTGCAGATCGGCTCGCAGGCCGCGACCGAGCCGCGATCGGGCAGCGCGAAGGCGCGGGACGAGGTGGCATAGCCGCCGTCCTTCGTCTGCACTCGGTCGGCCAGCAGCGTCTCGGTGGAATGGTCGATAATATAGGCGCCGCGGCTGAGATCGGGCTGCGGCAGCACGCCGGTGTCGATGGTGCAGCGATAGCGCCGGTCGCGCTCGAACCAGGGGCGCACGAGGCTCAGCGAACAGGCGCCGCTCTCGAACAGGCGGGTCTGGGGCAGCGGCGTCAGGCCGGTGCCGACGCCATTTCTGAAAGTCTGGACGCCGTCGACATTTTCATCATGAAGCTGGCAATTGGCGTCGGCGGCATAGCCGGCGCACGTATCGATGAGCCGTTCGGTCGGATTGCAGCTCAGATCGAGCATCGCATCGATCCGCGCCGACACCTCGCCTTCGCCGCCGACCGCGACCCGCACCCAGATCTCGTGCGAGCCTTTGGTGAGGTATGGCTTCAGGTCGAGATTGGGATAGGCATACCAGGTCCGCCCGCGCTCGCATGTGCCCGGCGGCAGGCCGGCTCCGGTCCAGCTTCCCGGATCGGCGTGGACGAGCACGCCGTCGACGCGGACCTGCACCCAGTCGTCGAACAGGATCTGCGAGAGCCGTGCCGAGACGAGGCGATCGGGATCGCCCACATCGAGCGTCATCCGGAAATCATGGATGCGGCAGCTTCCGCCGCTCAGGCTGTCGTCACGCGGCGATCCCAGCAGGAACGCGCGGGTCTCGGGCGTATCGGCATAGGTCGCATAGCCACCTGAAGTTCGGGCGATGATGCCGTCGGCGGTCACCGCCTCGAGCTTCACCTCGCGCCGGATCGTGCAGGCGCGAATCTGCTCGGCCTTGCCCATGCCGGCAGGCGAGCCCTTCAATGCCTGGAACACGCTATTGCCGGCCGCGACCGACGCCGCATCGCCCTGGATCTGGGCGGGATTGGCGCGATAGACCGTCTGGGCGAGCGAGGGATTGGGAGCACAGGCCGTCGACTGCGCGCCGGTATAGCGGATGATCGGACCATCGATCGCCGCCTGGGCGACGCCGATGCGCGGGTCGGCGCTGGTGAGCGCGCCGACGACACCGCCGCCGATGTCCTTGAGGGTCGAGGCCAAATTGCCCCAGACGAGATTGCTGCCGCAGCTATTGTTGACGCAGTAGCAGCCCGCGAGCGCGGTCAGGTCGACCTCGGTGAGCTTGAGATCGCCGGCTGCCGAGACGTCCCATCTGTAGCTGCGGCACTGGTTCCAGGTGCCGGGCTGGCAGGCAATCACGCCATTGGCGCAAATGCCCGACACCGGCATCGGCAGGGTCAGCGTCTGGTCGAAGGTGCCATTGAGATCCTTGTCGCGCGAGATGCGCAAGGCCGAGATGTCACCCGTCGATCCCGGCTGCGCGAGGATTTCGAGCAGGGTCGCGGTGGTCTGGCAGGCAAGGCTCGGATTGAAGCTCTTCGTCCCGTCGACGGTGGTGATCGCCTCACCGGCAAGGCCCGGCGTCAGATAATTTTGCTGGATCGCCTCGATGTCGGCGCTCTTCTCGCGCGCGGCTTCGGCGGCGGTGCGGGCGCGTTCCTCCATGGTCTGCGCCTGTGCGGCGATCGGCATCGCAAGCGAGGTTGCCAGCAGAAGGAGGCCTCGCCAGGTCATGACGGTCTCGCCTTCGTGCTGCGCGAACCATAGGCGAAGCGGAACACGTCTCCCGCCCGGAACGCGGTGGATCCGGGCGAGAGTAGCTGAAAGACTGCCTGGCCTTCAAAAATAGTCAGCGCGGCCGAAACCGGAAGCGCAGCGGGTGGGGGCGTCGCCGGCTTCGCTGGGGTACATTCGGCCGCGCTGACCAAGGGTGGAGTGGCGGCGGCAGGGGGAACCGCCACCACTCGCGCCGCGCGCCCAACCACGGTGGGGAGCAATCCGTGACGAGCGGACCGGCCGCCCGCGCGGGACGCGCGGTTTGGGGGAAGCGATCTGCTCATGGCGTGGAGACCCCCGCGCAGCAGATCGCTTTTTCGAAGAGCATGAACTGGGCATTGTCTTTGCCGGGGGCATGTTTGCCGCTGGTCCACAGCGCGCCCGGACGCCCGATATTGACGCATTTGCCGCCCTTGACGGGCTCCATGATCTGGAGCTTGTAGCGGCTCTTGGTCCAGATCGGCTGCGCTTTCAGCGAGCAGCCATCCTCGGAATGGATGGTGAGCAAGCCCAGGCGCCCCATCATGAAGGTGGTGCGCGCGGCAAGGCCGGCCCAGGCCTCGACCCGATCACCCATGTGGATGTCGCCGGCGATTGGATAGGTCGCGCCCCAGCTTCCCATGCACCAGAACAGCGGGTCGATCGTCTTGCCGGCGGCGGCCGCCGCGCTGTCGGCCATGCACGCGAGACCGGCGGCGGGGTTGCCGAACAGGATGCCCTCGGGCTGGATGATCGCGCCCAATGTGCCCGACTGCCAGGTCGGCAGCACCTCGGTGATCATCGCCACGTCGAACCCTTCATCCTCGATGCAGGGCAGGTCGGTGAACATGTCGAGCATCTTCCAGACCGGCGAGATGTAGTAATGCGCCTGCGCGAACAATTTGGTCGTGTTGGTGCCGTCCGAGATCGACGACTGGCTGCCCTGGAGCTTGCCGCCGGTCGGCAGCAAATCGACGCCCAGCGCCATCATGCAGCCCGGCTCGGTCACGACGTCGACCATGCGGTTGGGCGACCAGAAGCTGACCTTCACCCCGAACCAAAAGGTCGCTCCCTTGCGACACGCGCATAAGGGTTTGGAGGCCGATTGCGCGTCGAGCGCCTTGTCGAGCTTGTCGAAGCTGCCGACCCGCACGCCGCCGATGGTGATCGGGAAGATGCAGTTCCAGCGGACCTTGGTGATCGGATTGAAGATCGTGCCGGCCTCGCACTTCGAGGCATGGGCCGGCGCTGCCGGAAGCAGGAAAGTCAGCGCGAGCGCGGCAGCGCCTGCACGCAATGTCGATGCCAGGCGGGTCATGGCCGTTTCTCCTGGGGAAGACCTTGGCCTCCCTTGCGCTCCAGATGGACTTCGGTGAGTTCGAGGCGTTGGCCGGCCTGGCGGACGATGACGGGGGCGACGGTAAGGCCGAGCCGGTCCTTGACCCGCTCCTCAAGGATGAACAGCGCGCGGCCGTGGCGTTCGCCGAGTGACAGCGCATCATCCTGACTGTCGCCGCCGCCGGTCAGAAGGATCCAGTCGGTGAACGCGGCCGTCTTCAGTGCCCAGCCAAGATCGCGCGGATGGACGATGACGAGGCGCTGCGGCAGCGACACATAGGTCAGCGGGTTGAAGGTGAAGCCCTTGGGGTAGAGGATCTTCCCATCGGCCAAGCGGATTTCCTGGTCGAGCGTGTAGAAGGGAACGACGCTGCGCACGCGGTCCGCCTTGGCGGTGCCGAGCGTGGCGCCCTTGAGCGCGCTCCACCCCGAGCGCGGGCCAAAGCGCGGCGCGATGCTTGCGGGCTGGCGCGCCACCGCCGCCTCGATCTCGGCCATCGCGTCGGGCTCGGCGATCGGCCAGGTCCGGCCGACATTGGATGTCTCGGCTTGCGCTGATCCGGCGAGGATCAGGGCACCGACGATCATCGCGCCGATCAGCGCGGACTGGATCGCGACGACATGCCAGCCTTGAGGGTAGCCCTCATCGTCCACGGCGGCGCTCCCTCCAGTTTGGCGGCGGGTTGCGGCTCTCGCCCCAGACGGCGCAGCAAAGACCGGTCGTGCCGACGAGCAGCGCGAGCCAGATGAGCGGGCGGGTGCCGTCGAGGTCGGCGCCCGACCAGATCAGCAGGAAGGCCTGGACCAGCAGGATCAGATGCGTTCCGACAAGCAGGCGGATCGACGACTGGCAGGGCGCGGCGGAGAAGATGCCGTTCATCGCCGCCTCCGCATGGGAAGCATGGCGCAGCGCGACCGGTGCGAGAGGAGCCAGTTCGTGACCTTCGGCCCGAACGTAGCGAAAGCGAGCACGAACGGACCGCCGGTGATCCCGGCGACGGCGACCACCCCGGCAATGAATTCGAACCTGGCGAACTCGGTTACGCCAGCGCGCACGAGGCCGACATAGGCGGCGGCACCGATCAGCGGTCCGGCCAGGGTCAGCATGATCCTGTCCTGCCGCCATGAGGCGCGGTCCATGTTCAGGATGTAGTCGGACACATCGCGCGCCCTTGCCAGCATCCGGACTCGGTTGACCAACGTGCGGTTGGCCCGAACCAGATACTCGTGCAGGCTTTCGTCGGGCTCACGCGGGACCTCGGTCAGATGCGCGTCCGAATTATAGGTGAAGGGCTCCTGGCTCATGATTTCCTCCTGAGCTTTGCGAGAAGGCGACTGGCTGCGCCGGTGAGGCCGATCAGCATCAGCCCGGTGAGGAAGCAGCCGATCCCGACGGTGGCGGCGCCGGTCAGCGTCTTCGACATCGGCAGGTCGAGCGCGATGCCGGCTGCGATCACCAATGTTGTCATCATCACAGATTCGATAATGACTAGGCGAAACCGCCATTGGATCGCCTGGACCTCGGCCCGCTCGGCGACGCGCGCCTCGATGATGCGTTCCAGTTCATCGTCGGTGTTGCCGACGAGACGCAGAGGCAACTGATCTGGAGATGCGGAATGGCGCTTCATGACCTTACGCTCCGCTTCACGTCGACGGTGCGTTCCGGCTGCCCCGCACCTCCGAATATCTCGGCGGGGTCGACGCCGGCCAATTGGCACACGGCTTCGAGCGGCGTGAGCCCTGCGCGCACCAGGCTGTCGAAGGCCGCGACCTCTTCAGGCGCGCTGGTGTTGATCCAATACGAAAAAGGGTCGACGACGAGGCGAGCGATGCCGAGCCCGAGCGGACTGTCGATGAAGACTTCGCTATAATTGGGCTTGTTGTTGCGGACCGATTTCAGGAGATCCAGGACGAACCCCGAATAGTCGAGGATGCGGTTCTCGACCGCCTTGTCGTAGGTCGATCCCTGCAAAAGGAAGCGCGTTGCCGCATTTTCGAGGATCACCTGACCGGTGCCGCCGAACAGCAGCAGATCGTTCATGCTCTGGAGAATGATCCCGAAGCTGCCGCGATACTTGCGCGCCCGGCGATATCCCTGGCTGATCGCTTCGGCGAGCCGCGACAGATCCTGGCCCTCCTGGCGCGTCATGAACTGCGCCGCTTCGTCGCACAACACGAAGCGGGGGCGGTCGCGGGCTGACAGGTAGAGTTCCTGTGTAACCGCGTTGATCACGACCATGATCACCACGTTGAACAAGTCGGGCATCGACTTGAGCCGCTCCAGCTCCAGCACGACAAATTCGTCGCGCGAGATGTCGAAGGTGGAAGGGCCGTTGAAATAATGGCCATAGGCGCCGTCCGACCCGAAATCGCGCAGGTTGAACGCCAGCTCGCGCGCGGTCGGCACGAGATGGTCCACCCGGTCGAGATCGGACGCGGTGTTGGCCGGATAGGCGCCGAGCCATTCGCGCACCGCATCGATCCCGGCTTCGGCGCGGCCGCTGTCGATCGCCCATTGCACGGCCGACTTGAGCAGGTTCCATTCGCTGGTGGTGACCGGCTTGCGGGTGGCGGCGTTCGCCATCTCCGCGACGATGGCGACCGCCATCGAGATCGCGGATTCGCGGTCATCGCCGTCCATCGCGAGACCGAGGTCGAACGGGTTGAGCACGAGATGCTCTTCGCCGAGATCGATGTATCGGCCCGAGCAGAGCGTGCAGAGCTTGCGGTATGACCCGCCGATATCGATGATACGGATGAGCGCGTTCTGCGCGAAATATTGCTGGCAGAGGTTGTTGAGCAGGAAGCTCTTTCCTGCGCCTGATTCCGCTGAGACGATGAAATTGTAGTTGTTGATGCGCGGGTCGAAGAGGTCGAGCGTGATGAGTTGCCCCTTGCGTCCCGTATAGAGAAGGGCAGGGCGTCCACCTCCGCGGAAATCGGTCTGGATCGGTGACATCAGCACGGCGGCGCGCGCCGGCACGCGGAAATCGCGCTGGAGCATGCCAATGGTGCGCCGGTCAGGATAAAGTCCGAACGGCAGGCTTGCGGCGAGCAGGATCGGGTTGAGGTAGCTTTCCTCCTGGACCATCCAGGGCAGTGGCTCGCTTTCCCACAACCGCTTGGCGCGGGCCGCCATCTCGCGGGCCTGATGCCGATCGCTGCCGAACACCCACATGGTCGGGATCACCGAGACGAAGCGGCTGTTGCCGATCTCGTCGAGGACCCAGCCGATCTCCTCGATCTGCTTGCCGACCTCGACGGCAAAGCTGCCCGCCGCTTTCTGCGCCGAGAGGATCTGCGCGCGCTTGTGAACCTCAAAAGCGGAATGATCGAACAGGACATTCAGCGTGTAGAGAAACGGGCCACCGATCTGGTCGCTGTCTTCGCTGCTGCCGCGCATGCCGCCGGTCAGGCGATTGGCGCGCTCGGCCGTGATCCGGCGCGGCGGCGATTTTGGCGTCAGGCAACGGGCGACCTGATTGCCGAGGAATACCTCCGGCCCATCGAAAGTCAGCGCTGGTCCCGCATCGATGATCTGGCGGCGGAGAGGCACATCAGCGGTCTGCGTGAACACGCCAGGTGCCGGTACGTGAACGCCATTGAATATCCGTCGGTAAAGAGAGATGATCTCACCCGGCGCCATCGACCGAATGCCAAGCTTCGCCATCTGCTCTTCGATCTGGCGCTTGAGGTCGCTGTCCATGGGCTGGCGCATCTTGACCGACAGGAAGGTGCGAAAGTTGCGTACCGGGATGCCGTGGAGCGCCTTGAGACCAGCGGTGCCGGCGCGCAGATAGTCGAAGGTGCGTTTCGCAGACGCCTGGATCAACGGATCCGGGCGGCTTTTCAGGTCGAGATAGGCGTCGAGCGCATCGTCGATCAGCGGATCGGCGAAGCTTTGGATCTGGAGCACCGTACCTTCGGGGAAATGCACGTTGAGCAGCCCGAGCAGCGCTTCATGGACATGCGCGAACATATAGGCCGAGGGGACCAGCTCCCAGGCATAGCCCCAACCATCGTCGATAGTGAGGAAAGCCTGTTCCTCCTCGACCCAGGCTGCGAGCGGCAAATAGTCGGAAAAGCTATCGCGTTCGACGCTACGCCGCAGCCTTGCGAGCGTCATGCCGCCGTGTTGCCGGCTCATGGCTGCGGCTCCGCATCGTTCTGGCGGTCCTGGACCTGTTCGAGGACGCTGGCGCGCGAGGCTGGCGCAACAGGTTCTACCAGATAGTCTCCGACCACCCATTGCGAGCGCTCGACCACCGAATACACATAGCGTGGCATGTAGAGCCGATCAGGTCGTTGCCGGTCGGCATAGGGAAGAATCAGCGTGCGGACCGAGCGTGGGGGCTTGAGCATGGGCGTGACAGGCTGGTCGATCAGCCCCTGCAACTCGCGATAGACGCTGTCACGATAGCCGACGAAGGAACCCGACGATGCCTTGCCTGCACCTCGCGTGCCCTTGTCGCCCCGGAGCATCGCCTTGTCACGTGTGACGGCGGGGTCGGATTTCGAAGCCACGCCCGCCACCGCATCGGCATAGGCCTTGTCCGGGTGGATGCATTGGCCGTGATCGTCGTTCTTGCACGAGAATTTCTCGCTGTAGGGCGACATGACCGATCCCAACGTCGCGCACCCGCTCAGCGTAAGCGCTGCCGCAACGGGAAGGACGAGGGACGCGGTGCGCGTCAGGTATCGCAGCGGTGATGACCGCATGGCTGGAACTCCCTGTTGGATAGAGGGTGCGAGCATCAGAATTTGCTCCCGGCGGTCGGCTTGATCTCAAGTGTGATGCCTTCCTGGATCACGACGACGACCTCCTTCGCGGCGCCCACTTCCACGATGGGGCCGGCCTGCCGGGCAAGGTCGAGATAGAAGTCGGTGAGCTTGTCCGAGGATCGCGACAGGCCGCCTGCAATCCCGGCTTTGGCGGCATCTCCGGCATCGAAGCTGCGCACTGAGCCGAGCGCCGATGTCGAGACATTGCCTACGGTGTTCTCGACGGTCTGCGCGACGCCGGTGATGGTCCCGGCTATGAACGTGCGAGCCAGCGCCGCTCCGGCGCGCGTCACAACCTTGCCAGAGAGGCCCTTTTTCCCGTCCGCATCGACGAAGAACCCCTTGACGGCCTGATCGACCACGGAACGTTCATCGAAGTCGACACAGGACAGTGACACGAGCTGTACCTCGACCCGCTCCTTGGCGAGGCTCCCGGTAGCATTGCCAATGACAAAGCAGCCGGAGAGATTGGCTTTCACGTCATTGGGGAGCACGGCGGGAGCCTGCACGCGTGCGATCAGCGGTTCGGGATTGCTGGTCGCGTCTCGGCTCGCCAGCGCGTCGATCCCGGTCAGAAGACGCGCCTTCATGAAACCAGGAGGCAAATAGATCGTCCGATTCTTTTTTTTCGAACCTCCCGCTTGATCGCCGGTCGCGACCGGACTGGTCGCGCCGCCGATCGCACCCACCGTCTTTTCAACCGGTGGTGCCGGAGGGGCAGGTGGGGTGGAGGGGGGAGCCGGAGGTGCGGAGGACGCAGACCCCATGTCGCCGCTCGTGGGCGGTTCAGGAAACCCGGGCACGTCACCTGGAAGCGCAGGCGGAAGATCCGGGTTCGTGGATTCACCGGAGGCGGATCGAGATCCCGCGCCGGGTACGATCTTGCCTTCCTCAATGGCGGTGACCCGGTCTCCCAGCAACGATTGGCCATCGAGAATCTTCTGCAGATCACCGCGAAGTTTGACCTCAAGGCTGTCGCCGCGGAGACCCGCGCCCATATCGAGTTTTGAAGCTGGTGGCGTGGCCGTTTGATCGGGCTTGTCACCGCTTGCGGTATATAGGCCAAGGCCCAGCACACCGATCGCACCCACGACTCCGACTTGCTTCAACCGAAGCTGATGGCGGGCGCCTAGCGCCGCCCAGCGTGCTTTGATGTCAAGCAGCGCCGGGCCGCGATCGAGACCGGGAGCCTGCGGGCGAGTTGCCTGATAGCTTTCGAGATCGAGTTCGTCGCCGTGCTCATCGGAGCCGCGATCGCGGGGAGGGCCGCCCGCGCTCATTGCCCGGCTCCCCGGCGCACGACAATGAGTCGTGCAGTCTCGCCTGCAGCGAGATTGTTGCGATCCAGCGTGACGGCGAAGATATTTGTGCCGAGCGCGCTGTCTAGGAAGCTTCGCTCATCGAGGACGGCTTCACCGCCGACAGAAACCAAATATTCGGATGCTGAAAGTCCCGAACCGTCTATCTCGACACGCCGGCGTTCCTCGATCGCTGCGCCGGGTAGGCCGGTGAGCCGGATCGCAGTGGAACGTGGTGCAACGGTGGTGAAGCTTCCCGGTATCCGATCCTGGAGCATTGCGAGCGTAATCGAAACCGCACGTTCTTCTTCCACCAACGGCCCAAGCAGTTCTTCGTTGGACCTGGCACGCTGGGGAGCACCCGGTTGCAACAAGACCGTTTGCGCAGGGATATCCGACGGTTCCGCATAAAGCGGATACACAGCGCCGTTGCAGGTGACAAAGAACTCAGACGGCGTCGTGACGAAGCTGCGCGTCACCATGCCGGAATCATCGATCTCGCGAACGAGGAACTTGATCCATGCGTCAGCGCCGGCGCGTTCGACCGCGATGGCCTTCTCCGCGCTGAACTTCACGTCCTCGATCTCGCCGCCAATGCAGACGACATGATTGATATCGCGGTTGGACAAACGGATTGTGCTGGTCTGGTCTGGCAGAGCGGCGACGGTCTGCGCTATTGCCGGTAGCGGCATCAGCGCAAGGCCGAGGACCAGCAGCCGCTTAACGGGGCTGGGCATCGAAATTTTCCTCTGTCAGGGCGGTGAGCCAGAAGCGGCCATTGTCGATCGCGTAACGAATCCGCAGATTGCCCCGGAACTTGCGGATCACGCCGCCGATGACCCGAACCTTCTCGACCGGCACGAGGATTTCGCGGTCGGTCCATGTCACGGGCTGATCGGGGCGGATGTAAGTCGCGATCGAGAGGGTTGGATTGTCGGCCAGCTCGTCGAGCAACCGATTGAGGCCATCCCTCAGGCTATTGTAGCTTGAGGGATGAACAATGCTCAGCAGCTCCTGGAACTGCCGATCGGCGGAATAAGCCGAATAGGTGCCCGAGAGCGAGACGATGTTGCGAGTGATCATTCTTAGATAGGCTTCGGACGGCCTGTTGCCCGTCACATAGAGATCACCACCCGCACCGAACGGCACAACTACGGTGCGCGTGTTCTGGTTGGAGGTGTAAATCACCATTCCGAGCACTGCGGTGATGCCAAACAAGCCGACCACGGCGAGTTTCAGCAGGCGGTTCTCTTCGAAGAGATTGCTGGCGCCCTGGACGTAGCGATGGATACCGAAGCTGGCCGGTTTGCCGAGCAACGGATCTCGCGCGGGGGTATCAGGGGTTTTGCGTCCGAACATCGCTTGTTCTCACTCGAAAAAGCGGGTCTGCGTCGGACCCGGATATTTGGACCAGCGAACCAGCCCCCAACGCCAGGCCAGGTGCGGGATGAACCCACGCGGCTTGGTCCGAAGCCAGGGAATGAAAAGGAGAAGGGCCGCGATGAGCGCCCAGCCGAGCATCCCGCCGAGGATTACGGCGACGAAGATGGTCGACATCACCAGCACGAACTCGTCCGACCCAAACCAGAGGATTTGAACCGGCTTGTGCAGATATTGGGGTAGCCGTTCGTCCACGAACCCTTCTCCTCCTGCTTCAAGACCGCCCTGCGAAGCTGCGGTTGAACAACACAGGCAGTCTCGCCAGCACGCCGAAGCGCTCTGGCTTGTTGAGGTCCGCCATCCGTGCAATCGGACGGCGAACCAAACCGTCAGATGACCATCCCGAAAGTCTGGAGGATGGTGTCGGATTTGATCAGGCAGACCGCGGCAACGATGGTGGGGATGCCGACCATGACGTTGCTGAACAGGCGCGAGACGCCGAACAAGAACGCGGCAACGCCGCCGACGAAACCGAGCGGTCCCTTCACGCCTTTGTTCACGACGATGTCATAGATGTCGTAACCAAGGTCGCCGACCGCCGGCGCGGTGAACGCGTGAGCGCCACCGCTCACCATCGCGGCGAAGGCCAGGGGAATGCCGATATTGGCGAAGGAAGCGGTTTGCCTTCCAAGTGTCTTCAACATGCACGTGCTCCAGTCAAAATGGGCCGCTCCGCAATATGCTGGCCGGCATCGATGGGGATCGCTGTCGGCCGACGGCGAGGCTGGACGGCCCGTTTCGGGTCTCGCCGTCGGCATTCCGGTGCGCGCGGCGCCGTCCTGCCATGCTGCAGGAGGACGGCCGCGAGCGTCCGCGATGGGAGAGTGGAGAACCGTTCAGCGCGCGGCATCGGCGAGCGCCTTCCCGGTCTTCAGAAATTCTTCCAATTCGGCCTGCTGGAAGCCGGATATGATCTTTCCGCCCACGATCAGCGTAGGCGTGCCGGTGATGCCCGCCTTGCTCACGACACGCGCGTCCGCCTCGACCCTGGCTCGGCCTTCCGCGCAGCTGCGGAGCTCAACTGGAGCCGCTCCCGCGTAAACCGTCTTGAACGCAGCCTCCTTGTCAGGCGAACAGAGGATATGCTCGGCCTTGGCGGCAGCTTCCGGATGGATGCCCGAGACAAAGATGATCAGACGGCGGACGGGCTTGCCCTCCGCTTCCTTCGCGGCCCAGAACCGGTCGAGCGCGCGGCAATAAGGGCAATCGGGATCGGTGAACTCGATCACCTGCGGGGCGTCAGCGGGGCCGATCGCCAAGGCCTTGCTTGTATCGATCGCCGCCAGCTTCCGCTGCGCAGACCTATCCTGGGCAAGAGCGGTAATGTTTATGCCATTGCGATCATAAACCGCCGCGAAGAGCAGGTGCTCGCTCTCAGGCGCGTAATATATGATCCGGCCGCCGGCACTCGCCTGATAGATCGGGCCCTTGACCGGTGCCGGACCGAAATCCTCGAACTGCAGGTTAGTGAATGTCTGCCGCAATTCGTTCTCGGCTTCGCGAGCCGCGACGACAAGAGGATCAACTTGCTGCGCAGAGGCGGCACTCTGGAAGACCAGGATAAAAGGCAGGACGAGGGCGAATGCCCCCGGCTTAGCGACGCGCATGCGAACTCTCCTCTGTTGAAAGGGCCGGACGCAGGAACAGCCGCGCATCAAGATGCATGTCGGCGCCGATCCGGATGATTTTGGATGGGGTCGGCGGAACGGAGGCGCTGCCGGCTCCACCGGCGCCGGAAGCCCGGATGACGAAGCCGCTCATCGTCGGAACGATGGTCCGCTGACCTTCCACGTTTAGCGGTGCGCTGCCGTCAGTTCCCGCCTGTGTGGATGTCGTGACCACGAGGGCGCAACAGGCAAGGGTCATCGCATTGGCAATCGGCGTCATGCACGACTCCATTCGGCGCATTGCGCCAGGTTTGAGAATTACTTGTGGACCCGAAGTAGAAGACCCGAATCGATCTGTATTTTTCGGCTCGATGTCTGAGTGATTTGAAACAGAAGTAATTGCAACAGCAGTAGGAGCGGAGCCGCGCCGCTCTCCAAAATGAGTTCTAAATGTACGAATTTAGTTGGTTATAGGCGCGGCTTTGCTCAAATCACCCGGTGTAGGCCATTGCCGGCGTCGCATTGTCAAAATAGTCGAAATCCGACGAAATGCACCAAAAGGATGGCTTCAGTGACAATGCGAAAGCAAATGAGCATTTCTCTGCCTTATCGGCAGTGAAGTACCTCTAAATTCAACGCCATCTATTATTGCTAAATATCGGATGAATACCTTACGCCCTGCCTCAATTTATCATGTCAGGAGATTTTCCGAGGAGAGCGGAGCAATGTCATCGAATGAGAAATTCGCCCCCGTCGACCTGTCCCTTTTCAAGGTCATCAAAAAGATGGCCGGGGAGCGGGTCAGGCAGGAACGTAAACGTCGACAAGTCACGCAATCGGAACTTGCTCACGAGATGGGGTTTGGACCGCGATGGCTACGGGATGTAGAGGCCGGTGCTCCGGGTACGCGATTGGAAGATCATATCAGCGCAACCTTGCGGCTAGGGGACTCGATCGGACATATTATGTTCCCGGTCCTCTTTATGGCGCACGGCATCCGTTTTCCGCAGCACTTATACTACGAGGATATCAGGGGCCTCGAACGCAAGTGCATCGAGTTGATCGTGGATTGGGCGGTCAATTCTCTGAAGCAGGATTTGCCGTCAGAATGGTGGCCTTCCAGTCACCACGACGAACGTTGATCAACTGGCATCCAAAAGGCATCAGGGCGCCTGTTTGTGCCAATTGGTGCCAAAACTGCAATCTTGGTCCTTCATCGCATTCATTCATAATGCTACACTGCCTAAGCTTCTTGATCGCCTTGCGCTGCCTTTGAGGTGGCGTTCCATGAATATAGCCAATCTGAACAGATCTGACTGTTCGTTCCGGATCGATGAACGACGTTGTCTCGTCCCCGGCTTCCTTTGTACTGACGATCAAGTGCTAGCAGCACAGTTCGCCTTCACTGTTGGCGCAACCAGGGGGGTCAGCCGTATGGCTGAGCAGGCCAACCAATGACGGGGCGCGACAATAGCGGTATTGACGTTCCGGGCGAGCGTTCTGTCCGCCACAGTAGGCGGTTCTCCGACCAGTTGGTCGAGAAAACCCGGAAGCTCTTCCAGGAACGTACAACCAGGCAGCTCACCAACGAGGATGCGCGTCAAATTCTGGAGAATCTGACGGGTTTCTTCCGGGTGCTCGGCGAATGGGACAGGGCACAAGAGAAGGCGTCTGCTGAGGAGCAGTTACCCGAAAATTGCCGGAACGTCCGAATTGACGAGGAATGACGTCACTGGCATCATTGACATCATTCCTCGTCGATAGGTGTCGCAATGGCTGGTGCGCTTCAGGTACGTAATCTTGACGACGACATAATCCAGCGTTTGCGCCGAAGGGCTGCAAGGCACGGCCGCTCGGTTGAGGCTGAGCATAGGGAAATTCTGCGACAAGTTTTGTCGACTGAGACGGACCCCTCCTTCGAAACACTGGCAGCCGAGATGCGTGCTCTGACCGCAAAGCGGCAGCAGACTCCCTCGGAAGTCCTGTTGCTTGAAGGGCGTGAGGAGCGGTGATGCGCATCGTAATAGATGCGAGCATCGCGGTGAAATGGGTTGTTACCGAAGATGGGACGGACGAAGCCGTATCATTGTTGTCTGGACACCATTTGTCAGCCCCTGATCTGCTCATTGCAGAATGTGCCAACATACTCTGGAAAAAAGTTCGCCTGACCGAGATGTCAGCGGACGAAGCGATGGTTGCGATGCGAATCATCCAACGCGCTAACTTAGAGCTTTGCCCCATGCGGTCTCTGATGGAGCCAGCCGCAAAACTTGCTATTGACCTTGATCACCCAGCATATGACTGTGTGTATCTCGCGCTGGCAATGAGCCAAGGATGGCAATTCGTCACCTCTGATGCGCGCTTCCTCGAAAAGGTTCGGCAGTCCTCGCCTGCGGCTGCGCAATCGATTCTTTCCTTGAAGGAAGTGGCAGGCGGGAGCGGAGAACGGCATTAGCCGGCACAACGGAGTATCGATATGGCGCGAGCAGTTCGAACGAAAACGAAGCAGAAAGCGCAGGAGGTTCAAACTCCCAAGGCCGTGGTCTATGCGCGAGTGTCTTCACGCGAACAGGAGCGCGAGGGCTTCTCGATACCTGCCCAGTTGAAATTGCTTCGCGAGCACGCCGAGGCCAGCGGATTTACCGTAGCGGCCGAATATGTGGACGTGGAGACGGCTAAGCAAAGCGGACGGACCAATTTCGACGAGATGATCCGCTACCTTCGCAAGCATAAAACCATCCAGACGATTATGGTCGAAAAGACCGATCGCCTCTACCGCAATCTCAAGGATTGGGTGACAATCGACGAGCTCGATGTCGAAATCCATCTTGTGAAAGAGGGTATCGCGCTCTCTCGGGAATCCCGGTCTTCTGAAAAGTTCATGCACGGCATCAAGGTGCTGATGGCTAAGAACTACATCGACAATCTGTCCGAGGAAGTCCGCAAGGGCATGTTGGAGAAGGCAGAGCAGGGTCTTTGGCCGAGTGCTGCGCCATTCGGATATCAGAATCTAATGGGTCAAGATGGCAAAAAGCGGATCGTCATCGACCCCGATCAGGGCCCGATCATCAGGCGATTGTTTGAGTGGTATGCAACTGGAAGCTACTCATTGAAGGAGATCGGCGCTCTCGCTCGGCAGGAAGGTCTTGCCTACCGCAAGAG
Organism: Sphingobium yanoikuyae; assembly: GCF_034424525.1. Classification (NCBI taxonomy): domain Bacteria; kingdom Pseudomonadati; phylum Pseudomonadota; class Alphaproteobacteria; order Sphingomonadales; family Sphingobiaceae; genus Sphingobium; species Sphingobium yanoikuyae. Next base: position 1,082,887 of record NZ_CP139979.1, read on the forward strand.
CCAGCGCCCAGTGCCAATCAGCACCGTGCATAAGATTCTTCGGAGCCGCCTCTATGCCGGAGAGTTCGAATGGCTAGGCAAGGTCTACCAAGGAAGCCATGAACCGGTCATCTCGAAAGATCTGTGGTACTGTGTGCAGGACATTCTGGATGGACGGAACAAGAAAACCCGCAACGCTAAAACCGGCGGTGGTGTCCGTGAATTTGCTTTTACCGGCCTAATTAGCTGTGGCCACTGCGGCTGCGCTGTGACGGCCGAGATCAAGAAAGGCAAATATATATATTACCACTGCACCGGCTTCCGGGGAAAATGTCCCGAGAAATTCGTGCGTGAAGAAGTTCTTGAGGAGCAGTTTGCCGTACTGATGGCCAAGCTACGTTTCGACGAGAATGTTTACGATATTATCGTCGAAGCGCTGAAGGACAGCTTCGAGGTTGAGCGGCACGACCATGATGAAGCGATGACGCACCTTCATGCGGAGAGCGAGCGCCTTCGGAAGCGTCTGGAAGCTGTCTATGTCGATAAGCTGGATGGCACTGTCACTGACGATTTTTATCGCCGCATGGCTTTGCAATGGCGCGACGAGCTCGATCGCTGCCAACGCGATCTCGTCCGGCATCAAGATGCCAGCAATAACTATATGGATGAAGGGGTGGCCCTGCTGAAGCTAGCGCGCAAAGCGCTCGGATTGTTCGAGGGTTCTAATGGAATCGAGAAACGTCGGTTGCTCAATTTCGTACTATCGAACTGCACTTGGAAGCATGGCGAACTGAGTGCCGAGTACCGCCAACCATTTGATATGCTTGCAAATACCGTAAATGAAACCGACCCATCTCAAGGGGGCAGCGGCGCCGCTACCCCCTTAAATGAGATTTGGTCGGGGAAAGAGGATTCGAACCTCCGGCCCCTGCCTCCCGAAGACAGTGCTCTACCAGGCTGAGCTATTCCCCGACCGGTGCCGAAGCCGCTTTTGGGGCGGCCCCGTAAGGCAGGAGTGCGCCTATAGAGAGGGGTTTGAGGGCTGGCAAGCCACCTGATGCGCTTTTTTGAAAATTCTACAAAAGACCCGCATCGCGGAAGCTGAAACAGCCGCTCGGCGTGTCGATCCGATGATCGGCCAGGTGGATGTCGAGCGCCCGCAGCCGGCGGTGCAGGCTGCGGGTCAGGGCGATGTCGACCGGCTGCGGTGCCGCAGTGCCGCGCCGCTGGTGCAGGATGACCCGTCGCGCATCGCTGGCCAGCAGATGAGCCACCAGGCAGGGCCAGTTGCCATCGGGGTGCAGCCGGTCGCGCGGCTGGCCGTCCTCGTCGAGAATCACCAATGTCAGCATTGCACCCCCTGGGCACGCAGCCTGTCAGCAATGGGCGGGGAGCGGAGATGCGGAATGATCCGTAGTGGCGGAACGGGGCAGGCCCGGCGGGCAGTCGTATCCGTTATGGCGCGACCTTTGGCCGGGACAGCGGGGCAGGGGGGATGCTACATGGACGGGACGCCCAGATTCATTCCCATCCCAGGATCATCGACCTTGCACGCCATGTCGCCGCAGCCGCCCCATTATGAAGAGCAATATCTCGACCTGATGCGCCATATCTGGCGCCATGGCGACGAGCGGATCGACCGCACCGGTGTCGGCACCCGATCGATCCTGGGCGCGACTTTGCGATTCTCGCTGGCGGACGACGCGGTGCCGTTGCTCACCACCAAGCGGGTCTATTGGAAGGTCGCCGCGCGCGAGATGCTCTGGTTCCTGACCGGCGACACCAATATCCGCGAGCTGGTGAAGCAGAATGTCCATATCTGGACCGACTGGCCGCTCGACAGTTACCGCAAGGCGACCGGAGAGGATATCGACCGCGACGCGTTCGAGGCGCGAATCATCGAGGATGAGGCCTTTGCCCGGCAATGGGGCGATCTTGGCCCGGTCTATGGCGCCCAATGGGTGAACTGGCCGCGCTACGAGCCGGCCGGGGACGGCCTGTTCCGCCGGGCGGCGCAGGGCCACAACCAGATCGCAGCACTGGTCGATGCGATTCGTACCAACCCCGGTTCGCGCCGGCTGCTCTTCACCGGCTGGAATGTCGCGGAAGTCGCGCAGATGGCGCTGCCGCCCTGTCACATGACCTATCAGTTTCAGGTGTCCGACGGCCGCCTCAACGGCCTGCTCTTCCAGCGTAGTTGCGATCTGGGATTGGGCTTTGCCTTCAACATCTTCGGCCTGTCGATGATCACCCGGATGCTGGCCCAGCAATGCGATCTGGAGCCGGGCGAGGTGGTCTGGCAGGGCGGTGACGTCCATCTCTACCTCAACCATGCCGATCTGGTGGAGGAGCAGATCAGCCGCACCCCGGCTGGCGCGCCAAAGCTGCGGATCAATCGACGGCCTTCGAGCATTTTCGACTATGGGATCGAGGATTTCGAGGTGCAGGATTATGCGCCGCAGGCCCATATTTCCGCGCCCGTCGCCGTCTGAGGTGACAGCGAAGGCGACAGGCGAAAAGGAATTGGGTCAGTAAGGCTTGCCTTGCGCGGCGTTGAAATATAATAATTGCAACAAGCAATATTATTGCAACGCACAATAGGAGGCAGGATGACCGATTCGATCGAATCCGGCGCTGTGGCGGACGGGCAGGGACGCAACCTGCCGCCGCTGCAGCTGCATGTGCCCGAGCCGCCCGCGCGGCCCGGTGAAAGCGCGGACTTCACCCATTTCGACATTCCCGCGGCCGACGCGGCGCCGCGCCCGGACGAGGCGACCCACCCGTCGCAGATGCGTGACTTCGCCTATGGGCTGGTCCGGGTGCTGGATGAGGATGGCCGTGCGGTCGGCGCCTGGGATCCCAAGCTGCCGGCGGACACGCTGCTCAGGATGCTGCGCTACATGGCGCTGACCCGCGCCTTTGACGGCCGCATGTTCCGTGCCCAGCGCCAGGGCAAGACCAGCTTCTACATGAAGTCGACCGGCGAGGAGGCGGTGTCGATCGGCGCGGCGCTTGCCCTGTCGCGCGACGACATGTGCTTCCCCTCCTATCGCCAGCAGGGCATATTGATCGCGCGCGACTGGTCCATCGTCGACATGATGAACCAGATCTATTCGAACAAGGGCGACCGGATGAAGGGGCGCCAGCTGCCGATCATGTATTCGGCGCGCGAGGCCGGCTTCTTCTCCATTTCCGGCAATCTCACCACCCAATATCCACAGGCCGTGGGCTGGGCGATGGCGAGCGCGGCCAAGGGCGACACCCGCATCGCCGCCACCTGGTGCGGCGAGGGCTCGACCGCGGAGGGCGACTTCCATTCGGCCTGCACCTTCGCCAGCGTCTATCGCGCCCCGGTCATCATGAATGTGGTGAACAACCAGTGGGCGATCAGCAGCTTCTCCGGCTTTGCCGGGGCAGAGGCGACCACCTTCGCCGCGCGCGCGATCGGCTATGGCATTGCCGGGCTGCGCGTCGACGGCAATGACGTGCTGGCCGTCTATGCCGCCACCCGCTGGGCTGCCGATCGCGCCCGCGCCAATGGCGGCCCGACCCTGATCGAGCATTTCACCTATCGCGTCGAAGGGCACAGCACGTCGGACGATCCGACCGCCTATCGCTCGGCCGAGGAAAGCAGCAAATGGCCGCTTGGCGATCCGATCGCGCGGCTGAAGCAGCATTGCATCACGCTGGGCATCTGGGACGAGGAACGCCACGCCGCGATGGACCAGGAACTGGCCGAGATGGTCCGCGACGCCGCGCGCGACGCGGAAAAGAACGGCATATTGGGCCATGGCCTCCACCATCCGATGGAAAGCATGTTCCAGGACGTGTTCGAGGACATGCCCTGGCACCTGAAAGAACAGCAGCAGCAGATGCTCGACGAATGGAAGGCGGCAGGGCTGTGAGGGCGCCTGCGTCCACCAACGCCGTCATCCCAGCGAAGGCTGGGATCTCCCTTCTTCTGAAGGGCAGCACGAAGAAAAATGAGATGCCAGCCTACGCTGGCATGACGAATGGAGAGGAGTCGCATCATGGCAGATGATGTGATGGAGGTTGTGGCTGAAACCCAGCAGATGAACATGATCCAGGCGATCAACAGCGCGCTGGACGTGATGATGGGCCGCGACCCCGATGTCGTGGTGATGGGCGAGGATGTCGGCTATTTCGGCGGCGTGTTCCGCGCCACCGCCGGCCTCCAGCAGAAATATGGCAAGAACCGCGTGTTCGACACGCCGATCACCGAATGCGGCATCATCGGCGTTGCGGTCGGCATGGGCGCCTATGGCCTGCGGCCGGTGCCCGAAATCCAGTTCGCCGACTATATCTATCCCGCGCTCGACCAGTTGGTGAGCGAGGCGGCGCGGCTGCGCTATCGTTCGGCCGGCGAGTTCATCTCGCCGATGACGGTGCGCTCGCCCTTCGGCGGCGGCATCTTCGGCGGCCAGACCCACAGCCAGAGCCCGGAAGGCATCTTCACCCATGTGTCCGGGGTCAAGACGGTGATCCCGTCCACCCCCTATGATGCAAAGGGCCTGCTGATCGCCGCGATCGAGGATAATGACCCGGTCATCTTCTTCGAACCCAAGCGCATCTATAACGGCCCGTTCGACGGCCATTATGACACGCCGGCCAAGAGCTGGGCGGGCCATGCAGATGCGCAGGTGCCGCAGGGCTATTATCGCATCGACCTGGGCAAGGCGCGGATCGCCCGACCCGGCGCGGCGCTGACCATCCTCTGTTATGGCACGATGGTCCATGTCGTCGAAAATACCGTGGCGAAGCTGGGCATCGATGCCGAAATCGTCGACCTGCGCAGCCTGGTGCCGCTCGACATCGACACGATCGAGGCGTCGGTCAGGAAGACCGGCCGCTGCCTGATCGTGCATGAAGCGACGCGGACGTCTGGCTTTGGCGCCGAACTGTCGGCGCTGGTGCAGGAACGCTGCTTCTACCATCTCGAAGCGCCGATCGAGCGCGTCACCGGCTTCGACACGCCCTATCCGCACAGTCTGGAATGGGCCTATTTCCCCGGCCCCGTGCGCATCCGCGAAGCCATCAACAAGATCATGAAGGATTAAGCGTCATGGCGCTGTTCACATTCAAGCTGCCGGACATTGGCGAAGGCATTGCGCAAGCGGAGATTGTCGGCTGGCACGTTCAGGTCGGCGACCGGGTCGAGGAAGACCAGCCGATTGCCGACATGATGACCGACAAGGCGACGGTCGAGATGGAAAGCCCGGTCGCGGGCACCGTCGTGCGTCTGGCGGGTGAACCCGGCGATCAGGTGTCGATCGGATCGATGCTGGTGGAGATCGAGACGGAAGGCGAGGGGGCGTCTGCCGCACCCGCGCCGACGGTCGAAACGGTCGAGGCCTCCATTGATGCTCCCCTCCCTTCCAGGGAGGGGCCGGGGGTGGGTGGCGAGCAAAGCGAGCTGCCTGCCGTTGAGCCAGAAGCACCGGCTTCGCCGGTACCCACCCCTAACCCCTCCCTGGAAGGGAGGGGGCCTGATGCTGCCGCGCCCATCCTCGCGTCCCCCGCCGTCCGCGCACGCGCCAGGGAACTGGGTGTCGATCTCGCCCTGGTGAAGCCGAACGGCGACCATATCCGCCACACCGATCTCGACGCCTATCTGCTCTACGGTTCGGGGCAGGGTTATCGCCCCGCTGGTCGCACGGCACCGCGCGCCGACGAGCAGGTGAAGGTGATCGGCATGCGCCGCCGCATTGCCGAGAATATGGCCGCGTCCAAGCGCCACATTCCGCACTTCACCTATGTCGAGGAAATCGACGTCACCGCGCTGGAGGAGGCGCGGGCACAGCTTAACGCCCATCGCGGCGATCGGCCCAAACTCACCATGCTGCCGCTGCTGATCGTGGCGATCTGCAAGACGCTGCCCGACTTCCCGATGCTCAACGCCCGTTATGATGACGAGGCGGGCGTGGTGACGCGCCATGGCGCCGTCCATCTTGGCATGGCGACGCAGACCGATGCGGGGCTGATGGTGCCGGTGATCCGCGACGCGCAGGACAGGAATGTCTGGCAGCTGGCGACCGAGATCCGCCGTCTCGCCGACGCCGCGCGCAGCGGCAAGGCAACCTCGGCCGAGCTGTCGGGCTCCACCCTGACCCTGACCTCGCTGGGCCCGCTCGGCGGCATCGCCACCACCCCGGTCATCAACCGGCCCGAAGTGGCGATCATCGGCCCCAACCGCGTGATCGAGCGCCCGATGTTCCGGGGCAAGGAGATCGTCGCGGCAAAGCTGATGAACCTGTCGATCAGCTGCGACCATCGCGTCGTCGACGGATGGGATGCGGCCAGCTTCGTCCAGGCGGTGCGCAAGCTGCTGGAAACGCCGGTCCTGCTGTTCGAGGGCTGATGAATGCACGGGATCGGGGCGGCCATTGTCGCCCCGGTCCAGCCTGCGTCAGCGCACCTGCGCCCGATAGGTCAGCCGTCCCGATTGTCCCGGTGCCACGCTGTCGGGCAGGCGCCAGCGTATATGGGTAATATCCTCGGGCGTGGCGCGGCGGACACCGCCCAGCGGCGTCGGCAGCCATAATTGATCCAGTCGACCCCAATGGGCGCCGCCATCGACCGATGCCTGCATGGCGGGATCGGTCAGGTCGAGCAGGGTGCCGCGCGGCACCTGGCGAACCACGGTCAGCCCATGGGCCGTCCGGCTGCCTTCATGGCGCCAGTCGACCACGACGATCAGCTGGTCGCCCGACATGGCGCGTTCGGCATTGGCGATGGTGCGGCGCGGGCGGCCATTAATGTCGGTCTGCACCCGTTCGACGAAGGTCCGGCTGTCGAGCCGCATATCCTGCGCCCCGGCCTGCCAGGATGCGGTCATGCCTGCGATCAGGCCCAGTCCCGCGATCAACCCTCTTGCCATGCGATATCCCCCTTATCGAATGTCCGCATCTCCTACGGCCAGTCTCCCCAATATTTGGTTAAGCCACTGTTTGCCGTCTTCCTGAAGTGATTCGCCGATGGCATTTGACCGGCCGCAGCGCCGGGTGCAGAGCGACATGGCGAATGCACAGGGGACGGATAGGGCGTGACCACCAACGAGGAACTGGAAGTCAATCGGCGGCGCGACCGTTTGCTGGCGTCGATCGCCTTGTCCTCGGGCGTCGGCCTGTTGCTGGCCTTGCCCTTCGCTCTGCGCGCGGGCGCCGAATTTTTCCTGCCGCTGACGGCTGCTCTGGTGATCGCGATCGCGCTGGTGCCGCTGCTCGAATGGCTGGAGCGGCGCGGGCTCCCCTCGGGCCTGTCGGCGCTGCTGGCGGTCGTCGCCTTCCTCAGCGTCGCCAATACCGCGCTGGTGCTGATCGTGGTGCCGGCGACCGACTGGTTCCGCATCCTGCCCCAGCGCCTACCCAAGATTCAGGCGACGCTGGCGCCGCTCATCGATTTCTATTCCCAGGCCCAGCGATTCGTCGACGAAACCGTCCAGATGCTGGTCGCGGGGCCGGCATCGGTCGCGCACCGGGCCGCGGTGGAAACGCCCGGATCGCTGCTGCAGTTCGCGGCCGCCTCCGCCCCGTCGGCGATCATCCAGATGGTGTTCGCGCTGCTCATCATCTATTTCTTCCTTGCCGGCTGGACCCGGCTGCGCCGCCGCACGATCAACAGCCGGGGCAGTTTCGACGGCGCCATGGCGGTTGCGCGGGTGATCCAGAATGTGGTCGACGCCACCTCCGCCTATGTGATGACGATCGCCACCATCAACCTGTGCCTGGGGCTCGCCGTGGCGTTGGCGCTCTGGCTGATCGGCATGCCCTCGCCCTGGATGTGGGGTGGCATCGTCGCATTGCTCAACTTCATTCCCTATTTCGGGCCGATGCTGGCCGCCGTGCTGCTGGCGCTGGGCGGCCTCATGGTGTTCGACGATGTCTGGACGGCGCTGCTGCCCGCCTTTCTCCAGATCGGCTTCCATCTGGTGGAGGCCAATGTCATCACGCCCACCATCCTTGGCCGTCGCCTGACGATGAACCCACTGCTGATTCTCGTCTCGCTGACCTTCTGGGGCTGGGTCTGGGGCACGCCCGGCGCGCTGCTCGGCGTGCCGTTGCTCATCATCGTGCAGACCGTCGTGGCCGCGGCCGGCACCCCGGATATCGCCGGTTTCCTGTTTGAGCAGGGAACGCTGACGGTCAGCCGTCGCAAAGAAAATGCAACAAGTGAAGAAACTGATGGCGAGGACGGTTGACAGCTTGGCCGGACCCGCATAGACGGCCGCCCACACCGAACGCGGGTGTAGCTCAGTTGGTTAGAGCGCCGGCCTGTCACGCCGGAGGTCGCGGGTTCGAGCCCCGTCACTCGCGCCACTTTCCCTGACCGGAAAGTCGGAAGGTAAACAGATTTGCATCATCTGGTGACCATGGGTCACGATAGGATGCCGCCCTGCGCGGGTGTAGCTCAGTTGGTTAGAGCGCCGGCCTGTCACGCCGGAGGTCGCGGGTTCGAGCCCCGTCACTCGCGCCACTTCATTCCCGAAGTGATCCGATCGCCAGACGATCCTTTTTCCTCACATCGATACAGGCCAGCGGGCTGACACCAACGGCATCGGCCCGTGACGATTCGTCTCAGAGATGCTCGCCGGTCACATGCGGCGGCAGCGGTTCGTTGGCGAGCCAGCGATAGACGCCGCCGGCGGCCAGCGCGCCGATGATCGGCGCCACCCAGAACAGCCAGAGCTGATGCAGGGCCAGTCCGCCGACCAGCAGGGCAGGACCGGTGCTGCGCGCCGGATTGACCGATGTGTTGGTGACCGGGATGCTGATCAGGTGGATCAGCGTCAGCGCCAGGCCGATCGCGATCGGGGCAAAGCCCGCCGGCGCGCGGCTGTCGGTCGCGCCCAGGATGACGCTCAGGAAGCCGAAGGTCAGCACCATCTCGATCGCCAGCCCTGATTCGAGCGTGTAGCCGCCAGGCGAATGCAGGCCATAGCCGTTGACCGCCAGGCCGTTGGGCGCCAACTCATAGCCCGGCTGGCCGCTGGCGATGAACAGCAGTAGGGCGGCTGCGATCACCGCGCCCACCAGTTGCACGACGATATAGGGGGCGATGTCGCGGGCCGGGAAGCGTCCGCCGGCCCACAGGCCGACCGTCACCGCCGGGTTGAGGTGGCAGCCCGAAATATGGCCGATGGAAAAGGCCATGGTCAGCACCGTGAGGCCGAAGGCCAGCGCCACGCCCAACAGGCCGATGCCGACATCGGGAAAGGCCGCCGCCAGCACGGCGCTGCCGCACCCGCCGAACACCAGCCAGAATGTGCCGAAACATTCGGCAAACAACCGCTTGCTCAATGGAACCATCAACGCCTCCTGTTGCACTGTGCGCCTGCCACCGGACATGGCTTGGGACCGGTGCGGGGTGGCGCCGCCCGGAGAATGCAGGATGATCGAAGGGAGCGGTCCGCGGCATGGGCGGCCGATGCTGGTGACTGGCGCATGGACATGCCGTTGCCCCCGTTTCCGGCGAGCCGCCGGCATCGCGCTAAGCCGCGATGCGTCCGCTATGGTCGCCTAACGCTCAGGGATAAGGCGAAAAGCCATGGGCTGGGCATCGGGATTAACCCTGACGCCAGCGCCCCGTTTCCATCCAGGCGAGCAGCCGCCGCAGCGGCAGGATCCAGATCCAGATCAGGCCCAGGACAATATAGACCGGCACCTGGCCCCACATCGGCAACTGGCCGATCAGCGGCGACAGGCTGCCGACCAGCACGGCCCAGCCCAGGATCAGCCCCAGGATCGCGAACATGCCGGCCGGCTTGCGCCAGCTGGGCTGATGATAATGGCGCGGGTCGATGCTCATCGGGGTCAGGCTGCCTCGATCACGGCGGTTTCGGTCAGGATCATGTCGAGCGGCAGATCCCACGGGTCGGCCGGCACATCATCCAGTTCCTGCGCCGACCAGGCAAGGCCGACGCGCAAGGCATCGGGATGGCGGGCAAAGGCGCGGTCATAATAGCCGCCACCCTGGCCAAGGCGGTTCATCCGCTGGTCGAAACCCAGCAGCGGCGCGATGATGACATCCGGCACCACCGCACCGCCGGATGGCTCGGGGTGGCTGGTGCCGAACAGGCCGGGGAACAGCTGGTCCTCCGGGCGCCACAGCAGGAAGTCCATGCTGCCCAGCCGATCGAGCACGCGCGGCAATGCCACCTGCTTGCCCATCACGCCCAGTTGCGGGGCCAGACGCTGCGCTGGCGCCTCGTCATCCAGTGCCATGTAGAGCGCGATCACCTGCGCGTCGGCGATGCGCTGGGCGAGCGGAGAGGGGACGGCCTTGAACGCCAGCCTGTGGGTCAGCGCGTCGAGCGAGGCGACGAAATTGCGCCGTCGCTGCCGGGCGATCGCGCGCAGGGTCGACTTGTCGGCGGCATCACTGTCGTCGGGCATGGGGTGCCTTTGCTGGTAGGGGCAGGGTGACGGGACCGCCTTGGCCGTGTGCTGGAATATCCTCTGACGCCTCAACGTCAGGTGGGGACCATGTAGATCGGGCCAGAGCCCGCCCAGGGACAGCCCCCGTGGATGTGATTATCGCCTCAGGGATGTTCGCTAAAGCTCGCACCAGGCAGTGCCCGTCTCCGCCAATCTAGGCGTCGGCGGCGCGGGCGGCAAGAGCCTCGCTCAGCTTTTCTACGCGCGCGGCCAATGCCTCGACCGCGCGGGCGGCCGGCTCGTCATCGCCATCCAGCGCCAGTTGCTCCTGTCGGCCCGCTGCGGCGCGCTTCAGTTCGTTGAGTTCGTCCGCCATGAACAGCGCCGCGAACAGCAGCGTGCGCACCTCGGTCAGGCCCGGCGTGCTGCGCTGCGCCTGATAGGCCTTGTCCTCGATGATCTGGGCCAGATGCGCCATATGCGCTTCCTCGCCATCGCGGCAACGCAGCTGATAGGGGCGGCCGGCGATCTGCAGCATGATTTCAGCCATCGGCGCGCCCTCGCAATTCTCCGATGAGATCGTCCAGCGATTGCAATGCCGCCTGGGCGGCCATCTGGTCGATGCCGGAATTGCCATGGGGGACAGCCTGCGAAAGGCTGGCCACATTCTGTTCAAGCCGACTGATCGCGCGCTCCAGCGTGCCGATCGCCTGCATCATGCGGTCGCTTGCCATATTTTCTGCATAGCCAATGTTTTCGCCTTGCAAAAGCGCTGTTTGGACGGCTTGCCGCGCACCACGCCCCGCCTGCGGTTGACGCATGGGGATTGACGCGACAAAGGGAACCCAAATCGACTCGCCCGTTCGCGCGGGCCGTTCCATGCCAGTCATGAAAGACATCTTCCCGCTATGACCGTTTCCGACACGCAGCTCGCCAACGCCATCCGGGCGCTTTCCATGGACGCCGTGCAGGCTGCCAATAGCGGCCATCCCGGCATGCCGATGGGCATGGCCGATGTCGCCACCGTGCTGTTCAAGGATTATGTGAAGTTCGATCCGGCCGCGCCGAAATGGGCCGATCGCGATCGTTTCGTGCTGTCGGCCGGCCATGGCTCGATGCTGATCTACTCGCTGCTGAACCTGACCGGCTATGCCCGTCCGACGATGGACGACATTCGCAACTTCCGCCAGCTCAGCAGCCCCTGCGCCGGCCACCCGGAGAATTTCGAGCTGGCAGGGGTCGAAGCGACCACCGGCCCGCTGGGTTCGGGCCTCGCCACTGCCGTCGGCATGGCGATTGCCGAGCGTCACCTGAACGCCGAGTTCGGCGATGATCTGGTCGATCACCGCACCTGGGTGATCGCCGGCGACGGCTGCCTGATGGAAGGCATCAACCATGAGGCGATCGGCCTCGCCGGTCACCTCAATCTCTCGCGCCTGATCGTGCTGTGGGATGACAACAAGATCACCATCGATGGCGCCGTCGACCTGTCGAGCAACGAAGATGTCCGCGCCCGCTATGCCGCCACCGGCTGGCATGTCGTGTCGTGCGACGGCCATGACGTCGCCGATGTCCGCCGCGCCATCGACGAAGCGCTGGCCGATCCGCGCCCCTCGCTGATCGCCTGCGCCACCAAGATCGGCTATGGCGCGCCGAACAAGGCCGGCACCTCGGGCGTCCACGGCTCGGCGCTGGGCGAGGCCGAAGTCGCCGCCGCCCGCGAGTTCCTGGGCTGGACCGCCGAACCCTTCGTCGTTCCCGCCGACATCGACGCCGCCTGGAAGGCGATCGGTGCCAAGGGCGGCGATGTTCGCAAGGCCTGGGAAGGTCGCCTGGCAAATGCCTCGGAGGGCGCTGAATTTTCGCGGCGCATGGCGGGCGAACTGCCGGCCGGCTTCTCGCTCGACGCCTATATCGACAGCCTGATCGCCAACCCGCAGAAGGTCGCCACCCGCAAGGCCAGCGAACTGGCGCTGGGCGCGATCAACGATCTGCTGCCCGAAACCGTCGGCGGCTCGGCCGACCTTACCGGCTCGAACAACACCAAGACCAAGTCGACCGGCCCGCTGACCCGTGACGATTATTCGGGCCGCTATGTCTATTATGGCATCCGCGAATTCGGCATGGCCTGCGCGATGAACGGCATGGCGCTGCATGGCGGCGTGATCCCCTATGGCGGCACCTTCCTGGTCTTCTCCGACTATATGCGCGCCGGCATCCGCCTCGCCGCGCTGCAGGAACAGCGCGTGATCCACGTCCTCACCCATGACTCGATCGGTCTGGGCGAAGACGGCCCGACCCACCAGCCGATCGAGCATGTCATGTCGATGCGCATGATCCCGAACCTCGACGTCTATCGCCCGGCCGACATCGTCGAGACGGCGGAATGCTGGGAACTGGCACTGAAGGATGCGACCGGCCCGTCGGTGCTGGCGCTGACCCGCCAGAACCTGCCGCAGCTGCGCCTGGAAAAAGCTGAGAATCTGTCGGCCAAGGGCGCCTATCGCCTGGTCGCCGCGACCGCCGATCGCAAGGTCGTGCTGCTCGCCACCGGTTCGGAAGTCGAGATCGCCGTCGCCACCGCCAAGGCGCTGGAAGAACAGGGCATCGGCGCCGACGTCGTCTCGATGCCCAGCTGGGCCCATTTCGACGTGCAGGACGCCGCCTACAAGGCCGACATCCTGCCCGCCGGCGTGCTGCGCGCCTCGATCGAGGCCGGCACCACCTTCGGCTGGGAACGCTATACCGGCCTTGACGGCCTGCGCTTCGGCATCGACAGATTCGGCGCGTCGGCTCCGGCCGAAGTCCTCTACGACCATTTCGGCCTGACCGCCGCCAAGATCGCTCCGCAGATCAAGGCCGCGCTCGGCGCCTGAGCCCAAGACCTACACGCAAACCGGGAGACAAGTGCAGTGGCAACGAAGGTAGCAATCAACGGTTTCGGCCGCATCGGTCGTCTGGTGGCACGCGCCATCCTCTCGCGCACCGACCATGATCTGGAACTGGTGAGCATCAACGACCTGGGCGATGCCAAGGCCAATGCCCTGCTGTTCAAGCGTGACTCGGTCCATGGCAACTGGGCCGGCGAAGTCAGCGTCGACGGCGATTTCCTGGTGGTCGACGGCAAGAAGATCAAGGTGACGGCGGAGCGCGATCCCGCCAACCTGCCGCACGCCGAACTGGGCGTCGAAATCGCCCTGGAATGCACCGGCATCTTCACCAGTAAGGACAAGGCCGGTGCCCACCTGACCGCCGGCGCCAAGCGCGTCGTCATCTCGGCACCGGGCACCAACGTCGACAAGACTGTCGTCTTCGGTGTCAACCATGACGAACTGACCGCCGACGACATCATCATCTCGAACGCCAGCTGCACCACCAACTGCCTGGCGCCGCTCGCCAAGGTGCTGAACGATTCGATCGGCATCGAACGCGGCTTCATGACCACGATCCACAGCTACACCAACGACCAGAACACGCTGGACCAGATCCACAAGGACATGCGCCGCGCCCGCGCCGCTGCCCTGTCGATGATCCCGACCACCACCGGTGCCGCCCGCGCCGTGGGTGAGGTTCTGCCCGCGCTCAAGGGCAAGCTGGACGGTTCGTCGGTCCGCGTGCCGACCCCGAACGTCTCGGTCGTCGACCTGAAGTTCATCCCCAGCCGCGCCACCACGGTCGAGGAAGTCAACGGCCTGCTCAAGGCTGCGTCGGAATCCGGCCCGCTCAAGGGCATCCTGGGCTATTCGGACGAGCCGCTGGTCTCGATCGATTACAACGGCGATCCGCGCAGCTCGACCGTCGACAGCCTGGAAACGGCCGTGATCGAGGGCAACCTGGTCCGCGTGCTCAGCTGGTACGACAATGAATGGGGCTTCTCGAACCGCATGATCGACACCTCGGGTGTCATGGCGAAGTTCCTCTAAGCCTTCTCAGCCCCGCCGGACCAACCGGCGGGGTTTTTCTTCTGACATAATTCCAAATTCTAGGAGCGATCATGGCAAAGCCGTTCAAGACACTCGACGACATGGGCGACATCACCAGCAAGGTGGTGCTGGTGCGCGAGGATCTGAACGTGCCGATGCAGGACGGTTCGGTCAGCGATGACACCCGTCTGCGCGCGGCGATGCCGACCATCCTGGAACTGGCCGATCGTGGCGCCAAGGTTCTGATCCTGGCCCATTTCGGCCGGCCCAAGGGCCAGAAGAACCCGGAATTTTCGCTGAGCAAGATCACCCGCCCGCTGACCCAGGTGCTGGGCCGCGAGGTGCAGTTCATTCCCGACTGCCAGGGTGAAGCCGCGACCGACGGCATCAAGGTGATGCGCAACGGCGACATCGCCATCCTCGAAAACACCCGCTTCCATGCCGGCGAGGAAAAGAACGACCCCGCGCTGGTCGATGCGATCGCCGCGATCGGCGATCTCTATGTCAACGACGCCTTTTCCGCCGCGCACCGCGCCCATGCCTCGACCGAGGGGCTGGCCCACAAGCTGCCCGCCTTCGCCGGCCGTTCGATGGAGAAGGAACTGGACGCGCTCGAAGCCGCGCTCGGTGCCCCGGTCAAGCCCGTCGCGGCCGTCGTCGGCGGCGCCAAGGTGTCGACCAAGCTCGACGTGCTCAACAATCTCGTCACCAAGGTCGATCATCTGATCATCGGCGGCGGCATGGCCAACACCTTCCTCCACGCCCGTGGCGTCGATGTCGGCAAGTCGCTGTGCGAAAAGGATCTGGCCGGCACGGCGGACGCCATCTTCGACAAGGCGGAAGAAGCCGGCTGCATCATCCATCTGCCCTATGACGTGGTCGTGGCCAAGGAATTTGCCGCCAACCCGCCGTCGGTCCGGACCTGCAACGTGCATGAAGTCGCCGAGGACGAGATGATCCTCGACGTCGGTCCGGCCGCGGTCGAGGCGCTGGGCGATGCGCTCAAGAATTGCCGCACCCTGGTGTGGAACGGCCCGCTTGGCGCGTTCGAGATCGCGCCCTTCGACGCGGCGACCGTCGCCCTCGCCAAGACCGCGGCGGCGCTCACCAAGGAAGGCCAGCTGGTCTCGGTCGCGGGCGGTGGCGACACCGTCGCCGCGCTCAACCATGCCGGCGCGGCCGCCGACTTCACCTTCATCTCGACCGCTGGCGGCGCCTTCCTCGAATGGATGGAAGGCAAGGAATTGCCGGGCGTGAAGGCGCTCTACGCCTAAGCCTTTTGACGGCGGGGGCGTCAGCGCGTGGCGCTGGCGCCCCGGTCGAACAGGATGAAGACCAGCGCGGCCACGCCGCCAATCGCCGCACCGGCGATCGCGCTCAGGCTCCAGCCGCCCGCTTCATAGGTGGTCGACCCGATCACCGATCCCAGCGCCCCGACCACGAACATTACCGTCATATAGGCCGCGTTGATCCGGCCGCGCGCATGGGGATCGAGCGAGAAGATCAGCTTCTGCCCGGTGATCTGGCTTACCTGCACCGCCGCATCGATCAGCACCGCCATGATGGTGAAGCCGATCAGGCTGCCCGCCGTCACCGTCCAGTCCGCCAGCAGGAAACCGATCGACAGCGCAATCAGCGCGCCGAGCGAGGCCGGGCCGGTCAGGCGTCGATCGGCCAGCCAGCCCGCCACCGGCGCCACCAGCGCGCCGCCGGCACCCGCCAGCGCAAAGGCACCGATGCCATTATGGCCCAGGCCAAAGTCATGGATCAGGCTCAGCGGCGCGGCGGTCCAGAACAGGTTGAACGCCGCGAACATCGACGCCTGATAGAAGGCGCGCATCCGCACGACGCGATATTTGCCGAGTTGCGAGAAGGTGGAGCTCAGCACTTCGCCATAATGCATGCCGCCCTTGGGCCGGCGCTGCGGACAGGCGATCAGCAGCGCGACCGCGACCAGCGCGATCACCCCGGCCGACAGCAGGAAGGTCGCGCGCCAGCCCATGGAGCCGGCGAGGAAGCTGGCGATCGGCCGCGACAGCATGATGCCGAACAACAGGCCGCTCATCACCGTGCCGACCACGCGCCCCTGCCGCTCGGGCGGGGCTAGATGAGAGGCGAGGGGGATCAACACCTGCACGCCGGTCGCGCCAACACCGGTCATGACCGATGCGATCAGGAAGGTGGCCGGGCCATTGGAAATGGCGATGGCGATACAGCCCAGCACCGTCGCCACCGCCGATATCAGCACGATCCGCCGGTTCTCGAACAGGTCGGCCAGCGGCACGACCAGTATGATGCCCAGGCCATAGCCAAGCTGGGTCAGCGTGGTGATGAGGCCCGCGACCCCCGCCGACATGCCGATCTCCGGCCCGATCACGTCGATCAGCGTCTGGGCATAATAGAGGTTGGCGACCATCGTCCCGCACGCGACCGCCATCAGCAATATGGCGAAGCGGGACAGGGGCGCATCATCGCGCGGCAGGGGCAGAGCGGCAGAATGGGTCATGCCGCCCTAATGGTCACCCCCGGAAGGGCTTTCAACCCGATGACGGAAATTTCATTGTGCAATGCAACGGAAAATCGCCTCAGGCGGGCGGCTGTTCGTTCAGCAAGGGCACCAGCAGCGCGTTGAGATCATCCAGTTCGAACGCGCCGGACTTGGCGTAGCGCAGCCGGCCGGCCCGATCGATGACGAAATTGGTCGGCACCCCGGTCAGCGGGCCATAGGGGCCCTTGATCCTTTTGGCCGACGGGATGTGCATCGCCGCGAACAATTGCTTCAGCTGCGCGATCGGCACCGATCCTTCGGTCGTGATCGCGAACACCTTCAGCCCATGTTTCTTCTGGAGCCCATAATAGCTGTCGAGCGTCGGCAATTCCTTGCGGCACGGCACGCACCAGGTGGCCCAGAAATTGAGCAGCACGACCTGGCCCTTCAGTTCCGCCAGCGACACCTTGCTGCCGTCGATCAGCGTCAGTTCGAAATCCGGCGCCATCTCGCCGACCACCGGCTTGGTCGCCGCCTGCGCCGCCCCGATATCGATCAGCCCCAGCATCAGTGCAGCCGCCATGACGCGCCGCATCTTCCCGATCCCCATTCTTCCCCCGATTCAGACCTTTGGCCACAGCCTATCAGGCACTTTCGCACGCGCCAACGATATTGGCGGCCGCCCCGTCGCCGCGCGGGGTCAAGCATCTTGCGGTGCGACATGGGACTAGCTAACAGCCCGGATACCGGCGGGCCTGACGGCGCGCTACAGTCATGCCCTCGGGTTCGCCCGATGGCTTCCATCTTTCCGCGCTGCCGAGGGGGCGGCGCGCCCCAAGAGAAGGTATGTGCAGATGCTGGATCAGGACATGGTCAAGAAGGTTTCCGACGGTCAGGGCTTTATCGCCGCGCTCGACCAGAGCGGCGGTTCCACGCCCAAGGCGCTCAAGGGCTATGGCGTCGAGGAAAGCGCCTGGAGCAATGACGAGGAGATGTTCGGCCTGATCCATGGCATGCGCAGCCGCGTCATCACCTCGCCCGCCTTTACCGGTGACAAGGTGCTGGGCGCGATCCTGTTCGAACGTACCATGGACGGTAGCGTCGACGGTAAGCCGACTCCGACCGCGCTGATCGAACGGGGCGTCGTGCCTTTCATCAAGATCGACAAGGGCCTGGAGGATGAGGCGAACGGCGTGCAGCTGATGAAGCCGATGCCTGAGCTCGACGCGCTGCTCACCCGCGCCAAGGGGCTGGGCGTGTTCGGCACCAAGGAACGCTCGGTCGTCAACCTCGCCAACCGCGAGGGCATTGCCGCCGTGGTCGCGCAGCAGTTCGAAGTCGGCAAGCAGGTGCTGGCCGGTGGTCTGATGCCGATCATCGAGCCCGAAGTGAACATCAAGTCGCCCGAACGCGCCGAAGCCGACCAGATCCTGCTCGAGGAAATCCTCAAGCAGCTCGACGCCCTGCCCGAAGGCGAGCAGGTGATGCTCAAGCTCTCGCTGCCCGCCAAGGCCGGCCTGTTCGATCCGCTGGTCGATCATCCCAAGGTGCTGCGCGTCGTCGCCCTGTCGGGTGGCTTCAGCCGCACCGAAGCCTGCGCCGAACTCGCCAAGAACCGCGGCATCATCGCCAGCTTCAGCCGCGCGCTGCTCAATGACCTGCGCCACCAGATGAGCGACGACGAATTCAACGCGTCGTTGGGCGAGGCGATCGACGAAATCTACGCCGCTTCGGCCACCAAGACCCCGGTCGCGGCCTGACGCATATGGGCGGCGCCGGGCAGGGGGGAATCCCGCCGGCGCCGCCTTCATCGCAGCCTTCGGCCTGCGATACACGCACTCCGGCCCGTTCGCTTCGAGCCTGTCGAGAAGCGGATAGCGCAGCGCTCCCGGTTTACGGCTTGCCCTTCAGCATAGGCAGCACCTTGTCGAGCGGCAGGGCTTCCGCCGTGCCGCGATTGCCGACCACGGTCTGCGCCTTGAACAGCGCGTTCAACACCGCCTCCTCGGTCGCCTCGATGGTCGCCTGGAACAGCGGCGACATGCGGTCATTTGGCAGATCATCGACCGCCGACACGGCATTGCGCTTCGCGGCCGTCCGCCGCACCGCGTCGCTGGTGGAAAAGGCGATGGCATAGTCGCCCGACCCGTTGGAGAAGCTCGACCCGGTCCGCGCGATGCCGCCAAAGGCGCGCTCGGCGACGCGGCGCAGATTGCGGTCGGACAGCGGCGCATCGGTCGCGATGACGATCACGACCGATCCGTCCGCCTTCTTTTCCTCGACCTGCTGGCGATAGTCATAGCGGCCAAGCTTCACCCCCACCGGCACGCCTGCGATCGTCAGCACGCCGCCATAATTGGCCTGCACCAGCACGCCCACGGTCCAGCCGCCCAGCGACGCCGGCAGCTTGCGCGACGATGTGCCGATCCCCGCCTTGAAGCCGAAGGCCACCGTGCCAGTGCCCGCGCCCACGCCGCCTTCCTCGACCGGGCCGGCCTTGGCGCTCTCGATCGCGCGCCGCGCGTCGGCGATGGTGACATGCCGCCCGCGAATGTCATTGAGCATGCCGTCATTGGTCTCGCCCACCACGGCATTGACCGACCGCACCTCCTCATTGCCGGCCTGCGCCAGCGTCCATTCGACCGAGGCCGCGCCGGCCTCCGCCACGTTCAGCGTATTGGTCAGCAGGATCGGCGTCTCGATCTCGCCCAGCTCGGCCACCTGGGTCGATCCCATGAACTTGCCGAACGCATTATAGGCGACGAAGCCGGCCGGCACCTTGTCCTGGAACAGGTTGCCGCCATGGGGCAGGATCGCGGTGACGCCGGTGTTGACGTCCTTGCTGCGGGCCAGCGTCACCTGGCCCACCTTCACCCCCGCGACATCGGTGATCGCGTTGAGCGGGCCGGGCTGGAGGATGCCGACGGTCACGCCGGCTTCGCGCGCGCGCGGCCGCGGCGCCTCCTGCGCCAACACGGGCGCGGCGGACAGGAGCAGCAGGGCGGCGAAAGCGTGGCGCATGGAATATCCTTCGGTATTGTGATCGCGGTCATAGCCGCACTTGGCGCGGCCGCGCGAGCGGCTATAAGGCGCGCATGACCGATTTCACTGACGAAGAACTGGCGCTCGATCCCCATTTTGCCGAGCAGTTCGAAAAGGGCTTTCGCCCCGCCTGCCAACTCTATCTGATTTCGCCGCCGGCGATCGACGAGACTTTCGTCGATCAGCTCGCCCAGGCGTTCGACGGCGGCAAGGTGGCCGCCTTCCAGCTGCGCCTGAAGGGGATCGACGATCATGCCATCGCCGCGCTGGCCGGGCCGATCCAGGCGCTCTGTGCCGAGCGCGAGGTGGCCTTCATCATCAATGACAGCATCGGCCTTGCCAAGCGGCTGAACGCCGATGGCGTCCATCTGGGGCAGGAAGATGGCGACCCGCGCGAAGCGCGCAAGCAGCTTGGTCCCAAGGTGCAGATCGGCGTCACCTGTCATGACAGCCGTCATCTGGCGATGGAAGCGGGCGAGGCGGGAGCCGACTATGTCGCCTTCGGCGCCTTCTACCCGACCACGACCAAGGAAACGACGCACCGCGCCGAACCGTCGATCCTGGGCTGGTGGACCACCCTGTTCGAACTGCCCTGCGTCGCGATCGGCGGCATCACGCCGGACAATGCCGCCCCCCTGATCGCGGCAGGCGCCGACTTCCTGGCGGTCAGCGGCACGGTGTGGAATCACCCCGAAGGGCCCAAGGCCGGCGTCGCCGCCTTCGCGTCGGTGCTGGACGGGGCCTAATCGCGGGTTTATCCCGATAGGCAAAGGGCCGCCACCGGGCCAGCATCCCCGCAATCGGGCAAGGGGTGCTGGGCATGGCGTTGGAAGAATTCGTCCATCAATTGGCGGAATATGTCGCGCTGCTGGTCAATCTGCTGGCGATCCTGGCGATCGCCATCGGCTCGGTTCAGGGCGCGATCGGCCTGACGGGGCTGCTGCTTTTCAAGGCAGACGAATCGAAGCTCATGCCGGTCTGGATGAGCTTTGGCCGCTGGGCGGTCGCCGGGCTGAGTTTCCAGCTTGCGGCCGATATCGTTGAAACCAGCATCGCCCCGACCTGGGCGGAAATCGGCAAGCTCGGCGCGATCGCGGCCATCCGCACCTTCCTCAACTATTTCCTCGACCGGGATCTGGAGGGGATACGCGAGCGCGAGAAGGCCAAGGCGGAGGCCGAAGCCATCTGATCGCAGCGGCACAGGCAGCTTTCCGCCGCCTGCTGCGTTGTCTCTTCCATGATGTGGGAGAGTATCGCCTTGAAATATCGTCTTCTCGGCCTGCCGCTGCTGTGCGCGGCCTGCAATGTGTCGACCACCGACGCCAATGAAAGCCAGCCAGCCGCTCCAACCAACCAGGCACCGATCAACCAGACACAGGCCGCGCCCGATCCCTCGGCCGCCTATGCTTTCCAGGTCGTGGAGGAACCCGGCGGCAAGCCCTGGCAGCCCAACCAGATATTGCAGGCGCAGGTGGCGCTCGATCGCTGGGGCTTCTCGCCCGGCGTGATCGACGGCAAGGACGGGATGAGCTTCAAGGCGGCCTTGCGCGGCTTCCAGGAGGCGAACAAGCTGCCCGTCACCGGCGATTATGACCAGAAGACTGCCACCGCGCTGCTGGAGGGGGAGGCGAAGCCGACCACCTGGCTGGTGCGTATTCCCGATGGTTTTGCCCGCGGGCCCTTCTTCGACATTCCCAAGGGGCTGAACAATCAGGCCAGCCTGCCCGCGCTCACCTATCGCAACCTGCTCGAAAAGCTGGCGGAGCGCTTCCACACCACGCCCGAAGTGCTGACCGGCATGAACCCGCCAGATACGAAGGTCGCCGCCGGCGCGACCATCCGCGTGCCGGCGATCGCCAATCAGCCGGTGGCACGGATCGAGGGCGACGAGCGTGGCTGGGGCGAAACGCTCGCCAGCCTTGGCGTCGCCAGGGACCAGCCACAGGCCGACCATCTGGTGGTCGACAAGTCGGAAGGGCTGCTCAAGGTCTACGGCGCGGACAACCGCCTGATCGCGCAATTCCCGGTCACCACCGGGTCACAGCATGATCCGCTGCCGCTGGGCGAATGGACGATCAAGGGCGTCAGCCGCAATCCCGACTTCCATTATAATCCGGACCTGTTCTGGGATGCCGCGTCGAAGGATCAGAAGGCGGTGCTGCAGCCCGGCCCCAATGGCCCGGTCGGCGTCGTGTGGATCGATCTGTCCAAGGATCATTATGGCATCCATGGTACGCCCGAACCGCAACTGATCGGCCGCACCGAAAGCCATGGCTGCATCCGCCTTACCAACTGGGATGCGGCGCGGCTGGCGCAGATGGTGAAGAGCGGCGTCAAGGCGAAGTTCCAGGCATGAATGTCCGGTTGTGGGGCGGTGTCGCGGTCGCGCTGCTGCTCTGCATCGCCTTCGCCCGCTATTGCGTGCGGATCGTCCCGGCCGATGCGCCGGTGCGATCCGCTGCATCCGCGCCGCCAACCGTCAGCGACGGTGCGCTGCTGATCCCGGTGGAGGGTGTGCCGGCCTCCGCGCTCACCGACACCTTCACCCAGGCGCGGGCAGGCGGCGCCCGTCCGCATGACGCGATCGACATCATGGCGGCGCGGGGCAGGGCGGTGCTGGCCGCTGCCGACGGCCGGATCGAGAAGATCTTTTGGAGCGAGGCGGGTGGCCGCACCCTCTATGAACGCGCGCCCGACGGGCACACCCTCTATTATTATGCCCATCTCGACAGCTATGCGCCCGGCCTGCACGAAGGACAGGCGGTCAGGCGCGGCCAGCGCATCGCGACCGTGGGCAGCACCGGCAATGCCGATCCCGCCGCGCCGCACCTCCATTTCGCCGTCAACCGCATGGCGCCGGCTGATCCCTGGTATGGTGGCCAGCCGGTCAATCCCTATCCGCTGCTGGTCGGCCAATGACCTGTCCTATCGGCCCGCGATCGGCTATCATCGGGGTCAGCCGCGATCGAAAATTGCTCAAGTAGGAAAGCGAATTTCAAAATGTGCGGGAAATGTGCGAAGTTAAGCGGAAACGCCGCCCTCTTGCCCTTGGCGCCGTCTCGCGGTAAAGGCGCGGCCAGCCTCGCAGAGGCCGGCTCTTTTCCACATTCAGACATATAGGCAGGCTCTTCCCATGAAGATCAGCGGCGTGGACATTCGTCCCGGCAACAATATCGAATATGAGGGTGGCCTGTGGCGCGCCGTCAAGATTCAGCACACCCAGCCCGGCAAGGGCGGCGCCTATATGCAGGTGGAGCTGAAGAACCTGATCGATGGCCGCAAGAACAATGTCCGCTTCCGCTCGGCCGAGAGCGTCGAGCGCATCCGCCTCGACACCAAGGATTTCCAGTATCTCTACCCCGAGGGTGACATGCTGGTGTTCATGGACACCGAAACCTATGACCAGATCAACCTGCCGATGGACCTGGTCGGCGACGCCGCTGCCTTCCTGCAGGACGGCATGATGGTCATGCTGGAAATGTATGAAGAACGTCCGATCAGCGTCCAGCTGCCCGAGACGGTCGAAGCGACCATCGTCGAAGCCGACGCCGTGGTGAAGGGCCAGACCGCATCGGCCAGCTACAAGCCGGCGATCCTCGACAATGGCGTACGCGTCATGGTTCCGCCGCACATCGTCACCGGCACGCGCATCGTGGTCGATGTCTATGAGCGCGAATATGTGAAGCGGGCCGACTGATGCGGTTCGGGCGCAGCACGGCATTGGCCGCCATCCTCGCGATCGGTGCCCTGCCGGCTGCGCTCCCTGCCCAGACGGTCAACAAGCCGTCCAAGGCGCAGATCGACAGTGCGGCCTATGTGCTGCAGGTCATCAGCAGCGCGCTGGAATCGAAGGAGGTCGAGCAGCCGGTCAAGACCGCGCTGTTCGAATGCCTCTACAGCAATTCGCTGTCGCAGATCAGTGCGGCGACCGACAAGGTGATCGCGGGCAATCCGGGCAAGGTGAACCGCAAGGATCCCTCGCAGATGCTGGCGGTGATCGCTGGCACCTGTGGCTATCGTCCGGCCGCCGCCAAGCCCGCCCCCAAGAAATAAAGCAAAGGCCGCCCACCGGGGCGGCGGAGATTTTACATGGTATCCCATTCCGGCCTTCTCACCGTCATGGAACGCGCCGCCCGCAAGGCCGGCTCCAAGCTGCGCCGCGACTTCGGCGAGGTCGAGCATCTGCAGGTATCGCGCAAGGGGCCGGCGGACTTCGTGTCCAAGGCCGACAAGCAGGCCGAACAGACGTTGGTCGAGGAATTGCAGAAGGCGCGTCCCGACTGGGGCTTCCTGCTGGAAGAGGGCGGGGTAATCGAAGGCGATCCCAACAAGCCGCGCTGGATCATCGATCCGCTCGACGGCACCACCAACTTCCTGCATGGCATCCCGCACTTCGCCATCTCGATCGCGGTCGAGGAGCCGCTGTTCGGCGGCAAGCGCGAAGTGACCTCGGGCCTGATCTACCAGCCGGTCACCGACGAAAGCTATTGGGCGGAAAAGAATCGCGGCGCCTGGCGTCATGACCAGCGCCTGCGCGTCTCGGCCCGCCGTGACCTTGCCGACTGCCTGATCGCCACCGGCATCCCGTTCATGGGTCATGGCAACATGGCCGAATGGACGCGCATCTTCGGTGCGGTGGCGCCTTCGGTCGCTGGCCTGCGTCGCTTCGGTGCCGCTTCGCTCGACCTCGCCCATGTCGCCTCGGGCCGCTATGACGGCTTCTGGGAAAGCGGCCTCCAGCCCTGGGACGTGGCAGCCGGCATCCTGATGGTGCGCGAAGCCGGTGGCTTCGTCAGCGACTTCCGCGGCGGCGACCAGATGATCGACCGCAAGGAAGTGATCGCCGGCAATGACGCGACCCATAGCAAGCTGCACAAGCTGGTGGCCGGCGCGCTGCGCTAAGAGTCTGGTCGCGATTGGGGGAGGTGCGCCGCGCTTCCGCCGATGGCGTGAATCAGGCTCTGCTAAGCTTCTGATTTAAGAGCAAAGGGCGTCGGCCCACCGCGGCGAGTCTTCGGGCTTCCAAAGGTGGTCCGGCGCCTGTTTTTTTGTGTCTGGGGCAATCGTCTCTTGCGCTTTTGGTAACGCGATCAAGCCTTTGCAATTGTTGCGAATCATTCTCATGGGTTCGCCCCTTGCTTCGCATATGCAGCAGGCCTAAAGGCCCCCCAGAACAATTTTCGCCCAGGGGATTCCATTGGTCGATCTCAGCCAATATCTGCCGATCCTGATCTTTCTCGGGATCGCTCTGCTGCTCTCCAGCACCTTCGTCTTCTTGCCGATGCTGGTTGGCCGCCTGACCGGTGCGCACAAGCCCGATCCTGCCAAGCTGTCCGAATATGAATGCGGCTTCCCCGCATTTGAAGAGCCGCGCAGCCAGTTCGACGTGCGTTTCTACCTTGTCGCCATCCTGTTCATCATTTTCGACCTGGAAGCGGCATTCCTCTTTCCCTGGGCGGTGAGCCTTGACCAGATCGGCTGGGCCGGCTGGGCGACGATGATGATCTTCATAGCGGAGCTGGTGCTCGGCCTCGTCTATGCGTGGAAGAAGGGAGCACTCGATTGGGAGTAGAACTGACCAGCCCCATTCCCGGCACCATGCCGCCGATGGGGACGCAGCCCGACCAGGACTTCTTCAACGCGCTCAGCAGTGAAGTCAGCGACAAGGGCTTCCTTGTCACCTCGACCGAGGAACTGTTCCAGTGGGCCCGCACGGGTTCGCTGTGGTGGATGACCTTCGGTCTGGCCTGCTGCGCCGTGGAGATGATCCACGTCAACATGCCGCGCTACGACATGGAGCGCTTCGGCGCCGCGCCGCGCGCGTCTCCGCGCCAGTCGGACGTGATGATCGTCGCGGGCACGCTGTGCAACAAGATGGCCCCGGCGCTCCGCAAGGTCTATGACCAGATGTCCAACCCGAAATATGTGATTTCGATGGGCAGCTGCGCCAATGGCGGTGGTTACTACCACTATAGCTATTCGGTCGTCCGTGGCTGTGACCGCATCGTGCCGGTCGACATCTATGTGCCGGGCTGCCCGCCCACTGCCGAAGCTCTGCTCTACGGCATCATGCAGCTGCAGCGGAAGATCCGCCGGATCGGGACGATTGAGCGTTAATATGGGCCATTCTGCACCCAAGATCGTGAACCCCGAAGGGATCGCCGAGGAAATCGGCGCCCTGCTGGGGTCGATGCTGATCGAAACCATCGATCATGCTGACGAGCTGACCTTCGTTGTCGCGCGCGACGACCTGGCCAACGCCATGGTCGCGCTGCGCGACATGGCGCATTACCAGCAGTTGATGGAAATTGCCGGCGTCGACTATCCGGAACGTCCGGACCGGTTCGAGGTCGCCTATCACCTGCTCAGCGTCACGCGGAATCACCGTGTCCGCGTCAAGGTGTCGACCGACGAGGATACGCCGGTGCCGACCGTCACGCACCTCTGGCCGGTCGCTGGCTGGCTGGAGCGCGAAGTGTTCGACATGTATGGCGTCATCTTCGACGGCAATACCGACCTGCGTCGCATCCTGACCGACTATGGCTTCAAGGGCCATCCGCAGCGCAAGGACTTCCCGCTGACCGGCTATGTCGAGCTGCGCTATTCCGAGGAAGACAAGCGCGTCGTCTATGAGCCGGTGAAGCTGGCTCAGGACTTCCGCAGCTTCGACTTCATGTCGCCCTGGGAAGGCGCGCAATATGTGCTGCCGGGCGACGAGAAGGCGGCGGCACCTGCCGCGCCGGCTCCTGCGCCCGCAGCTGCACCCGCGCCCAAGGCGACGGAAAGCAAGGCCGACACCGGTGCTGGCGATGCCGCCAACAAGAAGGCCGAGGAAAAGTCGGCCGACGCGCCGGCCAAGCCCGCCGCCGAAACCGATGAAGGCAAGGGGGCTGCCAAGCCCGAAGGTAAGGCCTGATGTCCGACTATCTCGAAAAGATGGATCATGTCACCGATGCGGCCGACCCGGCCTATGGCGACACGGAAATCCAGAACTACACGATCAACTTCGGTCCGCAGCACCCTGCGGCGCACGGCGTTCTGCGTCTGGTCATGGAACTGGACGGCGAAATCGTCGAGCGCTGCGACCCGCATGTCGGCCTGCTGCATCGCGGCACCGAAAAGCTGATCGAGCACAAGACCTATATGCAGGCGCTGCCCTATTTCGACCGGCTGGACTATTGTTCGCCGCTCGGCATGGAGCATAGCTATGTCCTGGCGGTCGAAAAGCTGCTGAACCTGGAAGTGCCGCTGCGCGCGCAATATCTGCGCGTGTTCTTCGCGGAACTGACCCGTATCTGCAATCACATGCTGAACCTGGGTTCGCACGTCATGGACGTCGGCGCGATGACGCCGAACCTGTGGCTGTTCGAAATCCGCGAGGACTGCCTCAACTTCTTCGAGCGCGCGTCGGGTGCCCGCATGCATTCGGCCTATTTCCGGCCGGGTGGCGTGCATCAGGACGTGCCGCTCAAGCTGCTGACCGACATCGCCGACTGGCTCGACACCCGTCTGCCGCGCCTGTTCGAGGACGCGATGAGCCTGGTCGTCGACAACCGCATCTTCAAGCAGCGCAATGTCGACATCTCGATCGTCAGCAAGGAAGACGCGCTGAAGTGGGGCTTCTCCGGCCCGATGCTGCGCGGTTCGGGCATCGCCTGGGACATCCGCAAGGCGCAGCCCTATGACGTCTATGACCGCATGGAATTCGACGTTCCGGTCGGCACCGCGTTCGACTGCTATGACCGGTTCATGGTCCGCGTCGAGGAAGTGCGCCAGTCCGCGCGCATCATGAAGCAGTGTCTCAGCGAAATGCCGGAAGGGCCGATCGCCAGCTTCGACCGCAAGGTCTCCCCGCCCAAGCGCGGCGAGATGAAGAAGTCGATGGAAGCGCTGATCCACCACTTCAAGCTCTATACCGAGGGCTTCCATGTCCCCGCGGGCGAAGTCTATGTGGCGACCGAAAGCCCGAAGGGCGAATTCGGCGTCTATCTGGTCAGCGACGGCTCCAACAAGCCCTATCGCTGCAAGATCCGCCCGACCGCCTTCAGCCATCTGCAGGCGATGGACTTCATGATGAAGGGCCACATGCTGGCCGATACAACCGCTGTACTGGGCGCGATGGACATCGTGTTCGGAGAATGTGACCGATAATGGCTGACGCAGTTCATATCCCCGATGAGGCCGAAACCCGCGCGCGCTGGGGCGCGTTCGAGTGGACGCCCGAAAACGCCGAACAGGCCAAGAAGGTCATCGCGCGCTATCCCGCCGGTCGCCAACAGTCGGCGGTGATGCCGCTGCTCGACCTGGCCCAGCGCCAGGTTGGTGCGGAGACGCAGACCAATGGCTGGCTGCCGGTTCCGGTCATGGAATATATCGGGCGCCAGCTCGATATGCCGTACATGCGCGTCTATGAGGTCGCGACCTTCTACACCATGTACAATCTGGCGCCGGTCGGCCGCTACCATGTGCAGGTCTGCGGCACGACGCCGTGCATGCTGCGCGGGTCGGACGATGTCTTTGCCGCGTGCAAGAATAAGGGTCTGGTCAAGGGCGGCACGACCCCCGACGGCCTGTTCACCCTCAATGAGGTCGAATGCCTTGGTGCCTGTGCCAACGCGCCGATGGTCCAGATCAACGACGATAATTTCGAAGATCTGACCTACGACAGCACCATCGCCATCCTGGAAACGCTGGCCGCTGGCGGCCAGCCCAAGATCGGCCCGCAGATCGATCGTCAGACCAGCGCGCCGGAAGGTGGCCCGACCACCCTCAAGGAGATGGTCGGCGAAAATCACGACTATCGCGGTCAATGGAACGAAGGAGCGACGGCATGACCGATGCACCCGCACCGGCCCCCTTCGTCGGGCCGCTGTCCGACAAGGACCGCATCTTCACCAACGTCCACGGCTTCCAGGATTGGGGCGTCGACGCCGCGATGAAGCGTGGCGATTGGGACAATACCAAGAAGCTGATGGAAATCGGCCAGGACGCGATCATCGACACCATCAAGGCGTCGAACCTGCGCGGCCGCGGCGGCGCCGGCTTCCCGACCGGCATGAAGTGGAGCTTCATGCCCAAGGAAAGCAAGGACGGCCGTCCCAGCTTCCTCGTCATCAACGCTGATGAATCCGAACCGGGTTCGTGCAAGGACCGCGAAATCATCCGCCACGATCCGCACAAGCTGATCGAAGGCGCGCTGATCGCCGGTTTCGCGATGCGGGCGCGCGCCGCCTACATCTATATTCGCGGTGAGTTCATCTATGAGGCGAAGGTGCTCTTCGCCGCTGTCGAACAGGCCTATGAAAAGGGCTTCATCGGCAAGAATGCCTGCGGTTCGGGCTATGATTTCGACGTGTTCGTCCATCGTGGCGCCGGCGCCTATATCTGCGGCGAGGAAACCGCCCAGATCGAAAGCATCGAGGGCAAGAAGGGCCAGCCCCGCCTGAAGCCGCCTTTCCCGGCCGGCGCGGGCCTTTATGGCTGCCCGACCACGGTGAACAACGTGGAATCGATCGCGGTTGCGCCGACGATCCTGCGTCGTGGCGCTGCCTGGTTCAACGGCTTCGGTCGTGAGAACAACCGCGGCACCAAGCTGTTCCAGATCAGCGGTCATGTGAACAAGCCCTGCGTCGTCGAGGAATCGATGTCGATCCCGTTCCGCGAACTGATCGATCGCCATTGCGGCGGCATCCGTGGCGGCTGGGACAATCTGCTCGCGGTCATTCCGGGCGGATCGTCGGTGCCACTGGTTCCTGCGAAGGAAATCATGGACGCACCGATGGACTTTGACGGTCTGCGCGCGCTGGGCTCGGGCCTGGGCACCGCTGCCGTCATCGTCATGGACAAGTCGACCGACATCGTCCGCGCCATTTCGCGTCTCTCCTACTTCTACAAGCATGAGAGCTGCGGCCAGTGTACACCGTGCCGCGAAGGCACCGGCTGGATGTGGCGCGTCATGGAGCGTCTGCGCACCGGCGACGCCGACCAGAGCGAAATCGACATGCTGTTCCAGGTGACCAAGCAGGTTGAAGGCCACACCATCTGCGCGCTTGGCGACGCAGCGGCATGGCCGATCCAGGGGCTGATCCGGCACTTCCGTCCGGAAATCGAGCGCCGGATCAACGAGAACAAGGGTAGTGCCCCCGTCATGGAGGCAGCGGAGTAACCATGCCGAAGGTCAAAGTAGACGGCGTAGAACTCGAAGTCCCGGCGGGCGCCACAGTCCTCCAGGCTTGCGAGCAGGCGGGGAAGGAAATCCCCCGTTTCTGCTATCATGAGCGCCTTTCCATCGCCGGCAATTGCCGCATGTGCCTGGTCGAGGTGAAGCCTGGGCCGCCCAAGCCGCAGGCGTCGTGCGCGCTTCCGGCCACCGAAGGCCAGGAAATCCGCACCGACAGCGAAATGGTCAAGAAGGCCCGCGAAGGGGTGATGGAGTTCCTGCTCATCAACCACCCGCTGGATTGCCCGATCTGCGACCAGGGTGGCGAGTGCGATCTTCAGGACCAGTCGGTGGCCTATGGCCGTGGTTCGTCGCGCTATGACGAGAACAAGCGCGCTGTCACCGAGAAGAATATGGGTCCGATCGTCAAGACGGTCATGACCCGCTGCATCCAGTGTACCCGTTGCGTGCGCTTTGCAGAGGAAGTCGCGGGCGTGCCGGAAATCGGTGCCATCTATCGCGGCGAGAATATGCAGATCACCACCTATCTCGAACATGCCGCCAAGAGCGAGCTGTCGGGCAATGTGGTCGATCTCTGCCCGGTCGGTGCGCTGACCGCCAAGCCCTACGCTTTCGAAGCGCGTCCGTGGGAACTCAAGAAGACCCATGCGATCGACGTGATGGACGCGCTCGGTACCAACATCCGCCTCGACAGCCGTGGTCGTCAGGTGCTGCGCGCCGTGCCGCGCATCAATGACGACGTGAACGAGGAATGGGCGTCGGACAAGACCCGTCACAATGTCGACGGTCTGGTCCGCAAGCGCCTCGACAAGCCGTTCGTCCGCAAGGATGGCAAGCTGGTTCCGGCGACCTGGGCGGAAGCCTTTGCCGCCGTCGCCGCCGTCCAGCATGGCGGCAGCGTCGCGGCGATCGCCGGTGACCTGCTCGACTGCGAAACCATGTTCGCCGGCAAGGCGCTGGTCGAAAAGCTCGGCGGTTCGCTGCTGGAAGGCCGCCAGACCGGCCTGTCCTACGACGTGTCGAGCCTGTCGTCGGTGGTGTTCAACACCCCGCTCGCCGATCTCGAAACCGCGGACGTCATCCTGCTGGTCGGCACCAACCTGCGCTGGGAAGCGCCGCTGGTGAACACCCGCATCCGCAAGGCGATCAAGAAGGGCGCGAAGGTCTTTGCCGTCGGTCCCGAATTCGACCTGACCTACAAGCTCGAATGGCTGGGCAATGACGCGTCGCTGCTGGCCAAGCTGCCGGACGCCGTGCTCGAAGCCTTCAAGGGCGCTGCCCGTCCGGCGATGATCGTCGGCGGCGGCGTGCTGGCCAAGGACGGTGCGCATGGCGACACGCTGGCACTGGTCGAGACGCTGGGCCTGATCAAGGATGGCTGGAACGGCTATAACGTCCTGCACTTCGCGGCGGCCCGCATGGGCGGCCTGATGCTGGGCTATGCGACCAAGGGCGGCATCAAGGCGGTGGCTGCGGCCGCGCCGAAGCTGCTCTTCTCGCTGGGTGCCGACGAAGTCGACTATTCGGCCTTCGAGGGTAGCTTCAAGGTCTATGTCGGCCATCATGGCGACAAGGGCGCCCATGCGGCGGACGTGATCCTGCCGGGCGCAAGCTATGCCGAAAAGGCCGGCACCTACGTCAACCTGGAAGGCCGGGTGCAGTTCGGTGAAAAGGCCGTGTTCGCACCGGGCGATGCCCGCGAGGACTGGTCGATCCTGCGCGCCCTGTCGGAAGCGCTGGGCGCCAAGCTGCCGTTCGACAGCTTCGACGCGCTGCGCGCCGAAATGGTCAAGGCGGTTCCCGCGCTCGGCGTCGAGGGTATCGCCGACTATGGCTGGTCGGTTCCGTCGCTGCCCACCGGTGCGACCGGCGAGCTGGGTTCGCCGATCAAGGATTTCTACCTCACCAACGCGATCTGCCGCGCCAGCCCGACGATGCAGCAATGCTCGGCCGAGCTGATCCATGGTGAAAGCTTCGCGGAGGCCGCAGAGTGACCGCTTTCTTCCAACGCCTTGGCCTGCCTTTCGAGGGCGCCTGGCTGCTTTCGACCATTGTCGGTATCCTGGTCATCGCACTGCCGCTGATGCTGGCCGTCGCCATGATTATCTATGCCGACCGCAAGATCTGGGCCGCCATGGCATTGCGCCGTGGCCCCAACGTCGTCGGCCCGCTGGGCCTGCTTCAGTCCTTCGCGGACGGCCTCAAGGTCTTCCTGCAGGAAACCATCGTTCCTTCGGCGTCGAACAAGGCCTTGTTCCTGATCGCGCCGATCATCACCTTCACCGTGGCGCTGATGGCCTGGGCGGTCGTCCCCTTCGGCGTTGGCGTGATGGTGTCGAACGTCAATGTCGGCCTGCTCTACATCCTCGCCATCTCGTCGCTCGGCGTGTACGGCGTGGTGCTGGCGGGCTGGGCGTCCAACTCCAAATATCCCTTCTACTCCGCGATCCGCGCCAGCGCGCAGATGATCAGTTATGAAGTCTCGATCGGCTTCATCCTGATCACCGTCGTGCTGTGGGCCGGCAGCTTCAACATGTCGGCGATCGTGGAAAGCCAGAAGGGCTATTATGGCTTCCTCAACGGCAACGGCTTCAACCCGCTGCTGTTCCCGATGGCGATCATGTTCCTGATTTCGGCCATGGCGGAAACGGCGCGCGCGCCGTTCGACCTGACCGAAGCGGAATCCGAACTGGTCGCGGGTTACCAGACCGAATATTCGTCGATGGCCTTCGCCCTGTTCTGGCTCGGCGAATATGCCAACGTCATCCTGATGTGCGGCCTCAACGCGATCCTGTTCTGGGGTGGCTATCTGCCGCCGTTCGACTGGGCGCCGCTCTATCTGGTGCCGGGCATCATCTGGTTCCTGCTCAAGATCGCCTTCTTCTTCTTCGTCTTCTCCTGGGTGAAGGCGACGGTGCCCCGCTACCGTTATGACCAGCTGATGCGGCTGGGCTGGAAGATCTTCCTGCCGACCTCGCTCTTCTTCGTCTTCCTGGTTTCGGGCTTCCTCATGCTGACGCGCTATGGAGGCGCACAATGAGCCTCGGTTACTACGTCAAAAGCTTCACCCTCTGGGAGTTCGTGAAGGCGCACTGGCTGACCTTGAAGTATTTCTTCAAGCCCAAGGCGACGATCAACTACCCCTATGAGAAGAACCCGATTTCGCCGCGCTTCCGTGGTGAACATGCGCTGCGCCGCTATCCCAACGGGGAAGAGCGCTGCATCGCGTGCAAGCTGTGCGAGGCCATCTGTCCGGCGCAGGCGATCACCATCGAGGCGCAGCCGCGCGACGATGGCAGCCGCCGCACCACGCGCTACGACATCGACATGACCAAGTGCATCTATTGCGGCTTCTGCCAGGAAGCCTGCCCGGTCGATGCGATCGTCGAGGGCCCGAACTTCGAGTTCGCGACCGAAACCCGCGAGGAGCTGATCTACGACAAGGCCAAGCTCCTGGAAAACGGTGACAAGTGGGAGCGTGCCATCGCTGCCAATCTTGCTGCCGATGCCCCCTATCGTTAAGCCGCCGGCGTCAAAGGGAATATGAACCTGTGATCCACGTCCTCGCCTTTTACCTGTTCGCCATTCTGGTGGTGAGCAGCGGCGCGCTCACGATATTGTCGCGCAACCCGGTCCACTCGGTCCTCTGGCTGATCCTGGCCTTCTTCAACGCTGCCGGTCTGATGATCCTGCTCGGCGCCGAATTCATCGCGATGCTGCTTGTCATCGTCTATGTCGGCGCGGTCGCGGTGCTGTTCCTGTTCGTCGTCATGATGCTCGACATCGACTTCGCCGAACTGCGCGCCGGCTTCGTTAGCTATCTGCCGTTCGGTCTGCTGATCGCGCTCGTGCTGCTGGCGGAAATCGTCCTCGGCATCGGCCTGTGGAGCGCCGGTCCGATCGAGCTTGCGCAGCGTGCGGCCCCGGCCAATCCGGAACTTTCCAACATCCAGGCGATCGGCGGCATTCTCTACACCCGCTACATCTTCCTGTTCGAGGCGGCGGGTATCGTCCTGCTGGTCGCGATGATCGGCGCCATCGTGCTGACCCATCGTGCCCGTGGCGGCGTCCGTGGTCAGAATGTTGCCAAGCAGAACCGCCGTCGTCCGCAGGACGCCGTGCGCAACATCAATCAGCCCGTGGGGCAGGGGGTGGAGCTGTGATCGGCCTTCAACATTATATGGTGGTCAGCGCCATCCTCTTCGTGATGGGGGTGCTCGGCATCTTCATCAACCGCAAGAATGTCATCATCATCCTGATGGCGATCGAGCTGATCCTCCTCAGCGTGAACATCAACCTCGTCGCCTTCAGCGCCTTCCTGGGCGATCTGGTGGGCCAGGTCTTCTCGATGTTCGTGCTGACCGTCGCGGCGGGTGAAGCGGCCATCGGCCTCGCCATCCTCGTCATTTACTTCCGTGGTCGCGGCACCATCGCCGTCGACGATGTCAACCGGATGAAGGGCTGAGCCAAATCCCATGATCCAGCTTATCGTCCTTCTCCCGCTGCTCGCCGCAGCCATCGCCGGCCTTGGCAACAAGGCCCTGGGCAAGATCCCGGCGAAGATCGTCACGACCGGCGCGCTGTTCGCAGCCTGCGCCATGTCCTGGCCGATCTTCATCAGCTTCCTGACCGGACACGCCGAACCCTATGTCGCGCCCGTCTTCACCTGGATCGAAAGCGGCAGCTTCGATGCCCAATGGGCGCTGCGGGTCGATACCATGACGGCGGTCATGCTGGTGGTCATCACCAGCGTGTCCAGCCTCGTCCACCTCTATAGCTGGGGCTATATGGACGAAGAGCCGGATCAGCCGCGCTTCTTCGCCTATCTCTCGCTCTTCACCTTCGCGATGCTGATGCTCGTGACCGCGAACAATCTGCTGCAGATGTTCTTCGGTTGGGAAGGCGTGGGTCTGGCCTCCTACCTGCTGATCGGTTTCTGGTTCCGTAAGCCTTCGGCCAATGCGGCCGCGATCAAGGCATTCGTCGTCAACCGCGTCGGCGACCTTGGCTTCATGATGGGCATTTTCGGCACCTATCTGGTGTTCAATACCATCTCGATCCCGGAAATCCTGGAAATGGCCCCGTCGATGGCGGGTTCGACCATCGGCTTCCTGGGTCACCGCTTTGACACCATGACCGTGCTCTGCCTGCTGCTGTTCATCGGCGCGATGGGCAAGTCGGCGCAGCTCGGCCTCCACACTTGGCTTCCCGACGCGATGGAAGGCCCGACCCCGGTGTCGGCGCTGATCCACGCGGCCACCATGGTCACCGCCGGCGTCTTCATGGTCTGCCGCCTGTCGCCGATGTTCGAAATGTCGCCGACCGCGCTGACCGTGGTCACCTATGTCGGTGCCGCCACCTGTCTGTTCGCCGCCACCGTCGGCACCGTGCAGACCGATATCAAGCGCGTCATCGCCTATTCGACCTGTTCGCAGCTGGGCTACATGTTCTTTGCTGCCGGTTGCGGCGCCTATGGCGCGGCGATGTTCCACCTCTTCACCCACGCCTTCTTCAAGGCGCTGCTGTTCCTGGGCGCCGGCTCGGTCATCCATGCGATGCACCATGAGCAGGACATGCGTTACTATGGCGGCCTGCGTAAGAAGATCCCCGTGACCTTCTGGACCATGACGCTCGGCACTCTCGCCATCACGGGCGTCGGCCTGCCGCTCGTCGGCGTCGGTTTCGCCGGCTTCTATTCGAAGGACGGCATTCTCGAAGCGGCCTTCGCGTCGGGCGGTGCGGGCATTGGCGCCTATTATGTTGGCGTGTTCGCCGCGCTGCTGACCAGCTTCTACAGCTGGCGCCTGGTCTTCCTGACCTTCTTCGGCAAGCCGCGCTGGACCCAGTCGGAACATATCCAGCATGCCATCCATGATGCCCATGGGCATGACGATCACGGCCACGGCCATGACGATCACGCCCATGCGCACGCCGATCATGGCCATGATCATCATCATGCCCATGACGCTGGCGACGGCACCGGTGGCTACCACCCGCATGAAAGCGGCCTGGTCATGCTGATCCCGCTGCTGGTGCTCAGCCTGGGCGCCGTGTTCGCCGGCTTCGTCTTCCACGACCAGTTCATTGGTCCGGAAGGGGGCATCGAGTTCTGGAAGGGCGCGCTCGCGTTCGACAGCCACCTGATGCACGCCGCGCATGAAGTGCCGACCTGGGTCAAGTTCGGTCCGTTCACCGTGATGCTGACCGGCCTGGTCATCGCCTGGCTCGCCTACATCAAGAACACCGACTGGCCGCAGCGCTTCGTCGCCACCTTCGGCGCCCTGCACCAGTTCCTGCTCAACAAGTGGTATTTTGACGAGCTGTACAACTTCCTGTTCGTCAAGCCCGCCTTCGCCATCGGCCGCTTCTTCTGGCAGTTCGGTGACGTCGGCTTCATCGACCGCTTCGGCCCCAACGGGCTGGCTGCTCTGGTCGTGCAGGGCAACAAGATCACCCGTCGGCTTCAGTCCGGCTACCTCTACACCTATGCGCTGGTGATGCTGATTGGCCTCGCCGCGGCTGCAACCTGGGCGATGACACGATAATGGACGGCTTCCCCATCCTCTCCCTGATGATGGCAGTGCCGATGGCTGGTGCCATCGCCTGCCTCTTCGCTGGCGCCAATAATGCGCGCTGGATTGCGCTGATCGCCACGCTGGTCGATCTGGTCCTGGGCATCGTCCTGTGGGTCAATTTCGATCAGTCGGGCGCAGGCGCCCAGTGGCAGTTCACCGAATATGCGCCGATCTTCGGCCGCTTCGCGTGGGCGCTCGGGATCGACGGCATTGCCTTGCTGCTGATCGCGCTGACCGTGTTCCTGATGCCGATCTGCATCGGCGCCAGCTGGAACGCGATCAACAAGCGCGTCGGCGAATATATGGCGGCGTTCCTGTTCATGGAGGTGCTGATGATCGGTGTCTTCACCGCGCAGGATCTCTACCTCTTCTACATCATGTTCGAAGCCGGCCTGATCCCGATGTATCTGATCATCGGTATCTGGGGTGGTGCGAACCGTATCTACGCCTCGTACAAATTCTTCCTCTACACGCTGCTCGGCTCGGTCCTGATGCTGATCGCGATGATGTGGATGGTGCATGAGGCCGGCACGACCCGCATTCCCGACCTGATGGCGTACAACTTCGATCCGAAGATCCAGATCTGGCTGTTCCTCGCCTTCTTCGCCAGCTTCGCGGTGAAGATGCCGATGTGGCCGGTCCACACCTGGCTGCCCGACGCGCACGTTCAGGCGCCGACCGCCGGTTCGGTCATCCTGGCAGGCGTGCTGCTGAAGATGGGTGGCTATGGCTTCATCCGCTTCTCGCTGCCGATGTTCCCGGAAGCCTCGGCGCAGCTCGCGCCCTGGGTCTGGGGCCTGTCGATGGTCGCCGTCGTCTATACCAGCCTCATCGCGCTGGTTCAGTCGGACATGAAGAAACTGATCGCCTATTCGTCGGTCGCGCATATGGCGATCGTCACCATCGGCCTGTTCGCCTTCAACCAGGCGGGCCTGGAAGGCGCGATGATGGTCATGCTGGGCCACGGCCTGGTGTCGGGCGCGCTGTTCCTGTGCGTCGGCGTCATCTATGACCGCCTGCACACCCGTGAGATCAACCGCTATGGTGGCCTCGCGATCAACATGCCGCGCTACGCCGTGCTGTTCCTGCTCTTCACCATGGCTTCGGTCGGTCTGCCGGGCACCAGCAACTTCGTCGGTGAATTCCTGTCGCTGATGGGCATCTATCAGGTTTCGACCTGGGCGGCGCTGATCTGCACCACCGGAATCATCCTGGGTGCGGCCTATATGCTCTACCTCTATCGCCGCATCTGCTACGGCGATCAGGTGAACGCCGATGCCGCCGCCATGTCCGACCTGTCGGCGCGTGAAATCTGGCTGCTCGCCCCGATTGCCGCGGCGGTGCTCTGGATGGGCGTCTATCCGGAAAGCTTCCTGGCCCCGATGCGTCCCGACATCCGCGCGCTCGAAGCGCGTCTCGCCCCTGCGGCTCCCGCAGGAGATTCCCAGATCAAGATGGGTGCGCCCAAGCCGGTAGGCGAGGGCCATCATGAAGAAGCCGCTGCGCACGGGGAGGCGCACTAATGATCGAAACCGCTTCCCTTCTGGCCGTATTGCCGGAACTCATCCTCACCGGCTCCGGCCTGGTGCTGATGCTGATCGCCGCCTTTGGTGGTGACCGCTCGACCCATGCCGTCAACTGGCTGGCAGTGCTGGCACTGCTCGCCGCCGGCCTCAGCCTCTGCACCTCGATGGCGCATGGCCCGGTCGCGTTCGACGGCCTGGTCCGTGCCGACGCCTTCTCGGTCTACGCCAAGGCGCTGATCTATGGCGCGGCCGGTGCGGCCATCCTGCTGGCCCCGCGCTTCTTCGCCACCGGCGGCGCGCTGCGTCCCGAATATGCCGTCCTGATCGTCTTTGCCGCCATCGGCATGGGCATGATGGTCTCGGCCGGTGACATGCTGACGCTCTATGTCGGCCTGGAAATGAACAGCCTCGCATCCTACGTGCTGGCCAGCTTCATGCGCCAGGACGAGAAGTCGTCGGAAGCGGGCCTCAAATATTTCGTGCTCGGTTCGCTGGCCAGCGGCATCCTGCTCTACGGCATCTCGCTGCTCTACGGCTTCACCGGTTCGACCGCGTTCGACGGCATTGCCATTGCCATGGGTGACGGCGTGTCGAAGGGCGAGCTGTTCGGTCTGGTCTTCGTGCTCGCAGGCCTCGCCTTCAAGATCAGCGCCGTGCCGTTCCACATGTGGACGCCCGACGTCTATGAAGGTGCGCCGACCCCGGTCACCGCCTTCTTCGGCAGCGCGCCCAAGGTCGCCGCGATGGGCCTGATGGTCCGCGTCGCGATCGAAGCGCTCGGCCCGGCCGGCCTCGACTGGCAGCAGATCATCATCTTCGTTGCGCTCGCGTCGATCCTGTTCGGTGCGGTCGCGGCGATCGGCCAGACCAGCATCAAGCGTCTGATGGCCTATTCGTCGATCAACAATGTCGGCTTCGCGCTGGTCGGCCTCGCCGCCGGCACGCCCGCCGGCGTTGCCGCGACGATGAGCTACATGGCGATCTACGTCGTCATGACCATCGGTGCCTTCGCCTGCATCCTCCAGATGCGGGATGCCGACGGCAAGCCGGTCGACACGATCGCCAGCCTTGCCGGCCTGTCGCAGTCGCGCAAGGGCCTGTCGGCCGCCTTCGCGATCTTCATGTTTTCGATGGCCGGTATCCCGCCGCTGTTCGGCTTCTGGGCGAAGTTCCTGGTGTTCGATGCCGCGGTCGCCGCCAACCTGACCGCGCTCGCCGCCTTCGGCATCGCCATGTCGGTGATCGGCGCCTTCTATTATCTCAAGATCATCAAGACGATCTATTTCGACGAACCGGCCGCGCCCTATGAGGCGAAGGGCGGGGCGGTCGAGAACATCATCATGGCCGCCTGCGCCATCGTGATCGTCTTCGGTTATCTGCTCAACCCGCTGCTGGACAAGGCCAGCGCGGCTGCGGCGGCTTCGCTGTTCTGACGCAGTTTCGCACCGTAGAAGAAACCGGCTCCACCAATGCCGACATGCTGGCATTGGCGGAGCAGGGTGAAACCGAGGGCCTCTGGCTGCGCGCAAAGCGACAGTCCGGAGGCCGCGGTCGTTTGGGCCGGGCGTGGGAAAGCCCGGTCGGCAATCTCTATTGCTCCACCCTGATCCGGCTGCAGCCGGGCGACCCGATGGCGCACACGCTGGCGCTGGTCGCGGCAAACGCCGTCCATGCGCTGGTCGCGCCGCTCTGTGCCGGACAGGCGCGGATCAAATGGCCCAATGACATATTGGTCGACGGCGCGAAGATCGCCGGCATCCTGCTGGAACGCACCGGCGATGCCGTGGTGGTGGGCATCGGCATCAACGTCACCCATTTCCCGCAGGGGCTCGACCGTCCGGTCACCAGCCTCGCAGCGCAAGGTGCGGACGGGGAGGGGGCGGACGCCACCGCGCTGCTGGAGCGCCTCGCCCAGCTTTTCGGCCATTGGCTGGCGATCTGGCGCGCCCAGGGACTTGATCCGGTGCGCACCCACTGGCTGCTCAATGCCCATCCGACCGGCACGCCGATGCGTGTCGTTCAGCCCGATGGCGACGTGGTGGAGGGCGGCTTCGGCACGCTCGACAGCCAGGGCATGTTGATCCTGCGCTTGGCGAATGGCGATACCCGTGCCATTCATGCCGGCGATATCTTTCTCATCTGAGGGTTCGGCCATGCTTCTCGCGATCGACGCGGGCAACACCAATGTCGTTTTCGCGCTGCTCGACGGGCGTGAGATCAAGACGCGCTGGCGCATCGCCACCGACCCGCGCCGCACCGCCGACGAATATGCGGTGTGGCTGAACCAGCTTTTGATGCTGGAAGGCTATGCCATGGCCGATGTCGACGCGGTGATCGTCGCCACGGTCGTGCCGCGCGCGCTCCACAATCTTCAGGTGCTGGCCGACAAATATTTCAAGACCACCGCGCTGGTCGCCGGCCAGCCGCCGGTCGACTGGGGCATCGAACTGGACGTGGCGGAACCCGCCTCGGTCGGCGCCGACCGGGTTGTAAACGCGATTGCGGCCCACCATCTTTATGATGGCGACCTGATCGTCATCGACTTCGGCACGGCGACCACCTTCGACGTGGTGGATTATCGCGGCGCCTATAAGGGCGGCATCATCGCGCCGGGCATCAACCTGTCGCTCGATGCGCTAGTGGCGGCCGCGGCCAAGCTGCCCCGCATCGCGATCGCCCCGCCAGAGAACCGATCGGTTATCGGTCGGACCACGGCCGACGCCATGCTGATCGGCGTCTTCTGGGGCTATGTGGCGATGATGGAGGGGCTGGTCGCCCGCATGCGGGCCGAGATCGGCCGCCCGACCAAAGTGATTTCGACCGGAGGACTCGCCGTCCTCTTCAATGACAATAGCGATATTTTCGATGCGATCGCGCCCGACCTGACGATCCAGGGCCTCGCATTGCTGTACGAACGGAGTTTACAGACAGAATGACACCCAAAGACGAGCTGCTCTTCCTGGCCCTCGGCGGCTCGGGCGAGATCGGCATGAACGTCAATCTTTATGGTTGCCAGGGCAAATGGGTCATGGTCGATCTCGGCCTGACCTTTGCCGATCCGCTTTATCCCGGCGTCGAACTGGTGCTGCCCGACCTTGCCTTCATCGAGGAGCGCAAGGATGACCTGCTCGGCATCGTGCTGACCCATGGCCATGAAGACCATATCGGCGCCATCCCCTATCTGGCGGCGGACCTGGGCGTGCCGCTCTATGCCACGCCCTTCACCGCCGGCCTGATCCGGCTGAAGCTGGAAGAGGAAGGCCTGACCAAGGAGGTGAAGCTCCACGTCATCGAGAATGAAGGCAGCTTCAATCTCGGCCCGTTCGGCTTCCGCTATGTGCCGCTGGCCCACTCGATCCCGGAGGGCAATGCCGTCCTGATCGACACGCCGCACGGCCGCATCTTCCACACCGGCGACTGGAAGCTGGACGCCGCCCCGCTGCTCGGCGAGCCCTCCACGCCGGAGGAGCTGACCGCGATCGGTGACGAGGGCGTGCTGGCTCTGGTGTGCGACAGCACCAATGTCTTCAATCCAGAACCGTCGGGTTCTGAAAGCACCGTGCGCGATGGCCTGATGCAGACCGTCGCAGCGGCGAAGGGCCGGGTGCTGGTTACCACCTTTGCCTCCAACGCTGCGCGCGTGCAGACGCTGGGCGAGGTCGCGGCCGCCACCGGGCGCAAGCTGTGCGTCGCCGGCCGCTCGCTCGACCGCATCATCAGCACCGCCAAGGCCGCCGGTTATCTCAAGGATTTCCCGCCGCTGGTCGACTGGGACGATGCGATGGACCTGCCCCGATCGGAAGTGATGTTCATCGCCACCGGCGGCCAGGGCGAGGCGCGCGCCGCCCTGTCGCGCATCGCCTTTGACAGCCACCCGATCAAGCTGGCTGAGGGCGATACCGTCGTCTTCTCGTCCAAACAGATTCCGGGCAACGAGATCGCGATCGGCCGCATCCAGAATGCGCTGGCGACCAAGGGCATCATCATGGTGACCGACCGCCAGGCAGAGGTCCATGTCTCGGGCCATCCGGGCCGTCCGGAACTGGAATCCATGTATCGCTGGATCCGCCCCGCCATCCTGCTGCCGGTCCATGGCGAGCGCCGCCACATGGCGGAACAGGCGCGGCTTGGCCTCGCCACCGGCATCCCCGATGCGGTGGTGCAGTCGAACGGCGACCTGCTGCGCCTGGCACCGGGCAAGCCGACGATCATCGGCCATGAGGATACCGGCCGTCTGGTCCTCGACGGCGATGTCATCCTGCCCGCCGACGGCGCGACCATGAACGAGCGGCGCAAGCTCGGCCTGCACGGCCAGATCAGCGTCGCCGTGGCGCTCGACGCCAAGAACCGCCTGATCGGCGAACCCGTGCTGCGCACCCAGGGCGTGCCGGTGGAGGAAGACAAGGATGCCTTCCTCGCCGAAGCGGCCGAGGAAGCGGCGGCGGCGGTGGCCAAGGGATCGATGGAGCAGGAAGCCCTGCGCGAACGGCTGCGCCTCGCCGTGCGCCGCACCGCTACCCGCTGGACCGGCAAGAAGCCGATCGTCGACGTGCTGCTGATCCGCGCATGATATGAGAGTGCCGTTCGCCATCCTGCGGGAGCAAGGCGAACGGCGCTTTTGCGAGTAACCGGAAACATCTAGAGCGAAATGACATCAGGCGGACTCGTCATTGCGAGCGTAGCGAAGCAATCCACCGGCGCGACATGGATTGCTTCGCTACGCTCGCAATGACAGCATGGGTTGATCCCATGTCATGCCGCTCTAGGCTCGGGCAGATCAGAATTGAATCGTCATAGCGAACGACGCCATGACGGGAGAGGATAGGGGCATGCGCTGCAATAAAGGGCGGGCCGGATGAACTGGTACGCCATCTTCGCCATCTATGTGCTGTTCTGGGTGATCAGCGCCTTCCTCGTCCTGCCCTTCGGCCTGTGCACGCCCGACGAAACGGGCGAGGTGCTGCTGAAAGGCCAGGCGGACAGCGCCCCCAGCAACTTCCGCCCCGGCCGCGTCATGCTCCGCGCCACCCTGCTCTCGGCCGTCCTGTTCGGCCTCTATTATGCCAATTATGTGCAGGGCTGGGTCACGATCGACAACATCCCCGGCCTCCATCCGCCACGCTGAGCGGGGATGCT
The DNA here is from genome assembly GCF_034424525.1 of Sphingobium yanoikuyae. Classification (NCBI taxonomy): domain Bacteria; kingdom Pseudomonadati; phylum Pseudomonadota; class Alphaproteobacteria; order Sphingomonadales; family Sphingobiaceae; genus Sphingobium; species Sphingobium yanoikuyae. The sequence goes on from NZ_CP139979.1 coordinate 1,126,130, forward strand.
ATGTACCGGCGGCGCGGGCAAAACCGATGCCGTGGAAGCGCCACGTAGGGATGGCTAACGACCGCCTGCTTTTCCTCCCGTCATCCCCGCGGAGGCGGGGATCCATCTCGCCAGCGTGGGACCAGAGAGAAGGTTAGGAGATAGATTCCCGCCTACGCGGGAATGACGAATAGGGTGGTGAGGGGACTGTCGGGTTTCGGCCACGAAATGCAGAAAGCTGCCTTTAGAAAGCTGGTTCGGTTCCATCTCCAAGATGTAACTGCCCATCTCGCACGCTGAACCAACGGGCATCGCCATCGCGTCTATCCACTATATGCCACTGTGGCTGGCCATCCGTTGTAGAAAATGTAAGGAAGCGGAACCCTTCAACCGTGGTCAGGACGACCTCGGGAAGATAGCCGAGCGCTTCGCACCGCTCAACTCGCGCATCTCGTAGGCAGGATAGCGCAGGTTCCCAGAGATCATCGTCGCTCCAACTGCCACAGACAATTGCGTGCGTATTTTCGATACGCCAACTCCATTCGACCCCCAGTGATACTTCACCCTCGGGATGCCCGACTGATCCATCCCTATTCAAGCGAGGGGTGAGTTCCCCGATTTCGATGAAGATCGCCGATCCGTAGCCGCGCCATATATAACTGATCGGTTGGCCGACCAATGAAAGAGCGAGTGCTTCAAATGCTTGTTTAGCTGGCATCATAGAAACCTAGCGCGAGCGTCCGCTATCTGGAAGACCAATGCACTAGATCAATGACATCAAATGGTCGCTTCGAGACCATCCTCCCCTGCAAGGGGGGGATTTTACAGCAGCGATTGGTCGCTAGGCGTCATCCTCAATCCCGTCATGCCGGGCTTGACCCGGCATCCCGCTTTTCTTGCTTTGCGAGCGCGAGCCGACCAAGGCCGCACACCCTCTGTCCTATTCGGCCCGTTCATGATCTACTCCGGCCATGAACAGCCGTCCCCCTCACGCAAACATGTCCGGAATTGTCGCGCCGCTGTCGCGTCGCGGGCGCGTGACAGGTGCAAAAGGCCCTAAATCGCCCGACGACACTGTGAACTTCGGACCGAAATAAACTGTCGCGTCATCAGCCCGGCTGGTCGACCCTTGAGGCAGCAAATTCGCGCTGTCCTACACCGCGCGCCTCCGCCATAATGCGGACGGCTCTTTGACCTGTCGGATATGCCCGTGCGCCGCAGAGGCCAGCCCTAGGGGCGATCGACATTCAGATGATGACGTGACGAAAATGGTGGTTTTCCGTGACCCGGAGCGCAGCGTACTTAAAGTACGTGAGCACCGGAAGCGCGGGAAACCGCCATTTGCAGGCCGTCAGGGCTGGATGTCGATCGCCCCTACCGCTTGCGCGTCAGCTCCCGCATAGCCTCATCCAGCCCCTCCAAGGTCAGCGGATACATGCGCTCATTCATCAAGTCGCGGATGATGCGGGTCGATTGGCTATAGCCCCAATGTTCCGCCGGCGCGGGGTTCAGCCACACGGTCGCGGGATAGGTGTGTGCAACGCGCTGCAGCCAGACGGCACCGGCTTCCTCGTTCATATGCTCCACCGACCCGCCGGGATGGCTGATCTCATAGGGGCTCATCGCCGCGTCGCCGACGAAGATCACCTTATAATCGTGGCCATATTTGTGCAGCACGTCCCAGGTCGGGGTGCGCTCGGCAAAGCGGCGGCGATTATCCTTCCATACGCCTTCATAGAGGCAGTTATGGAAGTAGAAGAATTCCATATTCTTGAATTCGCTGGTCGCGGCCGAAAACAGCTCCTCGCACAGCTTGATATGCGGGTCCATTGATCCGCCCACGTCCAGGAACAGCAGCAGCTTGACCGCATTGTGCCGCTCGGGCCGCATCCGGATGTCGAGCCAGCCCTGACGCGCGGTACCGCGGATCGTGGCGTCCAGATCCAGTTCGTCGGCCGCGCCCTCCCGCGCAAAACGCCGCAGCCGCCTCAGCGCCACCTTGATATTGCGGGTGCCGATCTCGCGATTGCTGTCCAGATTGGCGAATTCGCGCTTTTCCCACACCTTGATCGCGCGCTTGTGCCGACTTTCCCCGCCGATCCGCACGCCCTCGGGATTATAGCCGCCATGGCCGAAGGGGGATGTGCCGCCGGTGCCGATCCACTTGCTGCCGCCCTGGTGGCGTTCCTTCTGCTCCTCCAGCCGCTCCTTCAGCGTCTTCATGATCTCGTCCCAGTCGCCCAGCGACTTGATCTTCTCCATCTCCTCGGGGCTGAGGAACTTCTCCGCGACCAGGCGCAGCCATTCCTCGGGTATCTCCGCCTCGACCCCATCCTGGCCCAGCAGGCCCTTGAACACCTTGGCAAACACCTGATCGAACCGGTCGATCAGCCCTTCATCCTTCACATAGGTGGCGCGGGCGAGATAATAGAAATCCTCGGGCCGCCGCTCGATCACGTCGCGGTCCAGCGCTTCGAGGAGCAGCAGATGCTCCTTGATGCTGGCGGGGATGCCGGCGGCGCGTAGCGCGTAGAGGAAATTGAGCATCATGGTGCCGATCTTGTCGGCTAGCGCGCCGGGCGATGCAAGCGCCGGGCGGATCGCATTGGCGAAATATTAAGTGTTGCGCCGCACGGTAAACAGTTCAGTATTCATTGTGACAGTTAAGTTGCGGGGGCGGCTTGGAAAACGGAGAATTGTTGGCTGACCTGGGGGAACGGTCGGGCGACATAGCATTGCAATGCAGCGAGACCGCTGGATTTCTGGGCGAGGTGAACCGCCGGATCCAGGGCGATTCGGCGCGCCTGTCGGACCTGCAGGCGAACATGCAGACGCTGACCGCAAGCCAGAATGAGAGCGTGGCGGCCGCCCAGGAACTGAGCCTCACCGCCGGGCGCGCCGGGCGCATCATTGCCGAGGGGCATGATGTCATCACCCTGTCGCTGGGCGAGGTGGCGGGGCTGGTCGAACATGTCACCGGCCTTGAAGGCCATCTGCGCCAGTTCCTACAGGTGATCGAGGCGGTCGGCGGCATTTCCGACCAGCTCGGCACGATCGCCCGCCAGACTCGCCTGCTGGGTGTCAACGCCGCGATCGAGGCAGCGCGCGGCGGCGAGGCAACGATGGGCTTTGCCGTGGTGGCGGAGGAAATCCGGCGGCTTGCCGAGCAGGCGGCCGAATCCTCGGCCTCGGTCGGCAGCAAGCTTGGCCAGCTCGACCGCGATGCCCGGCATCTGATCGGCGGGGTGGAGGCGAATATCCAGCGCGGCCGCGACGTCGGCACCCATATCGACCAGCTGCGTTTGTCGCTGGCCGAAATCGCCTCGCTGGTGACCCAGTTCGGCGAGCGCTCCAGTGCGATCGTCGCCTGCACCGACGAGGCGGACGCCCATGTCGCGGCGCTGGATCAGGGGCTGGCACTGTTCGGCCGCTCCTCGACCGAGAGCGCGGGGCGTGTCGACATGGCCCGCGACAAGATCGAGACGCTGGAGAGCCTGGCCAACGACATGCTCAACACAGCGGCGCAGAGCAGGCTGCGCACCCGCAACAGCCATTATATCGCGCTGGCCGAGGATGGCGCGGCGGAGGTCGCGGCGCTGATCGAGGATGCACTGGCCCGCGGCGAACTGTCGCAACAGGCGCTGTTCGATCGCAGCCATCGACCGATCGCGGGATCTGAACCGACCCAATATCAGACCGGTTTCACCGCCTATGCCGATCTGCGGGTGCGGCCGTTGCTCGACCGCCATACCGCGAAGGACGCGACCATCATCGGCTGCTGCCTGATCGACATGGACGGCTATCTGCCCACCCATATCAGCGCGCGCAGCCAGCCGCAGCGCATCGGCGATCCGCGCTGGAACATGGAACATGCCCGCAACCGGCAAATCTTCATGGACGCCCAGACCCGCCGCGCGCTCGACGGCGACGATGATTTCTACCTCTTCACCTATCGCCAGAATCTGGGGGAGGGGCGCTACCGGGCACTGCGCAGCGTGTTCGTGCCGCTGCGCTTCGCCGGCCGCCGCTGGGGCCTGTATGAGGTCGGCTATCTGATCTGATCGACGCGCCTTATGCCATGGATCAGCGAGACCAGCACGAAGGAGATGATCATCAGCAGATACCAGGCGCCCAGCTTCATCAGGCTGACCATCTCCCAACCATGGCGCTGGCTGGGGTAGGTCCAGGCATTGGCGAAGGTGCCGATATTCTCCGCCAGCCAAATGAACAGCGCGACCAGGAAGAAGCCGAGCAGCAATGGCATCCGTCGTGGCTCGCGCCAGGGCGTGAACCAGATCCAGCTGCGCCCGAACAGCAGAATGGCGGCAGCGAACAGGGCGATCCGCACATCGGGCAGCCAGTGATGGGCGAAGAAATTGACATAGATGGCGCTCGCCAGCAGCACCGTCGTCCACGCCGGTGGATAGCGGCTGAACCCGAAGTCGAAGATGCGCCAGACCCGCGCAATATAGCTGCCGACGGCCGCATACATGAAGCCGGAAAAGAGCGGCACGGGGCCGATATGGAGCAGGCTGGCCTCCGGATAGACCCAGCTTCCCGCATGGGTCTTGAACAATTCCATGATCGTGCCGATCAGGTGGAAGGCACAGATCACTAGTGCCTCACGCGGACTTTCCAGCCGCAGGGCCAGCATCGCGATCTGGATCGCGATCGCCGACAGGGTCAGGAAATCATAGCGATGCAGCGGCGCGCCGGCGGGATAGAAAAGATGGGTCGCGAGCAGCAGGGCCAGCATCAGTCCGCCGAACAGGCAGGCCCAGCCCTGTTTGAAGCCGAACAGCAGGAACTCATAGGCCCAGGCGCGCGGCCCCGCCGCGACGCGGACCGATTCCAGATGGGCGCGTATCCGCGCAAAGCGGGTCGCGCCCGTGGGGTCGTTCATGTCCCGATGTCTAGCGCGCCATGGCCCGGACGCCAATCATTCCGGCCCCGACGAAAGGGCTTTGCAGCGCGCGCATGATCGTTAAGCTGACGGAACGACAAAAAATGAGGAGAGGCTGCCGATGGCGGGACGGCGATGGACGCGGGGTGCGGCTTTGGCGCTGCTCGGCGCGTCGGGCGCGGCGCTGGGGACCGATACGCCCCAGCAGGCCGAGGACGAGATCATCGTGATCGCCGCCCGGATGAAGATCATCAACATCGAATATGCGCTTCGTGGCCCCTGGCTCAAGGCCTGTAATCTCGACGGGACGACCGGCACGCCGGCCGCCGACCGCCGACCGGGCGATCTGCATATTATTGCAGCAATGCCTGCTCGACGGGAAGACAAGGCGCGAAGAGGCCAAGCAATGCGTCAATGCCCGGATCGATGATCTCGCCAGTCATCGTGGAACATTGCCGGCGCTGGTGAGCGAAGCCGCGCTTGAAACCTCCGCTGCCGGACAGGATGCGCAAGCGGACGAAGGCGGAAAATCCGACGCGATCATCGTCACCGGCGCGCGCCATGTCATCAATCCTGGCCTGTGGCGCTTTACCGAGATCGGCACCTATGTGAGCAGCATGTCCGGACATCATCCTCCCGGCACCCGCCAGTGGGAGGCGTGCATCCCCGATCGCCGCGATGACCTGGCGATCCGCTATGCCGTGGAGGGCCCGCCCCTGCCGGCTGGAACCGGTGGCCCGCATGGATGCCGCCAATGGCGGGTCACTGTGTCAGGGCGCAAATTCGAGGGGCGACTATATTGCGGCCGTGCGCATGGCGGCTTTTCCTATGGCAGGATGAACGGAACGGTCACCGGCGATGCGCTGGAGGCATCTGCCGAACACAAGACTGTTGGCGGACGCGGGCCGCGCGGGAAGGGACCCGAGAAGCCGCGCTTCTTCGGGAGCCTGAAGACCGAATTGTCGGGGGAGCGCGTCGGCGTGTGCCCCGGTCGCTGATCGGAAGCGAAAGGGCGCTCCGGATAATGTCCGGAGCGCCCAGCATTTTCTAAAACCGCCTCAGTTGGGCTTGCGCGCGCCCTGGCTGATCGTAACCTCGCCATTGGCGGCATAGAGTGCCGTGGCTTCGGCTTGGGCGGTCTGGGGATCCTTGCCGTCCAGGATCGCGGCGATCTGGCGGCCGCTGGGCACCTTGTCATAGACGCCGTAAAGATCGGTCTGGCCGACCATATGGATCGACAGTTGATAGCCAAGGTCGCGGGTGGCGGGATCGAAGGCGAGGACGGTGCCGCTATCGTCGACCGGCACGATGATCGCGCCACCGCTGCGCCCCGTCTGCTGCAGCATGTCATAGCTGCCCTGCGCGGTCTGGACGGTGCCGCGAATGCACAGATTATCCTTGCCCTCGCGCGGGATGCGGACTTCCTGCGGCACGGGCTGGCCGGCGGTGCCGCTGGGCACGGCCTTGGTCAGGCGGGCGTCGCCGCCATCGCCGGTCGGGCAGGCGCCGAAGCTGGCGGGGCCGGTCGCGTGAAGGCTTGTCGTATCGTCGAATTTTAGGCCGGCCAGCATGCCGTCCAATCCGGCCAGCACTTCGGCGCGGCGTTCGGTCGGCCCGGTGACGCGCAGCTTCACCATCCAGCGTCCGGCATGGGCGAAGGCGGCGGCCGTCGTCAGCGCGCCATCGGCGGCATCGTCATAGACGGCGCGGATCGCCGTGCCCGCGCGGCCGCCGGCGGCGACGCTGTCATAGGCGGTGCGATGGGTCTTGCCGCCGAACCGCTCCATAACCGCCTTGTCGGTCATGTAAGCGGCGAGTGAAGCGTCGGCATAGGCGGGCAGATAGACATAGAGGGTCGCCTGGATGGCGCCATCCTGCGAAATATATTGGGCATAATTGTCGATGCCCTTGCCGCCGTTCGATACTTCGCCGCTCTTGGTCAGCGACAGGCTGCCGACCGTCTGCGGCAGGCTGATGCCGGCGGCGGTGGCACGTATGGCAGTATCACTGGGCGTCCATGCCTCGATATCGTCCGCCGCCTGCGCCAGCGAGGGCAGAGCCAGGCAGAGGGCCATCGAACATAGGAACAACGCACGTCGGGGCATTGGCATCCTCTCTCTCGATCCAGACCGTCTTGGCGCGGCCTTGAATGACAGAGGATCAGAAAATCACGGATTCCGCAGGGGCGCAAGCCGCCTTCACGCTGCCGGTGCTATTTGCCCCGGAAATTGCGACAATTGCGGGCCGTGACAGGCCCATTGCTGTGCAGCATCGGTCCGGATGACGCCTTCGGCCACGATCAGGCCGGGTTCGCCCAATGTCAGGATCGCGATTCGGCCAGGTTGGACGGCGGCCTCAGCGCCCCTGGCGCCGCGCCATGAAGGCCAGGCGCTCGAACATCATGATGTCCTGCTCATTCTTGAGCAGCGCGCCGTGCAGCGGCGGGATCGCCTTGGTCGGATCGGCATTCTGCAGCACGTCGAGCGGCATGTCCTCGTTCAGCAGCAGTTTCAGCCAGTCGAGCAGTTCGGATGTGCTGGGCTTCTTCTTGAGGCCGGGCACTTCACGAATGTCGTAGAAAATGTCCATCGCCCGGCTGACCAGCATCTTCTGGATGCCGGGGAAATGGACATCAACGATCGCCTGCATCGTCTCGCGATCCGGGAATTTGATATAGTGGAAGAAACAACGGCGCAGGAAGGCGTCGGGCAGTTCCTTCTCGTTGTTCGAGGTGATGATGACGACCGGCCGTTCCTTGGCCGCGACCGTCTCGCCGGTCTCATAGACATGGAAGGCCATGCGATCGAGTTCCTGCAACAGGTCGTTGGGAAATTCGATATCGGCCTTGTCGATCTCGTCGATCAGCAGGACGGGCAGGGTGGGGGAGGTGAAGGCCTCCCACAGCTTGCCCTTGCGGATATAGTTGGCGATGTCATGGACCCGCTCGTCACCCAGTTGGCCGTCGCGCAGGCGGGCAACCGCATCATATTCATACAGGCCCTGACGCGCCTTGGTCGTCGACTTGACGTTCCATTCGATCAGGGGGGCGTTAATGGCCTTGGCGATTTCCTGGGCCAGCACGGTCTTGCCGGTGCCCGGTTCGCCCTTCACCAGCAGCGGCCGGCGCAGCAGCACGGCGGCATTGACCGCGACCTTCAGATCGTCGGTGGCGACATAATCCTGGGTGCCTTCAAAGCGCATGGCTCTCTTCCGCTCCATCATTGCTGGAGGACCGGACTAGGCAAAGCGGGATTGGGGCGCAACGCGTTTGTGCGTTGCGGCAAGCGGTGGGGCGATGGATCAGGCCGGCTGTTGCCGGCGGATGGCGGCGCGCGCCTCCAGCACATCCCACAGGCCACGATGCTGCGCCAGGAGTTGGCGCATGCCGAACTGGATCGCGCGATCAACGGCCGGATCGCCACCAATGGCGCGCGCCACGTCCAGCGTTGCTCGATGATCGGGCAAAGAGCAGGGAACCGGTTCGATGCCCGCACGAAGCGCGGCAATGTCCAGCAGCTTGCGCACGGCGCGCCAGTCCAGCACCAACGCGATCGCTGCGCCCATGGCGCAACCGCGCCGGTCGGACTGGGCCAGCATGTCGAGCGCATGGCGCTGCTGACTGACGATGGTTTCGCAACTGCTCTGGCCCGCCGTGCTGGGGGCGGGGCCTGCGGCCACGGTGACCTGGGTCAGATAGGCGCGCTCCCGCGCAAAGGCGTCGGCGGCCTCGATCAGCCAGCGGCGCGCGGCATTGTCGACCGAGCGGGTGGCGGCATGGTCGATCACGCCGGGATGGCGACCATGGAGCAGGCAGAGATAATAGGCGGCATCGGCAAGGTCGGGCAGGCCAAGGCCATCGCGCGAGCGGGCATCCTGGCTCGCCTGGGCCAGATAGCTGTGGCTATAGCTGCCATCGGCCCGAACCAGCATGTCCAGGATTTGCGCAATATCGTCGCCCCGGCGCAGCGCCGTCACTTCGCTCATAGAAATTTCCCTGTGGCAACGGCGTAAGGGGCGCCGCTGGGCACAATCTAGGGCAAGGTGCGTAAACGCCGGGTTAAACTTGTCGCTTCGGCTGGTCGCAAATGTGGCACCAATGGTCTAGGCCGTTATGGTTAACAAATGATGCTATCGTCTTGAAAAACAAAAGGCCCGGCTGGAATGTCCGGCCGGGCCCTTGTTTGAAGCGATAATCTGACCGGATTTACTGGTCCAGGAAGCTGCGCATCTTGCGGCTGCGGCTGGGGTGCTTGAGCTTGCGCAGCGCCTTCGCCTCGATCTGGCGGATACGCTCGCGGGTCACGCTGAACTGCTGGCCCACTTCCTCCAGCGTATGGTCGGTGTTCATGCCGATGCCGAAGCGCATGCGCAGCACGCGTTCCTCGCGCGGGGTCAGGCTGGCAAGGACGCGGGTAACCGTTTCCTTGAGGTTCGCCTGGATCGCGGCATCCACCGGGATGATCGCATTCTTGTCCTCGATGAAATCGCCGAGGTGGCTGTCTTCCTCGTCGCCGATCGGCGTTTCGAGCGAGATCGGCTCCTTGGCGATCTTCATCACCTTGCGGACCTTTTCGAGCGGCATCGACAGGCGCTCGGCCATTTCCTCCGGCGTGGGCTCGCGGCCCTGCTCGTGCAGGAACTGGCGGCTGGTGCGGACCAGCTTGTTGATCGTCTCGATCATGTGGACCGGGATGCGGATGGTCCGCGCCTGATCCGCGATCGAACGGGTGATCGCCTGACGGATCCACCAGGTGGCGTAGGTGCTGAACTTGTAGCCGCGGCGATACTCGAACTTGTCCACCGCCTTCATCAGGCCGATATTGCCTTCCTGGATAAGGTCCAGGAACTGCAGGCCGCGGTTCGTGTACTTCTTCGCGATGGAGATAACGAGGCGCAGGTTTGCCTCGACCATTTCCTTCTTCGCGATGCGCGCCTCACGCTCGCCCTTCTGCACCATGTTCACGATGCGGCGGAATTCGCTGAGCGACATGCCGGTCGCCTGGGCGATCTCGCTCACCTCGTTGCGGATGCGCTCGACCGCGCGGCCTTCGGCAGCGGCAAAGGCGGCCCATTTCTTGTCGAGGCCCTGCACCTTTTCCAGCCAGGCATCGTCCAGCTCATGGCCCATATAGCGCTCAAGGAAGTCCTTGCGGCTGACCTTGTGGCGTTCGGCCAGGCGCAGCATCTGGCCACCCAGCGCGGTCAGGCGCCGGTTATAGGCATAGAGCTGGTCAACCAGATATTCGATCTTCTGCTGGTGGAACTGAACGCTCTCGACCTCGGCGGTCAGCTGCTCGCGCAGCTCATGATAGCTGTCCTCGGCCTTCTGGCTCAGGCTCTCGCCATTGGCCATGGCGACCATGCGCGATTCCTGGGCCTTGGAGAAGGCGCGGAAGATTTCGGTGATGGTCGCGAACTTCTCCAGCGCCATCGGCTTCAAAGTCTCTTCCATCTGGGCGAGGGACAGGGTGTTGTCCTCTTCCTCGTCCTCTTCGCGGCGGGCGCGGGGCGCACCATCCTCGTCCTCGTCGCCGTCGGCGGATTCCTCCTCCGGCTCTTCCTCTTCCTTGAAGCTGGGACCGGCGGTCTTCTCGCTGATCTCGCCATCATCATCCTCGGCGCCTTCCTCCATATTTTCAGGAGCAGGATCCTTGGACAGCATGGCGTCGAGATCGAGGATCTCGCGCAGCTGCATCTCGCCATTGTTGAGCGCGGTCGACCATTCGATGATCGCGTTGAAGGTGGTCGGGCTTTCGCACAGACCCAGGATCATCGTGTCGCGGCCGGCCTCGATGCGCTTGGCGATGGCGATTTCGCCCTCGCGGCTGAGCAGTTCGACAGCGCCCATCTCGCGCAGATACATGCGCACGGGATCGTCGGTGCGATCGACCGTTTCCTTCTTCTTCTCGGTGACGAGCTTGGGGCCGTCATCGTCGCTCGAATCATCGTCGGCGTCGTCGGCTTCCTCGCGCTCGCGCTGCTCGTCGCCGTCTTCGCTCGCCTCTTCATTCTCGACGATGTTGACGCCCATCTCGTTGAGCGCCGACATGATGTCCTCGATCTGCTCGGAGGACATCTGGTCCTGCGGCAGGGCGTCGTTCAGTTCGTCATAGGTGATGTAGCCGCGCTTCTTCGCGCGGGCGATCAGCTTCTTGACGGACGCTTCGTTGAGGTCGAGCAGGGGGGCATCGCCATCCTCGCCATCGCCCATCCCGCCATTCTTGCTGTTCGCCTTGGTCGCCATCTATTCGCCTTAACTCCGTCGTCCCGACAGGAACGAGCCTCAATCAAACAATGTCTTCGGACTGCGCCAGTTCCGCCAGGCGGCTGTCGTGATCGGCTTTCAGCGCGCGGATGCGCTGCTGTTCAGCGAAATTCTCTTCGCTGAAGTCGCTCTCGAACCGTCTAGTAGCCTCCGCCAGCGCCGTTTCCAGCTCCGGTCCTTGCGCCATCACCCGGATGGCCTCGTCCAGGTCGCGTTGCACGCGACTGGGGTCGGTTGTCATCCTATGTGGGGTGAATGTGAACGTATCGGCCCGGAGCATCCCCTTAGCCATATTATACAAGTCACCTTGCCCCAATATGGTAAGGAGGGCCTGCGTTTCAACTGTTTCTTTGCGGAAGGATGCGGCGATCATCGCATCCAGCAATTGCGCCAGCGCCGGATCGCCGATTCGCAGGCCTGACAGCGTCTCGCGGTGCAGGATAATCTGCTTCGGATCGCGCAGCAGGCTGGCCAAAATCGCCCGCAGCAGCCGATGTTCCATGCCGTTTGCGCCGATCTCCCGCGCCTCGTTGCCGGCGGGCGGGACGGGGGGCTTCCAATTGCCCTTCTTGTCGCGCTGCCAGCCGGCGCGGCTGTCACCGCCACCGGAGCCGCGCGGGGCACGCTGGCCGCCGCCAAACCGATCCGGCCGGGCAAAGAAGAGCGCATCATAACGCTCCCGGAATGTCTGGGCATAGAGCGCGCGGACATCGGGATGCTGGATCGAGTCACTATGGGCGGCTAGCCGCTGCTTGAGCGCCGCCTTCTGCTCGGGCGTGTCGAGCGGACCGACTTTCTGCTCATGCTCCCACAGGCGATCGACCAGCGGCTGGGCGCCAGCCAGCACGGCGTCCATCGCGCGCGGCCCCTCGGCGCGGAGCAGGTCGTCGGGGTCTTGCCCGGCGGGCAGGGTGGCGAAGGCCAGGCTGTGACCAGGGCGCAGCAGGGGGAGGGCGCGGGTCGCCGCGCGGATCGCCGCCTTCTGCCCGGCCGCATCGCCGTCGAAGCACAATATCGGCACCTCGACCATCTTCCACAGCCGCTCGATCTGATGCTCGGTCAGCGCCGTGCCGAGCGGCGCGACGGCGTCGCCGAAACCGGCCTGGGCGAGCGCGATCACATCCATATAGCCCTCGACCACGATCACCCGGCCGCTCTGCCGGCTGGCGGGAGAGGCGCGGTCGATATTGTAGAGGGTCCGCCCCTTGTCGAAGAGCGGCGTGTCGGGCGAATTCAGATATTTGGGTTCGCCTTGGCCGATGATGCGGCCGCCAAAGGCGATCACCCGTCCGCGAATGTCGCGGATCGGCAGCATGAGACGACCGCGGAACCTATCGTATGTGTCACGTTCGCCGTCAGGGGCGATGAGCAAGCCGGCCTCGACCAGCATCGGCTCGCCAAATTCCTTGAGCGCGCCTTTCAGCTTCCCGCGCGAATCCGGCGAATAGCCAAAGCCGAACGTGCGCCGGGTCGCATCGCTGATGCCGCGCTTGGCGAGATAGGCGCGGGCGTCGCCGCCGTCGATGCCCGCCAGTTGCTCCTCGAAGAAGCCCTGCGCTGCGCCCATTGCGTCATGCAGCCCTTTGGCCTGCTCGGCGCGCTTGGCCGCACGCGGATCGGCTGCGGGCACCTCCATGCAGGCGGTCGCGGCCAGTTCCTTCACCGCCTCCATGAAAGGCAGGCCGCGCTGATCGGTCATCCAGCGGATCGCATCGCCATGCGCGCCGCAGCCGAAGCAGTGATAAAAGCCCTTCTCGTCGTTGATCGTGAAGCTGGGCGTCTTCTCGTTATGGAAGGGGCAGCAGGCCTTATATTCGCGGCCCGCCTTCTGCACCTTCACGGTCTTGCCGATCAACGTCGAAAGCGACGTCCGCGCGCGCAGTTCGTCCAGCCATTGGGGCGTGAGGGTCATCTAATTAAAGCCCCTCCCTTCCAAGGGAGGGGTTGGGGTGGGTGATCTTCTGCCTTTCCGGCATGGCGCGGGCACGATCCAGAATGACGCTCAGCACGCCTTCCAGATTGTCCCGAATGTCGAAGTTGGAGAAGCGCAAAACCAGATAGCCCTGATGTGCAAGGTCAAAGTCTCTATCTCGATCCTTGATAGCATCATGGCTATCATCATCGACTTCTATGATGAGGCCGAGGAGGGGGCAGAGAAAGTCACAGATATAGGGTTCGATCACGGCTTGTCGGCGGAATTTGAAGCCTTCCAGCTGGGAGCCGCGTAGGGCGCCCCAAAGGCGGCGTTCATATTCCGTAGGCTCCCGCCGCATCTCGCGCGCAAATTGACCGAGTCTCGCATTGATGCGCAGCGCCATCACCCACCCCAACCCCTCCCTTGGAAGGGAGGGGTTATTATGTCAGTATCGCACGCGCATGTCAGCCCAGCGAAAGGTCAGCTCAGCGCCGCCTTCACCAGCCCGCTCGCCTTGCTCATGTCGATCACGGCGCCATGGCGTTCCTTGAGCACGGCCATCACCTTGCCCATGTCCTTGACGCTTTCCGCGCCGATCTCGGCCTTGATGCCCTCGATCGCGGCGCGGGTCTCGTCCTCGCTCAGCTGCGCCGGCAGGAAGGTTTCGATCACGTCCAGCTCGGCCTGTTCCTTGGCGGCCAGTTCGTCGCGGCCGCCGCTCTTGAACATGTCGATCGATTCGCGGCGCTGCTTCACCATCTTCTGCAGCACCTCGACCACGACGGTGTCGTCGTCGGGCACATTGCTGGCGGTGCGCAGTTCGATGTCGCGATCCTTGAGCTTGGCCAGGATCAGGCGCACGGCAGCCAGGCGATCCTTGTCGCCGGCCTTCATGGACTCCACTTGGGCGCTCTTGATGGTGTCGCGAATCATGGGCGAATTAATCCTGTTTCTCGGGAAAGGAGTAGATATAATGCGAAAAGAGATTTTTAACAGACGTTGACCTTCACGCGTTGCGGGAATAGGTGACCGGCCGTTTAACCCGCACCAGACGGGTTCCCGCAAAAGCATAAAGGACCGCAGACCATGGCTGACGCCAAAACCCTCATTGTGCCCAAAGGAGCGACAGGGGTATTGGTTTTTGCCGATGGCTCCGCCGTCTTCGGTCGCGGCTTCGGCGCGGTCGGCGACGCGGTCGGTGAACTCTGCTTCAATACCTCGATCACCGGCTATCAGGAGATCATGACCGATCCCTCCTATGCCGGGCAGATCATCACCTTTACCTTCCCGCATATCGGTAATGTCGGCACCAATCTCGACGACGTCGAAGCCGACAGCCCCTATGCGCTGGGCTGCATCGTGCGCCAGGACGTCACCGCGCCCAGCAATTTCCGCAATGTCGAACCGTTCGACCAGTGGATGAAGGAAAAGGGCCGCATCGGCCTTGCCGCTGTCGACACCCGCGCGCTGACTAGGCTGATCCGCGAGAAGGGCGCCCCCAACGTCGTCATCGCCCATGATCCCGACGGCAATTTCGACATCGCCGCGCTCGCGGCCAAGGCGGCTGCCTGGCCCGGCCTTGAAGGCATGGACCTCGCCATCGAAGTCACGGGCAAGGAAAGCCGCCTGTGGAAGGACGGCATCTGGACCATCGGCCATGGCTATGGCGTCAATGAAGCGGGGGAGGAACGCCCCCATGTCGTTGCCATCGATTATGGTGCGAAGAACAACATCTTCCGCAATCTGGTGAAGGCCGGCGCGCGCGTCACCGTGCTGCCCGCCACCGCGAGCTTCGATCAGGTCAAGGCGCTCGATCCCGACGGCGTGTTCCTGTCGAACGGCCCTGGCGATCCGGCCGCGACCGGCGAATATGCCGTGCCGGTGATCCAGCAGGTACTGGCCGCCGACATTCCCGTCTTCGGCATCTGCCTCGGCCACCAGCTGCTTGGCCTCGCCGTCGGCGCCAAGACGATCAAGATGCATCAGGGCCATCGCGGCGCCAACCATCCGGTCAAGCGCCTGTCGGACGGCCTGGTCGAGATCACCAGCATGAACCATGGCTTCGCCGTCGATGTCGACACGCTGCCGGCCAATGCGCGCTCGACCCATGTCTCGCTGTTCGACGGCAGCAATTGCGGCATCGAACTCACGGACAAGAATGCCTTTTCGGTCCAGTATCACCCCGAAGCCTCGCCCGGCCCGCAGGACAGCTTCTACCTGTTCAAGAAGTTCGTCGATGGCCTCAAGGGCGCGGTCGCCGCGTGAGCCAGAACCTGCCCCCGGTTGACGAAGCGCGCCTTGCCGCAGAGTGGGAGGCGGACAGGCAAGTCCTCGGCAATCTCAAGCGCAATGGCGACGTCGCGCGTCTCGCGCGGCCCGTGGATGTCAGCTTCCGGGGCAGCGAGAAGGATTTCGAGCGCGTCCTGACCATCGCCAGCCAGTTCGGCTTCGTCGAACTGGACCGCGAGGAAGATGAGGAAGGCGACCTGTTCCTGTTCCTGGAATGCGTGCAGCCGGTCGACGAAGCCTCGATCCGCGCGCTGACCCGGAAATGCCTCCAGATCGAAATTCTCTGCGGCGTCGAATATGACGGCTGGGGCTGCGAGGCGCAGGCGGGGGGCGTGCATTGATGGCAAACCGCGATCAGATCGAACTGGCGAAGGAAACCTTGAACGTCTTCGCTGATCGAGGCGAAGATTTCGGCGATGCCCGTCATGTCCTTCATTTTATGTACGGCGGAAACTTCGAAGCGTTAGGCGCTTCGCTCCGTGAACTAGGTTACGCGGTAAAGCCGACAGTCAATGCAGATGGTATTATCGCCGAGCGACATGAAGCCATCGGCGAAGAATGGCGAACTACGACTCTGGCAGCGCTGTGCGACCTCTGTGACAGCTACGGCGTTGAATATGATGGCTGGGAGGCTGCAATGATGCGTCAACCTCCAGCGCCCGAACCATCGAAGCCAATCGGCTTTTTCCCCAAGATTTTTGGTAAGAAGAAATAAGATGCCCAAACGCACTGACATCTCCTCCATCCTCATCATCGGCGCTGGTCCGATCATCATCGGCCAGGCGTGCGAGTTCGATTATTCGGGCACGCAGGCGGTCAAGGCGCTGAAGGAAGAGGGCTATCGCATCATCCTGGTGAATTCCAACCCGGCCACCATCATGACCGATCCGGAATTTGCCGACGCGACCTATGTCGAGCCGATCACGCCCGAAATCGTGGCGAAGATCATCGAGAAGGAGCGGCCCGATGCGGTGCTGCCGACGATGGGTGGCCAGACCGCGCTGAACACCGCGCTGGCGCTGTTCAACGACGGCACGCTGGAGAAATATGGCGTCCAGATGATCGGCGCCGACGCTGAAGCCATCGACAAGGCGGAGGACCGGATCAAGTTCCGCGATGCCATGGACAAGATCGGCCTGGAATCGGCCCGCTCGCGCATCGCCCACACCATGGAAGAGGCGATGGAAGCGCTGGAGTTCACCGGCCTTCCCTCGATCATCCGTCCCAGCTTCACCATGGGCGGCACCGGCGGCGGCATTGCCTATAATCGCGACGAGTTCATGAACATCGTCCGCGGCGGCCTGGATGCCTCGCCGACCACCGAAGTCCTGATCGAGGAATCGCTCCTCGGCTGGAAGGAATATGAGATGGAAGTCGTGCGCGATCGCAACGACAATTCCATCATCATCTGTTCGATCGAGAATGTCGATCCGATGGGCGTCCATACCGGCGACTCCATCACCGTCGCGCCGGCGCTGACGCTGACCGACAAGGAATATCAGATCATGCGCAACGCCAGCCTGGCGGTGCTGCGCGAGATTGGCGTCGAAACCGGCGGTTCCAACGTCCAGTTCGCGGTCAATCCCAAGGATGGCCGCCTGGTCGTCATCGAGATGAACCCGCGCGTGTCGCGCTCTTCGGCGCTCGCGTCGAAAGCGACCGGCTTCCCGATCGCCAAGGTCGCAGCGAAGCTGGCCGTGGGCTATACGCTCGACGAGATCGAGAATGACATTACCGGCGCGACCCCGGCCTCGTTCGAGCCGACCATCGACTATGTCGTGACCAAGATCCCGCGCTTCGCCTTCGAAAAGTTCAAGGGTGCCGAGCCGCTGCTGGGCACCGCCATGAAGTCGGTCGGCGAAGTCATGGCGATCGGCCGCAACATCCATGAATCGATGCAGAAGGCGCTGCGCGGTCTGGAAACCGGCCTGTCCGGCTTCAACCAGGTCGATCATCTGGTCGGCGCGCCCAAGGACGACATCATCGCCGCCCTGGCACAGCCGACGCCCGATCGTCTGCTGGTCGCCGCGCAAGCCCTTCGTGAAGGTCTGACCGTCGCGGAAATCCACAATATCGCCAAGTTCGACCCCTGGTTCCTGGAGCGCCTGAAGGAAATCGTCGAGGCCGAGAATGAGGTGCTGGAACATGGCCTGCCGCGCGATGCGGATGGCATGCGCCGGCTCAAGGCCATGGGCTTTTCCGACAAGCGTCTCGCCTGGCTGGCGCTCAAGTCCGCCAATCTGCGGGGCAATGAGCGCGGCGTCGCCCGCGGCAGCGGCCTGATCCACGATGCCGTCGTCGCCATGACCGGCGGCGTGACCGAGGACGAAGTGCGCAGCCTGCGCCACAAGCTGGGCGTGCGTCCGGTGTTCAAGCGCATCGACACCTGCGCCGCCGAGTTCGAGGCGAAGACGCCCTACATGTACTCGACCTATGAAGCCCCGATCTTCGGCGAGCCGGAGAATGAGGCGCAGCCCAGCGACCGCAAGAAGGTCGTCATCCTGGGTGGTGGTCCGAACCGCATCGGCCAGGGTATCGAGTTCGACTATTGCTGCGTCCATGCCTGCTTTGCGCTGAGCGAAGCCGGCTATGAGACGATCATGGTCAACTGCAACCCGGAAACCGTGTCGACCGACTATGACACGTCCGACCGCCTCTATTTCGAGCCGCTGACGGCCGAAGACGTGCTGGAAATCTTGGCAGTAGAAATGTCAAAGGGGACGCTGGCCGGCGTGCTGGTGCAGTTTGGCGGCCAGACGCCGCTCAAGCTCGCGCAGGCACTGGAAGATGCCGGCATCCCGATCCTGGGCACCAGCCCGGACGCGATCGACCTGGCCGAGGACCGCGAGCGCTTCGCCGCGCTGATCGACAAGCTGAAGCTGCGCCAGCCGGCCAACGGCATTGCCCGCAGCCGCGAGGAGGCGATCGCGGTCGCCAACCGCATCGGCTATCCGGTGCTGATGCGTCCGTCCTACGTCCTTGGCGGTCGCGCCATGGAAATCGTCGACGGCCAGGCCCAGCTCGAAGAATATATCACCACCGCCGTGCAGGTGTCGGGTGACTCCCCGGTGCTGATCGACCAGTATCTGCGTGATGCGGTCGAGGTCGACGTCGATGCACTGTGCGATGGCGACGATGTGGTCGTCGCCGGCGTGCTGCAGCATATCGAGGAAGCCGGCGTTCACTCCGGTGACTCCGCCTGCTCGCTGCCGCCCTACAGCCTGTCGGACGAGGTGATTGCCGAGATCGAGCGTCAGACCGAAGTGCTGGCCCGTGCCCTGTCGGTCCGTGGCCTGATGAACATCCAGTTCGCGGTCAAGGATGGCATCGTCTATCTGATCGAGGTCAATCCGCGCGCCAGCCGGACCGTGCCCTTCGTCGCCAAGGCGATTGGCACCCCGATCGCCAAGATCGCCTCGCGCGTCATGGCCGGTGAAAAGATCAAGGATCTGCCCAGGATCGATCGCAACGCGATCGACCATGTCGCGGTCAAGGAAGCCGTCTTCCCGTTCAACCGCTTCCCCGGCGTCGACCCCGTGCTCTCGCCGGAAATGAAGAGCACCGGCGAAGTCATGGGCATCGACAGCAATTTCGCGACCGCCTTTGCCAAGGCGCAGCTGGGTGCGGGCACTGTGCTGCCGACCAGCGGCACCGTCTTCGTGTCGGTCAAGGACAGCGACAAGCCGGTGATCCTGCCGGCGGTGCAGAAGCTGGCGGGCATGGGCTTCACCATCATCGCGACCGGCGGCACTGCCACTTATCTGGAAGGTCAGGGGATCGCCGTCGAGCATGTGAACAAGGTGGCCGAAGGGCGCCCGCACATCGTCGACCGGATCACCGATGGCGACGTGCAGCTGATCTTCAACACCACCGAAGGCTGGCAGTCCCTGAAGGACAGCAAGGCGATCCGCACCAGTGCTCTACGCGCAAAGATTGCAAGTTTCACCACCGCGACCGCCAGCGTCGCTGCGGCGGACGCAATCGAGGCTTTGCGGGACCGCGCCCTTGAAGTGCGCTCGCTCCAGTCCTATTATCCTGGGTCGCACGCCTGATCCCCTTCACCAGGAAGCATGCTGCGGGTGGCGCCACGTTCGGCGCCGCCAAAGGGAAGTTTTGACGAAGGATTTGCAATAATGGCGACCGTCGAGAAGATGCCGATGCTGCAGGTGGGCTATGACAAGCTCAATGCGCAGCTCCGCGAACTGAAGGCCGAGCGCCCTCTGATCGTGGACGCCATCGAGGAAGCTCGTGCCCACGGCGACCTGTCGGAAAATGCCGAATATCACGCCGCCAAGGAACGGCAGGGGCAGGTCGAGGCAACGATTTCCGACCTGGAAGACAAGCTGTCGCGCGCCCAGATCATCGATCCGACCACTCTGTCGGGTAACAAGATCGTGTTCGGCGCGACCGTGACCCTGCTGGACGAGGATGACAAGCCGGTCAAATATCAGATCGTGGGCCAGGCCGAGGCGGACGCCAAGGCGGGCATGATCAGCTATAACAGCCCGCTGGGCCGTGCGCTGATCGGTCGCGAGGTCGGTGACGAGGTGGAAGTGTCGGTCCCGTCGGGCGACAAATTCTACCTGGTCGACAAGATCGCGTTCATCTGATCCCGTGAAACTGCCTGCCGGACGCACGACCAACGCGATTGCGCTGGTCACGTTCGCCCTGTTCCTGTTGCTGCTGGCAACCGGGCAGATCGACAATGCGGCCTTGCTGGGCGGGTTCATGCCCGCCCGCATCGGCAACCCCGGCTTGCTGGACGGCATGGCGGCGGTGCCGTGGTGGCTGACGCCGCTCAGTTGCACCTTGGTGCATGCCGGCTGGCTGCATATCGGCTTCAACCTGTTGATGCTGCTTTTCTGCGGGCGGCAGGTCGAGCATGTGCTGGGCCGCACCGGCACGCTGATCCTCTATGTCGCCGGTGCCTATGCCGCCTGCTTCGCCCAATGGGCGATCACGCCGGAATCGGTCAATCCGATGGTCGGGGCGAGCGGCGCCATTTCCGCGATCATCGCCACCTATGCGCTGCTTTACAGCCAGCAACAGGTGCGGCGGATCGGGCCGTTGTCGGCCAATTTCGTGCGGGTGCTGTGGCTGGCAGCCGCCTGGATCGCGATCCAGTTGATGATCGGCGTGGCGACGGCGGCGGGATTGGGCGATCTGGGTCAGATCGCGATTGCCGCGCATATTGGCGGCTTCCTGGCAGGGCTAGCCCTGACCCGGCCCTTGCTGCGCTGGCGGTTCCGCAAACGGCCCCAGGCTATCAACTGATCGTTCGATAAACTGTGTTCGGGCGAAACCGGGGCATGATCCGGTCTCGCCCGAAACGGGTCATCAGGCTGCCGGCAGCTCAGGCTCCAGCAGACGGTGCAGATGGACGATCACATAACGCATTTCGGCGTCATCGACGGTGCGCTGCGCCGCGCCGCGCCAGGCCTTTTCGGCCGAGGCATAGTCAGGGAAGACGCCAACCAGGTCGACCTTGCTCAGGTCCTGGAATTCCAGCGTCTGCGGGTTGGTTACGCGGCCGCCCATCACCAGATGCATCTTGCTCATGGCGTTATATGTTCTCCTTTGACTGATCGCGGTGCCTTAGCATCGTCCCTGCGATCCGCCAAGGAAAGCGGCCTGTGTGTCGATTGCGTTTGCGGCAATCGCGATTAGCTTTTCGGCAATCGCGCCTTGATCGCGTCGCCCAGCGCCTCGACGCGGGTGGAGACGAGCGCGACCAGCTCGTCCGCCAGCTTCGATGCCTTGCCGCCAAGATCGGCCGATGCCGCAGCGTCACGGGCCGCTGCAGCGGTGTCGCTGGCGCTTTCCTTCGCGCTCGACAACGCATGGCTTGCCGTTTCGCGGGCCTTGCTCAGCACTTCGCCGGCATTGTCCCGCGCACTCGCCAGTGCTTCGCCAGCATTATGGCGCAGCGACTCGCTATTCTCGCTCGCGGCGGTGCGGGCAGTGGCGGCCGCCTCCAGCACGCGGGCGCCGGCGGTGGCGGCCAGACCCGGCAACGCCTTCATCACCTTACGGCTCTTGGGGAACATCCAGGCGATGACCGCACCGGCCGCCACCGCGCCGGCCACAGCCGCAACCGGATGCTCCTGAATGATCTCGTTGGCGCGGGCAGCGACCCGCTGGCCCCGATCGCGCGCGTCGCCATAGGCTTCACTCGCCTTGTCCTTGCCGGTCTGGATCAGTTCGCCGGCGCTTTCGCGCGCCTTGCCGGTGCTGTCCTTGATCATGTCGGTTGCGCTGCCGGCGGCGTCATTGGCCGCTTCGCGGACGCGGGTCAGTTGGGCGCGGATGTCAGCCATCATCAATCTCCGAAATTTCCGTGTTACGGTTCCTCAGTCGAACGAACAGGCGTCCGAAAAGTGCCGTGAGGGGGCGGCGGAAGAGAAACAGGCCGATGCCGGTTGCCGCCGCGCCGGTGGCAACCGGCCGCTGGCGCACCTTGGCACCGACATAGGCGATGCCGTCGAGCGCAGTCGCCGTGATCTTCGCCTCGACATCGGCCTTTAGCCGATCGGGCGCGATCCGCGCCTGGGCATCGGCAAGGCTCAGGACCGCCTTGCTGCGCAGATGCGCCGCGCGTTCGGTCGCTTCGCGATAGGCCTGTTCCCGGCTCATGACTTGATCGTCTTCAACATATGGCTGATCTGTCCCTTGGCCAGCAGCAGCAGCAGGACGGCAATCAGTACGGCACCGCCGAACACTGCCAGCGTGGCCCAGAGCGGCCCGATCATCGCGGACAGCGCAATCACCAATCCGATCAACAGGGTGACGATCGCGGCGAACAACAGCATCAGGGCCACGATCCCCAGGATCGCGGCGTTGCGGACGCCGGCACCGGCGATGCCGGCGCGCAGCTTCTGCCGCTCGACCTCCGCCTGCGCATAGGCGCGGCCATCGGTGTAGAGGCGGGCGAATGTCGCGCGGACAGACTCCTCATTCCCCTCGGTCTGCGGCGTTGCCACCGTATCCGCTGGTTCCTGCGTCAATTGCCCCTCCGCCCCGTGAACCGGGGCCTGCGGTTAGCCGTCACGATAATCCTGTCTTGCGTCCGTCAGGCGTCGCTGTCGGACGATCCTTTGGCAAGGCGCATCAGCACGAAGCCGACCACGGCGGCAGCGCCGATGGCAACGGCCGGGCTCTTGCGCACGAAATCACGCGCCTCGGTCATCAACTGGTCGACGTCCTTGCTATCCAGCGTATCTGCGGCACTGGCCACCGATTCCGCCGCCTGGCGGGCATAATCGCCATATTGCGGGCCAAGCTTCGCATCGACCGTGCCGGCGGTGTCTGCAATCAGCTTCGACAGGCTCTGCATGGCGGAACCGGTCTTGTCCTTGGCACTGCTCGCCGCAGACTTTGCGGTCTTGCCGGCCTGCTCCTTGATCGGGTCGATATGCGCCTTCCAGTCGACCGAATTGATCTTGTCGGTTGCTGCCTTGGCGGCCTTTTCGGCCTGCGCCTTGATCGGCGCAATCTGTGCTGACCAGCCATGGGCTGCCCCGTTTCCGGGCTTTGCGGGAGCCTTGCGGGTGGCAGCCTTCTTCACCGGCGCGGCCTTGACGGCCGGGGTGGAGGCCTTGGTCGACGCCGGCTTCGCCTTGGCGGCAACCGCCTTCTTCACGCGCTTGACGGGCGGGGTTTCCGGGGTGTCGGCCATTGTCCAAAGTCTCCCTAAAGCTCAACCTCATGGTCCCGCGCGAGGCGGGCTGTCATGATCCTAATGCTTGGCGGCGGCCTACAGTTCCGGCGCCGTTACTATTTTGAGCATCGGCATTTTTTGTCCGATGGCAAGTCCCCCGGATTGCCAAGTTTGGGGCTGCTGGCTAAGCGGGGCCGCGAAAAGGCCGCCCGGCGCCTGTCCGGGCCCAGATCAGGGAGCGATCATGACCGCCATTCTCGATATCCACGCCCGCCAGATTCTCGACAGCCGCGGCAATCCGACCGTCGAAGTCGATGTGATGCTGGAAGATGGCAGCTTCGGCCGCGCCGCCGTGCCCTCGGGTGCGTCGACCGGTGCCTATGAGGCGGTCGAAAAGCGCGACGGCGACAAGAGCAAATATCTGGGCAAGGGCGTGCTGGCCGCTGTCGCCGCCGTCAATGACGAAATTGCCGAGCAGCTCATCGGCCTCGATGCCGAGGACCAGGGCGAAGTTGATGCCGCGATGATCGCGCTCGACGGCACCGAGAACAAGTCGCGTCTGGGCGCCAACGCGATCCTGGGCGTGTCGCTGGCCACTGCCAAGGCGGCCGCCGACGCGCGCGGCCTGCCGCTCTATCGCTATGTCGGCGGCGTCTCCTCGCATGTCCTGCCGGTGCCGATGATGAACATCATCAACGGTGGCGAGCATGCCGACAACCCGATCGACTTCCAGGAATTCATGATCATGCCGGTCGGTGCGGAGAGCATCGCCGACGCCGTGCGCATCGGTTCGGAAATCTTCCACACCCTCAAGAAGGGCCTGCACGACAAGGGGCTGGCCACTTCGGTCGGTGACGAGGGCGGCTTTGCCCCCAACATCGCCTCGACCCGCGATGCGCTCGACTTCATCATGCTGTCGGTCGAAAAGGCAGGATACAAGCCCGGCGACGACGTCGTGCTGGCGCTGGACTGTGCCGCGACCGAATTCTTCAAGAACGGCAAGTACGAGATTTCGGGCGAAGGCCTGTCGCTCTCGCCGGTCGAAATGGCCGATTATCTCGCCGCGCTGGCCGCCGACTATCCGATCAAGTCGATCGAGGATGGCATGAGCGAGGATGATTTCGAGGGCTGGAAGGCGCTGACCGACAAGATCGGTGACAAGGTCCAGTTGGTCGGCGACGATCTGTTCGTCACCAACCCGGCCCGCCTGTCGATGGGCATTGGCAAGGGACTGGCCAACTCGCTGCTGGTGAAGGTCAACCAGATCGGCACGCTGTCGGAAACGCTCGCCGCCGTCGATATGGCGCATCGTGCCCGCTACACGGCGGTCATGTCGCACCGTTCGGGCGAGACCGAGGATTCGACCATTGCCGACCTCGCCGTCGCCACCAATTGCGGTCAGATCAAGACCGGCTCGCTCGCTCGTTCGGACCGGCTTGCCAAGTATAATCAGCTGATCCGCATCGAGGAAGAACTGGGCGACATGGCGGTCTATGCCGGTCGTTCGATCTTCCGCTGATCCACGGCTGATTTCAGGTTAGGGATTCGGCTGGTCGCATCGGGCATGTTTTTGCTTGCGACCAGTCGAATCCTGTGATTCAAGCGATTCATGGCGCATATCGCGAAGCTCCGCATGCTATTGATGTCGGCCCTCGGGCCGGCAATCGCGGTGCTGTTGCTGCTGTTCTTCGCCGGCTATGTCGTACTGGGCTCCAATGGCGTGCTCGCCTGGGGGGATTATTCGCGCCAATTGCGCGACGCGAAGGCTGAGCTCAAGATTGTCCAACTGCATCGCCAGGAACTGCGCAACCGGGTCGACCTGCTCAATCCGCGCCGCGTCGATCCCGATCTGTCTGACGAATTGATCCGTCGCCAGCTCGGCGTGATTCACCATGATGAAGTGATCGTTCCGTTGAACTGATCCGCGCCCCGACAGGGTGCGCTTTCCATTTATTTGGTAAAATCCTGTCGCGGCAACATTTTGTTGCCAGCCGTTCGTGGCCCGTTTTCGACAGCGTTGTCATGGATTGTCGTTTTTGCACTCGGGACATTCATTATGCCGGGATTCCGTGGGGTCCGCCGTTGCAATCTATGCAACTCTGACGCATATCGGGCTTCCTTCCATCCTACCCACGCAAAAGGATAATAGCCTTGGCGAAACCAACCACGCCGCGCGCCGACAGCGCAAAGGCAAAGGCCGCAGTGCCGGCCGGTGCGGACCATAATCGTCCGCGCCCCGAAACGCCCACCGACTACAAGGCCAGCAAGGAAGAGCTGCTGGAATTTTATCGGCAGATGGTTCTGATCCGCCGCTTCGAGGAAAAGGCCGGCCAGCTTTATGGTCTGGGTTTCATCGGCGGTTTCTGTCACCTCTATATCGGCCAGGAAGCGGTTGCGGTCGGCATCCAGTCGGCGCTCAAGCCCGGCAAGGACAGCGTGATCACCGGCTATCGCGACCATGGTCACATGCTCGCCTATGGCATCGATCCCAAGGTCATCATGGCCGAACTGACCGGCCGCGAAGCCGGCATTTCGCGCGGCAAGGGCGGTTCGATGCACATGTTCAGCGTCGAGCATAAATTCTATGGCGGCCACGGCATCGTCGGCGCCCAGGTGTCGCTCGGCGCGGGCCTGGCCTTCGCCCACAAATATAATGACGATGGCGGCGTGTGCGTTGCCTATTTCGGTGACGGCGCGGCCAACCAGGGCCAGGTCTACGAATCGTTCAACATGGCCGAGCTGTGGAAGCTCCCGATCATCTTCGTGATCGAGAACAACCAATATGCCATGGGCACCAGCGTCAACCGCGCCTCGTCGGAAGACCAACTCTATCGCCGTGGCGAGAGCTTCCGCATCCCCGGCATCCAGGTCGATGGCATGGACGTTCTGGCGGTGCGCGGTGCGACCGAGGAAGCGCTCAAGTGGGTCCAGGGCGGCAATGGCCCGATCCTGCTCGAAATGAAGACCTACCGCTATCGCGGCCACTCCATGTCCGATCCGGCCAAATATCGTTCGCGTGACGAGGTCCAGGCGGTGCGCGACAACAGCGACCCGATCGAGGGCGTGAAGAAATATCTGATCGACGCCGGCGTCAGCGAGGACGAGATCAAGGTCATCGACCAGGATATCCGCAAGATCGTCGCCGAAGCGGCCGATTTCGCCGAAACCTCGCCCGAACCTGAGATGCATGAACTCTATACCGACGTGCTGGTGGAGCAATATTAATGGGTATCGAAATCAAGATGCCGGCGCTCTCGCCGACGATGGAAGAGGGCACGCTGGCCAAGTGGCTGGTGAAGGAAGGCGATGAAGTGAAGTCCGGCGACATCCTCGCCGAGATCGAGACCGACAAGGCAACGATGGAATTCGAAGCCGTCGACGAAGGCAAGATCGGCCAGATCGTGATTGCCGAAGGCACCGAAGGCGTGAAGGTCGGCACCGTCATCGCGACGATGGCGGGCGAGGGCGGCGAAGCGGCCCCGGCACCTGCGCCGAAGGCCGAAGCGCCCAAGGCTGAAGAAGCCCCCAAGAAGGCGGAAAGCGGCACGTCGAAGCTGGCGTCGGAAGCCAAGGCGACCGTGCAGGATCCGGACCTTCCGGCCGGCACCGAGTTCGTCAAGACCACCGTGCGCGAAGCGCTGCGCGACGCCATGGCCGAGGAAATGCGGTCGGACCCGCGCGTCTTCGTGATGGGCGAGGAAGTCGCCGAATATCAGGGCGCCTACAAGGTGACCCAGGGCCTGCTCGACGAATTCGGTCCCAAGCGCGTCATCGACACGCCGATCACCGAATATGGCTTTGCCGGCATCGGTTCGGGCGCGGCCATGGGTGGCCTGCGTCCGGTCATCGAGTTCATGACGTTCAACTTCGCCATGCAGGCGATCGACCACATCATCAACTCGGCGGCCAAGACCAACTATATGTCCGGTGGCCAGATGCGCTGCCCGATCGTGTTCCGTGGTCCTAACGGTGCAGCCAGCCGCGTCGGCGCGCAGCACAGCCAGAACTACGGCCCATGGTACGCCGCGGTTCCCGGCCTGATCGTCATCGCGCCCTATGACGCGGCCGACGCCAAGGGCCTGCTGAAGGCCGCGATCCGCTCGACCGACCCGGTCGTGTTCCTGGAGAATGAACTTCTCTATGGTCGCAGCTTCGACGTGCCCAAGGTCGACGACTATGTCCTGCCGATCGGCAAGGCGCGCATCATGCGTCCGGGCAAGGACGTGACCCTGGTCAGCTACTCGATCGGCGTAGGCCTGGCGCTCGACGCGGCCGAGCAGCTTGCTGCCGAGGGCATCGATGCCGAGGTGATCGATCTGCGCACGCTGCGTCCGCTCGACACCGCGACCGTGCTGGAGAGCCTGAAGAAGACCAACCGCCTGGTGGTGGTGGAAGAAGGCTGGCCGACCTGCTCGATCGCGTCGGAAATCGCCGCCGTCGTGATGGAAAAGGGCTTCGACGATCTCGATGCCCCGGTCCTGCGCGTCACCAACGAGGATGTGCCGCTGCCTTATGCCGCCAACCTCGAAAAGTTGGCGCTGATCGACGCGGCCCGCGTCGTCGAAGCAGCCAAGAAGGTCTGCTACAAGTAAGAATGAAAAAGGGGCGGTCCGATCGGATCGCCCCTTTTTTTAATCAGACCTATGGTGGCCGGCTATCAGGAGCAGGCTGCAGTCTGCGAGGTGGACAGGTTGCCGGCATTTTTCATTGCCTGGTCGGTCCGTTCGCGCACGTTGAACGCGCTGGTGTAGCGGATGACTTTCGTGCCGAAGATGCTGTTGGAGACCAGCGGCTGATAGGTATAGGCCACTTCCACGAACATCACGGCCGTGCCGCTGCCTGATTTGATCTTGGTCCCGGTGGGGCCAAGCCCGTCCGCCAATGTGGCGTCGCTGGTGCCGTCGCCGGCCTTGCCGTAAGTGGAGGTAAAGGTACCGCCACCCCAGCAGCGCTGCCAGCGAATATATTGCCCTGCCTTGGTGCCGGTCTGGGTATTGGGCTCCAGGTCGGACAGGAAGATGCGGGTATTCGCCTTGAAATCCTTGAGGTTGGCGCCGGCCAGTTCGGCGCCGGTGAAGATTTCGTTGATATCCGCCTCGTCAATCGAGGTTCGCTCGCGCGAGGCGTTGTCGGCTACCAGCATCGCGATCTGGCTAACGCGCATATGGGCGGTTGCCAAATTGGCGATTTCCAGTCCGCCCATGGAGAGGACCATTAGCACCGGCAACGAATAGGCAAATTCGATCAGGGCCAGGCCGGACTGATCGTCGCGCAGACGGCGCGCCCAGCGCGCAAGGGGGAGGTGGGGCGGCTTCATGTGCAGATGATCGGCAATGTTGCCTGGTTGGACCAGGGCTGGTTGCGGATGGTGGCGTTGGCTGTGGCGGTCTGGGTCGCGCTCCAGCCGAGCAGCTTCGCCATCGGGAACAGTCGGGGCATGGACACAGTCACCTGATAGAAGACGATATCGTCAGCACCACCCAGGCCCGTGGAGCCCGCGCTGCTGTCGTAACTGCCATTGCCGTTGGAATCCTCGAAGCAATCGCCCGTGTTGAAGCTGCCAAGCGGTGCCGTATCCGTGGTGATCTTTTCAGGCTTTCCCACGCGCGAGAAGTTGTAATAGCTCTTCTTGGTCACCGAAGTGGAGCCATTCTTGCTGTTGATCGCCTGCATCTGGCTGTCGATATAGGCGTCAATCTGGGTGCTGCTGAGCGTGCCGACCGATGCCGCGCGAGAGGCCCTATCGAGCACGCCCTGGGTCACTGAGCGCAGATAGGACTGATAGCCCAAGTCGCCAACGCCCATGATGAACAAGCAGAGCGGCGTGACGATCAGGCCGAATTCCATGAGTGTCGCGCCACGCTGGTCATGCGCCAGCCTGCGGGGGAGGGGGGAGAGCCAGCGCATCAGTTCGACAACCGGAGGCCGCCAATATTCTTGGCGATATTCTGGAAGGTCGTCTTCAGGGAGGCCGATGTATAGTTCATGCTCCAGTGGTTTGCGCTGCTGGCGCAATTCTGGAGCTCGCTGCTCATCACGTCCTCGTCGCTGAAACCGATGACCCAGATGGTGATGCCCTTCGACTTGATCGCGTTGCACATCATTTCCATGCGGCGCTTGTGGATGGCGGTCAGATCGTCATTGCTGGCACCGGAAGGGCCATCGCGCTGATCGAGCGCCTGATAACCCCATGCACCATAGACGTTATTATATGCGCTCATCTTGCCATCGGTCATGAAGACGATGTGGCGGGAAACGTTAAACCCGTTGGGCGCCGCTGCATTGTCGGACGAGAAGATGCCGGTCGGTGAGAGGAAGCGAGCGCCCCACATCATGCCGATGGTGTGATAGGTGCCGCCGACCGCGACGAGGCTGTCGACATAGCTGTTATAGCTGCTGGTCTGGCCGGTGGGCACGGTCGTCCGGTTGGCATAAGATGTCAGCTTACGCGCCTGGGTCGGGCAAGCGACAAAGCCGCCACTGATACTGCCCGAACTATTCAGCCAACTGCCGGTGTAGGCCACTCCCGTGCCGCTGCGCGAGAATTCGACGTCGGGCCAGTGAGGGCGCCATTTTGTATCCTTGCTGTTGGGCAGGGTATCGATCTGAAGGTCGTATGCCGTGCTGGGGATGGAGGCGGTCGACGTATCTTTGGTGATGCTGCTGTCGGTGGAGCGTTCCTCGATGCAGCCATTCCAGGTGGATGTCGATGACAGCCCGTCGCTGTTGGACGCCGAATTATAGGCAGGGTTGGCGACCGCATTTCCCTTTACGAATTGCGTCACATCCAGCGGCAATTGTGTATATTGCCATTCATATTTGGGTGTGCGCGTCGTCGTCGCGGTGGTCTGATCCTTATAGCTGTTGTAATTCTTTGCTTCCCAATCCTGCCTGTAGCGACTGTTTGAAGTGTAGCAACTGCCTGATGCGGTGTAGAACATACCGTTGCGCGTGCGCGTGACAGTCGCTGTTTCGGTGATCACGCCCTTGCTGTCGGTCGTCGATTGGACATTCGAATTACTGGTCGTGGTCGTGCCCGTGCTGCTGGGGATCGACGGGCAACTGTTCCTGCTGCTTTCCGTGCCGGTGCTGGTGCTCTCGCTGCCGGAAAGCTTCGTCCAGGTGCCATAGGTCGTGGTGGTGTCATAATTGCCCCAGAAGCCCCAGCGCCGGGTCTGATAATCCCAGGTTTCGCCTGACGTCCCACCCTGCAAATAGCTGGCAGGTAGTGATTTTCCGACGTTGACCGTGCTGCTATAAGGCATGAATCCATAGCGGATGCGGCCGCTGGTATCGGAACCGGGCCCCAGCGTGTCGTAGAAATCCTTCACCGCCTGCTGCAGCGCTGCCAGTTTCGTGGTCGTTGCGCTGCCGGAACCGGTGGAAATCGAATCCTTCATCGACCCTGTCGTATCCAGCACCAGCATCACGTCGGTATTGCCGATGTCGAAGCGGGAATCGCAGTTCACGGCCAACGACAATGTCTGGATGCCGAAGATGCGCATGATGGTGGTCGGGATGGTGGTTTCGGCCGACACCTGGACGGTCGTTGTCTCGCCCGGCTTGCTCTGGATCACGGGCGTGAAGTTGGCGGCGCCGAAGGTCTGCTGCGGGAAGTTGAAGTCGAAGAATTTCTTCGCTTCAGCCTTGTTGTCTTCGGTCATCGACGCGGTCGTCATTGCACGGCGCCCCGCCAGTGCTGCGGCGTCACAGGCTTGCTGCATGCGCGCGCGGACCATATAGGCGCGGCTCATGTCCACGCCGCCCCCGATCAGACCGGCAAGGGGAATGACCGCTGCGGCCACCATGGCGAGCGTGTTGCCCGCCTGGTTGCGCCGAAGCCGGCCAAGGAATGTCATCGCGCGCTTGATCTGCTTGCCCATGTTCCGCATTCACCCATGTCGCCCGTTTCCCCCCAGAAATCTGGACAGGGCCATCGTCGGCCATGCAACGGGACTGGTTAGGGTCTCTATGCGAAGTCTGGTTAAAGGATTGATAAGCCATTTTTAGATCGGGATCGAAATGATGGATCGCACGGACGATCTGGCGCCGCTGGCGCGCCTGCTTTCTGGGCATGCGGGGCGCTTTGCCGAGCGGCATCGGGCGCTCTGGGCGCTGGATCAGCGCTTTGCGCAAATTGCGCGAACCACCAGCGATCCGGCGATCGGACAGATGCGCCTCGCCTGGTGGCTGAGCGTCGTCAGTGACGAGGCGGGCGTCAAGGGGCAGGGCGAACCGGTGGTCGACTGGCTCCGCGCGATCGGTGCGCTGGCCGCGCCCGGTATCCCGGCGATGCTGGATGGCTGGGAAGTGCTGGTGGTGGAGTTGGAAATCGACCTCACCGGCCTGCGCGACTATGCCGCCGGGCGCGGCGGCGGGCTGTTCCAGGCGCTGGCCGATGTGGCCGATGCACCCGACTGGCTGATCGCGGCGGGCAAGGTCTGGGCCTTGTGGGATCTGTCCGCCCATAGCGGCGACGAGGCACTGGCCGATGCCGCCATCGGCCTGGCCCGTGACCTGTTACCGCAGGTGGGCGATCCGGCGTGGCCCAGGGCGTGGAAGCCGCTGCGCATCGCCTATCTGCTGGCGCGGCATGATGTCGAGCGGAGACAGCGGGCGCCGGTCGGGCTGACGCGGAACATGGCCTGGCGACTGATGCGGATCGCGCTTGTCGGGCGCTAGTCGATCGCGATAGGTTCGCTGCCGTCACGAAAGGGGGAGCGGGCGATGGGACGGTTGCTGGCTGGGGGCATAGGGGCGTTGCTGCTGGTCGCGGCGGGCCTGTTCTGGTGGCAGGGGCGGGCGACCAACGAGCCGCCGCCCCAGGCGTTGCTCGCGCCACCGCCACCGCCAGCCAATGAGGCTCTGCCCGAGGGTGACCCCGATGCGGTTGGCGAGGCACCACCGATGCCCGGCGAAGCCAGCCCGCAGAGCCGCGAGGAAAAGCGCTTCGCCCGTTATGACCGCAATCGCGACGGCATCATCAGCCGGATCGAGATGCTGGGCAGCCGCACCGCCGCGTTCAAACAACTCGACGCGAACAAGGATAATCTCCTGTCGTTCGAGGAATGGGCGGTGGCCACGGCCGATCGCTTTGGCGGGGCCGATGCCGACAAGGACGGCAAGCTGACCCCGGCCGAATTCGCCACCACCGCGCCGAAGCGGGCGGCGAAACCGCGCTGCAAATGCTGAGCCTGTCCCGGAAGGGTCAGGCCGGTTCCACCACCTCGCCCAGCCAGCGACCGAAAGAGGCGCGGGCGCGGGCGGTATAGGCTTCCTTGCGCTGCTTCTTCTTGACGTCGTCGAGCGTCGGGAAAAGACCGAAATTGACGTTCATCGGCTGATAATCGGTGGTCTCGACATTGCCGGTGACATGGCCGAGCAGCGCGCCGAGCGCGGTGTCGGCGGGCGGCGGCGCCAGCTCCTGGCCCAATATCTCGGCTGCGGCGAAACGCCCGGCGATGAGGCCGATGGCCGCGCTTTCGACATAGCCCTCGCACCCGGTCATCTGCCCGGCGAAACGGATATGCGGCGCGCTTTTCAGGCGCAGCGTCGGATCGAGCAGCTTGGGGCTCTGGATGAAGGTGTTGCGATGCAGCCCGCCCAGCCGCGCGAACTCGGCCTTTTCAAGCCCCGGAATGGTGCGGAACAGCTCGACCTGCGCGCCATGCTTCAGCTTGGTCTGAAAACCGACCATGTTCCACAACGTGCCCGACGCATTGTCCTGGCGCAGCTGGACCACGGCATAGGGCCAGCGGCCGGTCTTGGGATTGTCGAGCCCCATCGGCTTCATCGGGCCGTGGCGCAGCGTTTCCGGCCCGCGCGAGGCCATCACCTCGATCGGCATGCAGCCCTCGAAATAGGGGGTGCTCGACTCCCATTCCTTGAACTCGGTCTTCTCGCCGTCGAGCAGCCCCTGGACGAAGGCCTGATACTGCTCCTTGTTCATCGGGCAGTTGATATAGTCCTTGCCCTCGCCACCGCCGGGGCCGATCTTGTCCCAGCGATTGGCCATCCAGCATTCTTCCATGTCGATGCTGTCGAAATGGATGACCGGCGCGATCGCGTCGAAAAAGGCGAGATGCTCCATGCCGGCCGCTTCGCCGATGCTGCTGGCGAGCGCCGCTGCGGTCAGCGGCCCGGTGGCGACGATGGTCATGCCGTCGGTGGGCAGCGTGTCGATCCGCTCGCGCACGATCTCGACATTGGGATGTTCGGCCAGCGCGCGGGTAACGCCGTCGGAAAAGACATGACGATCGACCGCCAGGGCAGAGCCGGCCGGCACCTTGGCCGGTTCGGCGCGGTCCATGATCAGTGAGCCGAGGCGGCGCATTTCCTGATGCAGCAAGCCCACGGCATTCTTGTCCGCGTCATCGGAACGGAAACTGTTGGAGCAGACCAGTTCCGCCAGCCCATCGGTCTGGTGCGCCGGGGTCATCTCTCCGGTGCCGCGCATTTCCGACAGGCGGACCTTGATACCGGCCTGGGCGAGCTGCCAGGCGGCTTCCGAACCGGCGAGACCGCCGCCGATGACATGGATCTGATGATTGGACATATTTCGCTTAACTTCGCACTTTTCCCGCACATTCGGCAATTTCCGAACGCCAGTGGGACATATTGTTATAAGATGCAATCAGTATAACGGGGCATGGTTCAATAGGACAGGGGCGCGGAAATACTATTCCGGCGTGTAGGCCAGCCAGCCGCTGAGGCCGCTGGTGGCGATCAGGGCAAAGCTCAAATCGGGGACTTCCCCCAGTAGGTCGCAGCCATAAGCCACGCCGAAGCCGATGGCGGCACCGGCGAGCAACCAGAAGGCGCGGGGTGCAAAAAGGGGGCAATGATATGCCAGGACGCGCATCGACGTCGTCCCGATGATGATCGGGATGGCGGCAACCAAGGGGCCGAAGATCAACGCGAAGAGCAATATGAGGGGCAGGATGATGAGGATGCCCAGATCCACCGTAATGGCATCGGGTATGCGGCGATAGAGATCGGCGGCCAGATAGAGCGTCATGAACAGCGGGCCGGCGGTCAGGATCGCGCGGCCGGCGCCGCGAAGATGGGCAGGATCGGCATGGGACATCGGAACCTCCCGGAAAGGGGGAAGGACGGGGCACACCCCCCCCGGCTGGCGATCAGGCAGCCTGGGTATGGCCGTCGTGCAGCCAGCCATTCACCTTGCGACCGAAATGGGCGATCGCGCCCATGTTGAAGAAATGCATTCCGCCCAGCACGAGCACGGCGAGGCCGATCTTGGCGCTGAGGAAGCGGATCGTTTCGGCATAGCTGGTCGGTTCCTTCCCCAGGCTGAGCGTCAGGGTGATGAAGCCGATGTTGACGAGGTAGAAGCCGACGACGAGCAGATGGTTGGTCGACCGGGCCAGTTGCGCATCATGGCCGAAACATTGGGTCAGGAAGACCTCGCCATTTTTAGACAGGGTGCGCGCGACCCAGATGGTGATGGCGAGCGTGATGACCAGATAGAGGGCATAGGCAGTTTCAACCATGGTTCATCTCCTTTTGGCAGTCAAAGGATGGCGGGCGTGATCGGCCTTTCGGCGCGCTGTTTGATGAGGGCGAGCAGGTTCTTTTCGATGTCGCCCAGGAAGATTTCGCCCCACAGCCGGGAATAGCCATTGACCGGGGTCTGCATCCAATAATGGGTGTCGATGATGACGCGGGTGCGGCCGGGGCCGGCCGGTTCCATGCGATAGCCGCCGGTCGTCACCTTGAAATAGGCGCTGTCGGGCATCAGGTGCCGGTCGGTGAACTGCCAGGCGTCGAGCCCGCGAAAATCGAAGCGCCAGCCGATGCTGCGGCCCGGTTGCCAGTCGATGATATGCTCGCGAAACCGCACCTGCCGGCCCCAGTCGGCCATGCGGACTGCGCCGATCCCGTCACCCAGCATATGGGCGCCGAGCGGCCGGGGCACGCCCAGCACATCCTGGGTGAAGGTCCATGTGCCGTCGCCCGGCCGGACATCGGGAATGCCGCGGAGCAGCGGCCAGATCCGGTCCGGACTGGCCTCGACGATGATTGAGCGACTGACCGTGGCGGTGGCGTCGGGCAGGGGGATCATCGGTTCGACCTGCATCGCGATCAGCGGCATGGCGAGCACCGCCATGCAATAGCTGGTGCCACGATCGCCAGCGCGACCGCGCAGCCGATAGGTGGCATAGGCGCCAGCCAGGCCGCTGGCGATCCAGAGCGGGGCGAGCATGACGATGCAGATCACCCCCTCCTTCAGCACCGGGACGGACAGGAGGAT
This sequence comes from Sphingobium yanoikuyae, assembly GCF_034424525.1. Classification (NCBI taxonomy): domain Bacteria; kingdom Pseudomonadati; phylum Pseudomonadota; class Alphaproteobacteria; order Sphingomonadales; family Sphingobiaceae; genus Sphingobium; species Sphingobium yanoikuyae. The sequence continues at coordinate 1,161,409 of NZ_CP139979.1, forward strand.
GGTCGCGCCCAGCAGCCAGAGCGGCATCGTCATATAATAGCGGCGCGACCTCTGTGCCCAGGGATCGCCCACATAGGCGACGAAGGCGGTGAGCGCGGCGGGCAGGAGCAGCAGGAAGGTGAAGCTGATGAGTCCGTTCACGCGGGTGGCGTCGAGCAGCAGATAGACGCCGATCGCGAAGGCCATGGCCAGCGCGACGGCCGAGGCGATGCGCAGCGGCGCCGATCCGGTGCGAACGGGCGGGGCGATGGGATCGGGATTTTCGTCGTTTGCGTCAGACATTTCTGTAAACTCCGAAATAGCTGGGCGCGATCGGGTGTCAGGGCGCATCGATCAGCAGCGACTAGTCCTTGCTCTTGCCGGTGGGGATAAAGCGGGCAATTTTGTTGCCGAGCTTCATGAGGGCGATCAGGGTCGACTTGGGCAGCTTGTTGACCTGCTCATACCAGTTGCCGAGCGTCGACATGAATTCATGCATGCGGGTGATGCGTTCGCGCACATGGGGCGGGCAGCTTTCATCCTTGGCCAGCCGCTGGGCGAGGTCGTTGAGCAGGGCGATGGTCGGGTCGATCTCCCGCCGCTTGCGCTCGGCAGCGATGCGGGTGAGCATTTCCCACAGGTCGGTTTCCGCGACGAAATGGTCGCGCCGGTCGCCCTCGACATGGACGCGGCGGACGATCGCATAGGATTGCAGTTCCTTGAGCGCGGTCGAGACATTGGAGCGGGCCAGGCCAAGCTGGTCGACAATCTCGTCGGCGGGCAGGGGATGGTCCGACAGATAGAGCAGCGCATGGACCTGGCTGACCGACCGGTTGACGCCCCATTGCGTGCCCATCTCACCCCAGTGGAGCAGGAACGCCTTGGCATCGGGATGGTCGAGAAGTGGCATGACATTCCTTTCTGTAAAAACAGAAATAACGGAATGGAGAGAGTCGGGCAAGGGGGCGGTGACGGCGGAGGAAAAATCGCCGAAATCCGTCGAGCCCGTTGAAAAGCCGCCACATCTCGGCAATCTGCGGATCAGCAACGGAGCTTTTTATGTCAGCCCTTTCCGACGATCCCGCCTCGCTCGATACCTTGCCAACACCCTGCCTTGTGCTGGATGCCGACCGGATGGATCGCAACATTACGCGGCTGCGCGCGCATCTGGACGGGCTGGGCGTGGGGATGCGGCCGCATCTCAAGACCGCCAAGTCGGTCGAGGTTGCGCAGCAGCTGATGCCGACGGCGCAGGGGCCGGCGACGGTATCGACCCTGCAGGAGGCGCGCCGCTTTGCGGCGGCCGGGGTGCGCGACATTCTCTATGCGGTCGGCATCAGCCCGGCCAAGTTGCCCGAGATACTGGCGCTGCGGGCGCAGGGCGTGGACCTGGCGATCGTGCTGGATTCGGTCGAGCAGGCGGAGGCGGTCGCGGCTGCATCGCGCGCGGCGGGCACGGCCATTCCGGCGCTGATCGAGATTGATTGCGACGGGCATCGGTCGGGCGTGCAGCCCGGCGATGCGGCGCGATTGCGGGCGATCGGCGCGGCGCTGGCACAGGGCGGGGCATTGCGCGGCGTGATGACCCATGCCGGCGGTAGCTATGGCGCAAGGGGCGATGCAGAACTGCGCGCCTGCGCTGACGCCGAGCGGGATGCCGTGGTGGCGGCGGCGCGGACCTTGAAAGAGGCGGGGCATGATTGTCCGGTGATCAGCGTCGGATCGACCCCCACCGCCCATCATGCCACGGACCTGAGTGGCGTGACCGAGGTACGCGCCGGCGTCTTCGTCTTCTTCGATCTGGTGATGGCCGGGATCGGCATCTGCTCGGTGGACGACATCGCCCTGTCGGTGCTGGCGACGGTGATCGGGCATCAACGGGACAAGGGCTGGATCTTGGTCGATGCCGGCTGGATGGCGATGTCGCGCGATCGCGGCACGGCGAAACAGGACGTCGATCAGGGCTATGGCTTGGTTTGCGACCGGGACGGGCGGCCCTATGGCGATCTGGTCCTGGTCGATGCCAATCAGGAGCATGGCATCATCGCGCTGCGGCCGGGGGCATCCGGCGCTCTGCCGGACCTGGCGGTGGGTGATCGGGTGCGGATATTGCCCAATCATGCCTGTGCCACCGGGGCGCAGCATGATCGCTACCATGTGGTGCGGGGCGGCAGCGATATGGTGGAAGCGGTCTGGCCGCGATTTGGAGGATGGTGATGGACGTGACGCGGATCGAGACCGACAAGGCACCGGCGCCCGCCGGCCATTATGCGCAGGCGACGATTGCCAATGGCTTCGTCTTTGTGTCGGGGCAATTGCCGGTGGTGGTGGGGCAGGGGCCGCGCAGCGACCTGTCGTTTGAGGATCAGGCACGGCTGGCGATCGGCAACATGCTGGCGATCCTGGCAGAGGCGGGATGTGGGCCGGAACGGATCGCGCGCGTCACCGCCTATATCGTCGGCGTCGAGAATTGGCCGCGTTTCAATGCCATCTATGCAGAGATGATGGGGGATGCCCGGCCGGCGCGCACGGTGGTGCCCGCGCCCGAACTCCATCATGGCTGTCTGGTCGAGGTGGACGCGATCGGTCTGCTGCCGGGCTGACTACGACCATGGGAGCGCTATCTTTCCGTCGCCGCCTGTCCTAGCGATAGGCGAGCGAAGGAGACAGGCGGATGAGAAACAAGGTCGGGGCACTCATCGCCCTGATGGCGCTGTCGGTGCCCGCAGCGGTGCAGGCGGAGGACCAGTATAAGCTGCTCGTCCTCGCCATCCCGAACAAATATCATTATGAATATATACCGATCGCGCGCGACAGCCTGGAGCATCTGGGCAAACTGCATGATTTCAGCTTCACCTGGGCCAACAATACGTCGGTCTTCGACGGCGATCTCAGCCAATATGCGGCGGTGATGTTCCTCAACACGCCGGGCGAGGAACTGACCCCAGCCCAGCGCGCGAGGTTCGAGGAATATATGCGCGCGGGTGGCAATGCCATCGTCGTGCATCGCGCGCTCATCACGCCGCCGGGCGAATGGGCCTGGTACGAGAAGATGGTCGGGCGCAGTTTCGTCATCCATCCGATGGTGCAGACTGCGGTGGTGACGCCGACCGACAAGGGATTTCCCGCCACCTATGGCCTGCCCGATCGCTGGGTCTGGACCGACGAATATTATGTCACCGCCAACCCCTATAAGGTGACGATCCATCCGGTGCTGAATGTCGAGGAAAGCAGCTACGACCCGACCAAAATCTGGCCGGGGCAGGTGGCGAAACCGATGGGGCGGGAGCATCCCGTCGCCTGGTATCATGCTTATGAGAAGGGGCGGGTGTTCGTCACCACGCTGGGCCATAATGGCGAGATGTATCGCGATCCGCGCTATCTCGACCATCTGATGGGCGGCATCTACTGGACGGCGACCGGGCGCGGCCAGTTGCCCTGACGGCGGCGCGGAACACCCGCGCCGCCCGGTTTTCGATCAGGCGGCGACCAGTTCGCCTTCGCCATAATAGGCGCTCTCGTCGAGAATGCCCTCGCGCTTGGCGACGATCACGCCGACCAGCACCTGGCCCGCAACGTTGACGGCGGTGCGGCCCATGTCGAGGATCGGGTCGATCGCCAGCAGCAGGCCGGCGCCTTCCAGCGGCAGGCCGAGCGTCGAGAGGGTGAGGGTCAGCATCACGATCGCGCCGGTCAGGCCAGCCGTGGCGGCCGAGCCGATGACCGATACGAAGACGATCAGCACATAGTCGATGAAATGCAGCGGGATGCCATAGAAGCCCGCGACAAAGATCGCCGCCAGCGCCGGATAGATGGAGGCGCAGCCGTCCATCTTGGTGGTCGAGGCGAGCGGGATGGCGAAGGCGGCATAGCCCTTGTCGACACCCAGCCGCTCGGTCACGGTCTCGGTCACCGGAAGGGTGCCGACCGACGAGCGCGAAACGAAGGCAAGCTGGATCGCCGGCCAGGCCTTGGCGAAGAAGGGGCCGGGTTTCAGGCCATTGGCGATCAGCAGCAGCGGATAGACCACCAGCAGGACGAGGCCGAGGCCGAGATAGATGGCGGCGGTGAAGGTGCCGAGCTGCGCCAGCGCGCTCCAGCCATAGGTGGCGATCGCGGTACCGATCAGCGCGGCCGAACCGATCGGCGTCAGGCGGATGACCCAGCCCAGGATTGCACGGACGACGGCGAGCAGCGAGCGGACGAAGGAGAGGAAGGGCTCCGCCTTGTCGCCGACCTTGAGCGTGGCGAGGCCGACCGCGATCGAGATGACCAGCAATTGCAGGATGTTGAACGAGATGCTGGTGCTGGCGCTGCCGTCGGTGATCTTGGTGCTGCCGGACAGGGCCAGGCTGTTGCCGGGGACCAGGCCTTTCAGGAAATCGAGCCAGCCGCCGACCGAATCCGCCTTGCCCATGGCGAGCGCGGTGCCGTGCAGGCCCGCGCCCGGCTGGACGATCAGGCCGATGGCAAGGCCGATGCTGACCGCGATCAGCGCGGTGATCGCGAACCACAGCAGGGTCTGGCCGGCGAGACGGGCGGCATTGTCGAGTGCGCGCAGATTGGCGATCGACGCGACGATCGCGGCGAACACCAGAGGCGGCACGATAGCCTTCAAGAGCGAGACGAAGATCGATCCGACCGTCTTGAGCGTGGTCGCCAGCCAGTTGAGGTCGCCATCGGGGCCTGCGCCGATCTGGCGCGCGACGAGACCGAGGGCAAGGCCCACGATCATGCCGAGCAGAACCTGGAAGCCGAAGCTGCGATAATTGAGGGCCATGATGGCATTTTTCCTTTGGACGACCGGCGCGCTATATCGGATGGCATCTGTCCGATTGCGCGCAAGCAATTCTTTCAAGGGGTTCAGTGCGGATAAGGTGGCCCTCTTTCCGCGCGCCGTCCGATCAAACGCATGGAACGGCACGATCCGCTATGCCACAATCGTCGCTCGGGTCCATCAGGGAGTATAAATATATGCAATTGCGGGGGATATTGCTGGCAGGGGCGATGCTGGCAGGAGGGGGGCTGGCAATGCCAGTCGGGGCGCAGGCGGCAGCGGATGCGGGCGTGGCCAAGGAGATATTGAAGCGATCGGTCGCCTTCAAAACGGTCGAGGGCTCGGGGCAGGTGCCCGGGCTGGCCGCCTATTATGCCTCGGTGCTGAAGCAGGCGGGCTTTGCCGATGGGGATATCGTCATCACCCCGATGGGCGAGACCGCGACGCTGGCGGCGACGATCAAGGGGCGCGACCCCAGCCTGAAGCCGATGCTGATGATCGGCCATATGGACGTGGTGGCCGCCAACCGCGCCGACTGGACGCGCGATCCCTTCGTTCCGGTCGAGGAGGATGGTTATATTTTCGGGCGCGGCTCGGAAGATAATAAATATGATGTCGCGATGATGGTCGCGACGCTGGCGCAGCTCAAGAAGGAGGGCTGGACCCCGCGCCGCACCGTCATCCTGCTCTTGTCGGGCGACGAGGAGACCAACATGATCACCACCAAGGCGCTGGCGGCCAAGTATAAGGATGCCGAGCTGCTGCTGAACGGCGATGGCGGTGGCGGCCTGCTCGACGAGAGTGGCAAGCCCGTCCTCTACCAGTTGCAGGCGGGCGAGAAGACCTATGCCGATTTCGAGATCGGCTTCACCGATCCGGGCGGTCATTCGAGCGCGCCGACGCCGGGCAACCCGATCTATCGGCTGGCCAAGGCGATCGACCGGATCGCGGCCTATCAGTTCCCGCCGATGATCAACGAGCTGACCAAGGCGTCGCTCAGCCTGTCGGCGCAGCGGATCGGCGGCGACGTGGGGGAAGCGATGCGTCTCTATGCCGCGACCCAGGATCCGGCTTCTGCGGAACTATTGTCGAGCCGACCGGAATTTGTCGGGCAGGTGCGCACCACTTGCGTCGCGACCATGCTGTCGGGCGGCCATGCGCTCAATGCCCTGCCGCAGAGCGCCAAGGTCAGCGTCAATTGCCGCATCTTCCCCGGCGTGAAGATCGACGACGTGAAGGCGCAACTGGTCAAGGTGGTGGAGGATCAAAGCGCGACCTTCACCACGCTCAACGACCCGACCGGCAGCGATGCCTCGCCGTTGCGCGACGATGTGGTGAAGGCCGTGGCCGCCGCGATCAAGGCGCGCTCGCCCGCGATCACGGTGATGCCGGGCATGTCGGCCGGCGCAACCGACAGCCTTTATTTCCGCGCGCTGGGCGTGCCCAGCTATGGCGTCTCCAGCCTGTTCATGAAGGCCGAGGACGGCTTTGCCCATGGCCTGAATGAACGGGTGCCGGTGGCGGGTATCGCCGCATCACTGGCCCAGTGGGACAGCGTGGTGCGGGCGCTGGCCAAGTAACGGTTGTCCCCACTCCGTTCGGGCTGAGCGAAGTCGAAGCCCGACACTGAGCGAAGCGAAGTGGCCTCCAGATGGTCGGCCGTGCCCTTCGACTTCGCTCAGGGCGAACGGATGGATATCAGCCCCGCACGGCCACCGCATTGGCGGCCGAGAGGACGGCCTTGACCGAAGCGGTCGCCACGTCGCTGTCGGTGCCGATGCCGAAGACGGTGCGGCCGTCGGCGGTGCGGCATTCGACATAGGCGGCGGCGTTCACGTCGGTGCCGGCGCCGATAGCGTGCTCATTATAGTCGGCGACATCCAGCACCACGCCCAGTTCGTCGCGCAGCGCAGCCAGCACCGACGAGATGAGGCCGTTGCCGCGGCCCGAGATCGAGCGCTCGCCACCTTCATGAACGATCTTGCCGGTGAAGATGCGGTCGCCCGCACTGCCGCTCTCATGATAGTCGATCAGGCTGTAGGCTTGGTCGCCGGTCTGGTGATAATAGTCGTCGAACGCGGCCGAGATATCGGCGGCATTGAGTTCGCGGCTCGACTGGTCGGCCAGCGCCTGCACCACCTTCGAGAAGTCGGCCTGCATCCGCTTCGGCAGCTTGTAACCCTTGTCCTGCTGCAGCACCCAGGCGACGCCGCCCTTGCCCGACTGCGAATTGACGCGGATCACCGCTTCATAGTCGCGGCCCAGATCCTTGGGATCGATCGGCAGATAGGGGACGTTCCAGAACAGGTCGTTGCGCGCTTCCTGTGCGGCAAAACCCTTCTTGATTGCGTCCTGATGCGACCCTGAGAAGGCGGTGAACACCAGTTCGCCGGCATAAGGGTGGCGCGGGTGGACCGGCAGCTGGTTGCAATATTCGACGGTCTGGATGACTTCATCGATGTCGCTGAAGTCCAGTTCCGGGTCGACGCCCTGCGTGTACATGTTGAGCGCGACGGTCACCAAGTCGCAATTGCCCGTGCGTTCGCCATTACCGAACAGGCAGCCTTCGACGCGGTCGGCGCCGGCCATGATGCCCAGTTCGGCGGCGGCGACGCCGGTGCCCCGGTCATTATGGGTGTGCAGCGAGATCACCACGCTGTCACGGCGCGAGATGTTGCGGCAGATCCATTCGATCTGGTCGGCATAGATGTTGGGGGTCGCGCACTCGACGGTGGCGGGCAGGTTCAGGATCAGCGGCCGATCCGGTGTCGGCTGCAGGATGTCCATCACCGCCTCGCAACATTCCAGGCTGAAATCCAGCTCGGCGGTCGAGAAGGTTTCGGGGCTATATTCGAAATGCCAGTCGGTGTCGGGCATGCGCGCCGCATTGTCGCGCAGCAGCTTGGCGGCGTTGATCGCGATCTGCTTGATTTCCGGCCGTTCCATTTGGAACACGATGTTGCGCCAGGCCGGCGAGATCGCGTTATAGACATGGACGATGGCTTGCTTCGCTCCGCGCAGGCTTTCGAAGGTGGTGGCGATCAGGTCTTCGCGCGCCTGGGTCAGCACCTGGGGCATGACATCGTCGGGGATGGCGCCTTCCTTGACCAGGCCCGAGATGAAGTCGAACTCGGTCGCGCCGGCGGCGGGGAAGCCGACCTCGATCTCCTTGACGCCGACCTTGACCAGCAGGTCGAAGAAGCGGCGCTTCTTTTCCGCATTCATCGGGTCGATCAGCGACTGGTTGCCGTCGCGCATGTCGGTCGATAGCCAGCGGGGCGCCTTGGTGATGACCTTGGACGGCCATTGGCGATTGGGCAGGTCCACCTGGGGGAAGGGGCGGTATTTCTGCGAAGGATCGGTCAGCATCATGGGATCAAACTACTTCCTGGCTCGGGACGCTATGGCGCGCTCCGGGGTACGACTTGACTGTGATGAATGCCCTTAGGCGGATCGACGCTGCCCTTAGCCGGAAGGCAGCACAAAAGCCACGCCTAAGGGCGTGTAAGTCGTAGCAGGGTAAGAAGCGCGACGCTCTGCATGATGGATGCGCCCATAACGCGAAATGGGGCCGACTTGCAAGCCGGCCCCGCATTTTTGACAGAAAATGTCGTGCGCGCGCTTATTTCTGGAACGCGACGATGATCTTCAGTTCGACATTGTCGCCGACGACGGGAACGAAGCCGCCCATGCCGAAATCGCTGCGCTTGATCGTACCGGTCGCGACGAAGCCGACATTTTCCTTCTTGTTCATCGGGTTCGCACCGGCGCCATAGAATTCGGCATCCAGCGTCACCGGCTTGGTGATGCCCTTGATGGTCAGGTTGCCGGTGATGTCCGCGCCGGTCGCGCCGTCGGGCTTCACGCCGGTCGACACGAAGGTCGCGGTCGGGAACTTGGCTGCGTCGAAAAATTCGGGCTTGGCGAGATGCTCGTTCAGCGCCGGGATGCCGGTGGTGAGGTTGGCGATCGGCAGGGTGATCGACACCTTCGAAGCCGAGAGGTTGGCCTTGTCCAGCGTCAGCGTGCCGGTCGGCTGGGTGATGACGCCCATATTGTTGGTGAAGCCCATATGGTCATAGGCGAAGACGATCTGGGTGTGGCTGGGTTCGATGCTATAGGTGCCGCCGGTGACCTTGGCGACATCCTTGCTGCCGGGGACGGCCATCGGGGCCTGGGCGATGACAACAGTGCCGCCGGCGACCGCGATCAGGGCAGCGGCAGAGATCAGATATTTGCGCATGGGAAACGCTCTCCAAAAGCATTCAAAGGACGCGGCACAGAATATGCCACGTCCCTCGATTGTTCCAGAGGCGTAACCGGAAACGGATCGTTCCGGTTTGCCGCTATTTCTCCCCTCCCTTTTCAGGGAGGGGCAGGGGGTGGGTGCGCCGCACTTGCGGCGCCAATTCGCTAGGGCACAGCTCGCTACGCTCGCACCCACCCCAACCCCTCCCTGGAAGGGAGGGGCTGCTATCCGCTTAGTTCTTGTCCTTGTTGACCAGCTTGTTGGCGCCGATCCAGGGCATCATGGCGCGCAGCTGCGAACCGGTCTTTTCGATCTGGTGGGCGGCGGCCTGCTTGCGGCTGGCCTTGAGTTCGGGCTGACCGGCGCGGTTGTCGAGGATGAAGTCCTTGACGAAGCGGCCCGACTGGATGTCGGCCAGAACGCGCTTCATTTCCTTCTTGGTTTCCTCGGTGATGATGCGCGGGCCGGTCTTGATGTCGCCATATTCGGCGGTGTTCGAGATCGAGTAGCGCATGTCGGCGATGCCGCCTTCATACATAAGGTCGACGATCAGCTTCAGCTCGTGCAGGCACTCGAAATAGGCCATTTCCGGGGCGTAGCCGGCTTCGACCAGGGTTTCGAAACCGGCCTGGACCAGCGCGGTGGCGCCGCCGCACAGCACGGCCTGCTCGCCGAACAGATCGGTTTCGCATTCCTCGCGGAAGTTGGTCTCGATGATGCCGCTGCGGCCGCCGCCGACGCCCGAGGCGTAGGACAGGGCGATGTCATGGGCGTTGCCGGTCGCGTCCTGATGGACGGCGATCAGGCAGGGGACGCCGCCGCCGCGCTGATATTCGCCGCGCACGGTGTGGCCGGGGCCCTTGGGCGCGATCATGATGACGTCGATGTCGGCGGGGACTTCGATCAGGCCGAAATGGATGTTCAGGCCATGGGCGAAGGCGAGCGCGGCGCCGGGGCGCAGATTGCCCTTGATGTCGGCTTCATAGATGGCGGCCTGATGCTCGTCGGGCGCCAGGATCATCAGCACGTCGGCCCACTGGGCGGCTTCCTTGTTCGGCAGCACCTTGAAACCGGCGCCTTCGGCCTTCTTGGCGCTGGGCGAACCGGGGCGCAGCGCAATGGCGACTTCGGCAACGCCGGAGTCGCGCAGATTCTGTGCATGGGCGTGGCCCTGCGAACCATAGCCCAATATGGCAACCTTCTTGCCCTTGATCAGGCCGATGTCTGCGTCGCGATCGTAATAAACCTTCATTGGAAAACCCCTTCTCGTCCCCCCATGCAGGGGGCGTTAGACAATAGTGGTGGAAAGAAACGCCGCCTGTGACGGCGCGGAATGGAATATCAGGCCGGCTCCTTGCCGCGGATCAGGCCGGCAACGCCGGTGCGACCGACCTCGACCAGGCCGATCTGGCGCATCAGGCCGACGAAATTGTCGATCTTCTCGGTCGTGCCGGTAATCTCGAAGATGAAGCTCTCGATCGTCGTGTCGACCACCTTGGCACGGAACACGTCGGCCAGGCGCAGCGCCTCGATCCGGTCTTCGCCGGTGCCGGCGACCTTGACCAGCGCCAGTTCGCGCTCGACGAACGGGCCGGCGTCGGTCAGGTCGGTGACCTTGTGGACCGGGACCAGCCGGTCGAGCTGGGCGATGATCTGGTCGATCACCTTGGGCGGGCCGTTGGTGACGATGGTGATGCGGCTGATCGCATGATCGTCGGTAATGTCGGCCACGGTCAGGCTGTCGATATTATAGCCGCGCGCGGTGAACAGGCCGGCGATGCGGGCCAATATGCCCGCCTCGTTCGACACCGTCAGCGACAGGACGTGCCGCTCGCTCTGTTCTTCGTGGATATGCATCAGATGCTGTTCCCGTCTTCCATTTCTTCGCGCTCGGGGCGCGGCGAGATCATGCCGATAAAGGCATAGTGCCAATCATCGTCCTGCGGGTGGGCGAGGCGGACGGGGAAGGCCGTCACCGCGTCGAACATCCGCAGAAGATGTTCGCCCACATAGCGTGGGCCGGCCAGCAGCCGATCGACCTGCAGGCCATGATATTCGAACCCGCTATCCAGATGCACTTCCCATTCCTCATTGTCGGGGTCAGCATGGTCGCTGGTCCAGCCGGTGAGTTCGGTCGTGCCTGTGATCCGTTCGAAATCCCAGGGTTCGGTCACGAAAATGCGGACCTTGGCGGGGGTGATCACACCAGTGCCTTTGCCTCGTCCGACATGACGCCTTCGATCTGGTTGGGATCGAGCAGCATTTCGGTATGGGCCGCGCCCGACGGGATCATCGGGAAGCAGTTGGAGAGCTTCGCCACGCGACAGTCCACGATGACGGGGCCGTCGGTTTCCAGCATCTGACGGATGCCGGCCTCCAGTTCCTGCGGTCCTTCGATGCGGATGCCGGTCCAGCCATAGGCCTCGCCCAGCTTCACGAAGTCGGGCAGGCTGTCGGAATAGCTGTTGGAATAGCGACTTTCATAGGTCAGTTCCTGCCACTGGCGGACCATGCCCATATATTCATTGTTCAGGATGAAGATCTTGACCGGCAGCCGATACTGGCTGGCCGTCCCCATTTCCTGGATGTTCATCTGGATCGAGGCGTCGCCGGCGATGCAGATGCTGATGCTGTCGGGATTGCCCATCTGCGCGCCGATGGCGGCCGGGAAGCCATAGCCCATCGTGCCCAGGCCGCCCGAGGTCAGCCATTTGTTCGGTTCTTCAAAGCCGAAATGCTGGGCCGCCCACATCTGGTGCTGGCCGACTTCGGTGGTGATGATGATGTCCTTGCCGGTCGCGCGGGTCGCCTTGTAGAGGTCCGCGATCGCCTTTTGCGGCATGATCTCGCTGCCGCTTTCGGGGTAGGACAGGCTCTTCTTGGCACGCCATTCGGCGATCCGTGCCCACCAGCCCGACAGGTCCGCCTTTTCATGGCCGCGCCGCTTCCACAGGGCGATCATGTCCTCCAGCGCGCTGCCGACATCGGCGACGACCGCGACATCGACGTCGACGATCTTGTTGATCGAGCTGCGGTCGATATCGATATGCACCTTGCGGCTGTTGGGGGCGAAGGCGTCCAGCCGGCCGGTGACGCGATCGTCGAAACGCGCGCCGATGCACAGGATCAGGTCCGCCTGGTTCATCGCCCAATTGGCTTCATAGGTGCCGTGCATGCCCAGCATGCCGACCCACTGGTCGGACGAAGCGGGGAAGGCGCCCAGGCCCATCAGGGTCGAGGTGACGGGCGCACCGGTCATCGCCGCCAGTTCGCGCAGCAGGGCGCTGGCCTGCGGACCCGAATTGATGACGCCGCCGCCGGTGTAGAAGATCGGCCGCTCGGCCGCGGCCAGCATCTCGACCGCCGTATCGATCGCGGCGGCATCCGCCTTGGTCTGCGGATGATAGCTGGCATGGACCTTCAGTTCCGGCCGGGCATAGGGTGCGGTCGCGATCTGGACATTCTTGGGAATGTCGACGACGACCGGGCCGGGGCGACCGGTGGTGGCGATATGGAATGCCTCATGAACGATGCCGGCCAGCTTGGCCGGATCCTTCACCAGATAATTATGCTTGGTGCAGTGGCGCGTGATGCCGACCGTGTCCGCCTCCTGGAAGGCGTCGGTGCCGATCAGTTGCGTCGGCACCTGACCGGTGATGACGATCATCGGGATCGAATCCAGCAGCGCGTCGGTGATGCCGGTGACGGCATTGGTCGCGCCGGGGCCGGAGGTGACCAGGACGACGCCGGGCTTGCCGGTCGAACGGGCATAGCCCTCGGCCATGTGGGTCGCGCCCTGCTCGTGGCGCACTAGGACATGCTTGATCGTGGGGTGATTATAGAGCGCGTCATAGATGGGCAGCACGGCGCCGCCCGGATAGCCGAACACAACTTCGACGCCCAGATCAACCAGGCACTCGACCAAAATGTCCGCGCCGCTCTTTTCGGCCACGATGAAACTCCTCTTTTTTAAGATGCTGGCTCGCGGGTCTGCGCCGTCGCGCCCGCATTGGCAAGGCGCCAGCGTCTAGAGGACATAAAATGCGTGGTCAACCCCTATTGTTGTAATTTAATTGCTAATTCATTGGCAATTTCAGCATCAATAGATCTCTTTTCGCGGTGCCAGTCCTGTGGCGGCTGGTTGGAGAACCAGGTATATTGGCGTTTGGCATATTGGCGCGTGGCGAGCTGGCCACGGGCCATCATCGTGTCACGATCGATGTCAGCTTTGAGCCAGGCGGCGATTTCCGGCACACCGATCGCGCGCATCACCGGCAGGTCGGGATTGAGGTTGCGGGGCAGCAGCGCCTCCACCTCGGCAACAGCGCCCTGATCGATCATCAGCTCGAAACGTCGGTCGCAGCGCTCGATCAGCCAGTCGCGCGGCGGCAGCAGGATCATCGGGGACAGGCTGATGCGGTCGGCGATGCCGCCCTGCTTGTGCTGCTGCCATAGCTTCAGCGGCTTGCCGGTCGATCGCACCACTTCCAGCGCGCGGGCAACGCGGGTGGTGTCGGCCGGGGCGAGGCGGGCAGCGGCCTCCGGGTCTTCGCTGCGCAATGCTTCGTGCGCCTGCGCCACCGGCATGGCGCGGACGGCGGCGCGGATATCGGCATCGATTTCCGGCACCGGCGCGATGCCGTCGAGCAACGTCCGTATATAAAGGCCGGTGCCGCCGACCAGCACGGGCAACTTGCCGGCTTCATGGGCGGCGTCGATCTCCGCCCTGGCCTCGGCCGCCCAGCGCGCGGCGGAGCAGGCTTCCGCTCCGTCGATATGGCCGAACAGGCGATGGGGCACGCCGCCCATTTCCTCTTGCGACGGGCGGGCGGACAGGATCGCCAGGTCGGCATAGACCTGGCTGGCATCGGCATTGATGACGACGCCGTCGGCGATCTGGGCCAGGCGGACGGCGAGCGCGCTCTTGCCGCTGGCTGTCGGCCCGGCAATAAGCGCGACCGGTGGGCGGGATTCGCCTGTTTCTGGTTCGGAGTTTGACATGTTCGTCGCGACCTTAGTGGCAAAAGGTGGGTTGGACCACGACCTGCTCAGCGAAATTGCGCACCAGTTTGATCGCGATTGTACTGGGTGCGCTGGTTACTCCATATCCATGATCGACGACGGCATCGCTGCGGACATCTTCTTTGAACCGGCGGACGGTGTCGAAAAATCGGATTGCCTCGAAATTTCGCGAGCGATCAAAGAGATCGCACTTTCCATCGCGCAGGGCGGGTATGGCCGTGACTTGGCTTTGGATGTGATCGTCCAACCTGCCGCCACACGCGAGAAGAAGCTGCTGATCGCCGACATGGATTCGACCATGATCACGGTCGAGTGCATCGACGAACTGGCCGATTATGCCGGGATCAAGCCGCAGATTGCCGAGATCACCGAACGGGCGATGCGCGGCGAGCTGGATTTCGAAGGCGCGCTGCATGGTCGCGTCGCCCTGCTGAAAGGGCTGCCCGACAGCGCGATCGACCAGTGCCGCGAGGAGCGGGTGGTGATCATGGGCGGTGCGCGCGAACTGGTGCGCACGATGAAGGCGCGCGGTGCGCGCACCCTGCTGGTTTCTGGCGGCTTCACCCGCTTCACCGGGCCGGTGGCGGCGGAAATCGGCTTCGACGTCCATGTCGCCAATGTGCTGGAAATCGCCGACGGCGCGCTGCTTGGCACCGTCACCGTGCCGATCGTCGATGCCGCGCGCAAGCGCACCGAACTGGAGGCCGCGATCGACGGCGGGATCGATCGTGCGCTGACGCTGGCGGTGGGCGATGGCGCCAATGACATTCCGATGATCGAGGGGGCGGGGCTGGGCGTTGCCTATCATGCCAAGCCCAAGACCCGCGCGGCGGCAGCGGCCGAGATCGTCCATGGCGACTTGTCGGTGCTGCTCTATGCCCAGGGTATTGCTTCGGCCGACTGGGTCCGCGACTGATCCCATATGCTCAACGGCTGGGCGCGCTTGAGGCACGTCCTGCCGTCATTGCACAAGGGTAATGGATTCCATTTCGCCCCTGAACCGTTGTCGTCGCACTGCATCCCGGCAGTGGGTCCAATTGGTGTCGCGACAGGATCGCGGCGCACAGGGAGATGGTATGAAAATCCAGACAATGGCGCTGGTCGCCGGTAGCCTGCTGGCGCTGAGCGCCTGCTCGAAAAATGATGCGCCGGTGACCAGCGCGCCGCCGCTCGGGTCGGGCGCGATTGCCGGCACGGTGGCCGCAGACCGCAACGGCGATGGCTATGTCGACGGCTATTATACGTCGGATGGCATCTATCACCCGGTCCAGGGACCGCCCTGTCCGCCGCCCCCGCCGCCGCCGGCGCCGCCCCGTTCCGGAGAACGCGGCTGAGCAATCTTCCTTTCCGGGCGCGGCATTTCCGCCGCGCCCCCCGACATCCTGTTTCCCTGATCCTCGTCATGCTGATCGCCGGTTCCGTGCCGGGGATGGTGGCTGCGCAGCCGGCCGCCAGCGACACGGCGGCGCGGTCGAGCGTGGCAGCTGAAATCCGGTCGGCGGCAAGCGGCAAGCTGCGCGATTTCTATGGCACGCGCGGCTATTGGCCGCTGTGGAGCGACAAGGGCAAGGTCCGCGCCGAACCGGCGCAAGCGCTGCTGACGCTGCTCGACAGTGCCGATCAGGACGGGCTGCGATCGCGCGACTATGATGCCAGGGGGTTGTTGCGGGCGATCAAGGAGGCCGATGCCTCGGGCGACCCCAAGGCGCTTGCGCGGGTCGACGTCGCCCTGTCAAAGGCGCTGGCTGCCTATGTCGCCGATGTCCGCCGCCCGTCCAAGGCGGTGAAGATGCGCTATCTCGACCCCGAGGTGGAACCGCAGGCGCCAGATGCGGCGGAGGTGCTGCGCGCGGCGGCGGTCGCGCCGTCGCTGGCGAGCTATGTCGAGAAGGCGGGCTGGATGAGCCCGCTCTACATGAAGCTGCGCGCGGCGAGCGGCGCCTATGCGACGCGCTGGGGCGGCCTGCCGGCGGTGAGCGTGCCGACCGACGTCAAGCTGCGGCCGGGCGGATCGAGCGGCGAGATCGCGATCCTGCGCCATCGGCTGGGGCTGGCCGACGGGGTCGATTATGACAAGGCATTGGTGGTCAAGGTCAAGCTGTTCCAGGCCGATCATGGGCTGGATGCGGACGGCATTGCCGGCGCCCAGACGATCGAGGCGCTCAATCGTGGTCCGGGCCATTATGGCCGGATATTGGCGCTCAATCTGGAGCGGGCGCGGCTGCTGCCCGGTCCATGGGTGCGGCATGTTGAGGTCGATGCGGCATCGGCGCGGCTCTATTATTATAGCGGCGGCGAACTGGACGGATCGATGAAGGTCGTGGCCGGCGCCAAGGAAAGCCAGACGCCGATGATGGCGGGCATGATCCGCTATGCGACGCTCAACCCCTATTGGAATGTCCCGCCCGACCTGGTCGAGCGTAAGATCGCACCCAAGATCCTTGACGGGGCGACGCTCAGGAAGATGCGCTATGAGGCACTGAGCGACTGGACCGCCGACGCGCAGACGCTGAACCAGAGTGAGATCGACTGGCAGGCGGTGGCAGCGGGGCGGCGCGAATTGCGCGTGCGCCAGTTGCCCGGCGGCAATAATGCCATGGGGAAGATCAAGTTCATGTTCCCCAATGACCTGGGCATCTATCTGCACGACACGCCCGACCGGGCGCTGTTCGCCAAGCCGGTGCGCCATTTCAGCAATGGCTGCGTCCGGCTGGAGGATGCGCAGCGTCTGGGCCGCTGGTTCTTCGGCAAGACGCCGACCGCAGAGAGCGACGCACCCGAACAATATGTGCCGCTGCCCCGCCCGGTGCCGGTCTATCTCACCTATCTGACGGTGGTGCCGACGGCGGACGGGGTGCAGTTCCTGCCGGACGATTATGGACGGGACGGGGAGTAACCTCCCCGTCCTGCCGGCTCAATGGATGCCGGCAACCATCCGCGTTGTTGGATCAGTGGATGCCTGCCAGCATCCACAGGGCCATGGCGACCATCATGACATTCTCGGTCAGCGAGACGAAGCCGAGCGGCACGTTGCTGCTGCCGCCGACGCAGGCGCATTTCAGTTCGCGCTTCTCGATATAGACCGCCTTGAACACCGATATTGCGCCGATGCCGCCGATGAACAGGGCGACCGGGATCGACAGCCAGGGAGCAAGGCCGGTCAGCATCAGCGCGCCAGCGCCCAGTTCCAGGAAGGGATAGATGCGGCCATAGGGAATGACGCGTCGGGCGAGCAGGTCGTAGTTCAGGAACATGGTCGCGAACCGCTCCACATCCTGCAGCTTCAGCATGGCGAGCAGCATCATGGCGATGGCGATGAACCGTTCGAGCGTCAGCAGGCCGACCAGCGGCGCCAAGGTTAGCCAGTTGATCGCCAGCGCCAGCAGTGCGGCGACGGCGAAGACGGCCAGCACCGGCACATAGCTGGTCGCGCCGGGCACCGGCACCTTGAGGCCCAGGAAGCGGCGCAGATCGTCATGGCCGCCGATCCGCCGGCCGTCGATGAAGATTTGCGGTGTCGTCTTCACGTCATGCTGCGCCTTGAAGACGTCGGTCTCGGCCCGGCTGGTAAGGGCATGATCCTCGACCCGATAGCCATGGCGGCGCAGCAGCCAGCGCGCCTTGAGGCCATAGGGACAGACATGACCGGGCATCACCATACGGTAGAGCTGGGCCGTCTTTTCCGGGGGCGGATTTCCCGAGGCTGGGGACATTGCATCATCCTTGTTTACGCTGCGATGCCCCTCATATAGGGTCTGTACCATGGTACGGAGTCAAGGCATGAGTATGACAATTTCCGCACTGGCCCGCGCGGGCGATGTCGGGGTGGAGACGGTGCGCTTCTACCAGCGGCGCGGCCTGCTGGATGCGCCCGATCGGCCGGAGGGCAGCGTGCGGCGCTATGGCGAGGGCGATGTGCGCCGGCTGCGCTTCATCCGGTCGGCGCAGGCGGCGGGCTTCACGCTGGAGCAGATCGGCGAGCTGCTGCAACTCGATGCCGGGCAGGATCGCAAGCGGGCGCGCGAGCTGGCGGCCGATCGGATCGCGGCGCTGGATGTGAAGATCGCGGAACTGGAGGCGGCGCGGGCGGCGCTGACGCGACTGGCCCGGCAATGCCATGCCTCCGATGAAGGGCCATGCCCGATCATCGCGGCGTTCGAGGACGGCGCTCAGACGTCCTGCGTCTGATCGTCCTGCTTCTGCGCCATCTGCCGGCGCGACATTTCCCGACGCACCGAGTAGCTGGTGGGATCACGGCGAAAATGGTCGCGCATCATGCGCCGCTGTTCGCTGATGATGTGCCAGATATCTTCCGGACTCTTGCCTTCGGTCATTGATCCGTCCGCCCTTTTCCGTTCGACTGCAGGGCAGGGAATATCGCTTTCGCACCGATCAATCCGTGAGCGCGATCACGTAAACGGCGCTTTAACGCTGTTACTTCAGATATATGCAACTCCGGCAGCGCGTGCGTGACAGGGTAAATGTTGGAAATCGCGCGCTTAACTTCGCATATTTCCCGCACATTCTGACATAATGTTACGTTCCGCTGATCCTATCGGAAAGCGGCGTGGGATCAGGATGGGAAAGAGCCGCCGGGAATGTAGCCGGGCGGCATGCTGTAGGACAGGCGTGCCTATTCCAGCCCGGCGACGAGGCCGTCGATCGCGCCCTGGAGGATGTAGCTGGCAGCAAGCTTGTCGACCAGTTCGTCGCGCCGGGCGCGGCTGGCGTCGGCTTCCAGCAGGGTGCGGGTGACGGCCTGGGTCGACCAGCGCTCGTCCCACAGCAGCACCGGCAGGCCGATGTCCGCGACATTATGAGCGAAGGCGCGGCTGGCCTGGCTGCGCGGGCTGTTGGTGCCGTCGAGGTTGAGCGGCAGGCCGATGACGATGCCCTTGACCTGCTGCTGCGCCATGAAGGCTTCGAGCGCCGGCTTGTCCTTGCTGAACTTGCCGCGATTGACGGTGTAGGCGGGACTGGCGATCGACCATTGCGCGTCGCACAGGGCCAGGCCGATCGTCTTCGTGCCGACATCCATGCCGATCAGGCGACCACCCTCGGGCAGGGCTGCGCGAAATTCCGCGCGGTCAGTCGTGACAAGTTTCATTACGTCTCAGTGCGTCTTGGTAAAGGCCGCCAGTCGCTGGCGGGCGTCGTCGCGCACATTGCCCCAGAACAGGCTATAATCATAGACGTGATAATTATTGCCGGGCAGCGTGTAGGGGCCCATGTCGACCGGCTCGCCGATCATCAGCACGCCGCTGGTGTCACAGCGGGCAGGGACGATGCCGGCCACCAGATGAGCCGGCTTGTCGGCGGCGCGGGCGTCGAGCGTGCCGATATTGGCGCTGGCGGGCGCATTGCCGTTGAAGGTGCCGGTGATCGGATTGGTGCAGAGCATGTGCGTGCCCTTGCGCGGCTGGCCATTGAGGCCCTGCTTGCGCTCGAAGCTTTCGACCACGGCGGACGGATCGGCCGGTTCGGCATAGCTTTGCCAGCTGACGATGCAATGCGATTGATCCCGCCTGGCACAGGCGGGGAAGCCCAATGCAGGCAGGTCCGCCTCGACCGAGATCGGCCAGCCCACGGCATAGATGGCGGCGATCCGGTCGGCGACCGGTTTGCCCGCCACCTGTTCGCGCACCAGTTGCAGCAGGTGGCGTGACCCCTGGCTGTGGCCGGCGAGGATCAGCGGACCGGTGGGATTGGCCTTGAGAAAGGCGGCGAAGGCTTGGGTCACGTCGCGATAGGCTGCTGCGAGTGCCTGGTCGCCCTCCGCTCCGGTGGTGAGGAATGCGCCATAATTGGCTTGGCGATAGCGGGGTGCCCAGACATTGCCGGCGGCGCTGAAGGCGCTGGCCTGGCTCAGCACGAAGCGGCGCGCGGTCGCGTTGCTTTCCGCGTCGTCCAGCGGCGCATTCCAATGGGCATTGCCAAGCGGCGTCACATAGCTGGTCGGATGGATGAAGAAGACGGCGGCCTTCTGCGCGGGCGGCGCAAGCTTGGCCGCGCCCTGCGGCGTCCAGAGCGCGGGATTGTCCTTGGTCTGGTCGGGGCGGGCGATCCACATTTTCGGATCGTCATAGGCGTTGGCGGGCAGGGGCTGGAGCGGCTGGAACGCTTCGCGCGGGACCATCACCGCCCGCATGATCTGCATCCCCCAGATGCGATAGGCGAGCAGCATCGCAAGCACCAGCACGACCAGGCCGGCGACGATATAGAGGAATTTGCGGGCCACTTGCTCTCGTCTCCATCCCTGTGCGGGGATCGCCCCGCCTTCGTGCGGCCTGTCTGGCCCATGCGCGGCAGTCATGCAAGATGGGGGCATGCAAGATGGGCGCATGCAAGATGGCAGATGGTGCAGCAGGACACTTGAAGCGGACTGGTGCGGGTGCTAGCGGCTTGGCCCATGTCGATAGACCTTCAGACCGTGAAAAAGATCGCCAGCCTTTCGCGCATTTCGGTGACGGATGCGGAAGCGGAAGCCATGGTGCCCGAACTCAACAATATCCTTGGCTGGGTGGAACAGCTGGGAGAGGTGGACGTGACCGGCGTGCAGCCGATGACGGCCGTCATCCCCAACCATCAACGCCTGCGCGACGATGTCGTCACGGACGGCAATGTGCGTGACAAGGTGCTGGCCAATGCGCCGCAGGCCGAACATGGCTTCTTCGCGGTGCCGAAAGTTATCGAATGATGCGGGTGCCTCCCCATCCGTTCGCCCTGAGCCTGTCGAAGGGCTCGGCCGACCGCAGGGAGGCAGCTTCGCTTCGCTCAGTAGAGGGCTTCGACTTCGCTCAGCCCGAACGGGGAAAAGAATTTGACTGATCTTACTGATCTTACAGTGGCGGAAATCCGCGACGGCTTCCGCGCGGGCGATTTTTCGGCGCGCGAAGTGGCCGAGGGCTTCAACGCCAATGTCGCCGCTGCCAAGGCGCTGAACGCCTTCATCGTCGAGACGCCGGAAAAGGCGCTGGCAGCGGCCGACGCCGCCGATAAGGCCAAGGCCGCCGGCGAGACGCTGGGCCAGCTGGCTGGCGTGCCGATCGGCATGAAGGACCTGTTCTGCACCGAAGGCACGCAGACGACTGCCGCGTCGCACATGCTGGAAGGCTTCGTGCCGACCTATGAATCGACCGTGTCGGGCAAGCTGTGGGCGGCCGGCGCCGGCATGCTGGGCAAGCTCAATCTCGACCAGTTCGCCATGGGTTCGTCCAACGAGACGAGCTATTATGGCAATGTGATCTCGCCCTGGCGGCGCGGCGGCGGTGATAATGCCGCACTGGCGCCCGGTGGTTCGTCGGGCGGTTCCTCCTCGGCCATCTCCGCGCGGCTCTGCCCGGCGGCGACCGGCACCGACACTGGTGGCTCGATCCGCCAGCCTGCCGCCTTCACCGGCATTTCGGGCATCAAGCCGACCTATGGCCGCTGCTCGCGCTTCGGCATCGTCGCTTTCGCCAGTTCGCTGGATCAGGCCGGGCCGATGGCGCGCACGGTGCGCGACAATGCGATCCTGCTGGAAGTCATGTCGGGCTTCGATCCCAAGGATTCGACTTCGTTGGATCTGGCCGTGCCGCAGTGGGAAGCCAATTTGTCGAGCGATCTCAAGGGCAAGAAGGTCGGTATTCCCAAGGAATATCGCCCCGATGGCCTGAACGCCGAAATCTCCGCCATGTGGGATCGCGGCATCGAATGGCTCAAGGACGCCGGCGCCGAAGTGATCGAAGTGTCGCTGCCGCATACCAAATATGCGCTGCCGACCTATTATATCATCGCGCCTGCCGAAGCCTCGTCGAACCTCGCCCGCTATGACGGCGTGCGTTACGGCCAGCGCGACCTGCCCGATGGGGCGGGATTGCAGGACATGTATGCCGCGACCCGCGCTGCCGGCTTCGGCCCGGAAGTGAAGCGCCGCATCATGATCGGCACTTACGTGCTGTCGGCCGGCTTCTATGATGCCTATTATACCCAGGCGCAGAAGGTGCGAGCGCTGATCGCGCGCGATTTCGAACTGGCGTTCGAAAAGTGCGACCTGCTGCTGACGCCGACCGCGCCGAGCGCCTCCTTCGCGCTGGGCGAGAAGCAGGCCGATCCGCTGGCCATGTATCTGAACGACGTCTTCACCGTGCCAGCCTCGCTGGCCGGGCTGCCGGCGATGGCGATTCCAGGTGGGCTGGATTCGGCCGGTTTGCCGATCGGCCTGCAGGTGATCGGCAAGGCGCTGGACGAGCAGACTGTGCTGAACGCCAGCCTCGCCATCGAGGAACGGGCCGGTTTCACCGCGCGGCCGGACAAGTGGTGGTAATGACTTGACCGAAGTGTTACCTTGGTAACACTGGAGATGTGACGATGAACGCGCCAAGCAAGATCGAAACCGGAACGATGACCAGCAAGGGACAGATACTGATCCCCAAGGCCATGCGTGACGCGACCGGTCTTGTTCCGGGGCAACCTTATCGAGTGCTTGTCAACGAAGCTGGGCAAGTGGTGGTTGCCCCGCTGGGGTTCGGTCCGGAGGAAGCGGCTGAACGCAGTCGCCGGGTTATGGAAGCGATTGATGCAATTGCTGGCAAATATCCTAATCCCGACGGGATGAGCACGGATGAATATATGCGGGAGATACGGGGTAATTACGAGCCGTGATCCTCATTGATTCAAACGTTCTCATTGATGTGTTTGATCGCGATCCTGAATGGTTCGATTGGTCTAGGACCAATATTAATCGAGCTGCCTTTGGCGCCTATTTGTTTGTGAACCCCGTTGTCATTGGTGAGATTGCGCCGAGGTTTATGGAGTATGAGCAACTTCGCTTGGCGTTGATTTCTATGCTGATCGGGATTGAACCTCTTGCTGGCGATGGCGCATTTCTAGCAGGAAGAGCATTTGAGGTTCATCGCCGTCGCAAGCAGCCAGGTGCAGCCAAATCGATCCTCGCCGATTTCTTCATTGGTGGTCATGCTCAGGCCAGCGGTGCGACCATTCTCACGCGTGACCCGCGTTTCTACAGAAGCTATTTCCCCGGCGTGCCGTTGATTACGCCTTCAAAGGACGAATAATGACTGAATCAACCTATCGCATCCAGGGCGCAACCGGCGAGTGGGAGGTCGTGATCGGCCTGGAAGTCCATGCGCAGGTGACGTCGAACGCGAAGCTCTTTTCCGGCGCCGCGACGGCGTTCGGCGCGGAGCCCAATACGCAGGTCAGCCTGATCGATGCGGCCATGCCCGGCATGTTGCCCGTGCCCAACCGCGAGTGCATCCGCCAGGCGGTGCGCACCGGCATGGCGATCGACGCGCAGATCAACAAATGGTCGCGCTTCGACCGCAAGAATTATTTCTATGCGGATCTGCCGCAGGGCTATCAGATCAGCCAGCTCTATCACCCGATCGTGGGCGAAGGGCAGATCGAGATCGTCCTGGACGAGAAGAACCCCGAAGCCAGCACCAAGGTGATCGGCGTCGAGCGCATCCATGTCGAGCAGGATGCCGGCAAGCTGATGCACGACCAGCACCCGACCAGCTCCTATGTCGACCTCAACCGGTCGGGCGTGGCGCTAATGGAAATCGTGTCGAAGCCGGACATGCGTTCGCCTGCCGAAGCAGGGGCTTATCTCTCGAAGCTGCGGACCATTCTTCGCTATGTCGGCTCGTGCGACGGCAATATGGACCAGGGGTCGATGCGCGCCGACGTCAACGTCTCCGTGCGCCGTCCGGGCGAAGAATTCGGCACCCGCACCGAGACCAAGAATGTGAACTCGGTCCGCTTCGTCATGGCCGTGGTCGAGCATGAGGCGAACCGCCAGGTCGACGTGCTGGAGGCCGGCGGCAAGATCGTGCAGGAAACGCGCCTCTATGACCCGGATCGCAACGAAACCCGTTCGATGCGGTCGAAGGAAGACGCGCACGACTATCGCTACTTCCCCGATCCCGACTTGTTGCCGCTGGAGCTGGACGATGAATTCCTGGAGGAATGCCGCCAGTCGCTGCCCGAACTGCCGGACGCGAAACTGCGCCGCTATGCGCAGGATCTGGGCCTGTCTGCCTATAATGCCGCGACCCTGACCGCCGACGCCGACACCGCACGCTGGTTCGAGGCGCTGCTGGCCGAAGGCGCGCGCATCCAGAAGAAGAGCGAGGGCGAGGTCTCCAAGGCATCGGCCAACTGGCTGCTGTCGGAGCTCTATGGCGCGCTCAACCGCATTGGCAAGAGCCTTGAAGAAAGCCCGGTAAGCCCCGAGGAAGGCGCCGAATTGCTGGCACTGGTAGCCGATGGCACGATCAGCGGCACGATCGCCAAGCAGGTGTTCGAGATCATGCTGGAAACCGGCGACAAGCCCGGCAAGATCGTCGAGGAAAAGGGCCTGAAGCAGACCAGCGACACCGGCGCGATCGAGGCGGCGGTGGCCGATGTCCTCGCCAAGAATGGCGACAAGGTCGAGCAGTATCGCGGCGGCAAGGAAGCGCTGTTCGGCTTCTTCGTCGGTCAGACGATGAAGGCGATGCAGGGCAAGGCCAATCCCCAGGTCGTCAACGAACTGGTCAAGAAGGCGCTCGCCGGCTGAGGCCGGGTCTCCATGGCCTTTCGTGATTGAGGGGAGCGGCCTGACGGTCGCTCCCCTTTTTCGGTCAGGCCTTCTTCTTCAATGCCATGGATTTGCGGGCATTGTTGGCATATTCCTCGAAATTCTTCTTGAAGACGCCAACCAGCTCATCCAGCGCGGCCACGGCGTCTTCGCCTTCCTTTGCGGGGAAGAGCGACAGGCCATTCCCGCCCCACGCCTTATATTCGAAGTCGATCTTCTGGTCGTTGCCGAAGTCCCGAACCATGAACAATGTCTTGAGCGAGCGGCCATAGATCGCCGCCTTGTGATACAGCACATCTGCGGTGATGAGCTCGGAGTAGCAGGCGGCGGTGGAATCGGACCGGCGCGTCTTCACCTTGTTCATGGTCTTGCGCTCAAGCGGCGCTTCATGACGGATGATAACCGTGCCCGGCTTCAGTTCCAGCAACGTGGCCAGATCCAGCGACTGGAGTGCGTCAACCTGGCTGGGGCTGTCGAGCGCGCTGGCCATCTGTGCCTTGTTGCTGGCATCCTTGCCGGCATGCAGGGCGGCATCGAGCAAACCGCCGCCAAGCAGGCCGGTTGTCACGGAGGCCATGCGTTCGGCCGGCCATATGTGCAATTCGCAGGCCGGCGACGGAGCCTCGGCGCTCTGGGCCTGGGCGGCACTGGCGAGCGTCAGCGATGCCAGACCAACCCAAATGGTCTTCAACATAATCATTTCCCCCAATTGTCGTGATAAAAGCTGTTTAGTTACGTGTCCTTACCGGGCGGCGCAGATATTCCCCGAATTTCTCGACATCCTGTTGGAACGCCGATTTCAAGTCGGTCAGGGCTGCGCCTTCTGCCTCCGCCGTTTCCGGCGGAAACTGGGTAAGCTTGGTCATGGTCCAGGTGCCGAAGCTGCGTCTCGCCGTCTGTTCCGATCCGAAATCGCGGAATCGGAACAATATCTTGAGAAAACGGCCGGTAACGACATCTTCCTGAAAGATCAGGTCGTCGATCATGAATTCGGCGTAGCAGATCGATCCGTCCGGCCGGATTCGGCCCGAAGTTGAGCGCATCGTCCGACTGTCGAGAGATTCGTCATGAAGGACCAGCTGATGGTCGGGCAGGCCAAGCCATGAGGCCAGCGGTAGCGTGGCAAGCAAGGCGCGTTGGTCCGCCGTGGCAAGCGGATTGGCATTCATGGCCTTGTAGCCTTCGCGTCCCTGGACAGCGCCATTGACGATGCCGCCATGCAGCCAGCCATGATAAACCGAGCCCAGCCCGTTTCCCGGCCATACATGTAGCTCACATGGCTTTTGATGATCTGTATCTGCCGATGCGGCGTCGGTCTGTGCGTGCGCCGGCGACAATGCCGCAAGCCATATGCCGACCAAGGTCGCGCACAGGCGAGAAATTCCCCCCATTCATCCCCCATTA
Source organism: Sphingobium yanoikuyae (assembly GCF_034424525.1). Classification (NCBI taxonomy): domain Bacteria; kingdom Pseudomonadati; phylum Pseudomonadota; class Alphaproteobacteria; order Sphingomonadales; family Sphingobiaceae; genus Sphingobium; species Sphingobium yanoikuyae. The sequence goes on from NZ_CP139979.1 coordinate 1,187,422, forward strand.
GGCTCAAGAGCCTGATTCCCCGCTACTTATTCAGCACGGGGCGATGCCGCCCGCAAGAGGCCAATGAAAGGAGAGGGCGCAGAGGGGGGCAAAGAAAAAGGGGCGCCGCTCGGGTGAAACCCATGCGACGCCCCTCTTTTTGCCTTGGCGTCCCTTGGGGAGGAACATCATGCCGTGGCGCAACTGGCGGACCGGGAGGGTCTGTGGGGTGTGGCCCGCCAATTCCTTATTCAGACGTCACAGGACGAAGTTAACCGTCGCCCGGAATGAGATTGCGACGTGATTTTGTTGTTCTTCCGCACCGAATTCGCCGCCGACGCGGAACGTGTCGGTGCCGCCATAGAGGCGGGCCCGGCCGGTCCAGCCGCTGGTGCGCTTGTCGGCGACCAGGGCGAAATCATCGCCATCCTTGAAATGGGCGACCGTGTCGCCGAGCGACCCGCCGATCAGCTGGCGGCGGCCGCCTTCCAGTTCGAACCGTGCCCAGCCATCCTCGCGATTGAGGCTGCCGAAATCATAGCCGGCGGCGATCGTGCCGTTGGCGGTCATTTCGTCGCTGGTACGGCCATCGACGGTCAGGTTGAACGCGTCGCCACCGCCGCTTTCGCTATAGCCGCCTTCCTTCAGGCGATAATAGTCGATGCCAATGCCCGGACGCAGGCTGAAGCGGTTGAACTGGAGCTGATAGGAAGCCCCGGCCGTGGCCGAATAGAGCTTGCCCGACCAGTCGCCGGTCGCCTTGCGCACGACATCGTCGAGCGCGAAGTTGCGGGTGCCGTCAAAGTCGATATGCGCCGCCGAAACGCGCGCGAAGGCCTGGAGCGGACCCCAGCTGCCGCGCCAGTGCGCCGCCAGTTCGAACTGGTCGGAATCCGCCGAGCTGTTGGAGCTGTCGCTGGTGTCCCGGCCATGGATATAGGCGAAGGAACCACCGAAGGCGCCAAGATCGGTCAGATATTCGACGCCGCCGCCCGCGCCCCAGCCATTGATGTCGTAGGAGGCGGTGTCGCCGATGCTCTTGGAGCTGCCGAACGCGACCTGCTGCAACCAGAAGCCCAGCTTGCCGTCCTTGGTCCGGTAGATGCCGTTGGGATCCGACAGGATGCGCGCGGTCGCCCGCGAGCCAGCGGTGACGGCTTCGAAGGTGCTGCCGGAATGTTCGGGCAGCATCTGGCGCAGCGCACCGTTCAGCGTCTGGCCGTCGGTCACGTCCAGATAGGCGTTGGCCAGAGTGCTGTCATTGTCGAGCGCGTTGAAGATCGCCGAATAGGCCCTTGAAAGCGAACCGGTCAGGCCCAGTTCCGACGTGGTCTTGGCGGCGATCGACAGGGTCACGTCGCCGGTCGTCGTGTCGCTGCTGACACTACCCTTGAACATATAGGGCAGCAGGGTCGCGCTATCGAGCGCCGGGGTGCCGGACAGCGATGCGGCGCGGACGATGACATAGTCGCCTTCCGATCCGCCGACCTGGGTCAGCGCCACCTTCACCTTGGAACCGCTGGCGAAGCTGGCGGCACCGGCGACGTCATAGACGGTGTTGGTGCCATCGGCGCCGTTGATGGTGACGCCCAGCGCCGAGCCGGAGGAAGCGCTGAGCGAGGCAAGCGCGATTGAACCGGTGTTGCTGGCCGCCAGCGTGCCGCCGTTCAGCACCAGCGCCATGTTGCCGCTGTTGCTGATCGCGCCGGTATAGCTGGAGGTGCCGTTCAGCGTCATCGTGCCGCTGGCGCCGCCAAAGTCGAGCGCGCCGGTGACGCTGGCGGTATCGGCCAGGGTCAGGGTGGCGCCGGTGCCGGCATAGCTGAGATCGCCGGTCAGGGTCGAACTGCCCGAGAGCGACAGGCTGTTGTTGCCGGCGCCCAGGCTGACATCGCCGACGATCCGGCCAGCCGATACCGTCATGACGTCATCGCCCGAGCCGAGCTTGACGTCGCCGACGATGCTGGGCGCGGTCGCGGTCGAGGAGGCGAGCGCCTGGGTCAGCGTCACGCCGCTGCTGTTGGCGCTGAGGTCGATGGCGGTGTTGGTGAGGCCGCCGGTCGCCGAGATGGTGCCGGTGTTGCTGAGGCTGGCGACGGTGCCCGAGGAATCGAGGATCGCGATCGCGCTGCCCTTTTCATCATCGGCGGCGACGGCCGCGACGGTGCCGCTGACCTTGACCGAATTCACCTGTGCCCCGGCGTCGATCACCAGGCCGCGCGCGCTGGTATTTTCCAGCGCCGCGCCCGATGCGGCGACGGTGCCCGAAATCTCGATCGCGTCGCTGGTCGCGCCCGAACCCAGGCGCAGGGCGGTGGCGTTGCTGTCATAGGAGATGGCGGTGATCGATCCGGCGACCAGGACGCCCTTGGCAATGTCGACATCGCCGCCCAGGTCGCCGATCACCATCGCGTTGGCATCGACGCCGTCATAGATGCCATAGCCCGCGATCGCGCCGCGCACGACCACGCCATAGCCCGAACTGTCGCCCTGGACCACGCCGATGCTGGTGTCGGCGCTGGCCGAGCCGATCTGCACCGCAGCCGCCGAGCCATAGTTGATGACCGTGGCGGTGGTTTCGGTGCTGTCGGTCAGGCCGTCATCATCGATGTCGGTGTCATCTTCGTCGTCATCGTCGCTGGCGGTCGGCGCGACGTCGAACACGATGCCGCCGTTGACATTGCCGGCGATGACGAGGGCGGGGCCGCCCTGCAGCAGGTCGTCGGCGTCGAGCTTGGTGACGTCGCTCGGGCGGGTGGTGGAGCGATAGCCGGTGCTGACGATCGTGCCCTGGATCTTCACTGCGCCATCGACATCGCCCAGCAGGGCGACGGCGGTGCTGTTCGCGCCCTTGGTGCTGATCGAACCGCGGATCGTGGCGTTGCCGTCGATGTCGTTGGCGACCACGCCATAGCTGTTGTCGCCGACGACGGAGATGGTGCCATAGGTCGACAGATTACCGATCAGCGTCGAGTTGACGCGGATGCCGGCGCTGTTGTTGCCTTCGATCGAGATCGTGCCGGTGGTGTCGATATTGCCGGTGTGGGCCGCACCGGATTCGACCAGAATGCCATTGCGGTTCGTCCCTTTGGCGAACGTCCCGTCAATGTCGCCGTCACTGTCCGTGTCGGTTGCGGTATAATCTTCCGTCAGCGTGATCGTGCCGCTGTTGGTGATGTTGCCGGTGGTGCCGGCCTTGACCAGAATGCCGGTCGCATTGTCGGCATCGTTGATGGTCAGCGAACCCGCGTTGCTGACATTGTTGTTGCTGTCCATCGTGATTGCGGTGCCGCTGGTCAGCGTGATGCTGCCAGCCGAGCTGACCGTGATCGCATCGGCCGCGCCCGAGGCGACGGTGGAGGTCTTGACGGCGGTGGTGGTGGATGAACCGATCGTGGTTTCCGCCGCGGCATTGGTTGCGGTCAGCGCAACCAGAACCGGGGCGATGGCCGTGCAGGCCAGCAAATGTCGCATGATATCTCCTCTGAATGCCGCGCCGTTTGATGGGCGCGTACATGCGGGAGGGACGTCGCCGCCGGGCGGGTTCCGTCAGGAAAAATGCCGGTCGGCGTGATTTTAGAAGGCGAAATCCAGACCGATGCGCACGGTGCGGGGACGCAGCGGCGTATAATAGTCGGTGCTTAGGTCGAACGGCGTGCCGAGCGAGAAACGATTGCCGTCGCTGTCGAACAGGTTGGTGAGCGAAAGCGAGAGTTCGACCGGGCCGCGGGTGATGGCGGCCGAAACGGCCGTATCGACATAATCGCCCTGTTCGCGGCCCAATATCGGTCCGACGCCCAGGCGCGACTTGCCGACATAGCGGGCTGAGGCCGACAGGTGCAGGCGCATATCGTCGCCCAGCGGCGCGCGATAATCGGCGGCGACGCGGCCACCCAGATTGGCGACGTTGGGCAGGGTCAGCGAGCGCCCTTCATAGGAAAGAGCGCGCACGAACTGGGCCGGTTGGGTTAGGCGGCTGTCATTGTAGATGATCGAGCCATCCAGCGTCAGCGGCGGGATCGGGCGGACGACGATCCGGCCTTCGACCGTATAGATGCGTCCGTCGCCGATATTGGCGGTGGTGGGCAGGCCGATGCGGTCGGTGACGTCGGCCTGGATGTCGCGCCAATCGGTATAGGCGACATTGCCGCTGAGCGCGACCGTGTCGCGGCCGGGCACGCCCTTGCGGAAGCCCAGTTCCATGGTCGAGATGCGATCATTGCGGAAGCTGCGCGCGCGCTGATCGTCGACCGCCAGGCCACCGGGACGGAAGCCCTGTTCGAACCGGGCATAGAGGGTAAGCCCCTTCACCGCATCGCTGAGCAGCGAGAAGGAGGGGAGGAAGAAGGTTTCGGAACGATCGGCCTGCGCCTCGACACGGGCTAGATCAGCGACGGTCGAGAGCATCGCTACCGGATCGATCGCCTCGCCGCTGAGGCGGCTGTTGGTGAGGCGTCCGCCCACGGTGGCGACCAGCCCCTGGAGCGGCTCGAACGAGGCTTCGCCGAACAGGGTCGCTTCCTTGATCCGGTTGCGCACGCCGGTGGCCGTGGCAGGACGACCGCGACCATAGACCGGGACGCCCGGCAAAATCTCGATCGCCGGTGCGCTCAGCGGGCCATAGCCGGTCAGCGACCGCTGGATGGTCGAGGTGCTTTCCAGATAGGAAACGCCCAGCAGCCAGCCCAGGCCATTGTCGAGGTCTCGCACCAGCCGGTTCTCGGTCGAGAAAAGTTCGACCTTATTGCGCTGGCGGAACAGGGCCGGCGCGCCGCCCGGCTGGGTCGCGTCATAGCTTTCGGCCAGGACATTGCGGACATAGCCGGTCGAGGAGACGAGGCGCAGGTCGTCCCACTGATGCTCGATCCGCGCATTGGCCAGGATATAGTCGGAATGATAGGGCTGGGCGACGCTGGAGGCGCGTTCCAGCCGGCCGACCTCGCGACTGGCATATTGGGCGTCGTCACCCTCGATATGCTGGTAGGCGGTGCTGAGATCGATGGTCCAGTCGTCCGCTGGTGCGATCCGCAGCGTGGCGCGGCCGCCATAGGTGCGGGTGCGATTGACGTCATCCTTGTCGCGCAAAACATCGTCGATATAGCCGCCTTCCTGCACGCCATAGCCGACGACGCGCAGCGCCACCTTCTCGGCCACGATCGGCAGGTTGAGGATCGCCGACAGGTCGCCGCCCGGATCGCCATGCTGGGTCGCCGACACGCCGGTCGAGATCTGGCCGCCGAACTGCGCAAGATTGGGGGCATTGGGGATGATGCGGATGATGCCGCCGAGCGAGCCGGCGCCGTAAAGCGTGCCCTGTGGCCCTTCCAGCACCTCGACCCCGCCAACGTCATAGAGGCGCAGGTCCGGATCGGGCGCGGCATAGTTGAGGCGCATGTCGCCCAGATATTGGCCGGTCGTCGCCTGGGTCGGCCCGGCCACGCCGGAATCGGCTATGGCGCGGATGAACAGCTTGTTGCGGCCGGCGCCGGCATGGGTGGAACTCAGACTTGCGACGCGCGAGAGCAGCGCGGCCGTACCCTGTGCCGCGTCGGCGGTCTCGAACAGGCCGCCGGTCACGGTTTCGACCATGCCGGCATAGCGGGGCAGGGGAATGTCGCGCTTGGACGCAGTGACGATGATGTCGGCCGGCGGTTCCTGCGCAACCGGCGCGAGTTGCACCGCTGCGGCCGGCGTCGGCGATGGGGGCGGAGCGCTCTTGCGGGCACGCACGATGCGCCAGGTGCTGGCGTCGATTTGCCTGGCCTTGGCGCCGCTGCCGCGCAGCAGCTGGGAAAGGGCGCCCGCGGTCGACATCCGGCCCCGGATCGCAGGGGTGGCGATGCCGGCCAGCGACTGGTCCGACATGCCGATGCTGGCGCCGGTTTGACGGCCGAGCGCCACCACCGCCTCGCCCAGGCGTCCCGGAGCGAGGTCGATCGACTGTCTGTCCGCCGCTCGCGCAGGCGATGCGGCCGCTATGGCGAAGGCGGTGACGAAAAGGACGTCAGTTTTGCGACCCATCCCCTTCCTTCAGCAGCCATCCATTCCCCTGTCGGATGGCGGACAGCCCCATCAGGGGCGCGGCAGCGGCGAAGAAGCGGGACGGATCCCGTTCCAGCCGGATCGTGCCGGTAAAGCGCATGGCCTGCGCGCCGGGCGTCGCGGCCAGCGTCACGCCCAGCGAACGGGCGATATCCTGGGTCACGTCGCCGACCGGCGCATTGGCATAGATGAGCTGGCCCTGGCGCCAGCTGGCGACGGCCTGGGGCGCGACGTCCATCACGCGCAGCCCTTCGGCACCGTCGCTGAGCGCGCGGCCGGCGGGCAGCGAGATGGCTTCGGCCTGCGGGTTGTAGATCACCTTGCCCTCGGACACGCCGATGCGGGTGGCGTTGCCGCTATGGACGATGTTGAAGACGGTGCCGGCATCCTCGAACACGGCGTCGCCGACGGTCACGCGGAACGGATCGGCGGCGTCATGGCGCACGGTGAAGGCGGCTTCGCCCGCGTCGAGTGCGGCGAAGCGCGCATTCTTGCGGTCGAGGCGCAGCGTGGTGCCGCCGTTCAGTTCGATCCGGGTGCCGTCGTCGAGCGCGATGCTGCGGGTCTCGCCGGGACGGGTGGTGATGCTGTAGATGTCGCTGCGGTTGAGCAGACCGACCGAGACGGCGGCGACCAGCGCGGCGGCGATCGCGCCGCCACCGATCCAGCGCAGCGGGCGGCGGTGACGTTCGCCGGCATCATTGGCGGCAACAGGCATAACGATGGGTTCTGCCGGAACCATTTCCGCCAGATCCGCGTCGGCCGCCATCAGCGCATCATAGGCGGTCGCGCGGGCGGGATCGCCCTCCAGCCAGATGGTGAAGGCGTCCCAGTCGTCAAATTCGGGATCGCGCGTGCGGATCACCCACCCGAGCGCCTCCTCGTTCATCATGGCCTGTGCCCTGTTCATTTCTTGCCCCTTGAAGAGCCAGACGCCGCCGATCCGCTCATTCCGTATCCAGACTTTGCTTGAGCGCAAGCATTGCCCGATAGGCCTTTTGCAGATCCTTCTCGACCGTGGTCAGGCTGACCCCCAATTCCTCCGCGATCAGCCGCTGGCCGACCCCTTCTATGCGGAAACGGCGGAACACCAGTTCGACGCGGGGGCCAAGATCGGCCAATATGCCGCGCGCCTGTTCCAGCCGCTGATTGAGGATCATGCGTTCGTCGACCGCCAGATCGTCATTCGGGTCGGCCATCACGCCGCCGGCGCCTTCGGCCCAGTCCTGTTCGCGCCGCTCGCGCCGCGTGGCGGAGCGATAGCGATCGAGCATCAGGTTGTTGGCCATGCGATAGAGATAGGGCAGGGGATCGGCGACCGGCCCCAGATCCTTGGCCTCCAGCTTCATCCACATGTCCTGCAGCAGATCTTCCGCATCCTCGCCCGCACCGCGCGCGCGCAGGAAGCGCAGCAGGGCAGCGCGATTCTGGAAGAAGATAGCAGAAAGGCCCGTGGCCATGCCTGTGGTGCGTCCGGTATTGGCGATCAGGCGGGTTGCCATAGAGGCAGGGGTGGGGTCTTGGCAATGGCAAGGCGTTGATGGACCGATCATGGCCTGAAATCATTTACCTGACGCGCGGCTTGCTCTAGCCCGGTTCGCCTATGGCAGGAGCGGACATGGCGACAGCGAAGGTGACGGATGCAGCAGCGGCGCGGGCGGCGGGGATGGATCCCGACCGGCTGGACGCGCTGGTCGATCATCTGGACCGGACCTATGTGCAGAGCGGCAAATTGCCGCACATGCAAATGCTGGTCTCGCGCGACGAGGTGCCGTTGTTGTCGGTCAGTCGGGGGCAGGCGCGCGCGACCGGCGAGCCGTTACAGGCTGATGCGCTGTTTCGCATCGCGTCCATGACCAAGCCGGTCACCAGCGTTGCCTTCATGCGGCTGGTCGAACAGGGCAAGGTGGCGCTGGACGATCCGGTGACCGACGTGCTGCCGGAATTTGCCGACCTGCGCGTCGGCGCGGATGGAACCGGGCGGATGACGCGGCCGATGCGGATGATCGACCTGCTGCGCCACACGTCGGGCCTGACCTATGGGTTGCAACGGCAGACGCCGATCGACGCGCGCTATCGCGAACTGGGGCTGGACGAGTTCCAGCAGAAGCGATCATCGGACGAATTCATCGCCGCGCTGGCCAGCCTGCCGCTGGAATTTTCGCCGGGCGAGCGCTGGAATTACGGCGTGTCGACCGATGTGCTGGGCGTGATCGTCGAGCGACTGTCGGGGCAGGATCTGGAGACGCATTTTCGTCAGAATATCTTCGATCCGCTGGGCATGAAGGACAGTTTCTTCACCTTGCCTGAGGACCGGACCGACCGACTGACCGATGCCTGGGGGCTGGGCGAGGACGGGTTGCGGCTGCGTGACCGGGGCGCGGCCAGCAGTTGGCGGCGCAAGCTGCGTTTCCGATCGGGCGGGGGCGGGCTGATTTCCTCCACGGCCGACTATCATCGCTTTGCCCGGATGCTGCTGCGCGGTGGCGAGCTCGATGGGGCGCGACTGTTGCAGCCCGAAACGGTGGCGCAGATGCGGACCAATCACCTGCCCGGCGGCGGCGACCTCGCCAGCATGTCGCAGGCGATGTTCAGCGAAGCTGACTATGCCGGAGTGGGTTTCGGTCTGGGCTTCGCGATGACGCTGGCGAACCAGCAATTTTACTGGGGCGGGGTGTTTTCGACCTATTTCTTCATCGATCCGGTCGAACGACTGATCGGCCTGTTCATGACCCAGCATCTGCCGTCCAGTACCTATCCGGTGCGGGCGGAATTGCGGGCCGGGATCGGGGCGGCCATCGTTACGCGACGCGGTCAGCGCTGAGGCAGGCCAAGCCCGCAGAAAGAAGCGGGAAAAGTCCATGCTGCGCTGCAAAAAATGGATTGGCATGGCGAAGCGCGCTGTGCCATCATCCCGGTGACTCATAGAGGGAGATCCCGGCCATGAATCTCAAGGGCGAGACGCAGCTTCCCAAGCCGGCACCCCGGCAGGTTGACCCGCAGATTCTGGCCCATGAGATTGTCGAGCGATTGACCTATCGCATCGGCAAGGATGCCAAGGCGGCCAAGCCGCATGACTGGCTGCATGCCGTCATCCTCTCGATCCGCGACCGGGTGATCGACGCCTGGATCGAGTCCACCCACAAGACCTATGAGGAACAGGGGCGCCGGGTCTATTATCTGAGCCTGGAATTCCTGATCGGCCGGCTGATGCGCGATGCCGCGTCCAACATGGAAATGCTGGACGATTTGCAGGCGGCGCTCGACTCGCTGGGCGTCGACCTGGACCTGATCGCCGCGCTGGAGCCGGATGCGGCGCTGGGCAATGGCGGCCTGGGACGACTGGCTGCCTGCTTCATGGAGAGCATGGCGACGGTCGACATCCCCGCCTATGGCTATGGCATCCGTTATGTGAACGGCATGTTCCGGCAGGAGATCAGCGACGGCTGGCAGGTGGAACTGCCGGAAAACTGGCTGGCGCACGGCAACCCCTGGGAGTTCGAGCGGCGCGAGGCGAGTTACGAGGTCGGGTTCGGCGGGCGTGTCGATCCGGCCGAGTGCGAGAATTGCGGCCCCTATCAGATGAGCTGGCGCCCGGCCGAACGGGTGATCGCCACCCCCTATGACACGCCGATCGCGGGCTGGCGGGGCAAGCGGGTCAATACGCTGCGCCTGTGGGAGGCGCAGCCGATCGACCCGATCCTGCTCGACAAGTTCAATGCCGGCGACCATCTGGGCGCGCTGTCCGAAAGCAACCGGGCCGAGGCGCTGACCCGCGTCCTCTATCCTGCCGACAGTTCGCCGGCGGGGCAGGAATGGCGGCTGCGGCAGGAATATTTCTTCTCCTCCGCCTCGCTGCAGGACATTGTCCGGCGGCATATCCAATATTTCGGCGATGTCCGTACCCTGCCGGACAAGGCGGCGATCCAGCTCAACGATACCCATCCGGCGGTGTCGGTGGCGGAGCTGATGCGCATCCTGGTCGATGAGCATGGGCTGGATTTCGACGAGGGTTGGGACATTGTCCGCCGCACCTTCGGCTATACCAACCACACCTTGCTGCCCGAGGCGCTGGAAAGCTGGCCGGTGCCCTTGTTCGAGCGGCTGCTGCCCCGGCACATGCAGATCGTCTATGCCATCAACAGCCGCTTGTTGGGCGAGGCGCGCAAGTCCGGCCAGTTCGACGACCATGCGATCGGCACCATCTCGCTGATCGACGAGGGCGGCGAGCGGCGGGTGCGGATGGGCAATCTGGCCTTTGCCGGATCGCACAGCGTCAACGGCGTGTCGGCGCTGCATACCGACCTGATGAAGGTCACGGTCTTTGCCGACCTGCACAAGCTCTATCCCGCGCGGATCAACAACAAGACCAACGGCGTCACCTTCCGCCGCTGGCTGATGCAGTGCAACCATGGCCTGTTCGAGTTGATCCGCGAGGCGATCGGCGACCGCTTCATGGACGATGCCGAGGCGCTGCGCGAGCTTGACAATTTCGCCGACGACACCGCCTTCCAGGAGCGGTTTCTGGCGGTGAAGCGCTTCAACAAGGTCGCGCTGGCCGACCTGCTGCGTAAGCGGATCAACGCCCGGATCGACGCCGACGCGCTGTTCGATATCCAGATCAAGCGCATCCATGAATATAAGCGGCAATTGCTCAACATTATCGAGGCGGTGGCGCTCTATGACCAGATCCGTTCTCACCCCGAAAAGGACTGGGTGCCGCGGGTCAAGCTGTTCGGCGGCAAGGCAGCGCCCAGCTATCATAATGCCAAGCTGATCATAAAGCTGGCGGGCGACGTGGCCCGCGCGATCAATCATGATCCGTCGGTGCAGGGGCTGCTGAAGGTGCAGTTCGTGCCCAATTACAATGTCTCCATGGCCGAGATGATGATCCCGGCGGCGGATCTGAGCGAACAGATTTCGACCGCCGGCATGGAGGCGTCGGGCACCGGCAACATGAAGTTCGCGGTCAACGGCGCGCTGACCATCGGCACGCTGGACGGTGCCAATGTCGAGATGCGCGATCATGTCGGCGAGGATAATATCGTGATCTTCGGCCTGACCGCGGCCGAGGTGAACCAGCGCCGGGCCGAGGGTTATAATCCGCGCGCGGTGATCGAACAGAGCCGGGAACTGGGGCAGGCGCTCAATGCCATTGCCAGTGGCGTCTTCTCGCCCGACGACCCCAATCGCTACAAGGATCTGATCCAGGGTATCTACGACCATGACTGGTTCATGGTGGCGGCCGATTTCGACAGCTATGCCGCCGCCCAGCGCCGGGTCGATGGCATCTGGCAGGATCAGGCATTGTGGGCGAAGAAGGCGATCCACAATGTCGCGCGCATGGGCTGGTTCTCGTCCGACCGGACGATCCGCGAATATGCAGCCGACATCTGGAACATGGGATGATAAGAATGGCCGCGATCGGCGGAGACGGGAGATAGGAGCGTGCTGACGCCGGAGCAGATCGACCGGCTGGTCGAAGGGCGGGATGCCGATCCCTTCGCGACGCTTGGCGTGCACCCGGCCGATCCTGACAGCGGCAAGACCGGCTTTACCGCCTGCGTGCTGCTGCCCGACGCCGTCAGCGTCAGCGCGCAGACGCTGGATGGCAAGCCGGTCGGCGAACTGGCGCTGATCCACCCGGCCGGACTGTTCGAGGGCAAGGTCAAGATTCGCAAGCGCCAGCCGCTGCGCTATGAAGCGCAATATGCCGATGGCGGTACCTATGCGACGATCGACCCCTATGGCTTTGGCCCGGTGCTGGGGCCGATGGACGATTATTATTTCGCCGAAGGATCGCACAAGCGCCTGTTCGAGAAGCTGGGCGCGCATCCGATGGAGCATGAAGGGATTGCCGGCACTCATTTCGCGGTCTGGGCGCCCAATGCCCGGCGCGTGTCGGTGGTCGGCGACTTCAATCGCTGGGACGGGCGGCGCGGGGCGATGCGGCACCGACAGGATGCGGGCGTATGGGAAATCTTCCTGCCCGAGGTCGGCATCGGCCAGCCCTACAAGTTCGAGATTGTCGGGCCGGACGGCGTGGTGCTGCCGCTCAAGGCTGATCCCTTCGCCTTTCGCTCGGAACTGCGCCCGTCGACCGCGTCGATCGTCAACGGTCCGCCTGCGCATATATGGGGCGATGCGAATCACCGCGACTATTGGCAGAAGGCCGATGCGCGGCGCCAGCCCATCTCCATCTACGAGGTGCATGCCGGGTCATGGCAGCGCGACGGAAATGGCGATTTCCTGCACTGGGATGCGCTGGCCGAGCGGCTGATCCCCTATGTCGTCGGCATGGGTTTCACCCATATCGAGTTCCTGCCGATCAGCGAATTTCCCTATGATCCGAGCTGGGGCTACCAGACGCTGGGCCTTTATGCGCCGACCGCGCGCTTTGGCGATCCGGCGGGCTTTGCCCGCTTCGTCGATGGTGCGCACCGGGCGGGGATCGGCGTCCTTCTCGATTGGGTGCCGGCGCATTTTCCGACCGACGAGCATGGCCTTGCCCGGTTCGACGGCACCGCGCTTTATGAACATGCCGATCCGCGCAAGGGGTTCCAGCCGGACTGGAACACGGCGATCTACAATTTCGGCCGGCGCGAGGTCGCGGAATATCTGACCAACAATGCGCTCTTCTGGGCCGAACGCTATCATGTCGACGGGCTGCGGGTCGATGCGGTCGCGTCGATGCTCTATCTCGATTATTCGCGCAAGCCCGGCGAATGGATCCCCAATGACCATGGCGGACGGGAGAATGTGGAGGCGGTCGCTTTCCTCCAGGGGATGAACAAGGCGCTCTATGCGGACTCGCCCGGCGTGATGACGATCGCCGAGGAATCGACCAGCTGGCCGCAGGTGTCTGCGCCGGTACATCAGGGTGGCCTTGGCTTCGGTTTCAAATGGAATATGGGCTTCATGCACGACACGCTGCGCTATCTGGCGCGCGAGCCGGTGCATCGACAGCATCATCATGACGACATCACCTTCGGCCTGCTCTACGCCTTCAGCGAGAATTTCGTGCTGGCGCTGAGCCATGACGAGGTGGTGCATGGCAAATCGTCGCTGCTGCACAAGATGGCGGGCGACGACTGGCAGAAATTCGCGACGCTGCGGGCTTATTATGCCTTCATGTGGGGCTATCCCGGCAAGAAGCTGCTGTTCATGGGACAGGAGTTTGCCCAGCGCGCCGAGTGGAGCGAGCAGCGGGCGCTCGACTGGAACCTGGTCGATCATGCGCCCCATCATGGCGTGCAGATGCTGGTCGGCGACCTCAACCGCCTCTATCGCTCGCGGCCGGCGTTGCATGCGCGCGATTGCGAAGCGGAAGGGTTTGAATGGGTGCTGGTCGATGGCGCGGCGGACAGCGTCTTTGCCTGGCAGCGGCGGGCGCCCGGCCACAAGCCGATCGTCGTCATCAGCCATTTCACCCCGGTGCTGCGCCATGGCTATCGCATGCGGCTGCCCGTGGGCGGTCGCTGGCGCGAGATACTCAATAGCGATGCGTGTGAATATGGCGGCAGCGGCGCCGGCAATATGGGCGTGGTCGAGGCCGATGAGAGCGGATGGGCGAACATAACCATCCCGCCCTTCGGAACCTTGATGCTGGAACTGGACTATTGATACCGAGGAACGCGTGCAGGCGGTCGCGGGCATGAGAGAGGAGCCCTAATGCAACAACGCAATCAGCCGATCGCGCGCGACGCCATGGCCTATGTGCTGGCCGGCGGACGCGGCAGTCGCCTTGCCGAGCTGACCGATCGCCGGGCCAAGCCGGCGGTGCATTTCGGCGGCAAGGCGCGGATCATCGACTTTGCGCTGTCCAATGCGCTCAACAGCGGTATCCGCCGCATCGGCGTGGCGACCCAGTATAAGGCCCATTCGCTGATCCGTCATTTGCAGCGCGGCTGGAACTTCCTGCGGCCCGAGCGCAACGAGAGCTTCGACATATTGCCCGCCAGCCAGCGTATCTCCGAAAGCCAATGGTATGAGGGCACGGCCGACGCGGTGTTCCAGAATATCGACATCATCGAAAGCTATGCGCCGGAATATATGGTTATCCTGGCCGGCGATCATGTCTACAAGATGGACTATGAGCTGATGCTGCAACAGCATGTCGACAGTGGCGCAGACGTCACCGTCGGCTGTCTGGAGGTGCCGCGCAAGGAAGCGGTCGGCTTTGGCGTGATGCATGTCGACGAGGCGGATGTGATCACCGCCTTTGTCGAAAAGCCCAAGGATCCGCCCGCCATTCCCGGCCAGCCCGACATGGCGCTGGCATCGATGGGCATTTATGTCTTCCGCACCCGCTTCCTGATCGAGCAATTGTTGCGCGACGCCGACGACAAGAACAGCAAGCGCGATTTCGGCGGTGACATCATCCCCTATATCGTCAAGCACGGGAAGGCGGTGGCGCATCGCTTTTCCAGCAGTTGCGTGCGGGCGGAAAGCGAGCTGGTGCCCTATTGGCGCGATGTCGGCACGATCGACGCCTATTGGCAGGCCAATATCGACCTGACCGACGTGGTGCCCAGCCTGGACCTTTACGACCGCAGCTGGCCGCTCTGGACCTATTCGGAGGTCACGCCGCCGGCCAAGTTCGTCCATAACGAGGATGGCCGGCGCGGATCGGCGACCAGTTCGCTGGTGGCGGGCGGCTGCATCGTGTCGGGCTCCTCGCTGCATCGCAGCCTGCTCTTTTCCGAGGTGCGCACCCACAGCTTCTCGTCCATTACAGAGAGCGTCATCATGCCCAATTGCGTGATCGGGCGGGGCGCGCGGCTGCACAAATGCGTGGTCGATTCCGGGATCAGCATCCCGCCGGGCCTGATCATCGGCGAAGACCCGGCCTTTGACGCGCAGCATTTCCGTCGCACCGACAGCGGCATATGCCTGGTGACGCAGCCGATGATCGATCGGCTGGTGGCCTGAAACGAAGGATGATGATGAAGCTTCTGTCGGTTGCGTCCGAAATTTATCCGCTGATCAAGACCGGGGGGCTGGCCGATGTCGTCGGCGCGCTGCCCGGCGCGCTGGCCGGCCATGATGTCGAGACCCGGACGCTGGTGCCGGGCTATCCGTCGGTGCTGTCGAAGCTGGGCAAGGCCAAGGCGGTGCGTCGCTATGAAAAGCTGTTCGGCGCCCCGGCGACGGTGCTGGCGGGCAAGGTTGGTGACCTCGACCTGCTGGTGCTGGATGTGCCCGATTTCTTCGCGCGCGAAGGCGGGCCCTATGGCGACCATGGCGGCAATGACTGGGGCGACAATTGGCGGCGCTTTGCCGCGCTGGCGCGGGTCGGTGCGGACATTGCGGCGGAGGGCGTGAAGGGATGGGTGCCCGATATCGTCCATGTCCATGACTGGCAGGCGGCGATGACGGCGGCCTATATGCGCTTTGGCCCGGCCCATGCCGTGCCGCGCATCGTCACCATCCATAATCTGGCCTTTCAGGGGCGGTTCGGGCCGGAGATTTTCGGCCAGCTGGGCCTGCCGCCGGAGGCATGGGGCATGGATGGCGTGGAATATTATGGCGGCACCGGCTTCCTGAAGGCGGGGCTGGTGTCGGCCGATGCGATCACCACGGTCAGCCCGACCTATGCCGAGGAAATCCGCTCGCCGGTGCATGGCATGGGTCTGGACGGGCTGATCAACGGGCGCAGCGACAAGCTGCACGGCATATTGAACGGCGTCGATACCGATATCTGGAACCCGGCCGAGGATGAACTGATCGCGCGGCGTTTCAGCGCGCGGGCGCTCAGCGGGCGGAGCGCCAATCGGCGCGCGCTGGAGAAGCGCTTTGGTTTGCAGCGCGACGAGGCGCCGATATTCGTCATCATCAGCCGCCTGACCTGGCAGAAGGGCATGGACCTGATGATGGGGGCAATCGACCATCTGGTCGGGCTGGGCGCGAAGCTGGCGGTGCTGGGATCGGGCGATCATGCGCTGGAGGGCGGCTTCCTGGCGGCGGCGGACCGGCATCGCGGTCGGGTGGGCGTGCAGATCGGCTATGACGAGCCGCTGTCGCATCTGTTGCAGGCGGGCGGCGACGCGATCCTGGTCCCGTCGCGGTTCGAGCCGTGCGGCCTGACCCAGCTTTATGGCCTGCGCTATGGCTGCGTGCCGGTGGTGGCGCGGGTCGGCGGCCTGGCGGACACGGTGATCGATGCCAATGAGGCGGCGGTGAGCGCGGGCGTGGCGACCGGCATCCAGTTCGCCGGCGACGATCCGCTGGCGCTGCACGGCGCGATTGCGCGGACGGTGCGATTGCATGGTGAGCCGGAGGCCTGGCAGGCGATGCAGCGCGCGGGGATGCGCGCCGATTTCAGCTGGACGCACAGCGCTGCGCGCTATGCGGCCCTTTATCGCAGCCTGCTGGGGCGCGAAGCGGCATGAGCGCGGACGGGTTCGGGCCGGTGATCGATGCCGGCGGAACCCGCTTTGCCGTCTGGGCGCCGGAGGCGACGCAGCTCTGGCTCTGCCTGTTCGACGCTGACGACCGGGAAACGCGCCTGCCGATGGCGCGGGGAGAGGGGGGCGTCTGGCAGGGCCATGCGTCGGGCGTCGGCGCGGGCGCGCGCTATGGCCTGCGCGCCGATGGCCCTTATGATCCCGATCATGGCCTATGGTTCGATCCCGACAAGCTGTTGCTCGATCCCTATGCGCCGGCGATCGACCGGGCCTTCGTCCATGACCCGATGCTGGCCGCGCCGCGCGGGCAGGGGGAGGATACGGCGCCGCTGATGCCCAAAGGGGTGGTGGCGCCGCGGCTGCCGGCCGTCGCGCCGGCGCCGCCGCGCTTCCAGCCGGGCGGGCTGATCTACGAATTGCAGGTGCGCAGCTTCTCGCTGTTGCATCCTGACGTTCCCGAAGCGCAGCGCGGCACGATCGCCGCGCTGGCCCATCCGGTGGTGATCGACCATCTGCAGAAGCTGGGCGTCGGCGCGGTCGAACTGATGCCGATCAACGCGTGGATCGATGAGCGGCATTTGCCGCCGCTCGGCCTGCGCAATGCCTGGGGTTATAATCCGGTCAGCTATTTCGCGCTCGATCCGCGACTGGCGCCCGGCGGCCTAACCGAACTGCGCGATACGGTGGCAGCGCTGCACGATGCGGGGATCGGCGTGATCATGGACATGGTCTATAATCATGACGGCGAAAGCGACAGGTTGGGGCCGACCTTGTCGCTGCGCGGCCTCGATGCCCGCGCCTATTTCCGGCACGAGGCGGACGGGCGGCTGATCAACGATACCGGCACCGGCAACAGCGTGGATTGCAACCAGCCGATGGTGCGTCGGATGATCCTGGAATCACTACGCCATTTCGTGGTGCAGGCGGGGATCGACGGTTTTCGCTTCGATCTGGCGCCGGCGCTGGGGCGGTTGCCGGATGGGTTCGATCGCGACGCGCCGCTGCTGGCGGAGATGCGCGCCGATCCGGTGCTGGGCGACCGCATCCTGATCGCCGAGCCATGGGATATCGGGCCGGGCGGCTATCAACTGGGCCGGTTCGGGTTGCCCTGGCTGGAATGGAATGACCGCTATCGCGACGATATGCGGCGGTTCTGGCGGGGAGACGCCGGCACGATTGGTGCCTTTGCCACGCGACTGGCGGGATCGTCGGATTTGTTCGATGGCATCACCCGCAGCGTCAATTTCCTCGCCGCCCATGACGGCTTCACCCTAGCCGACTGCATCGCCTATGCGGAGAAGCATAACCTCGCCAATGGCGAGGACAATCGCGATGGCCATGGCGAGAATTTCAGCTGGAACAATGGCGTGGAGGGGGTGAGCGACGATCCGGCGGTGAACGCGGCGCGGCGGCGCGACATCAAGGCGCTGCTCTCCACCCTCTTCTGCTCGCGCGGGACGATCATGCTGACGGCGGGCGACGAATTCGGGCGCAGTCAGATGGGCAATAATAATGCCTATGCGCAGGATAATGGCATCAGCTGGATCGAGTGGGACGCGCGCGACCGGGAGATCGAGGCCCATGCCTTTGCGCTGGGGCAATGGCGGCGGCGTTGTGCCGATCTGACCGATGTGGCGCTGCTGGGCGAGGACGATGTCGTCTGGCTGGACGAGGGCGGTCAGCCGCTGAGCGTCGCTCAATGGGAAGACCCCGCGCGGCGGCGGCTGGTGCTGCATTTCCGGGCGTCGGGCCTAAGCATGTGCATCAATGGCGCGGAGGGCGATTTTCTTTTCGATCTGCCCGGCGGTCCCCTGATGGTGCCGGGGCGCAGCGTGATGCCGCAACGCCGTAGCGTTATCCCGGAAGGCGCGGCCGCGCCCGATTGATGCGCGGCGATCCAGCCGTCATCCTGCCCGCCGATCGGGGGCTTCCTTCGCCCGCCAAAGCATGGCTAAGCAGGGGCAAAGGGAGCAGGACGACAGATGACGGAAGCAGGATCGGCGGCAGGACCGGGAGCGGACGAGGAACGGGATCTGCTGGGCGGGCGCTGGCTGACGGGCGATACGCCCTATGGTGCGATGATCGACCGGTTGCGCGATTTTCTGGATCATGTCGCGGCGGCCAAGCTGGACGACGCTACGGCGCAGGCGCTGGACGCGGACCTGGCCGCCTGGACGCAGCGGCTGACGCCGATGGTGGCGGACGAGGCGCATCGCATGTTCGGCCGGGTGCGCGATGCGCCGGGTCATGGCCAGGTGTTCGCGCCGGCCTTCATCCCCGATCAGATGGGCGATGATTCGCTCCATGCCCGCGTCACCTTTGGCGCCTTCCATCTGGGCGCCAATTATGCCGCCCATGGCGGGGCGGTGGCTTTGCTGTTCGACGAGATATTGGGCCTGCCGGCGAATATGAGCGCGCAGCGCATGGCGCGCACCGCCTATCTGCACGTCAATTATCGCGCGATCACGCCGATCGACAAGGAATTGCAGGTCAGCGCCTGGGTGACGAAGGTCGAGGGACGCAAGCGTTTCGTGCGCGGCGAACTGCGTTACGGCGACCTGTTGTGCGCCGATGCCGAGGGGCTGTTCATCGAATTGCTGCCGCACCAGCAATAAGTCTGGAACCATCGCCGCATTGGCCCGTTCTGTTGCATGAGGCCGCCGCACTTCCCCCCGCTCGGGCGGTCTCGCAGATCGGGCCCGTCGACATCCCCCCGTCGACGGGCCTTCTCTCTTTTCAGGACAATGTGACGAGCGCGCCATCCTGCGCGGCGGACCGGCGGATGGCGTCGAGTAGCGCCATCGCCGCGACGCCGTCATGGAAGGTCGGGACCGGGACGTCATCGGGCATGGGCCGCCCTTCGACACCGGCGCGCAGGGCTTCGCACAGGCGGATGAAGGGGGCGAGTTCGAACAGCATTGCCGCCTTGCGCGGATCGTCGGCTTCGACCGGCGGCAGGTGGAGGTCGGCATCGACCGGTAGGTCGCGCACGCCATCCCGGTCGGCGATCTTCACCACCCCCTTGTCGACCCAGAGCGTGCCATGGGTGCCGGCGACGCGGCTGATATTCTCGGACGGCCCCCAGACGCCGGCGCTGTGCTGGAGCACGCCCTGTGCGCCATTCTTCATGCGGAAGCGGACGACATAGCTGTCCTCCGCCGCGTCGGCCGGGCGATCCGACACGGTGGGCAGGGTGGCGCTGAGGCTGTCGACCTCGCCCAGCCAGACGCGCAACTGGTCGACCAGATGCGAGCCATGGGCGCCGAGCCAGCCGCCGCCCGCGCCGGCATCGAACCACCAGCGCGGCATGCGGGCGGCAGGATCGGCGACGATCGGCAGGACGCTGGACAGGGTCACATAGCGCGGATCGCCGATCAGCCCGTTGGCGATGGCGCGGCCGATCATCGCGCGATCGGGCGCCCAGCGAAACTCGTTGCCGATCAGGTGCGTGACGCCCGCCTGTTCCGCCGCCGCCAGCATCGCGCGGGCCTCGGCCAGGTCGGCGGCCATCGGTTTTTCGCAAAGGATATGGCAGCCGCGCTCGATCGCGGTCAGGGCGAGCGCGGCATGGGTGGCGGGGGGCGTGGCGATCGTCACCGCGACCGCGCCGGTGCGTCCGATCGCTTCGCTGAGATCCGTGAAGATGTCAGCGATGGCGACAGCATCGGCGCGGCGGCGGGTGCGGTCGGGATCGGTGCCGACGAGGCCCGCCACCTCGAACCCGGCGGCGCGCAGTGCGGGGACATGGATGCGGCAGCCAAAGCCGGTGCCGACGACGATCGCGCGGGGGGCAGGGGGCATGGTTGGTCCTTTCGGGCGGGTCAGGTGGCGGGAACGGCGGCGAAGAAGTCGATCCCGGCTTGGGTCGGGAAAATATATTCGAGATAATGGCCAAGCTCCGGCGCATCGACGAAGCAGCTGTCCATGAAGCCTTCGTTATGGCTGACATGGGGGACGGGCAGGCCGTCGGCCTGCGCGCGGGCGAGCAGCGCCTGCCACTGCGCGGCGTCGTGGATCAGATAGCCCAGATGATGATGGCGCAGTTGGAAAGCATCGCCGGGGGCGAGCCGGTCCATGTAGATGTCCGATCCCGGCCCTGAGGCGGTGAGCAATTCATACATGACCGGACCGACCCAGGCCAGTTCGACGCGGATCTGGCCGCCGGCCGCCAGCGGTCCTTCGAGCCGGCGAAAGGCGCCGATGCCATAGCGATCGGCCAGGATCGCCTGTGCCCGGTCGATATTGTTGGTCGCATAGGCGATCTGGAAATGGTCGGCGCGCAGCACGCCCGATGCCGGGTCGACAAGCGGCGATGGTCGGCGCAACAACATGGGCGCTATCCTCTCGGCATGATCCCGTTCGCGGGATTCGGCAGGAAGATAGTATATGCTATCTTTATGGGGCAAGGCGCGTGCGCCCTGATCCGCCCCGGCGATATGGGACGATGATGATGCAGGAAATCGGCGTGGGCCTGATCGGCTATGGGCTTGGCGGGCGGGCGTTCCACGCGCCCTATGTGCTGGCGACGCCGGGCATGGCGCTGCGCGCGGTGGTCTCGCGCGATCCGGCCAAGGTCCATGCCGGCCTGCCGGGCATGCAGGTGGTGGCCGATGTCGATGCGCTGCTGGCATTGCCGGGGATCGATCTGGTCATCGTGTGCAGCCCGGACGAGCTGCATGCCGACCATGCGATCGCCGCGCTGCGGGCGGGCAAGCATGTGCTGGTGGACAAGCCCTTCGCCACAAGCCTAGCCGATGCGCGCCGGGTCGCGGCCGAGGCGGAAGGCGCGGGCAGGTTGCTGGCGATCTTCCAGAACCGGCGCTGGGACGCGGATTTCCGCACCTTGCGCCGGCTGATCGCCGAGGGGCGGTTGGGCGAGATCATCCAGTTCGAAAGCCATTTCGACCGTTGGCGACCGACCCCGGCGACGACCTGGAAGGATGCGCGGGCGGCGGGCATCTGGCAGGATCTGGGGCCGCATCTGGTCGATCAGGCGCTGTGCCTGTTCGGCAAGCCCGAAGGGGTGAGCGCGGACATTGCCGCGCTGCGCGAGGGGGCAGCGTCGCCCGACTATTTCCATGTGACGCTGCGCTATTCGCGCCATCGCGTGCTGCTGCATGCGACCAAGCAGGCGGCGGCGCATGGGTTGCGCTTCGTCGTCCATGGCACGGGCGGCAGCTGGATCAAGAATGGGACCGACGGGCAGGAGGCGGCGACGGTCGCGGGGCAGCGGCCCGAGGGGGCGGACTGGGGCGTCGATCCGCAGCCGGGCCATCTGACCGATGCGGCGGGCGATAGCCATATGGTTATGAATGAACGTGGCGATTACCGGCTGTTCTGGCAGGCGCTGGCCGATGCGATCCGGGGCGAGGGCGCCAATCCGGTGCCGGCGGACGAAGCGATCGCGGTGATGGAAATATTGGAAACAGGCCTGCGCAGCAGCGCGGAAAGGCGCGAAATCCAGCCCTGACGGGTTGAAGATACATAATTCAGAAATATTTGGGCGAAGGGGGATTAAAGCCGCCACTGAGGCGTAAGTGACGTATGAAACCCACGTCGCCCAAGGTCGTCGACCTGCTGCCTGCGCTGATGCGCTATGCCCGTCGACTGACCGGCAATGAAAGCGATGCCGAGGATCTGGTCCAGGATGCGCTGGTGCGCGCCTATGCCAATGCCGACAGCTATCAGCGCGGCCGGCCACTGCGCGTCTGGCTGTTTTCCATCCTGCACAATGTCTTCGTCAGCGGCACCCGCCGGGCGGCCGTGCGCGAACGGTTCCGCGCCGATGCCGTGGCGCAGGCCGAGCCGGTGACGGCGCCGGCACAGGAGCAGATGGTGCGGCTGCACCAGATTGAGGCGGCGCTGACCGCCCTGCCGGAGGAGCAGCAGGCCGTGCTGCATCTCGTCGCGGTCGAGGGGCTTTCCTATCAGGATGCGGCCGACGCGATCGGCATTCCCATCGGCACGCTGATTTCGCGCCTGTCCCGCGCCCGCGCTAAGCTGCGCGCACTGGAGGAGGGGGCACCCGCCGTGCGCCCCGGCCATCTGCGCATCGTGAGGGATTGAGCCATGGCGGAACTCACCATCACCGAATGCGAACTGCACGCCTATGTCGACGACCAACTCGACGCCATGGGGCGGCTGGAAGTGGC